>DATHTE010000121.1:0-5108 GCA_035463475.1 Vicinamibacterales bacterium
CGCCCGAATCCGGTTTGGGCCGCGCCTCGTTGACGGTCAGCGTGCGGCCGCCGAACTGCGCCTCGTTGAACTGCTGGATCGCCTTCTGGGCATCCTGGTCCGACACCATCTCGACGAACGCGAACCCTCGCGCGCGCCCCGTGGCCATGTCGCGCATCACGCGCACGGAATCGACCGCGCCCGCCTGCTCGAAGAGCGACTGCAGATCCCCCTCGCTCGTTTCGAAGGGGAGGTTTCCGACGTACAGCTTGCGGCCCATCTCTCTCTGTCTCCTTTTATCGGCGTGCCTGCGGCGACCCAACGGTGATGTTGAGCGCGCGCTCGAGCGCGCGGAACGCGCCCGCTTCCTCCGGCGCGACGAGCGTCAAGGCGACCCCGGTCGCCTCCGCCCGCCCCGTCCGGCCGACCCGGTGGACGTACGCGTCCGCCGAATCCGGAACCTCGTAATTAATCACATGCCCGATTCCCTCGATGTCGAGGCCCCGGGCCGCAATGTCAGTGGCGACGAGCGTGCTGTACCGCCCCGCGCGGAACCCTTCCACCGCGGCGATGCGCTCGCGCTGGGTGCGATCGGCGTGCAGCGCGGCGCAGCGGATCCCCGTCGCCGCCAGGCGTCGGGCCACGCGGTCGGCGCCGCGCTTCGTGCGCGTGAAGATCAGCGTCGGCTCCGGCGTCCGCTTCAGAAACCCGGCCAACCAGGTCGTCTTCTCGGCGGACGGGACCTGGTGCGCGCGATGCGTCACGGTGACGGCCGGGCCCCCCGCGGGTCCGATCTGGATCATCTGCGGCGCGCGCATGATATCGACCGCCGACCGGAACACGTCCTCGGACATCGTCGCGGAGAAGAACAACGTCTGACGTTCCGGCGGCAGCGTCGCGACGATCCGCCGCACGCTCGGCCAGAACCCCATGTCGAGCATGCGGTCCGCTTCGTCGAGCACCAGCACTTCCAGTCCCTCGAAGCGCGGGCTGCAGGTGCCCATGTGGTCGATGAGCCGGCCGGGGGTGGCCACGATGATGTCCACCGGCGCGCGAAGCGCGCGCTCCTGCGCCCCGGCATCGACACCGCCGTACACCGCCGCCGCGGTGAGCCCCGTGTGATACGCAAGCCCCTGGAAGTCTTCCTCGATTTGCACCGCCAGCTCGCGCGTCGGCTCCAGGATGAGCACGCGCGTGCTGCGCGAGCGATCCGGCGCATGGGCCGTCGTCAGCAACCGCTGCACGATCGGCACCAGGAACGCGGCGGTCTTGCCGGTCCCCGTCTGAGCGCAGCCGATGAGATCGCCGCCGGCGAGCACGAGGGGGATCGCCGCGCTCTGGATCGGCGTCGTCCGGACGAACCCGCGTTCCGAGATGCCCCGGAAGAGGGTGTCGTCGAGCTGCAGGTCCTCGAATGCGACAGGTGAGGGGTCGTGCGGGACGGGCTCGAAACCCTGTGGCGCGACCGTGACGCGTGGCGGGACCGACGCCCGCCTGCGGCGCGGTCCGCCGCGACGCCCGCGACGATCGGGCCGTGCGCCGTTAGTGCTGCGTTCTGATAGTGAATTCAATCGAAAGAGGCGTAGTCGGAGGGAGAGTCAACGGCCGCTCACTTGGCTGCTCAGATATCTCGATCCTTCGCTCATATCTCCTTATCGGACACCATTCTCCCATGGAACCACCCGAAACCCCAAACGGCCGCTCGGCGCAGCTTTCCTGGGCCGCGCCGGCGTCCTGGATCAGCTGCCGTCTCGTCCGCCCCAGCGTGAAGGTCAGGGAGTCCTTGGGCACCTCTGTGATGAACGGCCTGATGATCCAGCCGAGGCCGAAGGGAATGTCCCGGGACAGCGTGATCGATTCGCACTGCACGTAAGTGCCCTCGTCCCGCTCCAGGAAGCGCCAGTACGTGTTCAGCCGCCACATGAAGCCGTTGTCGTTGCCCACCGGCTTCTCGTGCTCCTTCGACGTGCCGGCGTCGGCGACCTCGGCCACGCGAGTGCTGCGGATCCGGCTGTAGGCCCGGCCCTCGCCGAGGCGGACGAACTCGGCCTCGCTCTCGGTGTTCAGCGTCACCGCCAGTACCTTCTTCATGTAGAAGCGGAGGAACAACCTGAACCGCTGGCCGTCCCGGGAGAGCGTTCGGGAGTCCACCACGTTGGGCTGGAAGATCCTCGAGTGGCGATCGTAGTCCTGCATGAGCGCGACGGCCGCGTCCGCAGTGACGCCCGGCACGAAGACCACGCCGACCCAGTGGTGGATGATGCCGTCCGGCGGGTCGATGCCCCGGCCTCCCTCTCGCGTCCTTAGGCGCTCGACGACGACCTCGCCGCGGCGGAGGCGCGCCTCAACTTCGCGGAGTCGCGACGCTGGCAGCCCCTCGGCCCAGATGAACGGGGTGCCGGATCGGATCTCCGCGTCCATCCGCGCTTCCGAGAGGCTCACGTACTTGTCGAACACGGCTGCCGTGCGCGGTTTGAGTGTCGCGGGCGAGGCTGGCGCCGGCATCGCCGCGACGAGCGCGCCCGCCAGCACGAGCCCGCGCACGTCACACGACCGCGAGCAGCCGTCCCGCGTCCATGATCAGCTGGTCGTCGAACCAGACGGTAGGCTGCCTGACCAGGCCGTCGAGGTGGCTGGCAACGCCGACCGATCCGCCCATCGATTTGTTGTCACCGAACGCGATGTGGATCGTGCCCATCACCTTCTCGTCCTCGAGGATGACGCCGGTCAGCCGCGCGCGGTCATTGGTGCCGATCCCGAACTCCGCGACGTTGCGGCCGTCACGTCCATGGGGCTCGAGCAACTCGACGAGCTTCCGCGCCTCCGGCCCGCCGGTGATGTCGGTCGCATAGCCGTCCTTGACGGTGATGCGAATCGGCTGGGAAGTCACGCCGACGCCCGCCATCGAACCGTCCACGACCACCACGCCGTTGGACGTGCCCTCGAGCGGCGCGAGGTACGCCTCGCCTGTCGGGAGGTTCCCCCAGTGTCCGCGCTCGCGGAACAGTCCGGTGCTCGCGTGCGCCTGGCGGCCGGCGATCGGCATCGTGATGCTCGTGCCGGCGGGGGCCTCGACGCGGATGGTCCTGGTCTCCTTCATGAGGGCGCACAGCCGATGGGTACGCTGCGCGATCAGATTGTAGTCGGCGTTCATGCAACGGACCATGATCTCTTCGGTCACGCCGGGCAGGGTGCCCACGCGCGCGCCCGCGGCGCTCGCGGCGCGGCGGGCGTCGGTGTGCGTCAGCGACTTCGAGGTCGGACAGAGCACGACATCCACGCGCGCCATCAGCTCCGCGACAGCCCGCGGCGGCTCCGCGCCGTTGGTGGGCCGCGGGAGGATCTCGACGAGCATCACGTCGTGCCCCAGCTCCTTCGCCGCCTGCCGGAGCGCGTACCCGATGCTCCGAAGCGGCTCGTCTGTGACCACGAGGATCGACTCGCCGGGTTTCGTACCCATGCAGTCGCGCACGGCAATCGTGGACGCGCTCAGCAGCTCGGACGAGATCGTGTAGTTCATGGCAGCCCCGGTGGCGGCACGCGCCGCCTCGTCGCCTGCTCGAACGCGTACGCGAGCTCGAGCAGGCGCGGTTCGCTGCAGGCCGTTCCTGTAAAGCTTACGCCGTACGGCTGCGGCTTCGCGTTGAATCCGGGCGGAAACGGCGCGGCCTGGCCGAACGGCACGTTCGGCACGAAGCCGAACGGCACCATGACGGTCGGATACCCGGGCCGGGCGGCGAGCGCCGAGCCGCTCGCGCCGGGAATCAGCAGCGCGTCGAGTTGGTGCGTCTTGAGCGCCGCGTCGATCCCGTTCGTGGCGGCGAGCAGGATGTCCTTCGCGCGGTCCGCCTGCCATCGCGGCCGATCGGCCTCGACGTCCATGTCGTCGGAGATGTCCAGGTTCGCCTGGGCGTACTTGATCGCCCCGGCCTTCTGATGCGCCTCGTTCCATTTGCGCAGCTCGGCGAGGCTCTTGACCGGCGCGGACGGCCCGAGCGAGTCGAGCCACGCGTTGAAGTCCCGCTTCATGCCGTACTTCAGGATGACCGAGCAGTCTTCGTCCTTGCCTTTGGCGTCTTCGGTCCCCGAACAGATGCCCCACGTCAGGAAGTTCTGCGCGGGGTCCTCCGACACCACGCTCGGGATGTCCGCCGGATCGACGACGGTCGCGCCATGCTCTTTGAGCACGGCAATCGCCTCGGCCATGACCTTCGCCTGCTCGGGATTGAGGCCGCCGCGCGGCTGGTCGCTGCCCGGCACCGCGACGCGATCGTAGAAGAACGCCCGCGGGATCCCGATGCGCGCGCCCTTCAGCCCGTCCGGTTTCAGGTGCGGCGTGTAGTCAAAGCCGGCGGGAGGGGGACACCTGCTGGTCGCCGCGTCGTTCGGATCCGGGTTCCCCTGCTCGAGCGCGCCGAGCACGATCGCCACGTCGGCGACGGTGCGCGCCATCGGCCCGGCGGTGTCCTGGTCCGCCGTGATCGGGATGATCCCGTAGCGGCTCACGCGGCCGACCGTCGGTTTGATCGCCGCCAGCATGTTCTGGTTGGCCGGGCTGAGGATCGATCCGGACGTCTCGGTGCCGATGTTCGCCGCCCAGAAGCTCGCCGCGGTGCCGATGCCGGAGCTCGAGCCGCCGGTGCTCATCGCGGGACGGCCGTCGAACGTCGCCTCGCGCGGATCGCGTCGCGGGTCGTACGGGTTCATGCCGTAGCCCGCGAGCGCGCTGTAGTTCGCCGGCATACCGCTCGCGACCCAGTTGGCCAGCTCCGTCAGCACCGTCTTGGCGATGATGATCGCGCCCGCGTCGCGAAGCCGGCGCGTCACGGTCGCTTCGAACGGCGGCACGAAGCCGTCGAAGGCCAGCGCGCCCCCGGTGGTCGGCATGTCGGTCGTGTGGATGTTGTCCTTGAGCGCGACAGGGATGCCGTGCAGCGGCCCGCGGACCTTGCCGGCCGCGCGCTCGCGGTCGCGCGCGTCGGCCTCCTCGAGGGCGCGTGGATTCACGGCGAGCGCCGCGTGCAGCGTGTCCTCGTAGGTCGCGATGCGGGTCAGGTATTCGGTGACGATCTGCCGCGAGGTGACCCTCCCCTGCTCCATCGCCGTCCGCATCTCCGGGATGGACGCTT
>DATHTE010000122.1:0-24301 GCA_035463475.1 Vicinamibacterales bacterium
GGATGACGGCGTCCTCGCCGTGGGCACTCGGCATCACCGACACACGGAAGTCGATCGTCTTGCCGCGCATGCGCAGCTTGAACCGGCCGTCCTGCGGCACGCGCTTTTCGGCGATGTCCAGTTCGGCCATGACCTTGATGCGCGAGATGATCGGCCCGGCGAACCGCTTGTCGATCGGGCGCATCGCCGGCTGCAGCACGCCGTCGATCCGGTACTTGACCTGCACCGCGTCGTCCTGCGTCTCGACGTGGATGTCGCTCGCCCGCCGCTGGATCGCCGTGTAGATCATCGAGTCCACGAGGCGGATCACCGGGCTCGCGTCGCTCGTCATCTTCTCGACCGTGAGGCTCTCCTCGAGGTTCTCGTCCTCGCGGAGGATCTGCATCTGGAACCCTTCGGTCGCTTCCTCGAGCACGCGCTGCGAGCTCTCGCTCTTCTTCAGGATCGACTGGATCGCCGATGGCGTGCCGACGGCGACCTTGATCGGGGTACCGAGCAACGCCGACAGTTCGTCGATGAGCGGCAGGTCGGTCGGGTCCGAGACGACGATCAGGAGCGCCTTCCCCTCCCGCCGGTACGGCACGAAGCCGTACCGGAGCATCAGGTCCGCCGGAATCGACCGGAACAGCTCCTGGTCGATTCGGAACCGGTGCATGTCCACGAACTCGAGCCGGTAGCGTTCGGCGAGGCGCCGCGCGCGCTCGTTTTCGGCCGCCTGCTCGGCGGGGGTGGCTTCTTCGCTGCCGACGTAGAAATCCGAGCCGTTGAGGGCTTTTTGTTCCATTTATGACATCACCGACGAGAGCTGGAAGAGCGGCATGTAAAGCGCCAGGAGCAGCGCCGCGATGACCAGCCCCATCGTCACGAGAAGTATCGGCTCGACGAGGGTGACGAATCGCCCCAGGGTCGTTTCGACGTCCTCGTCGTAGAAGTCCGCCAGGCTGTGGAGCATCTCGGTCAGCGCCCCGGTCTGCTCGCCGACCTCGACCATCTTGATCGCCACGTCCGGAAAGCTCCCCCGCTCCAGCATCGCCGCCGCGAGCGACGACCCCTCACGTACCTCGGTGCCGGCTATCTGAAGCTGATGCGCCATATACCGGTTACCCACCGCGCGCGAGGCAATCTCCAGCGCGTTGACGAGCGGGATCCCCCCGCCGAGGAGCGTCCCGAGTGTGCGAGCGGCCTGCGCCGTGGAGAACCGCTGGATCACGGCGCCGGCAAACGGCAGCCTGAGCAGGAAGCGATCGAACCGCACCCGCTGCTCGGGCTGGTGCAGCCAGGCCCAGGCGGCCGCGGCGCCCGCGATCACGGCGATCACGATGACCACGAAATACGTCACGAAAAAGCCTGACACCGCGACAATCACCCGGGTGGAGAGCGGCAGCTCCCGGTCGAACTGTCCGTAGAACCCGGCGAACGCCGGCACGACCTTCAACACGATTATCCCGACCACGACGAGGGACAGCGCCGTGAGGATGACGGGATACACGAGCGCCGACAGGGTGCGCCGCTTGACGGCCGCGATCATCTTGGCGTAGGCGACGTACCGTCGGATGACCTGCTCCAGGTTGCCGCTCTTCTCGCCGGCCGTCAGCGACGCGCTGTAAACGCCGGGAAAGAGGCCCGCCTGCGCATCGAACGCCTCGGAGAGGGACGACCCGGCACGCACACGCTCGTGCACGTCGTCCAGGACGCGCTTGAAGAGCGGGTGCTCGACGCGCTGGCGCAGGATGTCGAGTGACTGGACGAGCGGCATGCCGGCCTTGAGCAGGGTGGCCAGCTCCTGGTTGAACACGAGGAAATCGCGTGCGGGGACCTTGTGCCGCTGCGGGAGGCGGATGGCGCCGGCAAACGGCAGCCGCCCCGCGCGCTCGATGGCGAGGACGTACATCCCCTTCTCCTCCAGCTCGCGGCGGAGCGTCGCCTCCGAGTCGGCGACGTAAATCCCTTCCGTGATGTGACCTGAGGAGGTGCCGAGCCTGCAGCGATATTCCATCAGCGCCAAATATTAGCACCCGCAGCTATTTAGACCGCGGCCGCGGGCCGATGGCTGGGCTCGTCACAGGGCGCTCGCCTGCCTGCGGCGCCGGGCTGCACTACGGCTGGGGCGATATCATCGCGAGGATGCGCTTCACATAATTGCGCGTCTCGCGATAGGGCGGCACACCGCCGAAGCGCCGGACCGCCGCTTCGCCCGCGTTGTAGGCCGCGAGGGCGGCACTGACCTCGAATCGCTGGAGCAGCGACGCCAGGTGCCGGATGCCGGCCTCGAGGTTGGCTTTGGGCTCGTAAGGATTGCGGACCGCGTACCGCTTTGCGGTGGACGGCATGATCTGCATGAGACCCATCGCGCCCTTCGACGAGCGGGCCCGCGGGCGATAGCCCGATTCCACCTTAATCAGCGCCTTCACGAGATTGGCGTCAACACCGTGCGCGGCGGAGAGGTTCTCAATAAGCTCTGAGTAGGGCACCTGGCCGAGCAACGCGGCCGGACCAGAGGCGGTCGCCTCCTTGGCGTCCGGCACCTGCGGCTCGGGGTACGGCACTTCGTCGGCCTCGATCCGCTCCACGAGCGAGCGAGCGATCGTGACCTCGCCGCCCGACCGCAACCCGAGGACTATGACCTGCCCGTCGTCGCGGTGGTTGCTCACGGAGAGGGTCCGGCCCGACGTGAGGAATACCAGTTCCGCCGAGGCCGGGCTAACCACGCCCAGTCCGAACAGAACCGCGCCGAGCGCCCACAGACGTGTCAGCTGCATCAAAAAGGGACAGCCATCCTACCACGCCGCGCGACGGAGTGTCCAGATTGTGTACAGGACTGCACGAGACGGGTCGGACCCGGTCACCCCTTTACGCCCACAAACGCGTGAAAGACCCTGATGCCGAGCTCGCGCGTGTCGGCGCCGTGCCCGGGCTGGCCTGCGGGAATCGCCGAGGGAACGAACGTCTTGTCCACCTCGATCTTGAGGTCAACCATGTCCCCGGAGCCTAGCTGGGCGGCGGAGATGGGAACCCGGTGCACGGTGGGCTCGCGGTCGCTCATCGGGAAGGTGTGAACGACCTGGTCGTTCACCTTGATTGAAACCTGCTGCGGCGGCGTGAACACATCCGGACGACCGTCCGCCTCGAGGAAGAACGTAACGTCCCTCTTCGGGTTCCGGAACGCGATCGCGGCCGACTTCTTCGTCCACTGCCACTCGAGCGCCGGCTGGTCCGCGGCGCTCTCCGTCTGGTTCCAGCCGTCGCGATAAATGAGAAAGATGTTCTCGGACTGTGGCGCGAGAGTGAAGGTGGCAACCTGGTATTCCCGGTCTCCGACTTCGTTCCCGTTGAGGGCGAGCCGCCGGCCGTCAGTGGGTGAATAGAGCCCCACGCGGACGGTTGTCTCACCAACGTAGGGATAGATCGGTACGAAGATCGTTCGCGTGTACGAGATCGTCTGACCGGGTTTCCACTGGCTCGTGGGCGGCACCGGCGAGTGATCGTCGGTCCACATCAGGTCCTCTTCCGTGTCGAGGAAGTGGACGAACACACGGTAGTCGCCATTCACCGGGGCGGAGACGTTGAAACGGTACGACAGCTCGACAGGACTGCCCAGCGACACGCGCGGACGATCGAGCGAGAAGGACGGCGAGGCGACGGCCGGTTCGTCCGCGCGCCGGCCGCCGCACGCGGCCGCGGACACGGCGAGGACGACAACACACGGCAACTGCGCAAGTTGGAAGCGTTTCATCCGCATGACGAGGTTGGGGAAAATATGTTAGCCTTGCGCCGTCTAAATTACCAGAGACGCACGAGGTTTCCAGAGGCAGAATGACGCTCGAAGCGCTCGGCATGGTGGAAACGCGCGGGCTGATCGGCTCGGTTGAAGCCGCCGACGCGATGGTGAAAGCGGCCAACGTGGTGCTCGTGGGGAAGGAGTACATCGGGGCCGGCTACGTAACCGTGCTCGTGCGCGGCGACGTGGGCGCGGTGAAGGCGGCGACCGACGCAGGCGCCGCGGCGGCGCGTCGCGTCGGCGAGCTGGTCTCGGTACACGTGATCCCGCGGCCGCACACCGAGGTGGAGAAGATTCTCCCGAAGGCGCCGAAATAGGCGCAGCATGTCCCAACCTGCGCCCGCGACCAGCGATCGCGACCTGCTCTCCATTTCCGAAGCGCGGACGCTCGCGCGCACCGCGAAGGAGGCGGCCCCGCGCCTCGCGGAGCTGACCCAGCCGCAGGTGGACGCGATCGTGGACGCCATGGCGGCGGCCACGACGCCGCTCGCGGAGGCGTTCGCCCGACTGGCGCACGAGGAAACCGGCTACGGTGTCGTGGCCGACAAGGTCGTGAAGAACCTGTTCGCCTCCCGGCAGGTCTACGAGTTCATCCGGCCGATGAAGACAGTCGGCGTCATCGGCCGGTTCGAGGATCGGAAGGTCGTCGAGATCGCGGAACCGTTCGGCGTCGTCTGCGCGATCGTGCCGTCCACGAACCCAACATCCACCGCCCTCTACAAGATCCTGATCTCCCTGAAGGCGCGCTGCCCCATCGTCCTCAGCCCGCATCCGGCAGCCGTCCGGTGCATCTCGCGCGTGGCCGAAGTCATGACCGACGCCGCACTGAAGGCGGGGGCGCCGCCCGGATCGATCGCGTGCATGCAGAACGTCACGCTCGAGGGCACGCAGGCGCTGATGAAGTCGCGCGAGGTCGCCGTCATCCTCGCGACCGGCGGCATGGGTCTGGTACGGGCGGCTTACAGCGCCGGCAAGCCGGCCTACGGCGTCGGGCCCGGCAACGCGCCCGCGTACATCGAGCGCACTGCGGACGTGCCGAAGGCGGTGCGCGACATCGTGACGGGCAAGACGTTCGATAACGGCGTGCTTTGCTCCTCGGAGAACTCCGTCGTCGTGGACGATGCGATCGTCGAGGATGTGCGGCGGGAGTTCAGGGGCCAGGGCGCGTACTTCCTGAACCCCCAGGAGATCGACGCGCTGTCCAAGGCACTGGTCACGCCGCAACGCCTTCCCAACCCCGCGCTCGTCGGACGCCCGGCGCCTTACATCGCGCAGCAAGCTGGCTTCACCGTCCCCGCGGACACCCGGGTGCTGATCGCCGAACTGGCGGGCGTCGGGCGCGAGTATCCGCTCTCGATCGAGAAACTGTGCCCCGTGCTGTCGATGTACACCGTGCGCGACTGGCGGGAGGGCTGTGAGCGCTGCATCGAGATCCTGCGATACGGCGGGATGGGCCACACGATGGCCATCCACTCGCGCGACGAGCAGGTGATCCTCCAGTTCGGCCTCAAGAAGCCGGCCTTCCGCATCGTCGTGAACACGCCGACGACGCACGGTTCGATCGGCCTGACCACCGGCCTGGATCCCGCGATGACGCTCGGGTGCGGCGGGTTCGGAGGCAACATCACTTCGGACAACATCTCGCCGAGACACCTGCTGAACATCAAGCGCCTGGCCTACGAGGTCAGGCCGGCCACCCATAGGGGACGGGAAAAGGCGCCGGCGGATGCCGAACGGCGGGCGGCTGCCGGGACGGGCCCTGCCCTCCCGAAGGCGCCTCCGGAGCCGAGGCCTGCCGGCATCACCGCCGATGCGCTGTCGCGGCGCGTGGACGACTTCCTCGCCGCGCGCGGTTTCCGGGGGGCGGCGACCCCGGGTGGGGCTGCCGGCACCGCCCCGGCCTGGGCCGAGGGGGTCAGGGGCGGGACCCCCGAAGCGGTGGCCGACAGGCTCTCGAAGCCTGCCGGAGAAGCCGAAAAGACGGTTGACTTCGTGTGCGAGGAGGACGTCCGCCAGGCCCTGCGGCATGCCCGGAAAATCACGATCGGCGAGCGGACGATCGTCACGCCGGCGGCCCGGGACCTCGGTGAACAGCACAAGGTTTTCGTGCAGGCGGGGTGGCCTCGGTAGGTTTGCCCTAACTGCCCGGTTGTCCTAGGCTTACGGTTGACCTGCTGTCGCCTGAGGTGTTATCATTCTACCCCAGCAGCAGCAGGGACGGGTTTTCGCGTCCGGCGGCCGGCCTCCGCCAGGGCTACGGCGGGCCCGCCGTAGCTTCAGCGAGGGCGGAGCACGACTGGAAAGGCTCCCCAGCCTCGAGCCAGGGACGCGCGCGCGTAGCAGCTCTGGATGAACGACGGGAGCCCCCCGCCGGGGGGCGACCTCAGCGAAGCCGCGGAGAAGTGCAAGTGCGGCTCACGGGGGAGCGCCCAATGAAGAGAGGTCCGTTCCGACTGCCCGCGCCCGTCGTCATCGGCGCCGTCGCGCTGCTGATGGGCGCCGGCCCAGCGTCCGCCCAGCGCGCGCAGAAGCCCAAGCCAGCGCCGCAGGGGAAAGCAACCCAGACCCAGCCTCGCCCAACGCCGGATCCCGTCGCCGCCCTGATCTCGACATCCGAACAGCATTTCGCCAACGGCGAGCGGGAGCTCAAGCTGGGCCATCTCGATCAGGCCCGCGCGGAGTTCGACCGCGCGGTGGACGTTCTCCTCGAATCGCAGTACGGCGCCCGGTGGGACGCGCGCCTTCGCGAGCACTTCGATCGGCTCGTGGATCGAATCAACGCGTACGAGGTCACCGCCCTCGCCCAGGGCGACGGTTTCACGGAGAAGAAATACGAGACCGCCAGTCTGGACGAACTGCTGGACATCGCGACGTTCGTCATCAAGCCGGTCGCCGTGCCCGACACGCGCGAAAGCGTGCAGGCGGACCTCGAGCAGCGTGTCTCCGACGTGCCGATCCCGATGAACGAGAAGGTGCTCTCGTACGTGGAGCTCTTCCAGGGTCGGCTGCGCGATTTCATCCAGGAGGGGCTGCAGCGCGGCACCAAATACCTGCCGATGATTCAGAACGTGTTCCGCGCGGAGGGGCTGCCGCTGGATCTCGCCTACATTCCGATCGTCGAGAGCGCGTTCAAGCCGAACGCCCTCTCGCGCGCCAAGGCGAAGGGCGTCTGGCAGTTCATGCGCGGCACGGCGCTCGAAAACGGGCTGCGGCACGATTGGTACATCGACGAGCGTTCCGATCCGGAAAAGGCCACGCTGGCGGCGGCCAAGTACCTCAAGACGCTCAACGGCATGTTCGAGGGAGACTGGCATCTCGCGCTCGCGTCCTACAACGGGGGACCGGGACGCGTCCAGCGCGCGCTGAAGCGCTACAGGGCCGACGATTTCTGGTCGCTCATCGAGCGCGGGCGCCGCACGCTGCCGCGTGAAACCCGCGAGTACGTGCCGATGATCCTCGCGGCCATGATCATCGCGCGCAACCCTTCGCAATACGGCTTCGAGATCACGGCCGAGCCGCCGATCGAATACGAGAAGGTGAGGGTGCCGAAGGCGGTGGACCTGCGGCGCGTCGCGGAGTGGACCGGCTCGAGCATCGACACGATTCAGTCGCTCAACCCAGAACTCCGCCGCTGGACGACGCCGGTGCGCTACGAGTACGAGGTCAAGGTGCCGGTCGGCTCGGCCGAGGGGCTGCGCGCCAAGCTCGAGGACGCATCGGCGGCGGAACTGACCGCGGTGAAGTGGTACACCGTCCGCCGCGGCGAGACGCTGCGCAGTATCGCGCGCAAGCTGAAGGTGAACCGCACCGATCTTGCCGAGGCGAACCAGCTTCGGGTCTCCTCGCGCGTGCGCACCGGCCAGTCCCTGATCATCCCGCGCGCACCCACGACTCTGCTCGCCGCGCGGTCCGACCGGCCTTCGCCTCCGGCGCTCGCCGCGAGCCGCACGATCGCCGAGGCAGCAGACGACGCGCCCGCGCGCGCGTCGGCGACTAACAGTCAGCAACTCGCGCGCCGCACCTACCGCGTGCGCCGTGGGGACACGCTGTCGTCGATCGCGCGGCTGTTCAACACGACGGTCGCCAAGATCAAGAACTGGAACCGGCTGAACTCGAACCGCATCACCGCGGGGGACCGGCTGACGATCTTCGCGAGCGCCTCGCGCTGACGCACTGGGCGCTTGCGCTGCCACATGGTGATTCGGTCATTTGGTGATTTGGTGATTTGGTGATTCGTCACCAAAAGACCGCACCCTAATCCCGAACGGCGCCGAACGGCGCCTGTGTTGACGCAGGTCCGCTGGAAACTCCGGCGAGCCGACAGTCCCTCTTCGCGCCGCGGTTCCGCGCGCGCGACCGCTTGCTCCGGCGATCTGTCTATTTCTCAGCGCTCCCGGCCGCCGCTGCGCCTGCTGTAGACAGGTCGCCGCAGCGCGCATTCCCGCGCGCGGAGCCGGGCCGCGGGAGCAACCGCGGCAACCGCGGCGAGCGTCGATCGACGGCAACCCAAGTGAATATCGGAATTAGGTCACGAAATCACCAAATTGCCAAATAACAAGATTCAGAAACTCCACCGCGGCCTGCCCATGTCAGTACGCAGGGTCTGCGTACCTCGCCGCTAAGTCGTTGCTTCGTGCGAGCGGCGCCATTTGCAGGTGCCGCCTTCGTGCTCTCGATCCTGAAGACAGCCACAGTGGTGGGCATCGACGCCTGTCCGGTGCAGGTCGAGGTGGACGTCTCGTTCGGGTTGCCGCACTTCGTCATGGTCGGCCTGCCGGACGCCAGCGTGCGGGAGAGCCGCGATCGCGTCCGGAGCGCCATCCGCAACTCGGGGTTCGACTACCCTCCTCACCGCGTGACGGTGAATCTCGCGCCTGCCGACCTGCGCAAGGCGGGCTCGGCGTTCGACCTTCCCATCGCGCTGGGCATCCTCGCGGCCTCCCGCGCGATCGCGACCGCCGAGATCAACGACGTGCTCGTCCTGGGCGAGCTGTCGCTGGACGGGGTCATTCATCCGGTTCGCGGGGTCCTGCCGGCCGCGGTGTGCGCGAGGCGCCATCGCATGCGCGCGATGGTGTTGCCCTCGGACAACCTGGCGGAAGCGGCCGTCGTCCAGGGAGCGGCGCTCTTGCCCGTGCGCAGGCTGACAGACGCGGTGGCGGCGCTCAATGGCGCGGCCGCGCCCGTGCGTCCCGCTCCCGCACCTCGGACCGGGCCGTCGGACGATCCCGATCCCGATTCCGACTTCGCGGACGTGCAGGGGCAGGGGCTCGCGCGACGCGCTCTTGAGATCGCCGCGGCGGGAGGGCACAACGCGCTGCTCGTGGGACCGCCCGGCGCCGGCAAGACGATGATGGCGCGGCGGCTTGCGGGGATTCTGCCGCCACTGACGTTCGAGGAAGCGCTGGAGGTCACGACTATTCACTCGGTTGCAGGACTGCTGCCTCCGGGGACCGGCCTCGTCGGGCGGCGCCCCTTCCGCGCGCCGCACCACACCATCTCGGACGTCGCGTTGGTCGGAGGTGGCAGTAGTCCCAGGCCGGGCGAGATCTCGCTCGCGCATCACGGCGTGCTGTTTCTGGACGAGATGCCAGAGTTCGGGCGGCGCGTGCTCGACGTGCTGCGGCAGCCGCTCGAAGAAGGCCACGTACGCATCGCGCGCGCGGCGCGGACGGTGTCGTTTCCCGCGCGCTTCATGCTGGTCGCTGCGATGAACCCGTGCCCGTGCGGGTTCCTGGGGGACGCGCGGCGCGCCTGCCGCTGCACGCCCGCGCAGGCGCACCAGTATGCCGGCCGCGTCTCTGGGCCCCTGCGCGATCGGATCGATCTGGCGGTGGCCGTGCCGGCCACGGTCCCCGTCGTGGGCCGCGAACGGCCGCCCGGCGAGGCGTCCTCCCTGATGCGCGCGCGTGTGATCGCCGCGCGGGTCCGCCAGGCGGCGCGGAACCCGCGGGAGCGCGGCAGCGGGACGCCGCGCGTCAACGCGCGGCTCGACGGGCGCGCGCTCCGCGCGTTATGCCGGCCAGACGAGGCCGGCAGCCGCTTGCTGCAGCAGGCGTGCGACCGCCTGGCGCTCACCGCCCGCGCGCACGATCGCGTGCTGCGCGTCGCGCGCACGATCGCGGATCTGGCCGGCGCCGATCAGATCGCGCGCGAGCACGTCGCGGAGGCAATGCAGTTCAGGGGAGAGCTGGTTGATTGGTAATTGATGAGCGGGTCATCGGGTAATGGCACGATCGGCAATCGAGGAATCGAGGCATCGGGCAATCGGGCATCGGGCAATCGGGCATCGGGGCATCGGGGCAGCGGGGCATCGAGGCATCGGGGAATCAGATTGCCCGATTTTGATTGCCCGATTCCCCGATTCTCCAATCCAACTACCCGATTCCCCGATGACCCGATTGCCGATCGTGCCATTACCCGATGACCCGATTATCAATTGCCGATTGACCTCTGGCCCTTCTTCTCTTCTTTTGCACGTTTGTCGAGCGCCGCGAGTTCGGCCAGCGTTGCCCGCGCCTCGGGGATCCACGCGGCGGTCGGGTCGAGCGAGATCGCGCGCTGCAGCTCACGGCGTGCGTCGGCTCGCCGATCGGCTTTGGCGTAGGCGAGGCCGAGATGGTACGCGTAGGTCGCGTTCTGCGGCGCGAGCTCCACGCTCTTCTCGAACGCCGGCGCCGCGTGCATGGGCAGCCCCTTCTTGTAGTAGACCCAGCCGAGGGTGTCCTGCACCTCGGGACGCGACGACAACCTCGACGCACCCTTCTGCGCGTGCTTCAGCGCCTCGTCGAGCCGGCCCTCTTCGGCGTACAGCCAGGCGAGGTTGTTCGCGGCGACGAGCGCCTCGGAATCGGCCTCGAGCGCGGCCTCGTACTCCCGTACCGCGTCCGCCTTCCGTCCCTGCATCTGCGCGACGATGCCGAGCATGGTCCGCGCGCTCGCGGCTGCGTCCGGACGGGCGTTCGCGAGTTTGGTGAACTCGTTGCGCGCGGCGTCGAGCTGGCCGCGCGAGGCGTACAACTGGCCGAGCAGCAGGTACGCGTCGATGTTGCGCCTGTCGCGCCCGACCGCTTCCCTCAGCGTGGCCGCGGCCGCGTCGGGCCGATTGCGCGCCATCTCGAGGCGCGCGGCCAGCACGCGATACCGCACGTCCGACGGGTTCTTGTCGATGCGTTCGGCGAGCCGCGCCGCGGCGGCATCAAGCTTCCCGGTGGCGACGTCCACGGCAACCGTCCCCTCGTACGCCTCGAAGGCGTCCGGCTGTTTCTGGAGCACGCGCTCGAACGCGCCGCGGGCGGCCGCGTAGTCGCGTGCCGCGAGCGCGAGCCGCGCCTCTTCGAACCGCACCGCGGCATCGTCCGGATACGCGCGGACGAGCGGGGCCAGCGCCTCGCGCGCCTGCGGAAGCTTCCGGGACGCCGCGAGCGCCCGCGCCAGCTGCACGCCCGCGGCCTTCCGATCCGGGTGCCTCGTGGCGCGCTGCGCCGCTTCGAGCGCGGCCGCGGCGTCACCACGCGCCAGCGCGAGGCGCGACAGCTCCAGCTCGGCCCCCGCGTGCGACGGATCGATCTTCACCGCCGTCGTAAACGACTGCTCGGCGTCGGCCGGCTGCGCCGCGCGAAGCTGCGCGAGCCCGAGCACGTAGTGCGCCTCCGGGAGCCCGGGGGCGGCCTTCACCGCTGCTTTCGCGTGTTTCAGCGCCCCCTCGGTATCCGCGTGCGCGGGATCGAGCAGCGCGCGCGCCTTCAGCAGCCTCGCGTCGACGTTGCGCGAGTCCTTCTTGATCAGCGCGTCCAGGACCTCGAGCGCATCCTTCCGGTGCCCCTGCTCCAGCTGCGCGCGGGCCACGATGAGCGACGCGTCTCCCCCGCGCATAGGATCGGAGCGCAAGGGGTTGGCCGTGGCGAGCGCAGCCGCCGGCTGCTGGCGGCGCAGGTAATACTCCGCCAGCGCGAGCTTCGCCGCGGCGCCGCCGCTGTCCGCGAGCGACTTGTAGTGCGTCTCGGCGCTCGCCGCGCGCCCGGTGCGCTCGTAGAGCGTCGCGAGCGCGTACTCGGCCACCGAGCTGCGGGGCTGCGTCTCCACGGCGTGGCGCAGTTCGCGCTCGGCCGCGGCCCGGTCGCCGGTCATCCAGTAGTAGTTCGCGAGCGCCAGGCGCGGGTTGTCCCCGGACGGCGCCGCTTCGACGGCGCGCTGCAGCATCTTCTCCGCTTTCGCCCGTTGCCCCATCGCAAGGTACAGCGATCCGAGCGCGGTGAGCGCGTCGGGCGACCTGGGATCGAGGGCGACGGCACGCTCGAGCGTCGCGCGCGCTTCCTGGGGGCGCCGCAGCGCCGCCTGGGCGTTGCCGAGCAGCACGTGCCCGGGAATGTGGGCGCGGTCCTGTTTCAGCACGATGCGCGCGCGGCTCTGCGCCGCCGACGCGTCGCCGGCCAGCAGCTGAAGCGCGCCCGCCTCGAGCTGCAGTTCCAGGTCCGTCGTCCGCATGTCCGCCGCGCGCGTGAGGGACCGGAGCGCGTTCGCCGGGTCGCCCACGCGGAGATAGGTCCGCCCCAATTTCATGTGCGCATCGGCGAGGTTCGGTTGGGCCTTGATCGCGTTGCGGTACTCGATGATCGCTTCGGCGTGCTGCTGCTTCTCTGCATAGGCGTCGCCGCTCGCGAGGTATCGCCCGGCGCGCGCCTCCTTGCTCTCGCACGCCGCCGCGGCGAGCGCGACCGTAAGTACACACACCACTCCGGACAGACGTAGCGACGACCTTGTCATGGGATGACCTCGGACAATCGAGGATAGAGCGCGGCGGCGAACGCGGCCGCATCCGTGGACGAGCGCTCCGTCGTCTGGAACACGGGAGCCATCACGCGCACGAGCGCGCCGTCCGAGCGGCGCGTCCGCAGCGAATCGAACACCAGGTAGGCGCGGTTCGCATACTCGTTGGCCACGACGCGCCCCCGACCCTGGAACCAATACAGCACGACCTGCCGATCGAGATCCTTCTGGATGATGTACTTGTTCACGGTGATCGAGCGATCAGGCGACACGCGAATCGCGAGGCGGTCGCTTTCGACTGGCTGCCATCCCGCCCCCGGCAGGCAGTTCTGGGGCGAGTGAATCGAGTCCCCCTGGCGCTGGCTGCGGTAATAGCCCACATAAAGGTCCGCGACGGAGGAGTCCTTCAAGTACCGGCGGTTGACGTAATCGTCTGCGCCCAGCACATCGAGCACGCGGTCGTCCCACGCCGGCAGATCGCGTCCGTTCCACTCGCCGAGCGCCAGCGGAAGCGCGGCGAGGGGAACCCGCGGCGGGACCGACTCGGCGAGGGACGCGCGATCGATCGCGAGCGACGCGCCGAGAATGAAAACGCTGGCGACGATCGCGCGCGCGAGCACCTCAGGCCTCCCCTGCCGGCGCGATGGCCGGCGTGCCGAGCGTGGTGCGCGTGGGCCGCGTCTCGATCCGCTGGATCACACGCTGCACCGCGAGCAGCACGGCGAACGCCGCCGCGAACACGATCCAGCCGGAGAACGAATGGAAGAACCCTTCAGCGACCTCCGGGCTCCAGAAATGCGCCGCCAGCCCGGTTCCCGCGACGCGGGAGGCGTTGGCGGCAATCGCCACCGGCACCGCGGCCAACGCGAGGGCCACGCGGCCAGGCGGCGTCCGCAGCGAGAACTGCCCGAGCACGATCGCGAGCGTGAGGAGCGACACGAGCGAGCGGATCCCGCTGCACGCCTCGGCAACCTCGAGCTTCGTGGTCGCCAGGACGAGCACGTTACCCTCGCGCAGCACCGGCACACCCGCCCAGTCCAGCGCAGTCGAGCCAGCCTGCGACGCCACCAACTGGAGCGGGAACGCGATGCGATTGAAGATGATGGCGGGGAGCGGCACCATCAGCAGCAGGAACGCGATCGGAAACGCGAGGGTGCGCAAGTGCGCCGGGCCGGCCAGGAACAGCACCAGGCCCGCGACGACGCCGAGCAGCGAGATCCGCGAAAGGAAGAGTTCCGCGCCGAGCACGCCCACCGTCAGCAGCCCCAGACTGAGCAGGATTACGATCAGCCCGGCGGAACTGGGGCGCCGCGGCAACACTCGGAGCTTCGCCCGCCGCTCCCAGGCAAACCACAGCGCCAGGGGCAGCACGACGAACCCGTGCGAGTAGTTATCGTCCGTGTTCCACTGCCGGACGAGCCCCGCAAGGATGTCGTAATACGCGGCCGCGAGCGCCAGCAGCACCGCGGCCGCGCCGGCGAGCGAGCGACGGTCCATCAGCTCTCAGAGCTGCGGCGACGCCGCCGAATGGCCGTCGCCGTACCGAGCAGCCCGGCGCCGAGGAGGAGCATCGACGCGGGCTCCGGCGTCGGCATGGCGTCGCCGATTCCCGCAAACCTGACGAGGAACGCGCCGCTGCCGTTGTAGGTGCGCAGCCCGAACGACAGCATGGCCGCGCCGGTTCCGAAACCGGAGAACGACAGGAGGTCGCGCGCGTGCGTGGTTTCGTCGGCCATTACCGCGAAGCTCACCGCGCCGACGGTGAAGCTGCGATCGAGCCCGGAGCTCTGCGCGAAGCTGTAGCCGTCCCACTTATTAGAGGTTGACCAGCCCGCCGGCACGTACGAAGGCTGGGCCGGGTCCACCTCGTTGTCCGGACCCACGGCCGAGTTGAGGACCTCGACGGTCATCCCCGTCCAGCTCGTCGACGGCAGCGCCACGTTGACCTGGTAATCCACTCCGGATTTCAGATCGAACTTCACCAGGAGCGGTTCCGACGCGTCCCAGTTCAGGTCGAAGTCAATCGTCTTGCTGCCCGTTGCCAGGTCTGTGATGGAAGCTGAGCTTTCACCGTAGACGCTCACCGAAATAGGGTCGGCCGATGCCACCCCTGCGGTGAGGAGCGCCGCAACGGCGAGTGCGACGATCGTTTTCCTCATCGATACCTCCGTCGTTCCGTCATTGAGCATTCGCAGGGTGCCCGGACCCCCTTTCGAGGTCCGCGCCCCCCGTGGTGCAAGCAAGCCGCCAAGGCCGCCGCGCGGCGATCGGGTGGTCGCGCACTCAGGCAGTCAGGCAGTCGCGAGTCGGACAGGGGCAGTCGCGAAGTCGAGCAGTCACGCAGTCGGGCAGTCGGGCAATCAGGCAGTCGGGCGGTTAACGGAACTGCGCAGTCTCGCAGTCGGCTCGTGCTCGCGGCCGGCAGTGTCCCCCGTCCGCACGGCGAGCCCGGGGCACCGCTCGGATGGCTGACTCGCCCTCAGCCGTTTCGCGGTTGACGGGCTGGCGGCGCAGGCCGTCTTCAGGCGCTTTTTCGACCGCTCGCCCCGCTGCCTGGCCGTCCGACTGGTGGACTGCCCGACTTTGAGACTCCCCGACTGCCTGACTGCCCGAATGTCCGACTGTTGACTTTTTTGCGTTGTCTGCCCGGAAACAGTTGTGCTACTTTGTGTTGCTCCCTCGGAAGGCTCCCCCCCGTCAAAGATGCGGCCGAAGCGTTACACGCTCCTGATCGCTGACCGGACCACGGGCTCGATGCGGCGATTCACCGTCTCGCTGCGCCCGTTTGTCGCCGGCGCTTGTGTGCTGATCTCCCTGCCGGTGCTGATGGGCCTCGGCGCGCGGTGGAGTGTGCACGCCGAGCTCGAGGAGCTTCGCTCGAGCAACAACCTGCTCCAGACCCAGAACGCCAGCTACCGCGCTGCGACGTCCGAGCTGACGGCCCAGATTTCTTCCCTTCAGGCCGCGGTGAACGAGCTGGGCGACCGCGCCCACATCGATCCTGCGACGCTCGCCGCGGTCGAGAAGCTCTCAGGGTTGAGCCGCAATCGCGCCGTCGGCGGAGCCGCCACGCCGGTCGCCAGCGCGGCGCTCAGTTCGGCCTTCAGCTCGCCTGACGCGACGTTTGGCGTCATCCGGGATCTCCTGAACGCGCTGGAGAGCGGGCTCAATTCCGCGCGTTCGGGCATCGAGCGCCGTCGCGCGCTCGCCGCCGCAACGCCCTCCATCTGGCCGGTGACCGGCTGGCTCTCCTCGTCGTTCGGCCGACGCCGCGATCCGTTCAACGGCATCTTCGCGTTTCACGACGGCATCGACATCGTCGCGGGGCGCGGCGAGCCCGTGCTCGCGACCGCCGACGGGCTCGTCGCCAGCAGCGGGTACGCCGGCGACTACGGCAACCGCGTCGTGATCACTCACGCGTTCGGTCTCGAAACGCGTTACGGACACCTGTCCAAGAGCGCGGTCCAACCCGGGCAGAACGTCCGCCGCGGCGACGTGATCGGTTACATCGGCTCGACGGGGCGCTCTACCAGCCCGCACCTGCACTACGAGGTCTGGCTGAACAGCCGCCTGGTCAATCCCCTCCGTCTGCTCTCCACGCGCTGAACTGTCCTGCCTGCCGCTGCGAGGTGCCGCTGCCGGGTCCCGGTTCCGCAGCCGGGAAACGCTTGCTCCGGCGGCTTGTCTACAGCAGGCTTGGGTCCCACTGCCGCCTGCGACGAACGGGTTGCGACGCGCTGGTGGCTGCCTCCGCGCCGGATAGCAGCGGCTGTGTGTCGAACACCCAAACGCCCCGCCGCTCCGTACAAGGCGGCCGCTGCGTACGCTAGAATATCGGGATATCTTCTAGCGCCGCCTGATGTTGCAGAACCTCCTCACAAAAGTCGTCGGCACCCAGAACGAGCGTGAACTCAAGCGGCTGCGCCCCGCCGTGGCGCAGATCAACGAGTTCGAACCGTCGATCCAGGCGCTGACCGACGACCAGCTTCGCGGGAAGACCGCGGAGTTCCGGACGCGGCTGGCCAACGGCGAATCGATCGAGGATCTCTTGCCGGAGGCGTTCGCCGTCGTGCGTGAGGCGGGCCGCCGCGTGCTGAACATGCGGCACTTCGACGTGCAGCTCATCGGCGGCATCGTGCTGCACCGCGGGAAGATCGCCGAGATGAAGACCGGCGAGGGCAAGACGCTCGTGGCGACGCTGCCCGCCTACCTGAACGCGCTCGATGGCAAAGGCGTCCACGTCGTCACCGTGAACGATTACCTGGCGCGCCGCGACTCGGAGTGGATGGGCCGCCTGTATCGCTTCCTCGGGATGACCGTCGGCGTCATCCAGCACGAGATGAACGACGAGGAGCGCCAGGCCGCGTACGGCTCGGACATCACCTACGGCACCAACAACGAGTTCGGCTTCGACTACCTCCGCGACAACATGAAGTTCGACCTCGCGCACTTCGTGCAGCGGGGCCATCACTTCGCGATCGTCGACGAGGTGGACTCGATCCTGATCGACGAGGCGCGGACGCCGCTCATCATCTCCGGTCCCGCCGAGGAATCCACCGACCTGTATTACGAAGTGGATCGCATCATCCCGAAGCTGCAGGCCGGCGCCGTCACGCGGGGGGACGTCAAGGCGGAAGAGCGCGAAGAGCTCGAAAAGACGGGCGACTACATCGTCGACGAGAAGCACAAGACCGTGACGCTCACCGAGAGCGGGATGGCCAAAGCGGAGAAGCTGCTCGGCCACCGCCTCGCGCCCGGCAGCGGCGGCCTGTACGACCCGATCAACATGCCGCTGCTCCACCACATCAACCAGGCGCTGCGCGCGCACACGCTGTTCCGCCTCGATGTGGACTACATGATCAAGGACGGGCAGGTCGTCATCGTCGATGAGTTCACCGGCCGGCTGATGCCGGGCCGGCGCTGGAGCGACGGGCTGCACCAGGCGGTCGAGGCGAAGGAGAAGGTCAAGATCGAACGCGAGAACCAGACGCTCGCCACGATCACCTTCCAGAACTACTTCCGCAAGTACAAGAAGCTCTCCGGAATGACCGGCACCGCGGAGACCGAGGCCGAGGAGTTCGGGAAGATCTACAACCTGGACGTCGTGGTCGTCCCGACCAACCGCACCCTGAGGCGTGTCGAGGAGGCGGACGCCGTCTACCGGACGGAGCGGGAGAAGTACGAAGCGATCGTCAAGGACATCCAGGACAAGCAGGCCGAAGGGCGTCCTGTGCTCGTGGGCACGGTCTCCATCGAGAAATCAGAGCGCCTCTCGACGATGCTCCACCGGCGCGGCATCAAACACGTCGTCCTCAACGCGAAGTACCACGCGAAGGAAGCCGAGATCGTCGCGCAGGCGGGCCGCAAGGCGACCATCACGATTGCCACCAACATGGCGGGGCGCGGAACCGACATCCTCCTTGGCGGCAACCCCGAGTTCATGGCGCGCCAGGAGTGCCTTGCCGACGAAGTGGCCGAGCGGCTGCCCAAGGGGCAGGAGCGCTTCGTCGACGATGAGGAGTTCGTCTACTTCTTCCATCTCGACAGCTTCTACCGCGTGCCGCGGCCGGAGTACGAGGCGCGCATCGCGTCGTTCAAGGCGCAGACCGACGAAGAGCATGGCGAGGTCGTATCGGTGAGCGGCCTTCACATCGTCGGGACGGAGCGCCACGAGGCGCGCCGCATCGACAACCAGCTGCGCGGCCGCGCCGGCCGCCAGGGAGACCCGGGCTCCTCGCGCTTCTATCTCTCGCTCGAAGACGATCTGATGCGGATCTTCGGGTCCGATCGCATCTCGGGCCTGATGCAGCGGCTCGGAATGGAAGAAGGGGTCCCGATCGAGCACGGGATGGTCACGCGCGCGATCGAGCGCGCGCAGCGTCAGGTCGAGGCGCAGAACTTCTCGATCCGCAAACATCTTCTCGAATACGACGACGTGATGAACAAGCAGCGCGAGGCCGTGTACGGCCTGCGCCGGCAGCTCCTCGAGGGGCACATCACGATCGAAGAGGACGCCGAACCGCTCGACACGCGCGGGTACTTGATGCAGCTGTCCGAGGACCTGCTCGACTCGACGCTCGATCGGTACCTCGACACGGAGGCCGAGCCTGAGGATTGGGACCTGGAAGCGTTCCGCGTCGCGGTGACGGAGATCTTCGGCCTGGACGCGGCGGACTTCGAGGCGGCGGACCTGCCGTCGCGCGATCGCGACGCGATCCGGGATCGGTTGTGGGAGCGCATCACGCAGCGCTACGAGGCCAAGGAAAAGATCCTGCCGGACGTCACGCTCCTCCGCCGCGTGGAGCGCGACCTCATGCTGCAGATCGTGGACGCGCAGTGGAAGGACCACCTCTACGCGCTCGACCACCTGAAGGAAGGCATCGGCCTGCGCGGCTACGGCCAGCGCGATCCGCTCGTGGAATACAAGAAGGAGAGCTTCCAGCTGTTTCAGGCGATGAAGGACCGCATCGACGAAGAGATGGTGCGGTATCTGTGGCGCCTGCAGCCGGTGATTGAAGGCGGGCCGGCGCGGCCGGCTGCCGCGCCAGCGAGGCCGGCGGCCCGGCGGCTCGCGCCGTTCGTGCTGAACAACCCTGCCACCGCGCCGTCCACGTTCGGACGGGGCGCCGCTGGAGCCGCGGTCGCCGAAGGGGGCCCGCGCCCGGCACGCACCGGCGGCGACGACGTCGTGAAAACCGTGCGCCACGATGGCCCGAAGGTGGGCCGCAACGACCCGTGCCCGTGCGGATCGGGGAAGAAGTACAAGAAGTGCCACGGGGCATGAGTTCAATGCCGAATGCCGAATGCCGAATGCCGAATGGGAAGGCCGACCTCGCGTCGGCCTTTTGCGTATCGGGGGCAAGGTTGAATGCCAGCGCCCACGCCGTGTCGCTGCGCCGCGTCCCCGCTGCGGCAGCCGGAAGGGGTCCAACCGCTGCCGATGCGAGACGCTGCTTCCGGGTCCCGGTTCCGCAGCCGGGAACCCGTTCGCAGCAAGCAACAGTGCCTTAGGCGTGTCCTCCAGCCAGGAAAACGATGGAAACGAAAACTGACCTGTTGACCGCCGAGCAGATCGCGACCGGCCTCTCGATGGCCCTCACCTTCGACGACGTGCTGCTGGTCCCGCGGCACTCGAAGGTGCTGCCGAGCCAGGTGGACGTCAGCACGCGGATTACGCGGAACATCCGCCTCAACGTGCCGCTGGCGAGCGCCGCCATGGACACGGTGACCGAGTCGCGCCTCGCGATCGCCATGGCGCAGCACGGCGGGATCGGCGTCATCCACAAGAACCTCAGCATCGAGGAGCAGGCTTCCGAGGTGGACCGGGTGAAGCGCTCTGAGAGCGGCATGATCGTGAATCCGATCACGCTGTCGGCGCAGCACCGCATTCACGAGGCGCTGGCGCTGATGCGGAAGTACCGCATCTCCGGCGTGCCGATCACCGAGGACGGCAGCAAGGAAGGGCGGCTCGTCGGCATCCTCACCAACCGCGACCTGCGCTTCGAGACCGATACGGACCGGCCGATCGGCGACATCATGACGAAGGAGAACCTGATCACGGTTCCCGTCGGCACGACGCTCGACGCGGCGCGGGAGATTCTCCATCGGCACAAGGTCGAGAAGCTGCTGGTGGTCGATCGCGACTACAAGCTGAAAGGGCTGATCACCGTCAAGGACATCCAGAAGGTGATCAGGTATCCGAACGCCTCGAAGGACCGCCTCGGCCGGCTGCGCGTGGCGGCGGCGGTGGGCGTCGCCAAGGACACGTTGTCGCGCGCCGAGGCGCTCGTCGCCGCGCACGTGGACGTCCTGGTGGTGGACACTGCGCACGGCCACGCCCAGGGCGTCATGGACATCGTCGGCAAGCTGCGGCGCCAGTTCAAGGATGTGGACCTCATTGCCGGGAACGTGGCGACCGCCGAGGGGACGCGGGCGCTGATCACTCTTGGGGTGGACGGCGTGAAGGTCGGGATTGGCGCCGGGTCAATCTGCACGACACGGGTGGTTGCCGGAATCGGCGTGCCGATGATCTCTGCCATCGCGGAGTGTGCGCGCGAGGCGGCGAAGCACGACGTCCCGATCATCGCCGACGGCGGCATCCGCTACTCGGGGGACATCACGAAATCCATGGCCGTCGGCGCGAGCTGCACGATGATCGGCAGCCTCTTCGCCGGCACCGACGAGAGCCCCGGCGAAGTGATCCTCTACCAGGGGCGCAGCTTCAAGGAGTATCGCGGGATGGGTTCGCTCGGCGCGATGCGCCGCGGCAGCCGGGACCGCTACTTCCAGGACGAGTTCGACCTGGACGCGGCCGCCGGCGACGCGAGCGAGAAGCTCGTGCCCGAAGGGATCGAGGGACGCGTGCCGCACCGCGGCAGCGTGGCCACGATGATTCACCAGCTGGTGGGCGGGCTGCGCGCCGGGATGGGCTACTGCGGCGCGTCGAACATCGAGACGCTGCAGCGCGAGGCGCGGCTGATCCGGATCACGCAGGCCGGCATGCGCGAAAGCCACGTGCACGACGTGGTCATCACGAAGGAAGCGCCGAATTACAGGGTCGAGTAGCGGCTCTAGGCGTCCGACTAGCCCGCGACGCCACCCGCCAGCTCGCGCCGATCCGGTGTGGCGGTGCGGTATGCCTGGAACGGCATGTGGCAGTGGTGCTTCCGGAGGAAGTTCAGAAAGCGCTTGTAGTCGGCCGGGTCCATGTTGAACAGGCGCACCAGCAACTTGTAGTTGCCGCGCGTCTCTTCGAGCCCCAGCTTCACAATGCGGCGCAGGTCGTCGCGTGTCATGTCGCGCGCCATGAACGCCGGGTATGGCGCGATCCAGAACGATTCCCCATGCCGCACCATGCGCTCGAACATCGAGTCGGCGAGCGGCCGCGTTCCGCCGGCGGCGGCCGTCGGCCTGGCGGAGACAACCAGGTTGAGATCGGCGGCGCGGATTTCCTGCCTCGCACGCACGACCAGGCGCTCGGCCATGTTCTTCAGTTCGCGGACGTTCCCCGGCCAGTTGTGCTGCAGGAGCGCCGCACGGGCCTCCGCGGTGAGCAATGGAACCGGCATCCCCGCGCGCGCGGCGAACGCCGCGAGGAAGTGCTCCATCAGCGGAAGAATGTCGTCGAGCCGATCCCGGAGCGGCGGGATGGCGATGTGAATCACGTTGAGGCGGTAGTACAAGTCCTCGCGAAACGCCCCGTCCCGGATCCGATCCATGAGCACGCGGTTGGTCGCCGCGATAATCCGCACATCGACGCCGCGCTGAGCCCGCGACGCGCCGACGCGCTGCAGTTCCCCGGTCTCCAGGAACCGCAGCAGCATCCCCTGCATCCGGACGCTCATCTCCCCCACTTCATCGAGGAACACCGTCCCGCGGTCCGCTGATTCGAGCAGCCCGGGCTTGTCCCTGTACGCGCCAGTGAAGCTGCCGCGTTCGTGGCCGAAAAGCTCGGATTCCAGGAGCGTGTCGGGGACGCCGGCACAATTGATGGTGACGAAGGGGGCGGAGCGGCGGGCGCTCTCGCGGTGGACCAGCCGGGCGATCACTTCTTTGCCGACGCCGCTTTCGCCCGTCAGCAGGACTTTCGCGTCCGATCGCGCGGCGTACCCTGCCTCTTCTTCAACGACCCTGATTGCCGTGCTTTTTCCAGTGAGTTCGGGAATCCACGACATTCGCGAGGCTCCGCCGCGTGCAAAGGCTCTGACGGACAAACGCTCACGCGGCCCGGAGCGCGCTGCCCGGTCGAGAAGTACTCGATCTCGACGAGAATAGGTTGCTTACTCTACGCATTCTAAGGGGACTGTGCAATAGGAGAAGTGGACATTCTTCCAGATTCTTGTTGCTGAGCCGCACAGTTAACGCGTTTTTGTACAGCAAATTACCGACTATGCGTGATGCGTCAAGCATGTCGCGCCCGGCCACCCCTGCCGGCACCGGGCCAGCCGAGTCGGACCGGCGGCCCGCCAGAATGGCGAAGCCCAACCTTCCGCCGCGGCGATCGCCCAGGGAACATCGCTTGCAGAAGCGCGCGAGCCGCCGACGACTTCCATGCTGCTCGTCAAACTCTTTCTCTCCGACGGGTCCCCTGCGGAGACTCGGGGCGTTCGCGCTGGCGCGCTGGTGACAATGCTCGCCCTCGCCGGGGCGTGCGGCGGCGCGCCGACGGCCCCGTCGGTAAGCGCAGGCGATTCGCCGGTCCACGTCAACCCGTCGGACCGGCTCGCGTGGAACCAGTCGGCGACGTCACACGCCGAGCTCGGTCGCTACGAATTCGGCGTGTACGTAGATGGCGAGCGGGTTCTGCTCGCGTCGGTTGCGTGTGAGGGGACGCCGCCGAACGTGTACGACTGCACCGCCCCCCTTCCGGCGCTCCCGGCCGGACGTCACACGTTGGAGCTCGTCGCGATCAGCCGGTCCGGCCTCTTTGCGGCTGAAAGCCCCCGCTCCGCTCCACTCACGATCATCGTGGGAAGCGCCGCCGGGCCATCCGCGCAACCCTGATCCACGCCGGACGGACCTGGCCGGCGCAAGGATCGAGAATCGCGGAGTTTCAGACCAAATACACCCGACGCGCAGACTTGCGCGGGACGCGACCGCGAGAGGTCCCGCGTTTCCCGCGGGAACTCCGTGAGCCGGCGGGACGGCACGCACCATGTAACGTGGGCTGCTGAAACTATGCATGCATTGGGAGCCATCACTGGGGAAAGCGCGACACTGCTGGTGCTCGGTCTGAGCCTTCTCCTGGCCGGCAAGGTGCTGCGCGGCGCAGCCACGCCCGCGGCGAGGCGGGTCGAAGCGCCCCGCGATCGTCCGGGGGCAGTCCTGAAGCCGCGCGGCCCCAGGCCGGAAGCTGTGGCCCTCGTCGACTGAGCGCAGTCATCGACGTGCCGTTAACAAACAGAACAAGAGAGGTGCATGTGGAATGAGGATTCCGACGTGGGCCCTGCTGGGACTGGCGCTCCTCCTGGTGACGGCCAGGGCTGACGCGCTACCCCTGCTGCAGCTCGACCTGAAAGGAGGCGTGTACGATCCGGTCACGCAGACGATCGTCGCGCCTGGAGGGGCGTTCGAGTTGTTCGCCATCCTCACACCGAAGGGCGGCGCGTCGCAGACCGAGATCGACGCGCTCCTCAACACGACCTACTACGTCTCGATCGCGCTCACGCCCAAAGTCGGCCCCGCGCCCGCCGACCTGGGCTCGTTCACGTTCGGACAGACAGGGTCGGTCAACACGTACAGCGCGACCTCGAGCCTGGTGTACGGAACCCCGCCGATCGAGTCGATGGGGGCGGTCTCGGATCCCAATGACCTGCCCGGCCACGGGATCTACGACACGTACTTTGCCGAGTTCGCGTTCACGTTCAGCCCGCTCGATCGCGCGGTGAGCTACAACACCGCCGACAACCCGGGCGGACCGACGCTCAGCGCGAGCGGCGGTTCGTACTATGCATCCTTCGTCGGCAACTCCACGCTCCTGGCCAGCGCCTACAACCTGCACTTCGACCTGTACGACGAGATTGCAGCCAAGTGCGCTGCGAACAAGACGTGCACCGACAAGGACGTGCAACACTTCGCGCCGTTCTCGCACGACGCGCAGACCAGGGAGCGCATCCCCGAACCGTCGGCTGCCGCGTTCCTGCTGCTCGGCTCGGCCATTGCGGCCGGGTATCGCCTGCGGGCGTCCCGGTCGAGCCGCCCCGCGGCGTAGACCGCGGGGGCAAGACCACCACCGTCACTTTCACGAGCCGTTCG
>DATHTE010000123.1:0-219958 GCA_035463475.1 Vicinamibacterales bacterium
GTGCCGTCGCGCAGCGCCTGCTCGAAGAGCGGCACGTCGCCTTCGCCGAGGCGCGGGTAACTTCGGAAATCCACCTGCAGCGTGGGCGCGAACGGCGCGGCCGCCTCGCGGATCCCGTCGCGCAGCGAGTCCCAGAAGAGCGCGATCTCCTGCGGGAGATGCACCGAGATCCGGATGTGCTTGCGTGACTTGAGGTAGCGCGCGGCGAGGTTCGGGCGGTAGCCGAGCGATTCCGCCATGCGCAGCACGCGCGCACGCGTCATCGGGTTGATCCCCGGCTTGGCGTGGAGCGCGCGATCGACGGTCCCCGTGGAGACGCCGAGCGCCTTCGCGATGTCCTTGATCCCGACCGGCTCCGTGGGAGGGCCGCCGTGGCGCGAATCAGCCATCGTGCGCGCCGATCTTAGCACCTGTTAAGCTGCGATCTGCCATGCCGCGCGCCGTGCTCTGGGACCTCGACGGAACGCTGATCGATTCGGCCGCCTGCCATTTCGACTCGTGGGTCGAGGCGCTTCGCGTGGAAGGGGTCTCGATCACGCGTCGCCAGTTCGAGGAGGTCTTCGGCTGGAAGAACGATCGCATCCTCGCCCGATGGCTCGGCGCCGGCGCGCCCCCCGAGCAGGCCGCGCGGATCGCGGACGCGAAGGAGGCCCTCTACCGTACGCTCGTGGTCAGGCGCGGCGTCGATCCACTGCCGGGCGCACGTGAGTGGATGGCCCGCCTGCGCGCGGCAGGCTATCGCCAGGCGATCGCCTCCTCCGCGCCGCGCCTGAACATCGACTGCGTGCTCGAAGCGCTCAGCTGGCTTGGCCACTTCGACGCGGTTCTCTCGGGCGACGACGTGCGGGCCGGCAAGCCCGATCCGGAGATCTTTCTCGCCGCAGCCTCAAGCCTCAGCGTCCCGCCGCGGCGCTGCGTCGTCGTCGAAGACGCGGCGGCCGGCATCGAGGCCGCGCGCCGCGCCGGCATGCGATCGATCGGCGTCGGGCCCGCCAGCGCGGCTGGCGCGGATCTCGGGATCGCGTCGCTCGACCAGCTGCCGGATGATGCCTTCGATGGGCTGGTTGGGGAGGAGGGGAGCAGCAGTCGATCGGGTAACTGATAATCGGGGTCATCGGGTAATCGCACGATCGGCAATCGGGGAATCGGGGAATCGGGTAGTTTGGATTGGGGATCGAGCTCACCGATCAGCCGGTTACCAGATTCCCCCGATTCCGCAATCCAACTCCCCGATTGCCGATTACCAATTGCCCGATCGTGCCATTACCCGATGACCCGATTCTCAATTACCGATGAACAAGTTGGCAGATCGCCCATCTTTGTGGCAAGTTTCCCGTGCGCGAGGGGGGGATGGCTGCGAGCTACACGATTGGCGTGGACTACGGCACCAATTCGGTGCGTGCCGTGGTGGTGGACTGCGGGGATGGGCGGATCGTTGGCACCGACGTGTTCGGCTATCCGTCAGGCGACCAGGGGATCCTGCTCGATCCACGCGACCCGCACCTCGCGCGGCAGAACCCGGCTGACTACCTCGAGGGGCTGCGCGGGTCGGTGACCGGCGCGCTCGCCGCCGTGTCGAGCGCTCCCGGGTTCTCTCGGGATCGCGTCATCGGCATCGGCGTGGACACCACCGGGTCGACGCCGCTGCCGGTCGATGCGCGCAACCGGCCGCTCGCGCTCGATCCCCGCTGGCGCGACACGCTCGCCGCGTACGCCTGGCTGTGGAAGGACCACACGTCAGCGAAAGAAGCAGCGGCGATCACCGCCGCCGCGGCGGCGCACGCGCCGCACCTGCTCGCCCCCATCGGCGGCACGTACTCGTCCGAGTGGTTCTGGGCGAAGGTCTGGCACTGCCTCAACGTCGCGCCCGACGTGTTCGATGCCGCGGCGAGCTGGGTGGAACTGGCCGACTTCATTCCGGCCGTGCTCGCCGGGATCGAATCGCCGCGGGACATCCGGCGCTCGGTCTGCGCGGCCGGGCACAAGGCGCTCTATTCCGAGCAGTGGGGCGGTCTGCCTTCAAGCGAGTTCCTCGCCCGCCTGCATCCGAAGCTCGCCGCGCTGCGCGAGCGGCTGTTCGATCGCGCGTACGCGGCAGACTGCCCCGCTGGTACCCTCGCCCGTGACTGGGCCGGCGTGTTCGGCCTGCGCGCGGGGATTCCGGTCGCGATGGGTGGCTTCGACGCCCACTACGGCGCAGTCGGGGCCGGGATCCGCAGCGGCACGTTCGTGAAGATCATCGGCACCTCGACCTGTGACTGCGCGATTGCTCCCGCGGGCGAGCGCATGGCCGACATCCCCGGCATCTGCGGCATCGTCCCGGGCTCGATCATGCCCGGGTATTACGGCATCGAGGCAGGGCAGTCGGCGGTCGGCGATCTGCTGAAATGGTGGGTCGAGGAGATCTGCGTCGGAGACGAGGCGCTGCACGCGCAGCTGTCGGAGGAGGCGGGACGGCTGCGTCCGGGCGAATCGGGGCTGCTCGCGCTCGACTGGAACAACGGCAATCGCACGATCCTCGTCGATCCCAGGCTGACCGGGCTGCTGATCGGGCAGACCCTGCACACGAACCGTGCCGCCGTCTACCGCGCGCTCATCGAGGCCACGGCATTCGGCGCGCGCGCCATCACCGAGCGCCTCAAGGAATACGGCGTCCCGATCGACCGGATCGTGTGCTGTGGCGGAATCGCCGAGAAGAACGCGGTGTTCATGCAGATCTACGCCGACGTCACCGGGTATCCCATGCACCTGGCCGGATCGCCGCAGACACCGGCGCTGGGCGCGGCGATCTCGGCAGCCGTCGCCGCCGGCGCGGGTGAGGGAGGCTACGACCGCTTCGAGGATGCCCAGGGGCGGATGACGTCGCTTCATCCCCGGCGGTTCGTGCCGGACGCGCAGGCGCGCGCGGTATACGACGAGCTCTACGCGCTCTACCGCCAGCTGCACGACACGTTCGGCGGCGTGCGGGGCGCGCGCGCGGAGCTCGCCTCGATCATGAAGCGGCTGCTCGCGCTCCGCGAGCGCGTGGTCTCGCAGGCAACGACCGCGCGCTCGGAGGTGACCCGCGCATGATCGCCGCGCAGCTGCGCGAGCGCGTGTTCGAGGCCAACCGTGCCCTCGCTGACAGCGGGCTGGTGCTCGGCACGTTCGGCAACGTGTCGGGGATCGATCGCGAGGCGGGCGTCGTCGCGATCAAGCCGAGCGGCGTGCCATACGCCGAGCTGACGCCCGGGCACATGGTGCCCGTCTCCCTCGCAACAGGGGAAGTACTCGAGACCGCGCTGCGCCCCTCGTCCGATACGCCCACCCACCTCGAGCTGTATCGCGCGTTCCGGTGCGGCGGCGTCGTCCACACGCACTCGGAGAGCGCCACCGCCCTGGCGCAGGCGCGCCTCCCGGTGCGCTGCATGGGGACGACGCATGCAGACTACTTCCGCGGCGACGTGCCCGTGACGAGGGCGCTGGCGGACGACGAGGTGGCCGGGGAGTATGAGAGGAACACCGGGCTGGTGATCGTCGAGACGTTTCGCCGGGCAGACCTCGATCCCGAACTAGTGACGGCGGTCCTGGTGGCCAACCACGGTCCCTTCGTCTGGGGAGACGACCCGCTCGACGCGGTCGAGCGCGGCATCGTCCTCGAGTTTCTCGCGCGAATGGACGTCACGTGCCGGGCCGTGGCGCCGGACGCACCGCGTCCCGCGGGCGCCCTCATCGACAAGCACTACTTCCGTAAACACGGCGTGCGCGCCTACTACGGTCAGAAGCGGCCGTGACGCCGCGCGCACCCATTCCGCTCACCCACTGACGCCATGACTGCCATCGACTGGACCGTGATCGCCGCGTACTTCGCCATGCTGCTCGCGCTGACCTGGTGGTCCGTGCGACGGAGCCGGGACACCGCTGACGACTACTTTCTTGCGGGGCGGAACCTCGGCTGGGTGATCGTGGGCGCGTCGATCTTCGCCTCGAACATCGGTTCGGAGCACCTGGTCGGCCTGGCGGGTTCCGGCGCCACGAGCGGCGTCGCGCTGGCGCACTACGAGCTGCACGCGTGGTGCCTGCTCGTGCTCGGCTGGGTGCTGGTCCCGTTCTACGTCCGCTCGCGGGTGTACACGATGCCGGAGTTCCTGGAGCGCCGCTTTTCACCAGCGTCGCGCTGGGTCCTCTCCCTCATTTCGCTCGTCGCCTACGTGCTGACGAAGATCGCCGTCGGGATCTTCGCCGGCGGCGTCGTCTTCGGCACGCTGCTCCCCGAGTTGAGCATCGAGATCGGCGGCATAGTGTTCAACAGCTTCTGGGTGGGTTCGGTGCTGGTCGTGCTGCTGACGGGCCTCTACACCGTGCTCGGAGGACTGCGCGCGGTCGCCTACACGGAAGCGGTGCAGACGGTAGTGCTCGTCCTCGGGTCGCTCCTGCTGACGATGTTCGGACTCCAGAAGCTGGGTGGATGGGCAGAGTTGCGGGCGGCGCTCGACCCCGACATGTTCAACCTGTGGAAGCCGCTGATCCCGGCCGGCGTCGAGGGCACGTGGGCGCCGGTGAAGGAATCAGGACGAATGGCCTGGTACTTCAACACGAACTACCCCTGGCTGGGGATGCTGTTCTGCGCGCCGATCATCGGGCTGTGGTACTGGTGCACGGACCAGTACATCGTCCAGCGCGCGCTGGGCGCGCCGAACGAGCGGGAGGCGCGGCGCGGGACGATCTTCGCCGCGTTCCTGAAGCTGCTGCCCGTGTTCATCTTCATCATCCCGGGCATGATCGCGCTCGCGCTCGCGCGGACAGGTCGCGCGCCGGGGCTGGAGGTGCTGGTCGACTCGAGCGGGCAGACGATCGCCACGAACGCGCAGGCGGCGTTTCCGCTCATGGTCCAGGCGGTCATGCCGATGGGCCTGCGCGGCATCGTCGTCGCCGGGCTGCTGGCGGCGCTCATGAGCTCGCTCGCCGGCGTGTTCAACGCCTCGTCCACGCTGTTCACGATCGACTTCTACCAGAAGCTCCGGCCGGGCGCCTCGCAGCACCAGCTGGTGTGGATCGGCCGCGTGGCGACCAGCGTCATGGTGCTGATCGGGCTGTTCTGGATTCCCGTCATCCAGGGGGCCCGCGGGCTCTACGAGTACCTGCAGGGCATGCAGGCGTATCTCGCGCCGCCGATTTTCGCGGTGTTCTTCTTCGGCGTGTTCATGAAGCGCCTCAACGGGACGGGCTGCCTCGCCGCTCTCATCGGCGGCTTCATCCTCGGGCTGATACGCCTGGTGGCCGACACGCCGGTGACGTTGAGGATGGCGGGCTACGAGCAGGGGTACACGCCGGGCTCGTTCCTGTGGATCCTGAACAACATCTACTTCCAGTACTACAGCCTGCTCATCTTCGTGATCTCGACGCTGGTGCTCATTGGCGTGAGCTACGCCACCGCCCCGCCATCAGAGCGACAGCTGGTGGGACTGACGTACGCCACGGTGACCGAGGAGCAGCGTCGCGAATCGCGCGCGAGCTGGCACCGGTCGGATGTCGCGGCGTCCGCCCTCGTCCTGGCGCTCATCGGGATCGCCTACATCTACTTCACCGGCTAGCCCCGCCGCGCCCGACTGCCCGGCCCGGCCACCGGACTGGCGGGCTGTTCGACTGCGCGACGGTGCGCCTGGCCAGGCTCCAGCTGATCCGCAGCCCGTTGACAGTGGTTTCCCCGGGTGCGTATGATGCCTCGCACCGTGAACGTTCACGGTGCCGTTCTTGCCGAGTTTCGGCGGAGCCACCGCGTCCCGCCGCCCGGCCTCCGGTCAGCGTCGCTCAGGGGGGAAGCCATGTCGACAGCCCGTCGCATTCTCGAGCGCGCGGCCGCGCTCGGCGCCACGATCGCGATCCTCGTGCTCGCGGACGCTGTTCCTCTGCGTGCCCAGCAACAGCTCGGGGCGATCCAGGGAACGATCACCGACCAGACCGGCGGCGTGCTGCCCGGCGTCTCGGTGACCGTGACCAACACCGCCACCGGCGTCAGCCGCGTCGTGACCACGAACCTTGCAGGCGTCTATCGCGTCACGAGCCTCGACCCCGGACGCTACGAGCTGGCCGTCGAACTCGCGGGCTTCAGGAGAGCCATTCAACGCGACGTCACCCTCTCGGTGGGCGCGACGCTCGGCCTCGACTTCACGCTGCAGGCCGGTGAGATCGCCGAGGCGCTGGAGGTCGTGGGGACGTCGCCCGACATCCAGACCGAGAAGGCGGACGTCTCGTCCGTCGTCGAGACGAAGAAGGTGGTCGATCTGCCGCTCGTCGCGCGCAACCCGCTCGCGCTCGCCGGCCTGCAGCCCGGTGTCGTCGGAGTGCCCAGCACGGCCAGCCTTTTCGTGACCGAGCAGGGCCTCGGCATCAACGCCAACGGGCAGCGCGAGAGCGGCAACAACGCGATGGTGGACGGCGTCACGATCAGCGGCGGCCCGTGGGGCGGCAGCATGCTGCTCGTGCCGAACGTCGAGGCCGTGCAGGAGTTTCAGATCATCGCGAACAACCCGTCGGCCGAGTTCGGCCGCAACGCCGGCGCCGCCGTCAGCATCATCACGCGGGGGGGCACCAACCTGCTGTCGGGCAGTGTGTTCGAGTTCCACCGCAACGAGGGGCTCCGCTCGCCGAACATCTTCGAGCGGACGAAAGCGCCGTACGACCGCAACGAGTTCGGTGTGAGCGTCGGCGGCCCGATCCGCCGCGACCGTACGTTCTTCTTCTTCTCATACGACGGGCTGCGGCAGAAAGGGGGCGGGGCCGCGCTCCGGACGGTGGAATCGGAGCAGCTGGTGAACTGGGTCCGCGCGAACCGGCCCAACTCGATTGCCGCGCAGCTGCTGCAGCGCTACGCGCCGCCGACCTACCCGACCGAGGGCCTGCGGGATCTGGGCAGTCCGGTCACGGGGGCGAACAGGTGGTCCAACGTGCCGGACGGCATCCCCGACGTCGGCACCATCTCGCTCGCGCTGACGAGCAGGAACATCGGCGACCAGTTCAACACGCGCGTGGACCAGGTGCTTCGAGACGGCAACGATCGCATCCGCGGGTCGTATTACGCCAACAAGATCAACAATCCCGCGGTCTACATCCGGCCGCAGTTCAATCACGACTTCACGTTCCTCAACCAGCTGTTCACGGCGAACCACTCGCGCGTCATTTCGAACCGGACGCTCAACGAGCTGAGCTTCGGCTGGGTCCGCCAGCACGGCGAGACCGGAGACCCGACGCCCGACGCCCCCACCATCTCGATCTCGGGCCTGAGCTACGGGTTCGGCGTGGACTTCTGGCACCCCATCACGTTCACGCAGAACAACTTCGAGCTCCGGAACGTCCTGACGATGAACCGCGGCACGCACAGCTTCCGCGCCGGAGGCGAGCTGCGGTACGGCCGCGACGGCGCGACGCTTCACCATTGGGAACGGCCGAATTACACGTTCCAGAGCATCCTCGACTTCATCGAAGACGAACCGTACTCGGAAACGCGCGCGGTCGATCCGACGACGGGGCTGCCGACGGTCGCGCCGGGCACCTACATCACGAAGGAGTGGGGGATCTTCTTCCAGGACAACTGGAAGCCCAGGCCGAACCTGACGCTGAACCTCGGCATCCGGTACGACAACTTCGGCAACCCGGGCAAGAAGGAAGGGGCGTTCAACGGGATCATCCTGGGGGCGGGGAGCACGCGCCAGGAGCAGACCGCGGGCGCGGCGGTGGCGGCCGTGGACTCGATCTACAGCACCGACTGGAACAACGTTGCGCCACGCGTGGGTCTGGCGTGGGATCCGCGCGGGAACGCCAGCTTCGTCGTGCGTGCCGGCGCCGGCGTTTCGTACAACCGGATCAACAACACCGCGTACAGCGACGAACGGCTGAACCCGCCGCTGTTCGCCGCCGGCAGCACCAACATCTTCCAGGCTGCGCCCATCGTCTACACGCTCGGGCCGAACTATCCGCCGAACCCGGCGCTCGGCAGGGGCCTGGACGAGAGGGGCGGAATCCGCGGCGCCCGCGTCGACCTGCGGGTGATCGATCCGGACATCACGATCCCGACCATCTACAACTGGTTCGCCGGCGTCCAGCGGGAGCTGACGTGGGGATTTGTCGTGGATGTCAACTACGTCGGGTCGGCCAGCCGCGGCCTGCTCGGCGGCGACGGCCCGACGAGCACCAATTACAACCGCATCGCCGGCGACCTGCTCGACGGCGTGCTGAATCGGCTCAACCCCAGCTTCAACACCGTGCACATCACCGAGAGCCGGATCGACGCGAGCTATCACGGCATCGCCGCCCAGGTGAGCCGCCGATACCGGCAGGGACTAGCGGTCCAGGTTGCCTACACCGTGGGCAAGGCGGAAGACTACGGCGGCAACCCCCAGGAGCTGACCGATCCCAGCCGCGAGAAAGGCGCGGCCGATTACGACGTGCGCCAATCGCTGAAATGGAACGTGATCTGGGAAATCCCGTTCAGCACCGACGTGAAAGCGCTCGGCCACGTGCTCGGCGGCTGGCAGATCAACGCGATCACGGTGTTCGAGTCCGGCAGGCCGTTCAGCGTGACCTGCGGCCTGGCCTATCCGCGGTGCGACTTCAACGCGGATGGCCAGTCCGGCGAGCGGGTCAACGTCGCGTCGACGGATCTCGGCGGCCGGCCGCAGGCGGAGTGGCTGTCCGGCGTTCTCACGGGAGAGGACTACACGCTCCCGGCGCAGGGATCGCTGGCGACGCAGGAGCGGAACGCGTTCCGCGGGCCGTCGTACTTCAACACGGACCTGTCGTTGTTCAAGAACCTCCGCCTGCCCTGGCGGGACGGGCGGGCGGCGACCGTGCAGCTCCGCGTCGAGGCGTTCAACGTGTTCAACAGGGCGCACCTGAACAACCCGGTCAGCACCACGAACGACGGCAACTTCGGCCGCGTGGTCTCCCTGCGCCGCGACCCGCGCGTCATCCAGTTGGGCGCGAAGTTCATCTTCTGATCCGCCGGAGGGGGAGCGCGGCTACAATCCCCGGAGCGTGCTCCCCTCCGACGCCCACCCGTTCGGCGTTGCGCACCGCGCCTGCGTCCAGTTCTCCGCCGTGTTCGGCACGCCATCGGCCGGCGTCTGTGTCGCGCCCGGACGCGTCAACCTGATTGGCGAGCACACCGACTACAACGAGGGGTTCGTCCTGCCGGCCGCGATCGATCGCGGAGTGGCGGTCGCGTACGCGCCGCGCGCCGACGGCCGCCTGCGGGCCTGGAGTTCGGCGTTCAACGAGCTGCGCGAGGCGCCGAACCGGGGGCAGTCACCGTTTTTCCCGGAAATGGGAAAAACGGTGACTGTCCCCGTTTCCGGCTGGTTCGCGTACGTCGCGGGGGTCGCCTCGGCGCTGGCGGAGGCCGGACACGGCGTTCGCGGCGTGGATCTCGCGATTCACTCGGATCTGCCGATTGGCTCCGGGCTGTCTTCGTCGGCGGCGCTCGAGGTGGCCGTGGCGCGCGCGCTCAGCGAGGCGAGCGGCATCGCGTGGGACGCCGCCGCGATGGCGCGGCTGTGCCAGCGCGCCGAGAACGTGTTCGTGGGGGTCGCGTGCGGCATCATGGACCAGTTCGCCGCCGCGCTGTCGCAGCGCGGCGCCGCGTTGCTGCTGGACTGCCGCTCGCTCGCGATCGAGCGTGTGCCGATCCCGCGCGCGGCGGCGATCGTCGTGATCGACACCGCCGCGCCGCGCACGCTCGCCGCCAGCGCATACAATGACCGGCGCGCCGCGTGCGAGGAGGCGGTCGCCGGCATCCGCCGCCTCGCGCCCGGGGTTCGATCCTTGCGCGACGTCGACGCGGCGCTGCTCGCGGAGGCGCGCGACAGCCTCGACCCGACCGCGTGGCGCCGCGCCGCGCACGTGGTCGACGAGAACCGGCGGCCTCCCGCGATGGCCGCCGCCTTCGCCCGCGGCGACCTCGAGGAGGCCGGCGCGCTGATGAACGCTTCCCACGAGAGCCTGCGCACGTTGTACGAGGTGTCCTCGCCGGAACTGGACCTCGCCGTCGCCATCGCGCGGCGGCAGCCCGGGTGTCTGGGCGCGCGGATGACCGGCGCCGGCTTTGGCGGGTGCGCAATCGCGCTGGTTCGTGCGCCGGGCGCGTCGGCGGCCGCTGGCGCGATCCAGCGCGACTATCGGGCCGAGAGCGCGCGCGAGGGCCACGCGTTCGTCGTCACGCCCGCGCCGGGCGTGCAGCAACTGCCTTGCGCAGGTGGAGCGCCCTGATGAACGTCTCTCCATTCGACTACGCCATCATCGCCGTCTATTTCGCCACCGTGCTCGGCATCGGCGTCGTGCTCAGAAAACGCATGCGGCGGAGCACCGACTTCCTGCTGGCCGGGCGGTCGATCCCGGCCTGGGCGGCCGGACTCGCGTTCATCGCGGCCAACCTGGGCGCCCAGGAAGTGATCGGGATGGCTGCGAGCGGCGCGAAGTACGGCTGGCTGACCAGCCACTTCTACTGGGTCGGGGCGATCCCCGCGATGGCGTTCGTCGCCGTGTTCATGATGCCGTTCTACTACGGCTCGCGCGCGCGCAGCGTGCCGGAGTACCTCAAGCTCCGGTTCGACGAGAAGACGCGCACATTCAACGCGCTGTCCTTCGCGGCGATGACCGTCCTCTCGTCGGGCATCAGCATGTTCGCGATGGCGAAGCTGTTCAACCTGCTGCTCGGGTGGAACATGCACGCCAGCATCCTGCTCTCGGCCGTCGTCGTGCTCGGCTACATCGTGCTCGGTGGGCTGACGAGCGCGATCTACAACGAGGTGCTGCAGTTCTTCCTCATTCTCGCGGGGTTCGTGCCGCTCGTGCTGATGGGGCTTCGCGACGTGGGGGGTTGGGACGGGATGGCCGCCCGCCTGCCGGAGGGGTTCACGCACGTCTGGGCGACCCTCGGCAGCCCCGCGGCCAACCCGATGGGGGTCGAGTGGTTCGGGATGGTCATGGGGCTCGGGTTCGTGCTCTCGTTCGGCTACTGGTGCACCGACTTCCTGGTCGTGCAGCGCGCGATGGCGGCCGACTCGATGAACGCCGCGCAGCGCACGCCGCTCATCGGCGCCGTCCCGAAGATGTTGTTTCCGTTCGTCGTGATCCTGCCGGGCCTGATCGCGATGGCGCTGACCCTCTCGCCCGCGCCAGGCACGCCGCCGCTGCTGCCGTCGCTGCCCGACGGCACGTACGACTACAACATGGCCATCCCGTCGATGCTGGCCCGCTACTATCCCGCGGGGCTGCTCGGGCTCGGGCTGACCGCGCTGCTCGCGAGCTTCATGTCGGGGATGGCGGGCAACGTGACCGCCTTCAACACCGTGTGGACCTACGACCTGTACCAGGGGCACATCAACCCGCGCGCGAGCGACGCGCACTACCTGCGGATGGCGCGGGCGGCGACCGTCGGCGGCATCGCGCTGAGCGTCGCGACGGCGTACATCGCGATGCGCTTCAACAACATCATGGACATGCTGCAGCTCGTGTTCAGCTTCGTGAACGCGCCGCTGCTCGCGACCTTCCTCCTCGGCATGTTCTGGCGGCGCGCGACCGGCGACGGCGCGTTCTGGGGACTCGTGGCAGGCACGCTCGCCGCGGCCGTTCACTACGAGGTGACGAGCGTCGCGGCTAGCCACTCGCTCCTGCCGAAGCTCGCCGCGATGCACGTCTATCCTTCCGACATGGCGCAGAACTTCTGGGGAGCGATCTGGGCCTGGACCACCTGTTTTGTGCTGACCATCGCGATCAGCGTGGCCACGCGCCCGCGCCCGCGCGAGGAGCTGGCGGGGCTCGTCTACGGTCTCACGGCGATGCCGGAGCACGGCCACGAGCCGTGGCACCGGCGTCCGGCCGTGCTCGCCATCGTCGTGCTCACCGTGACCCTCGCCCTCAACCTGTTGTTCTGGTAAGGAGCCGACATGCGATCGACGCCAGTGCTTCGGACCGCGTTCGCGCTCGCCCTCTTCGTGCCGCTTGCCGGCGAGGCGACCGCGCAGGTGACCCTCGCGGATTACGAGCGCGCGACCGGCCTGCGCGAGAAGTACCAGGCGGCCGCCACCGGCATGGCGGACGCGGCCACCTGGATCGGCAAGACCAGCCGGTTCTGGTACCGCCGGACGGTGAAGGACGGCCACGAGTTCGCCCTGATGGACGCCGAAACGTTCCAGAAGAGGCCGGCGTTCGACCACGAGAAGGTCGCGGCAGCCCTGTCGAAGGCGACCGGCCGGACCTACACCGCCTTCAAGCTGCCGTTCAACACCATCGAGTTCACCGAGACGGAGCGCGCGATCGAGGTGCGCGTCGAGGGAGACCTCTGGAGGTGCGATCTCCGCGAGTATGCCTGCACCAGCGATCACGCGCGGCGACAGGCGGGTTGGCCGCCGCCTCCGTTCGCCTGCGGCAACACCCCGGAATCGGACGAGCCCGTCGTCTCACCCGACAAGAAACGGGAAGCCCTCATCCGCAACTACAACGTCGTCGTCCGCGAGGTCGAGACGAAGAAGCTGATCACCCTGAGCACTGACGGGTCCGAAGGTGACTGCTACCAGCTGTCGTCCATCCGGTGGTCTCCCGACTCGACGAAGCTCGCCGCGTACCGCGTCAGGACCGGATATCGCCGGCAGGTCCATTACGTGGAGTCGTCGCCAGAGGACCAGCTCCAGCCCAAACACTCGTCGCGCTTCTACGCCAAGCCGGGCGACGTCCTCGACCTGGATCAGCCGGTCCTCTTCGACGTGACGGCGCCGCGGCAGGTCGACGTGGACAACGCGCTGTTTCCGAATCCGTACGACCTGACGCCGCTCGCCTGGCGCAAGGACTCGTCCGCGGTGACGTTCGAGTACAACCAGCGAGGTCACCAGGTGTACCGCGTGATCGAGGTCTCTGCCGCGACCGGCGGCGCGCGCGCGGTGCTCTCCGAAGAGCCGATGACGTTCTTCACGTATTCGAGCAAGAAGTACCGCCACGACGTCGGCGACGGACAGGAGGTCGTCTGGATGTCGGAGCGCGACGGCTGGAACCACCTGTACCTGATCGACGGCGCGACCGGCCGAATGAAGAACCAGATTACGAAGGGCCCATGGGTGGTCCGCGGCGTGTCGAAGGTCGACGAGGAGAAACGGCAGGTCTACTTCAGCGCAAGCGGCATGCACGCGGGGCTCGATCCGTACTTCGTCAACTACTACCGGATCGACCTGGATGGCACCGGGCTCGCCAGGCTCACCGGCGCGGACGCGAACCACAACGTCAGCTTCTCGCAGGACATGAAGTACTTCGTGGACACCTACTCGCGGGTGGATCTCGCGCCGGTGTCGGAGCTTCGGCGGACCAGCGACGGCGCGCTGCTGAAAGAGGTCGAACGGGGCGACCTGACGGCGCTGCGCGCGGCCGGCTGGCGGCCGCCCGAAGTCTTCACCGCGATGGGACGCGACGGAACAACCGAAATCTGGGGCGTGATCTACCGGCCTGCCGCGTTCGACCCCGGCGCGAAGTACCCCATCATCGAGAACATCTACGCGGGACCTCACGGCGCGTTCGTGCCCAAGTCCTTCAGCGCCTACAACCCGATGCAGGCGCAGGCGGAGCTGGGCTTCGTCGTGGTGCAGATCGACGGCATGGGCACGAACTTCCGGTCGAAGGCGTTCCACGACGTCGCGTGGCAGAACCTCAAGGACGCAGGATTCCCCGACCGCATCCTCTGGCACAAGGCCGCCGCGGCGAAGTACCCGTGGTACGACATCACGCGCGTCGGTATCTACGGGAACTCGGCAGGCGGGCAGAGCTCGCTCGGCGCGCTGCTGTTCCATCCGGAGTTCTACAAGGCGGCGGTGTCCACCGTGGGCTGCCACGACAACCGGATGGACAAGATCTGGTGGAACGAACAGTGGATGGGTTGGCCGATCGGTCCGCACTACGCCGAGTCATCGAATGTGGTGAACGCGCACCGCCTCCAGGGCAAGGTGCTGCTGGTCGTCGGCGAGCTCGACACGAACGTCGATCCCTCGTCCACCCTGCAGGTCGTGAACGCATTGATCAAGGCGAACAAAACGTTCGAGCTGCTGGTGATTCCAGGCGCGGGGCACGGTCCCGGCGGCGCGTACGGCGAGCGAATGCGGTTCGATTTCTTCGTGCGTCACCTGCGCGGAGAGAACCCGCCGGACTGGAACCGGACGCCACCGCGGACGACGACGAGCACGACGGTGCAGGAGTACGAGCTGCCCTGAGGGGCGCGCGACGCGTGGCGCGAGCGTGCTCACACGCGTCGCGAGGTGAGCGGCGAAACGCGCGCGATCTCGTCGAAGTCGCGGTCGTGGTGCAGGACCGTCAGGCCGTGCCGTAACGCGCAGGCCGCGATCAGGCAGTCGACGCCCGATCGAATCGTGACGCCAGCACGCCTGGCACTCCGATAGAGGTCCACCGCCTCATCGAACACGGAGGCACGGAGAGGAGACTCGACGAGGGGGAGCGCGTACATCGCCTCGCGTGCGGTCTGGAAGGCGCGCTCGTCGCGAAAGCCCTGCAGCACTTCCTGGACAACCGGCAGGCAGGTGACGATCTCCTCGAACTCGATCACCCGCTCGAGATGCAGCGTCGGCCTGGAGCGAAAGACTTCGACCCAGACCGACGTGTCAACGAGTACCACGCCGGCGGCTCCGATACACGCCACGGTCCTCGCGGACCACGGACAGGTCTCCCTCCCACAGGCCGGAGCCGGCCAGCTCGAGGATGCGCCGCGCCTTCGCGCGCTGCACGAAATCGCGCAACGCGCGCTCCACCGCGCGGGAATAAGTCCGCTCGCCGCTCAAGCGCGTGGCCTCCTCGAGGAGCTCCTCATTCAGCACAAGATTTGTACGCTTCATGTGTATGATGAGTATACAACAGGCGGCTCCGCAGCGCGCAAGCGACCCGCGAACGCCTTCTATTCGCGGATCGACGCGCTCGTCGTCGTGTCGCGGCGCGATCGCTTCTGCTTCTCGACCATCGCGGCGACGTCGGCGAGCAGCTGCTTCGCGTCGTACACGATCCCGTCCTTGATCGTGTACTTCACCCCGCCGATGCGCTCAGGCCGGCCGGTCTGATCGTTCAGCTTCACCGCCCCCGTGCCGTAGAGCACCTTCAGGTTCCTGAGCGGGTTCTGGTCCACGATCACCATGTCCGCCAGCAGTCCCGGCCGGACGACGCCGTACTCGATCGTTTTGCCCGCGGGCTCGTGGAGCGTGAGCGCGCCGTTGTAGGTGGCGGCCTGGATCACTTCCAGCGGGTGGAACCCAGCCTCCTGCAGCAGCTCCATCTCGTGCACGTAGCCGAAGCCGTACGTGTTGTAGATGAACCCGGCGTCTGACCCGACCGTGACGCGCCCCCCCATCTTCTTGTAGTCGTTCAGCAGCCGGAACCACACCTGGAAGAAGTTGCGCCAGGCGACCTCGTCCGCCGTGGTCCAGTCATAGAAGTACGCGCCGTGATTGGTGCGGTTGGGCACGTAGAAGTCCATGAGCGACGGCAGGGTGTACCGCTCGTGCCAGTCCGCGTTGCGCAGCGCCATGACGTGCCGGCCCGCGGCGTACGCGGTCATCGTCGGATCGAACACCGTGCCCAGTTTCACGTGCGCCTGCAGGTACGCCTTCCACTCGTCGCTGCCGGGCGGGTAAATCTGGTCCCACAGGCGAGCCACCTGCCCGAACCGCATCTGCTCGTCGTCGTTGATCTGATCGACGGGCCAGGGCTGCACCACGTAGTCCTTGAGAAGCGCTTCGAAGTGCCCGTAGAAATGGGTAACGGTGCCGAGCCCGAGTTTCGCGGCGTCGAGCGCGTTCATCTGCGCGACGCCGGTCTGCTGGAGGTGCGCCGTCGTGCCGAGGCCGTGCTTCTTCGCCTCGTCGATGAGCGCCCCCATGATCTCCGGCCGGTGCGCCCCCAGCTTGAGGCCGTCGACGCCGTTCGCCGCCGCCCAGCGCACCCACTCGCGCGCCGCCTCGGGTGTCTCGATCGGCCCCTTGTCCCACCCGGTGCCCGGCCGCTGGTAGTTGACGATGCGCGGTGCGACGATCTCGTTGCGCGCGCCGCGCGCCTTGTCGCTCACGGTCGTCGGGTTGTCGGCGAGCGACACTCCACGGACGGTCGTCACGCCATGGGCGAGCCACAACTTGTAGGGATACTCGGCGTCCGGGTTCTTCGGCGCGCCGCCGGCATGCACGTGCGTGTCCACGAATCCCGGCAGGACATACATGCCGGTCGCGTCGATCTCGTGCTCAGGTTTGTCGGGCGGGCGATTGGGGCGCGGAGGCACCCCTGGCGTCCCTGCGCTCCTGATCGCGCGGATCCTGTTCTGCTCGACGACGATGTCCACTGGTCCGACGGGAGGGGCGCCCGTGCCGTCGATCAGGATGGCGCCGCGAATGACGAGCGTCTTGAACGGGCCCTGACCCTCGTTCGCCCGGCGCGGCGGGGCGGGATTGAGAGAGCCCCCGCGGGGCGCGGGCTGCCGGGCCGCGGGCGTCTGCGCCGCGCGCAGCCCGCCGCGATCGGCGCCGGTGAACACGAACAACGAGGCGAACACGAGCGCCGCGGTCGCCATCCGGAACGGTGTCATACGGTCCTCCTCCGTGCTACTTTTCGACGCCGAAAGTGTAGATCGTTCGCGACGTGAACTCGTCCCCGGGGCGCAGTACCGTGGAAGGAAAGTGGTTCTGGTTCGGCGAATCCGGGAAATGCTGGGTCTCGAGACACAGCCCGTAGTGCTTGCGGTACACGCGCCCGTCCTTGCCGGTGATCGTGCCGTCGAGGAAGTTCCCCGAGTAGAACTGCATGCCCGGTTCGGTCGTCTCGACCTCCAGCGTGCGGCCGGTAGTCGGCTCGATCAGTCGCGCGACCGGTTCCGGCGAGCCGCGGCGCTTCAGCACGAAGTTGTGGTCGTAGCCGGGACCGTACTTCAGCTGCTGGTTGTCCTGCGTGATGCGGGCCCCAATCGCGGTCGGCTGCCGGAAGTCGAACGGCGTGCCGTCAACCGGCGCGAGTTCGCCGGTCGGGATCAGAGTGGCATCCACCGGCGTGTAGGAGTCCGCGTCGATCTGCAGCCGGTGATCGAGAATGTCACGGCTGCCCGCGCCCGCGAGGTTCCAGTAGCTATGGTGCGTCAGGTTGACGACCGTCGGCGCGTCCGTCGTGGCTTCGTAGTCGATGACGAGCTGGTTGCGATCGGTGAGCGTGTAGGTGACGCGCACGTCCAGGTTCCCGGGATAGCCTTCCTCGCCCGCCGCGCTCCTGCCGCTGAACACGACGCCGGCGTTGCGCGCATCGTGAAACGGCTCCGCCTTCCAGATGGCCTTGTCGAACCCTTTCATGCCGCCGTGCAGGTGGTTCGGGCCGTTGTTGGCCGCGAGCTGGTAGGTCTTGCCGTCGAGCGTGAAGCGCGCGCGAGCGATCCGGTTTGCGTAACGCCCGACGATCGCGCCGAAGTACGGGCTGTTGTTTCGCGCGTACTCCTCGGCGGTGGCGTATCCCAGGACGATGTCGTCGAAGTTCCCCTGCCGGTCGGGCGTGCGGAGGGAGATGATGATGCCGCCGTAGGTGATCGCGCGCACTTCGAGGCCGGTGGGGTTGGTGAGCGTGATGATCTCCACGGCTGCGCCGTCGATGGTACCAAATGGCGCACGGGCGGCGCGCGCGGAGGCCGCCGGCGTCGCCGGCGCTGGGGCGGCGGCCCGCTGAGAGTCGCTTCCGCCGCAGGCGAACTGGGCGAGGAGCGGCAGGGCGCAGGAGGCGAGTGTCAGCATCGCACGAACGCGCGAGATACGCATGGCAGGCGGTCTCCAAGGGCCGCGCGGGCGCCGGCCGGCGCGCGGCAGGATATCAGAGTTTTTCGGGCGCGGTAACGTTCACGGGGCGCTTCCGGCGCGCCGCGCGGCCGTGATAACGTGACGGGGCTTCTTTCCGCGCGGCGCCGGAGGCGCCCGGCATGACGCCATCACCCGTCTTCGGTCTCATCGTCGGCAACCGGGGTTTCTTTCCGTCTCATCTGTGCTCGACCGGCCGCACCGATGTCCTCGGCGCGCTCGACCGCGAAGGCATGCGCGCCATCGCGCTTGCGCCCGACGCGACGCCGTACGGCGCGGTCGAGAGCCTGGCCGACGCCCGCGCCTGCGCCGACCTGTTCCGTGCGCACCGCGACGAGATCGACGGCATCATCGTCACGCTCCCGAACTTCGGCGACGAGCGCGCGGTCGCGAACACGATCCGGTGGGCCGACCTCGGCGTGCCGGTGCTCGTGCACGCGTTCAGCGACGAAGGCGGCCGGATGTCGATCGAACACCGCCGTGACAGTTTCTGCGGGAAGATGTCCGTCTGCAACAACCTCCGGCAGTACGGCATCCCGTTCTCGCTGACCTCGCGGCACACATTCGCCCCGGCGGACCCGGGTTTCGGCGTCGATCTGCGCCGGTTCGCCGCGACCTGCCGCACAGTCAGGAGCCTCCGGCACGCGCGCCTGGGCGCCATCGGCGCCCGTCCCGCGGCGTTCAACACCGTGCGGTTCAGCGAGAAGCTCCTCGAGCGCGCCGGCGTGTCCGTCGAGACGCTCGACCTCTCGGAGATCCTCGGCAGGATCAACCGCATGACGGACACCGAGCCGCCGGTGAAGGAGAAGCTCGCCGCCATCCAGGCATACACGCAGGTCAAGGGGATCCCGACGCTGAGCCTCATGAAGATGGCCAAGCTCGGCGTGGCCATCGACCGCTGGATGCAGGAGCAGCAGCTCAACGCGACGGCGATCCAGTGCTGGACCGCGCTCGAGGAATTCTACGGGGTCGTGCCGTGCACGCTCATGAGCATGATGTCGAACTCGCTGCTGCCGAGCGCGTGCGAGACGGACGTGGCGGGGCTGGTCGGCATGTACGTGCTGCAGGCGGCCTCTGGCTCCCCAGCGGCGCTGCTCGACTGGAACAACAACTACGCCGACGATCCGGACAAGGGCGTGGTGTTCCACTGCTCGAACCTGCCGAAGGCGTTCTTCGGCGATCAGCGCATGGACTACCAGGAGATCATCGCGGGCACGGTGGGCAAGGAGAACACGTACGGCACGATCGTCGGCCGGATCGCGCCTGGCGCGTTCACCTACTGCCGCGTGTCCACCGACGATCTTGACGGCGTGATCACGTCGTACGTGGGCGAGGGCCGGTTCACCGACGATCGGCTCGAGACGTTCGGCGGGTATGGCGTCATCGAGATCCCGCGGTTCCAGGAACTGCTGCGGACGATCTGCCGGCGCGGCTTCGAGCACCACGTGGCCGCCACTCGCGCCTCGGTGGCCGAGGCGCTCGAGGACGCCTTCGACACGTACCTGGGATGGGACGTGTACCGGCACGCGTAGCGGGGGTCACGATGCGAGGGATCCGTCTCGGACTGGTGATAGGCGCCGCGCTGCTCGCTCTGCCGCAGGGGCAGACGCGTCCGGCGGGGGACTATCCGATCAAGCCCGTACCGCTCGCAGATGTCCGGGTGGACGATGAGTTCTGGGCGCCCCGCATGGCGCTCAACCGCGCCGTCACCATTCCGCACATCATGCGCCAGAACGAGGAGACCGGCCGCGTGGCCAACTTCCTGCGCGCGGCAGGAAAGCTGGCAGGCCCTTTTGCGGGTCGCCGCTACAACGATACCGACGTCTACAAGGTCATCGAGGCCGCGTCGTACTCGCTCGCGGTGAGCCGCGATCCGGCGCTCGAGCGGCGGCTCGACGAACTGGTCGCGGCGATCGCCGCGGCGCAGGAGCCGGACGGCTACATCTATCCGGCGCGCACCGTCGATCCGAAGAATCCCGCCGCCGGGGCCGGCCCTGCACGGTGGTCCTACCTTCACACGAGCCACGAGTTGTACAACGCGGGACACCTCTACGAGGCCGCGGTGGCTCATTTCCACGCGACCGGCCAACGGACGCTGCTCGACATCGCCATCAGGAACGCGGACCTGGTCTGCCGGACGTTCGGGCCCGGCCGCCGGCTCGACGCGCCTGGTCACCAGGAGATAGAGCTCGCGCTCGTGAAGCTGTACCGGGTGACCGGCGACCGGAAGTACCTCGAGCAGGCGCGGTTCTTCCTCGAGCAGCGGGGTCGCGAGCACACGACGCCGCCCCACCGCTTCGAGGAGAAGGATCCGTTCGCGATCTACAACGACCTCGCGTACCGCCAGGATCACCAGCCCGTGGTCGATCAGACGCGTGCGACGGGGCACGCCGTGCGCGCGACGTACATGTACGCGGGGATGACGGACGTCGCGACCTTGCTCGGCGAGGCAGCCTACGCTCGAACACTGGAGACGCTCTTTCAGGACGTGATGTCGAAGCGCGCCTACCTGACGGGCGGGCTCGGATCGCAGGGACGCACGGAGGCGTTCGGCGACGACTACCAGCTTCCGAACGGCCGCGCATATGCGGAGACGTGCGCCTCGATCGGCGGCATCCTCTGGTACCACCGGATGTTCCTGCGGTCCGGCGACGGCGCGTTTCTGGACGCGTTCGAGCGCACGCTCTACAACGGATACCTCTCGGGCGTGTCGGCGAGCGGCGACCGGTTCTTCTACCAGAACCCGCTCGAGTCCGACGGCACGCGCGAGCGAACCCCGTATTTCGACGTCGCGTGCTGCCCCGCGAACCTCGCGCGCCTGATGGCCGAGCTCCCCTCGCTCGTCTACAGCACGCGCGCCGACGCGGTGTACGTGAACCTGTTCGTCGGCAGCTCCGCCAGCGCGAACGTCGCCGGCCAGCGCGTCGCGATCCGGCAACAGACACGCTTTCCCTGGGACGGGGCGATCAGGATCGCCTTCGATCCGGAGCGCCCCGCGCAGTTTGCCGTGAACGTCCGCGTTCCGGGCTGGGCGCGCAACCAGGCGTGGCCGGGCGAGTTGTATCGGTTCGCCGCGCCAATCACCGACGCGCCGGGCGTGACGGTGAACGGCGAGCGCGTGGCGGCAGACGTCGCACATGGTTTCGTGGCGATCCGACGCCGCTGGCAGCGCGGCGACGTCGTCGAGGTCGTGCTTCCGATGCCGCCGCGACGCGTGCTGGCGCACGAGCGCGTCCAGGAGAACTTCGGCAAGGCGGCGATCGCGCGCGGCCCGCTCGTCTACGCAGTCGAGGCCGTGGACAACGGCGGCCGCGCCCTCGATCTCGTCGTCCCGCTCGACGCCAGGCTCGAACACGAGTTCCGCAAAGAGCTGCTCGGCGGGCTGGAAGTCATCACCGCCCGGGTGCCCGGAACGCGCGGCGAGACGAGGACCGTCACTGCGATCCCCTACTTTGCGTGGGCCAATCGTGGGAAGGGCCAGATGGCCGTCTGGTTGCCCGTCGAGTGAGCAGAACCGTCAATCAGTCGCGCAGTCGGACAGTCGGGCAGTCACGCCGTCGGGCAGTCGGGCAGTCACGCCGTCGGGCAGTCAGGCCGTCAGGCAGTCGACTGTTCGACTGTCTGACTATCTGACTGCCGGGACTGTCGGACTGTTCGACTCCGTGACTGGTTGACTGGCTGACTGCGACTGGTTGACTGTCTGACTGTCTGACTGTCTGACTGTCTGACTGTCTGACTGTTTCGACTGTCGGGCGGCGGTCACGTGCGGCGGCGGATCCGGTTCGACCGCGTCAGATACGCGATTAGCGGTGTGAGCATCCGGATCACCTCGCTGCAGAGAGCCGACGGCGTGGCGACGACGTCATCGGAAAGCTCGTGGCGGTCGCCGCAGATGCTGATGTGACTGCGAAGTTCTGATGCCGATGCGCGTGAGATAACCAGGTAGCGCGCGAATGAGCGGTCCGTGGTCTGTTCGAAGCCCTCGGCGATGTTCGAAACGACCGACAGGCTCGCGGCGTTCATCTGCTCGGCCAGCATGCGGTCTTTGCGTACATCCGAGTGCCGCACCAGTGCAGTGATTGCGCGATCCAGTTCGCGCGCTTTCCGGTACACGAGCAATTCATCGAGGGTCGCGGCGTTCACGGAGGCGTTGTGAGCAGAAGCCGTGCCGACCCAGCGTTGCGCTGGCCGCCCGCCGCGCGATCTCTGACTGCCCGACTGTTCGACTGGTCGACTGTTCGACTGGTCGACTGTTCGACTGTTCGACTGGTCGACTGTTCGACTACCGGGACTGTCGGACTGTTCGACTCCGTGACTGGTTGACTGGCTGACTGTCGGACTGTTCGACGGTCGGGCGGTCGGGCAGTCGGCCAGTCGTCAGGGCTCTACGACGATGTCGGCGCTGCGCACGTAGCTCTCGAACGGCAGTACCGAACCCGCGCTGCGAACGTTCACCTGGAAGGCGTGCGTGCCGATGTCCGCCGCGCCCGCCGTCCAGTCCGTGGTGTTGACGTCGCCGTAGTCCTGCAGCAGCGTCCACTGCCGCGTCTGGTTGCTGTAACTCCAGAACTGGTATTCGAGCGGCGCCGTGCCGCCCGACGCCGCGGCCGTCAGCGTAATCGGCGTGCCGTACGGCGCCGGCGTCGCCGGCGAGACCGTCAGGGACGTGACCCGTGCCGGCAAGCCCGCGGTGACCGCGAAGGAGCGGGTGTCGAGATAGTGCTCGAACGCGACCGCGGTCCCCGCGCTCCGCGCGCGGACGTGCATCGCGTGGATGCCCACGTCGGACGGGCCCGGCGTCCAGCTGTGCGTCGCGCTCGCGCTGTAGTCCTGGACCATGCTCCACACGCGCGTCGTGTAGCTGTAGCGCCAGAACTGGTACTCGAGAGACGCCGTCCCGCCGATCCCGGCGGCCGTCCAGGTCACGGTCGTGCCCTGCTGGACGGGCAGCGCCGGGCTCGGCGTCAGCGAGGTCACAACCACCGGCTGCGGGCTGGTGATCATGAACGCCTTCGTATCGAGGAAGCTCTCCCACGGTTGCGCGGAGCCCACGCTGCGAACGCGAACGTGCATGTAAGTCATGCCGACATCCGTGGCGGCAGGCGTCCACGAGTACGACGCGCTGGCGCTGTAGCCCTGCACCATCGTCCACCGCCCGGTGGAGGAGCTGTACCGCCAGAACTCGTACTGAAGCGGCGCGACGCCGCCCGTGGCCGCCGCCGTCCAGGTGATGGTGGAGCCGTAGGCGGCGGGCGACGCAGGCGTGGCCGTCACCGAGACGATCTTCGCCGCCAGAGCGTCCGTAATCGCGAACGACGGCGTGTCCAGGTAATGTTCGTACGACACGGTCGAGCCCGCGCTGCGCACGCGCGTGTGAAGCGCGTAAGTCCCGACCTCCGCCTGCGTCGGCGTCCATGTGAAGTTCGCGAGGTCACTGTAGTCCCGCACCATGCTCCACAACCGGGTGGTGTAGCTGTAGCGCCAGAACTGGTACTGCAGGGGCGCCGTTCCACCCGTGGCGTTCGCCGTCCACACGATCGTGTTCCCGTACTGCACCGGCAGCGCTCGGTTCGGCGGCACCGACAACAGCGTGACCGGGTTCAGGCTGGTGATCAGGAATCCGCGCGTATCGATGTAGCTCTCATACACCTTCGTGGATCCGGCGTTCCGCACGCGCGCGTGGAAGTACGTCATGCCGACGTCGGTCGCGCCGGGCGTCCACGTGAACGCCGCGCTGCTGCTGTAGTCCTGCACCATCGTCCAGAGCAGGGTGGTCGAGTTGTAGCGCCAGAACTGATACTGGAGCGGCCCCACGCCTCCCCATGCCGATGCGGTCCATGTGACCGTGGTGCCGTACGGGACGGGGGAGGCGACCGACGGCGTGAGCGACGTCATCACCGGAAGGGTCGGCGACTGCACAGCGATCGTGAAGCTACCGGACGCGGCGTTCCCGGCCGGATCGGTTGCCGAGCAAGACACCGTCGTCGTGCCGAGCGGGAACGTCGAACCCGACGCGGGGACGCACGTCACCGAAGTGACGCCGCCCACCGCGTCGAGCGCCGACGCCGTGAAGGTGACCAGGGTGCCCGCCCCGCTCATCGCCTCCACGGTCTGGTTGGCCGGAAGCGTCAGCACGGGGGGCGTCGTGTCGTTCACGACGATGGCGAACCCGCCGGTGCTGGTGTTTCCAGCCGAATCACTTGCGGAGCACGACACGGTTGTCGTGCCCAGCGGGAACGTGCTGCCGGACGCCGGCGCGCAGGCGACCGGCACGTTGCCCTCGATCGCATCCTGCGCCGATGCGGCGAAGGTCGCCGCGGCGCCGGCCGCGTTCGACGCTTCGATCGTTTGCGGAGCAGGGAGGGTCAGGACCGGCGCCGTCGTATCCTGCACGATCACGGTCGTCGTCGCCGACGCCGAATTGCCGTGGTTGTCGGTGACGGTCAGCGTCAGGCTGTGCGAGCCCATCGACAGCAGAATGGTCAGGCTCGGCGTTGTACCGAGTTCGGTCGCCCCTTCCGTCCACCGGTACGACAGCGTGTCACCCGGATCCGGATCGCTGCCCGTGCCGATCAGGGTGACGGTTGCTCCCGCCGCCGAGGTCGCTTCGACGCTTTGCGACGCGCCCGCATCCGCAGACGGCGCGGCGTTGGCGGGCGTGGCCACGGCGAAGGGGGAGAGCCCCAACACACTGCCACAGACCTGCAGCGCGGAAGCGTCCGACGTCACGTCGGCCCACGCGCCGTTCTCGAAGTGCAACAGCCGGTTGGCGGTCGTGAAGCCGGCGCCCTGCACGCAGACGGAGATTGCGCCGCTGACGATGGCGCTCGTCGACATGTCGTACACCTGGCCCACGAAGCCAAGGCCGTTCGGCGCCGGCAGGGGGGCCGCAATCGCGTCGGCGGTCAGGAGCCCGGACTGAACGATCGCGCTGAACGTGGCCGTGACCGGCTGCGCCGCATTCGTTGGATCAGTGGCGGTCACCGGCAGGCCGGGCACCTCCACGATGCCGCCGACCGGCGGCAGCACTGTCACCGATGATGTCGCGCTGCCGATGTTTCCGCTCGCGTCCTGGAAACGGAACGACACTACCGAGATCCCCACGGGCAGCACCGTGCTCTGCGTGACGTCGGTGGGGACGCCGCCGAGCGTCGCCTGCGGCGGCAACTTCACCGGCGCGGGATCCCGCGCGTCAACCGCGGAACCGCCCGCGAGATAACCGGCGAGCGCCACGGACGCCGCCGATGTCGTGACGTTCGCCCGCGCGCCGGATGCTTCGGTCGCGGCCACGACAATCGGCGCGGGCGCGGTGACCACGGGCGCCAGCGTGTCGGGGTGATCGACGGTAACCGCGATGGTCGCCTGCGCCGTGTTTCCGTACGCGTCGGTGGCGATCGCTCGAAGAGACAGCGCGGTCCCGTGTGCCACCAGCGAGGTGTCCCAGTCCACCGCGAACGGCGCGATCCCGTCCACGCCGAGCGACGCGAGGTCCGCGAAGAATTCAACCTGTGCCACCGACGTGTTGTCCGACACAGATGCCAGCAGCTGCACCACGCCCGTCACCCGCGCGCTGTTGAGCGGCGAGGCGAAGGCGACGCCCGGCGCCGTGGTGTCGCCGACCGTGACGTTGAAGCTGCCAAGGCTGGTATGGCCCTTCAGATCACTTGCCGAGCAGTTGACGACCGTCGTGCCGATCGGGAAGAGCGCTCCCGCTCCCGGTGTGCAGCTCACGGGCCGGGCGCCGTCCACGAGATCGCTGGCGGACACCACGAACGAAACGATTGCGCCTCCGGCGCTCGTCGCTTCGCCCGCCATGCCCGCGGGCAGCGTCAGCACCGGTCCGGCCGTGTCCTGGACGGTTACTGTGAACTGCCCGGGCGCCGAGACGTTCCCCCACCCGTCGGTGGCCGTGCATGAGACCGTCGTGGTGCCGAGCGGAAAGGTGGCGCCTGACGCCGGCGTACAGGAAGCGGCGAACGTGCCGTCGACGATGTCGGTGGCGGTCGCGATGAAGGTCACGGCCGCGCCTGCGGCGCTCGTCGCCTCGGCGACGGCCGGCGCGGGCAGATTCAGTGTCGGCGGCGTCGTGTCCTGCACGGTGATGTTGACGGTCGCCTCGGCAAACGCGCCGTAGCTGTCCGTCACTCTCAGCACGACCGCGTGAATTCCGGGAGGGAGCATCACGGCCGGCGAGGCGCCCGTCGCGATGACGACCCCGAACACGGTCCAGCGGTACGACAACGTGTCGCCCGCATCGGGGTCGGTGCCCGAGCCGGCCAGCGTGACGTTCGCGCCCGCGCCCGACGTCGCCTCGACCGTCTGCGCCGGACCGGCGTTTGCCGTGGGCACCTGGTCCACTGTCGCGTTGACCGCCGCGGACGTGCCTGTGTTGCCGGCCGCGTCGTGGGCCCGCGCGGTGAGCGCGTACACGCCGGCGGGGATGCCCACCGTGTTCCACGAGAGCGAGTAGGGTCCGGGCGCGGGGGTTGCGCTGCTGCCGATCAGGGTCGCACCGTAGTAGAAGTCGACGCCGGTGACACCATTGAAGTCCGACGCGGTCGCAACGAGCGTGACCGTGCCGGAGAGCAGACTCCCGGCGGCTGGAGTAGTGACGCTCGCAGTGGGCGGTGTCGTGTCCGTGTTCGCTACCGTCACGCTGACGCCCGCCGACGTGGCGGCGTTGTCCGCGACGTCGTACGCCCTGGCGCTCAGGGTGTAGGACCCGTTCGGGGTCATCGCGGTGTTCCACGCGTAGCTGTAGGGGTCGGTCGTGTCGCTGCCAATCAACTGGTTGCCCCGATAGAAGTCCACGCGCGCGACGCCGGTCGCGTCTGTCGCCGTCGCTGCGATCGTGACCACTCCCTGCAGTGAACTGCCAGCAGCGGGGGAGGTGAGCGACACGCTCGGCGGTGTCGCGTCTCCCGTGCCAGGGATTTGCTCCAGCACCCACGTGGTGGATTGCATCCCGGGCGGCGCATCCACGGCTGCGACGTCGATCCAGTTGTCCCCGTTCAGGTCGATCGCGGCCGCGTACTTCGGACGCGCGCCGACGGTGACGACTGGCCCGACGGCGAAGGTGCCGTTGCCGTGTCCCAGGAACAGCCGGATCCTGTTGCCGTCCGGATCGGCCACCACGACGTCGCGCGTCCCGTCCTTGTTGAAATCCGCGAGGTCGAGCGTCCCGATGTTCGTGCCGGGAATCAGGTGCGCTTCGGACCCCAGCGTGTAGCCGATCCCGTTGCCCGTCCCGAGCGAGGCGAAAAAGAAGGTTTGCGTCGTGGTTGGCGTTGCGGGCAGCGTACCGCGCTCAATGCCCGCGATGTCCAGGAACCCGTCGCGGTTCACGTCAGCGACACCGAAGGTCAGGACGCCCAGGTGTTGCTGCAGGGCGGCGCTGCCGACGCCGCTCGGCGCGTTGAAGGTCAGCACCGGGTCCCCCTGGCCGTCGACAGTCGTGATGAACACCGCCACGCCGGGGTTGCGCCCGGCGATCAGATCCAGATCGCCGTCGGCGTCGAGGTCGGCTGCCACCAGTGGGCGGCTGAAACGCAGGCCGCTGGCGCCCGGCGCATTGACAGGCGTCTTGAACGTGCCGTCGCCATTGCCGGGATAGACCCGAAGGCCGACGGCATTGTCGGCGACCGCCAGATCCGCCTTGCCGTCTCCATTGAAATCGGCCACCACGGCGTCATTGAGGTTGTTGCTCACGGTGCCGAGCAGGCAGGACTGCAACGTGAACCCGATATTCCCGCCACCGGCTCCCAGGAAGATGAGCGTTCCGGGCGTCCGGCTGTTGCAGAATGTCGTGTCGGCCCCGGGCTTGTTCGCCGTTTGCGTAACCGCGAGGTCGAGGACGCCGTCGCCGTTGAAGTCGCCGCTGGCGATCCCCGTGCCGTAAGGGGCGTCCAGGGCGGGGTCGAAGAGGCCGCCGTTGCCGTCGGCGACCAGCACGTGGACCGTGCTGCCGCCGAGGGTCGTGAGCACGGCGACATCCTGCACGCCGTCGTTGTTGAAATCGGCTTTCTCGGCGTCGCCGGGATCGGATGCGCCCGTGTCATACGGGGCAGCGGGACGGAACTGAACGCTGGGCAGGGTCTGGGCGCTCACCGAACCGGGGCTGACGAAGCCCCACGCCAGGAGCGCGATCAGAAGTGTGTGGACGAACGAGCGACGAACGCAGTCGGGCACCTGCACGCAAGATCCTCCGGATTGCGAGCCGCACCCGAAAGGTGGCGTACCGTCCGCCGGCGTAGCGCGACACCAGGGACTAACGGGGAGATCGTGCCGTAAGACGACGAACGAACTCTTCCGGGGCGGGCTCTGCGAGGTAAGGGTGAGCAGGGCGAGGTGGAAATACAGGACACGGGCGGGGCCGTGTCATAGCAATCGGCAATTGACAATCGGGTAATCGGGTAATGGCACGATCGGCAATCGGCAATCGGGTAAACGGGCAATTGGATCGGGTAATCGGGCAGCGCGGAATCAGGCAAGTGGAAGCCGGTGGGACACTGCCGATTGCCGATCACCAATTACCCGATCCAACTCCCCGATTACCCGATGACCCGATTCCCCGATCGTGCCATTACCGATTACCCGAGTATCAGTTACCCGATCGATCCCAGCTCATCATCACGGTCCCACCGTGAAAACGACCCGCTGCTCGGCGGTCCGCTTGCTGCGGTTGTCGGTCACGCGGACTCGCAGCTCGAAGTCGCCGATCGGGAACGACGCGAGCGGCACCATCATCCCGGCCGTGACCATGCCAGACGCGGGGGTGAACCCGGCCGCCAGCTTCTCGCCGAGCCGCTGCGGCTTCATCTTGTTGAAGAACGTCATTCGGTTGGAGCGTTGCTCGTAAAAGACGTACTCCACGGTGACGTCCGGCTTGGCCGCCTCGGGTGTCTCGGTGGAGTCGGCCGCCCAGTTGTAGACACGAAACGCGACGTTCATCGCGCCGTTCTGCGAAAACTGCGGCGAGATCGCTGGGGTCAGCGCCGAGGGACCGAAGATGAACGGCTTGTCCTCGGCGCGTTCCCGGTTCGCCACCGAGTCTCCGATGACGATCGGCGTCACCGCCAGCGGGGCGCTCCAGATGTCCGGCACGGCGATCTGGCGCTTGGCGAGCGCGGCCACGAGCGTGTCCCCGCGACGCTCACCGACCACGGCATGGATCTCGTACTCGGCAGGCGAGAGGGTGAAATCGCGGACGAGTCGCACGATGCCCGGCTCGGCGCTCCCGCTTCCGGCGTCGACGATCCGAGGCGCGCCACCGGCGGTGCTGACGATTCGCACGCGTACCATGGCGGGCCGCGTCACCAGCGCGCCGACGACCACGGGGACGCGGATCGCGTTCTGCGCTCCCCTGAGCACGTCAGCCTGCAGGGCCACCGAAATCGCCGACGGCTCGGGCGCCAGGCTCGACCCGGTAACGACGTAGGTGCCGGGCGCGGTCGCCGCGGCACGATCGAGCAGCGATTCGAGCGCCGCGGTATCCGCGTCGGACGAAGTCCGGGCGGGCGCAGTCTGCGCGGCGGACGAAGGCTGGGGCGCGGACGAAGGCTGGGACGCAGCCCCAGCCTGGGGCGTGGGCGGAGTCTGAGGCGCGTTGGAGACCTGCGCGACAGACGAGGAGGCGAAGCCAAGCGACAGGATCATGACGAGCACGGGCGCCGCGCTCCACGCGGACCCGCCCGCTACGATTTTGGTACGAACCATGGTTGGACCTTTCGGAACGGCCCGCCTGGAGTGGCGGGCATTTTCACGATGAAACTGCCGGGCGACGCGATCCTGCGGACCGGGTCGAACGACACGGACTGATAGGCGGACGGAATCGGCGTACGGCCCGCCATGTGCTCGATGCGCTCGATGAAGTACTCGCGCGAATCGATGACGCGGGGCATGCGGAGGACGTCGCTGACCAGCGTAGCCGCGAAGAACGCGTTGACCGCCGCCGGGCGATCCGCCGGCGAGAGGCCGGCCGCCTTGATCCAGGCGAGCGACCGCCACGCATGCCGTTCGAACTCGTCGGGAGGCACCGCCGTCGTCACGAGCGAGGCGCGCTCGGCGACCCTGGCGGGGACGCTCGCCGCATTCTGTCCGAGGAGGCTCGCTGACAGATAGACGTCCGCGACGCCCGAAAGCACTCCCGATGCGACCAGCGTCTCGAGTGCAGGGATGTCGGAGCTGTCCAGCCACAGGACGAGCGCGCCCACCTTGCCGCGGACGAGCGCGTCCCATTCGACGGCCTGCATGCCGGCCGGGCGCGGGACGCACTGCGTGCGAACGCGCGCGCGCGACTTCACCTGGCCCGCCAGCGTGCCGGCTGCCGCTTCTCCCGCGCCGCCGCAGCGCGAGACCTGGAGCACGCCCGCGCCGGCCGCCGCCTCGTCGAGATGGTTGGCGAGCGCCCGCGCCTCCGTCGTGACGCCGGCGGAGAAGTACAGCGCGTAGAAACTGTCGCGGTCGCGTCCGGACGGCGCCAGCGGCGTTTGCGGCAGCACCGCCGGAATGCGGTTCCGCACGGAGAACTCGTGAACGGGCGACCAGTCGCCCGCGCCGACGCCGCTGATCAGCGCGAACACGGGCTGCCTCGCGTACAACTCATCGAGCTGCGCGCCCCAGGTGGAGGCGTCCCCCTGCAGCGCCCATTCGTGCAGCACCCATTCGCGGTAGCTCTCGTAGTGCTGTTTCATGTCCCACGATCCGCGATCGCGCCGCCCGGCCTCCTGCCGCGTCTCGGCGGTGAGCGTGCGCACGTAGCGGCGCAGCACGTCCATGACGGACGCGCGTGTCGCCGCGCTCACGCCCGGCGTGATGACCGTGGCCAGGTGGATGGTGGATTCGGTAACGCCCGGAGGCGGCGCGCCGAGCGCGCGGAGATAGGCGGCGAGCGCAGCGTTGTCTGTCTCGCTGACGGCGTACCGCGGCATGGTCGGCGAGAGGGTGCGTCCGGCCGGATCGAGCCCTTCGCGCAGCGCCCGCAGCAGCGCCTCGTCGCTGTACGCCGGGCGGGTGCCAGCGCCGGTCGTGCGGGCGCCGATCTGCGGAGCGCCGACGGTGCGGGGCGCGAAGAGTACGCGGCCGAGCACCGCGGGCACCGTGACAGGCCCTTCCGAAGTGCCCCAGCCGCTTCGCTTGTGGCAGTTCACGCAGGGCAGGGTCGTGCCGCTGACGCGGAGATCGCCCTGGACGATCGCTTCGAGGGGCGCGCCAGTCGAGGCAAGCCCTTTCATGTACAGCCGCTCGCCGTCCGACGCGAGCTGCTGGTCGGTGGGGGTGGCCTGCGGCGCCGGAGCCGCCGCCGGCCTGTGCGCGAGAAGCGCGAGCAGGACGAGCGCGGCGGCCGTGGCGGGCAGGCGACGGTGCGGGCCCCGTCGCCTTGATTCCATGTCAGTCTCTAGCTATTCACTTCAACTATCAGTGCTGGTGAGTGCCGCTGTCGCCCTTGTACGCGCGCATCAACGCGCCGGCGCTCGACAACCCGTCGAGCGCCTCCCATGGCGATCTCGGAGCGCGCCGGAGATACGTCACGGGCTCATGGTTCATCTTGTCGCCGCGGTACGCGCCGAACACGCGCTGCGCGGCGATGACATGTTCGCGCGTGCCGGTCAGGAACCGCCACGACGTGCTGGCGCCAAAGCGCGCCGCGTAGGCACGCAGCGCCTCCGCCGTGTCGGTGTCCGGATCGATCGAGATCGAAATCAGCCTGACGCGATCGCGGTCGGCGCCGAGCGTGGACTGGAACTGCGAGAAGCCCGTGCTCATGACCGGACAGATCGTCGTGCAGGTGGTGAAGATGAAGTTCACGAGCACCGGCGCGTCGCTGCCGATCGCCTCGGCGAGCGACGTGGCGCGCCCCTCGTGATCGACCAGCGGGATGTTGCCGATCGCGGGCTGCGGCGTCATGACCCGCAGCGGCGCCTCGGCGCCGGCCGCGGCACGGGCCGACTGGGCCTGGTGTGCTTCGTGCCCGGTGTGCTCCTGGCCGAACGCGGGAGCGGCGCTGACCGCTACCGCGCAGGCGATGGCAAGCGGCAAGCGTGACTTCATTGCGTTGCTCCTGCGCCGCCCGGCTCCGCCTCTACGCGGACGCCGGACACGGCGAATGCCCCGATGGTAATGGTCACCGTCCGTCCCGGGGTCAGGAACCGGGCCGGGTTGCCGAAGAACATGAAATACGTCCGGCCGGCCTGCGGATCGTTCGAGTTGCGCAGCGCGCCGGTCTTCGGTGGGACCGGCACCAGCAGCTCGCGCCCGGTTTCCTCGTCACGGAGGACCGGCTTGTCCTGCCGCTTGAAGAGCGGCTTCGCCTTGCGGGCGTCGATCACCGTGTACCGGAAGTCGAGCATGTATCCCGACGCGGTCAGCCTCAGGCTCTCGATCCTGATGCCCCACTTGCGGACGATGGCGTTCGCATCGGAGATGTTGAGAGGTTCGACCGCGACCGGAGACGTGCGAGGTGCAATCTCGATGGAGGTCGCGGTCTGGGCGCCGGCCGGAACGCTTGGAAGCGCTCCGGCCAGCCCCAGGATGGTTACGACGATTCTGATCAGCCGGTGCGGGCTCACGGCGATCTCTCCTTACCCCTTACGGAATCGGTGTCACCGGAGTCGGCGCGGCCGTCTTCTGGTCTGCACCGATGTGCGCGCTCGCCAAGTCACGCGCCTGGTTGTCGAAGTCCGTCCGCAACGCGATCGGGACGGCCGCCGGCGAACCGTACAGCGGTGCCAGGCCGCCACCCACCACGCCGGCGTTGACGTGGTAGTTGCCCCAGAACCCGCCCGGCGCCGTCGCCGACCCGGTCAGCGATAGCGGTCCGAACTGCGGGCGGATGAAGTTCCCGCCCTCGTCGAACGCCACCGGCACGATGATGCCGGCCACGTCGGGTACCAGGATCACCGCGCGGGCGCCGTTGAAGTAGGACGCCGCGAAGTCAGGCGCGACACCCGAGCCGGTCACCTGCGAGAACTGCGGCGTCAACGCCGAGCCTGCCGGTGCGCCGAGCACGCCGAGGTCCCAGTACGGGCCCGACGCGTTCGGAATCAGCCCGTAACGGGTCGGCACCGGGTTGGGATCGCCGGGGACCTGCGAGCCGGTCCCGGTCACGCCGAAGTAGAACGACCGGTTCTCCCAGATTGTCGAGTTGTACAGTGTCGGGTCCGAGAATCCGGCCCCGAGCGCCTGCGACAGCAGCGGCGTGTGGCCGCGGGAGACGATACCCGCGGGCTGCGCCGTCGACGTCGTCGGGGTCGCGAACGCCGCGCCCGCCGTCGCCGTGCTGTCATTGTGCGCCACTGTGTTGTGCACGATCTCGACGTAGGCCGCGTCCTGCAGCGAAATCCCGCCGCCGGCCAGCCCCGCCACGTTGTTCACGATCATGTTGTTGTACAACCGCACCCGATAGCGTGCCGCCGGAGCGAGTTGCTGGACGTCGATGCCGTTCACGCCATGCAGCGCGATGCCACCGCCGTCCCCGCCCGCCGCCTGGTTGCCCTGGATCAGGTTGTCGGAGATCGTGACGCTGCCCGAGCCCGGCGTCAGCGCGCCGACCACGGGTGCCCGGCCTCCAACGAAGATGCCACCACCGGAGGTCGGCACGCCCTGGTTGAACGACTCGTTGAAGATGATCGTGTTGCGATCGATCAGGCCGCCCGGGCTGAGGCCACGGTGCGTGATCCCGCCGCCCCAGCCGCCGCTGAAGTTCGCGGCGATCCAGTTCTCCGAGACCTCGTACCGGTTCGATCCCGTGCCGATCACCACGCCCCCGCCGACGTCGAACCCGGCGTTCTGCGTGATCATGTTGTGCCGGATCGTGATGTCGAAGTTCCCCGCGTTCTCGTCCGCGAGCCCCAGCGTCGCGCCCGGGTGCCCGAGGCGCACGCCGCCGGCCAGGAAGCCGTAGTTGTTGAAGATCTTGTTGTTCGAGATCCCCAAGAACCGGGCGTACGCGTTCACCGAGATGCCCGCGTCCTGGCTCGAGCCCATGATCGAGAAGCCGTCGATGCGGGCGTTCGAGCGGAGCACCGCCACGCCGTCGAGCAGCTCTTCGTCCATCAGGCAGTAGGCTTCGTTGGCCGGGTCCGCGGTCGTGCCGAGGCACTCACCACCGGCGCCGCGCGCCTGGTTCTTGCCCAGCACCATCACGCCCGCGCCTTCGCCGCCCGTTGCCGCCCGGATCGCCCCCTCCAGATACGGTGGAGGCCCGAGGATATTGAGCTGGTCTGGCAGCAGATAGTCCTGGTTGGCGGCGATCAGCGCTCCGACCTTGTCCCGCCAGGCCTGGATGTTCTCCGCGGGCACCTGGACGGTGTTGATCGTCGTGCTGTTCGCGCCCCAGCCCTGCAGGCGGACCGGCTTGCTCATCACGGTCATCTCGTTGTACGTCCCGGGCGCCACCAGGATCAGATCGCCGGGACGTGCCGCGTCGATGGCCGACTGGATGGACTGGCCCGCGGCCAGCACCACCGGCGGCCGCGCCTGGTGCATCTGCGGAGTGGCCACGTGCAGCGTCACGCCGACCACCGACGTCCGCGAGTCGCCGGGGCACTGGTTCGTGTCCTGCAACTTGTTGCCGGTGAGGCAGCGCTCCACGGTTAGTTCGCCCGTCCGGAAGTTGGTGCCGACCGGCAGCGGCGTGCCCATCACGTTCTGCCAGTTGGTCGGCACGACCGCCTCGATCCGATCGTTGGTCCAGCTCGTGATCCTGATCGGGCGCCCGCCCAGCCTGACCACACCGTTGGACGTACCGGACCCGAAGCCGTAGTCACGCGTAATGAGCTTCGGCTGGGTACCGGCCGCGCCGTCATAAAGCGGGTTTATGACCTGCACGTTGCTTCCGGCCGAGACGATTTCGATCGTGCGGAGACGACCGTTGTCGCTCGTCGGCCCGCCAGGGCCGCGGTCCACGAGGTACGGGCCAACCGTGACGGGCGCAATGGCCGCCCCGCTCGGCTGATACAGGCTGGTCACCCGCGCGATCATGGGCGTCAGCGACGGCAGCTCGGCATCCACCGGGAATGCGTCGGAGCCCGTGAAGGCGCCCGTCGGCAGCACCGGCGTGTCGAGGTACGTCGTCGTCCCAGGCATGTACTGGAACGTGTAGCAGAAGTGGCTGTACGTCTTGTGGAAGTTCGGATCGGGCGTGCCGTCCGCGTAGAGCGGCGCGTTGATGCACGCGGTCAGCATGTTCGGAGACATGCCGCTCGGCTCCGGCGCGTTCGCCGTGTACGTGCTCGGCACGAGCACGTTGTAGCGGCCGAACTGGTCCGTGCTGGTGCGCGCGATCTCGCGCCCCGTCCAGTCGCGGACCGACACCGGCATGAACGGCGGCGCGTACTTCTCGCCGAACTGCGGCGAGTTCGGGTCGGACTCGTTCGTCGTGTCGTCGAGCACGAATCCGACGATGTGACCCGCGATCGGCGCCGCGGTGTAGAGGAAGAAGTTCGCCGCCCCGTTCCCCCCGTTGCGAACCGTCACCAGCTTGGAGTCGCAGAGCGGCCGCTTGTCACCCGCATAGGTGGTGTTGACCACCCCCGGGAACAACGCCAGCGTCTGCGGCACCTCGTGGAGCGACCCGACGCAGAACGGCGCGACGAGCGGATACTCCTCGACCGTCACGCCCGGCTGGGCGTCGCCCACGCCGGCGTCCGCCAGCGCGTAGCCGTTCAGGTAGAACTCCTGCGGGATGTACTCGTCGCCGAAGTCCACGTTCTTGTCCTCTTCCTTCACCAGCGTGTAGCCGTCCGGCGCGATCACCTTGACGACGTACTTGCCGGCCGGAAGCGGCCGCTCGGTCGTGCGCTGGTCAAGCGGGACGTTGGTCGGCTCGAGCTGCGTGAAGAACGCGTAGCCGCCGTCGAACACGCCGGGGCGCACCTGGTTCCAGTTGCGCAAGCCGTCGTAGCAGTCCTTCGGGTACTGCACGCCCGCCACGATGTAGATGAACGGCGTGCCCTGGCAGTTGGTCGGCTGGCTGTCGTCCCAGCTGTCGGTCGTGGCCTCGTTCAGGAGCTGCGTGCGGCCGGCGTTCCACAGCTGCACGCGGACGCCGGGAATGCCCGGCTCCCACGGCTCGCCCGTGCCCCAGCGCGGGTCGTTCTCCGCGCGGGTCGTGGAGTAGTGGACGATGCCGCTGACGCCACCGTGGAACTGATCGACATCGAACGCGCCATTGGCGTTCGCATCGGTGTCGCCAGGCCCCGGGAAGTAGGTCGGCTCGTCGGCGTCTTGGATCCCGTTGGCGTTCGCGTCGATATAGTCATTGAACGGCGCGACGTTCACGTCCGTGACGATGCTCGCGGACGGCGCGTACGGCGCCTTGCCCCACAGCATCACGCTGGTCTGCCCGATGAAGCCCTGGAAGGCTTCGAGGAGCACCGGGCCCGTCTCCGTCCGGTACGCGGCGCCGCCGTTTTCCGACTGCGGCTGCGGTGCGAGCACCGCCGGGTCGGTCTCCGCGCCCACCTGCGTGGGCCACGAGGTGTCGACGAACGGATTGCCGCCGTTGTCTACCACCACCGTGACGCCGGTCGCCTTGAAGCGGGTGTAATCGACCTCGGCGATCTGCCACGCGAAGAAGGGGAAGACCTCCTCGAATGGCACGAAACCGGAACCGTCGGTCGCGGACGACATGTACATCGAGCCGTCGCGCCACCGCAGGTTCACGGCCTGCTCGGGAATGCCTACCTCGCCGTTGTCACGAATGCCGTTCTCGTTGAGGTCCTCGAACACGTAGTGGTGCTGCCGCGTGAACCAGTGGAACACCGGCACCGGACCGAGCGCCACGTCGGTGCCGCCCGTCACGTTCAGCACTTTGCTCGAGATGATGATGTTCAGCGCCGAGTCGAAGACCCAGAGCTGGTAGCTACCCGTCGGCACCCCGGCGATCTCGAAGTGACCGTTCTCGTCGGTCGGGCCGGCGTAGATCATCGTGCCGCCGATCGCGCCGGTGTTCAGCGCGACCCACGGACGCGTGAAGTCGAACGGCGCGCCGCTGAACATGGTGGCGTCAGGCGGCCGCGACATGTGAAGGTTGGTGATGTCGCCCGAGATCGTGCTGAAGGGGCCGGGCCCCGCGCCGAGCACGCTCGCGTCGTTCGTCTTCTGCACGAAGCCGACCTCCGCGTGCGGTCCGGGCGGCCCGAACTCCGTGAAGTACTGCGGCTCGTTCGCCTTCACCCATGCGTCGATGGCGCGCGTGCCTTCGAGCGTGGATGTTTGCTGCCACGGACCGCCGGGCGCGCGGACCTTTACGGCGTACTTGCCCGGCGCCAGGTTCTTGATGAGCGCGTAACCCTGGTCGTCGGTGAGAACGAAGCCCTGGCCGAGCTGCACGACCTGGAGGCCGTCGCACGGCGCCGGCGCCTGCGGGCAGGCGTACGTGGTGCCGATGTGGTTGCCGAACGCATCGAACATGGCCTGGCCGCCGGACATGCCGTAGCGGCCGCCCGCATCGTCAATCGCGACCTGGAACCCGCTCAGGCCGCTCTCTTCCGGATCCCACACGCCATTCAGCGGCGCGTTGTCCAGGAAGACGCGGACCCTGATCTGCGCGGTCGGCTGGGGTCCCTTGTTGACGACGATCGTCGCGCTGGTCTGGCCGGGGGCGATCGGCGCGCCGCTGTTCGAGTAGCCGCCGTCGCTCGGGAGCACGGACACGAAGTACCGCTTCGCCGGGTCGACGATCGGGCGCGTCGACTGGTCGCCGGTCTGTGTCACGGGCATGTAGCTGGCGTGGAAGCTGACCGCGAGCGTGTTCGGGTCAGGGACGCCCGGCACGACCGGGTACATCCGGTCCTCCTCCACCGTCCACTTGAAGTTGCTGATCGGCGTGCCGTCGGCGCCCACGACGCTGAGGTTCAGCGTATTGCCGGTGAGCGTCAGCGCTGCCGGCAGGGCGTGCACGGCGACGGAGACGTTGCGCGCCGAGACGTCCTCCGTGGCGCCGTCGAACACGATGAACTGGAACGCCCTCGTGTAGGGCTGGGGAAGCGGCAGGAGGCCGGCGGCCGGTGCCGCTGTGAAGAGCAGGTTGCCTCCCGGAATCGGGGTGCCTGCCTGGCCCAGCGTGGCGCTCCGCCTGTCGGCGTCGGTCAGGACGCGCTCGATGTTCGTGATCGGATCGATGATGCTCAGCGTGCCGGCGCGCGGCGGCGGCAGCGCCGTGATGTAGAACGTGATCGGATCGCCGTCCGGGTCGGAGCCCTGGAGCGCGATCGGGATCTGTCCCCTGAAATCCACGCCGACCTGCTGCGCGAGGCCGCGCGGCGGGTCCGCGACCGGATTGACCTTGATCGTGACGCTGATCGGCTCGCTGCGGGTGATCACACCGGCGACGTTGCGGACCGCCTGATACGTGAACGAATCGACGCCGAAGAAGTTGACCGCGGCACGATACTGGAACGTGCCGTTAACCCTGAAGGCGAACGCTGCCGCCGATCGCGGACGCGTGACGAGCACCGCCGAGGTCGCGCCCGTGTCGTTGGCGAGCACGCCCCAGTTCGCCGCGTCGTCCAAGGTGTTGGGAATCACGTACAGCTCGTCTTCGGTCACGGCCGGGTGCATGACGCCGTCGTAGGAGTCGGGAAGCGCGACGAGCGGGCCCGTGCTGCCGGCGACTGGAGCGACGCGCAGCTTGGCCAGCATGCCCGCCTCGGCGCTGCTGCCGTCGGCGTTCAGGCTGAGCATGCGGTCGTAGATCGGGAACACGCCAGCGGCGGCGGGCGTCCAGATCGCGTCGTGCGTCTTGCCCGCGGCCAGGTTCACGGCCGCGCGCGCCTGCGCGTACGGAGCCGCGTTGCCGTCCTCGGCGACGAGGGTCAGCAGCCCGTTCTCGAGCACCGGCGCGTGCGTGCGGAGGCCGGCGTTGAGCAGGCGGATCAGCGTCCGCTGCCCCTCGATGCCGGCGTCGATGGCCGCCGTCGCGTCGTTCGCGTAGGAATCCCCGTTGACGAGGAACAGCGTCGGCTTGTAGTTGACCGTGCTCGTCGGGCCGCCGAGGTCGGCGCGACCGTAGATCCCGCTGGCGACCGCGTCGTGCAGCGCGATGTCGATCTCGCTATAGAGGAGGAGGACCTCGCTGGCATAGGGAACGCCGGTGTAGGCCTCACCGGCCGCGGCGTCCTGCGTCATCGCGCCGTAGAGCCCCATCTGCACCTGCACGGCCTGATGGCTGCCGCTCTGATACAGGAAGGTGCCCGGCTTGACGTTGTTGAACACGTAAGTCTGCGATCCGCCCGGCGCCGCTTCCGCGGTCATCGAGAAGATGCGGCCCGCGCCGGTGCGAACCGGAGCGTGCGAAACGCCGCCGGCGCCGGTCGGCAGGGCCTGGCCGGGAATGACGATCGAGACCGGCTCGGCACCCGGATCGGTGAGGGCGTTCCTCAGCTCGATCTGCAGTGTCGTGACGCCGGGTGGGACGGTGATCCGCGGACCGGGGACGGTCGGCGGCTGCTGTCCATCGAGCTGCCCGTTGCCGTTCAGGTCATTCAGCTCCTCACCTGGATCGAGGATGCCGTTGCCGTTCGGGTCGAGCTCGGCGTCCAGCGCGAAGCCCCACATGGGGACGGCGAGCTGGGTGCCGTTTGGCAGCGTGACGGACTTCGTGAGCGGCGCCGCGACCAGACGCACCGTGTGCGTCTGGGCCGAAGCGCTCCAGGCTGTGAGCCCGAGCACGCCGGCCACCGCGGCGATCAGACGAAGAACCGGGGCTATGTTCAGATCAATCGTGCGCATCGTGTAACCCTTCGCGACAAGTCGCAGAAAAACTCCTCGAGCGAACTGCACGCTCCGTCAATGAACGCGTCAGGGAATCGGGACCTGCAGCGGTTCGATCACGAGCATCGTCATCAGGCCGCCGGGGAACAGGTCGTAGTTGGTGATCTCTTTCTCCGTGTGCGAGTGCCACATGTAGGTGTAGCCCGCGTTCGGATTCAGTCCGCCCTGGCCGGGGGGCAGCAGCTCGAGGCTGCCGAGGAACGGGCTGCCGCTCCAGAACCCGCCGAACGTGAGGCTGAACTGCTCCGGCAGCGTGACGGGCAGCCCCTTGCCGTGGTCCGCGCAGTACTCGCGCGTCCGCGGGTCGAGCCCCTCGGCGTCCAGCACCACCGACGCGTCGCACGACGGCGGCGTGATGCCCGCGAACGTTGCCGCGTGCAGCGCCGCGTCGCCGTAGACGTCCCAGCCGATGTCCTTTCCGGTCCAGCGGAAGATCGCGTCCACCGTCTGGCCCGGGAGCGACTGGATCGTGAACACCTCGCGCGACAGATCGAACGGCGTCGTCGCGCCTGCGGTCTCGAGCGGCACGGCGTCCACCGCGATGATGCGAGCGTGATTCCCGTGGTGGTGGAACGGGTGCATGTCGTGCCCGCCGCCGACCACGCGCATCAGCAGCCGGTCTCCCGGGTGCGTGCGCGGGAGCGAGTTGTACGGCTGGGTCGGCAGCCGCGGGATGCCCGCGTCCGCCATCGTGTCCGGCGCGTTGCGCCCGTTGATGAACCAGTAGTTCGGGAAGTAGTTCGCCAGCCGGCGCGACTGATCGGCCGCGGCGACTCCCTGCAGCTCCACGATGTCGTGGAAGTCCGAGTCCATCTCCGACAGGAAGAACAGGTACTCCTGGTCGTAGCCGGACGCTGCCGATCCGTACGCGTTCGGCGCGGCCGCGCTGAACCCGGAGGGCCGGACGACGATCGCGCCGGTCAGGCCCATCTCGACCTGCAGGTCCGGACGCGACGCGCTGTTATAGAGGAAGGTCCCGGGGCGCGAGGGCGTGAAGGTGTACGTCACCTGACCGTTCACCCCCGCCTCCATCGTGATCGGTCCCTGGACGCACGGCTGCGCCGCACACGAGGCGGTCACGCCGGACTGGCCGGGAAGCGCGAGGGAGACGCGCTGGCCCGCGCTGGCGGGCAACGCGTTCACGACGGTGATCGTGACTGGCACGCCCTGCTCGAGGATGAGCGTCGGGCCGGGATACTGGGCTCGGCCGCCGCCGGCGTCGAAGCCCCAGATGTAGATGCTGTTGCCTTCGGGCGTGGAGATCCGGTCGGCCCTGGCGGTCAGCGTGAACGAGCTGCCGCTGAGGCCGTCGACCGCCGCGCTTGCCGTGCCCGCCATGAGCAGCCCGGCGAGCGTCAGCATCGCGATGTGAAAACGCGCTACGTAGTTCCTGCGTCGCATGTGTTGCTCCCGCCGTCTACTGGATGCGGATCTCGGTCATCATGCCGCCGAGATCTTCCCCGTTGTTGCTCAGGTAATTGAGGTTCGTGGTGTACAGGAGGTACGTGCCCGGGGCCACGGCGGCCGTGTCGAGGATCACGTCGAACGACTCGCCCCCTCCGATCGTCACCGAGTTCGTCGTGTAGTAGAGGCTCTTCCCGTCGGGTCCGCGGTGCAGCTTTGCATCCTTGCCGACGACGCGCATGGGGATCATCGACTGGATCGTGTACAGGCGCGTGACGCTCAGGTTCGAGAGCCGCAGGAGGACACGCTGTCCCTGCGTCGCCACGACCAGCGAGTGCACCGGCTGCGACGGCTTGGGGCCCGCGTCGGTGTCGGTCGACATCACCGCGGTGTTGATCGTGTCCGGATACCCGCGGCCGTTGAGCAGCGCGTACTTGTCGTCCATCGCGGCGAACGGCAGCGGCTGGACGTTGATGTGCTGGTCGTGGAAGTTCGGGTCGAACGATCCAAGCTGGATCGGGTACTCAACGTCGTATCCCGTCGAGCCGTCCCCATCGTTGTAGGCGAACGTCGTGTATCCGCCGATGAGGGTGCCGTTCTGCCTCGGCTCCACGTACAGGTTCCCGAGCATGCCCATCTGCATGTGCTCGGTCGCCTCGACGTGGCAGTGGTACATGTAGGTGCCGGGGTCGACGATCTTGTAGTAGTAGGTGAACGTCGATCCCATGTTCACGACCGCGGAGCTCTCCGGCACGCCGTCGAACACCGGCGCCGCCTGGGGGAACCCGTGGAAGTGCACCGAGTGCGGGTCGAACAGGTCGGGACGCATCACCATCCCGACGTTCGTGAGATTGAGGTAGAACTCCTGCCCTTCCTTCAGCCGGATGGTGGGCGCGGGGAAGTTCGCAGACAGGTTGCCGACATTCAGCACCTGCGCCGGATCGGTCCCGGTGACATCAGAGAACCCGAAGATGTACATCGGGCTGCCGTCGGCCATGGTGACGAAGCCGTCACCGGCGGCCAGGTGAAGGCACTTGATGCTCGCGTTCGGCGAATCCGGTATCGAGTTTCCGTCAGCGTCGCCCGGGCACTGGACGTACACAGTGCCGTTGGGATTCTGCGCCGCGGCGGGCGCGGCGACCGCCAGCACGGCGAGCAGGGCGAACCCGCTCAAAACAGTGGCTCCCGACTTACAGCTCATGCCGCCTCCTAAAGACAAGCGAAGCGCGCACCCCGCGGCAGACGGATGTCAGCCGCCGTGCGTCTTCTACGGAACGCTCTTAAAGGGGAGGCGGAGAGGCCGGCCGATACAGGTGTTTATTATTTTGACGAACAAACGTAGTACTCTCGTCCCATTGCGATCCCCGGCCGATATCAATTACGGTGAGCTTCTGGTCGCGAAAACCGGGCTGGGGACGGTCCCTCGGAGGAGAGCGCCTTGCGCGTACTCGTCGTAGAAGATGACCCGGCGACGCGGGATGTCCTGCAGCGCGGGCTCCAGGAGGCGCTCGTGCGCGTCGATGCCGTCGGCGACAGCGACGCGGCGGAAGCGCACGCCCGCAAAGGGGGGTTCGACGCGATCGTCCTGGACGTCATGCTGCCCGGCAACGACGGCTTCGCCGTCTGCCGGCGGCTGCGGACGCACGGAGTCGATACCCCGATCCTGCTACTGACCGGACGCCAGGCCCTCAACGATCGCGTCCGCGGCCTGGATGCGGGGGCGGACGACTACCTCGCGAAACCATTTGCCTTCGAGGAACTGCTCGCGCGGCTGCGCGCGCTCACGCGGCGCGGGCGCACCCGGAATCTCGGCTCCGTCCTGAAGTACGGACCGATCGAGCTCGATCAGGGCTCCCGCCTGGTGAAGGTGGACGGCCAGGCCGTGCTCCTCACCGCCACCGAGTTCCGGCTCCTCGAGTACCTTCTCCGCAGGGCCGAGGGGCTGGTGAGCCGCCAGGAACTGGCCGAGCACGTCTGGGGGGGCGAAGTCACCCCCCAGTCGAACGTCATCGACGTGTACGTCAGCTACCTGCGGCGAAAGCTCGGGCCCGCGGGCCGCCTGCTTCGGACCGTCCGCCTGGCCGGCTACACCATCAAGACGCCCAAGTCGTGAGCGCGCCACGCGGATCGCATTCGGATTGCGGCGAGCTGCCGGTCGGCTCACGGCGATTGGCGGCGGCGCTTGCGCATCATCTCCGCACCCCGCTCGCGGCGCTGTCCGGGGAGGTGGAACTGGCGCTCGTCCGGGAGCGGTCCCCGGCGGAATACCGCGCGGCGCTCTCGCGCATCGGCGAGCGGATCAGCGAACTGGTGGCGATGACCGGCGATCTTGCGGTCCTCGGCGAGCCGGCGGAATCCCGGGCATCGCTGGCGGAGCCGGTGCCGCTCAGGGTCGTGATGGCGGCGCTGGCGGTACGCCGCGGGTCCGCCGCGCGAGTCGTCGTGCCGGACGTCGCCGAAGACGTGATGGTGGTCGGCGAGCCGGCCAGGCTGGCGAGGGCGATGACGCTCCTCGCCGAACACGCGGTCGCGCAGTGCGGTCCCGGCACCGGCATCGCCGTGCGGGTGTCGATCGGCGTCGGGCCGGCGGGGTCGGGCGACAACCACGTCGCGCTCAGCCTCGAAGCGGAGCCCCGCGGCTTCCTGCCGCGCGCCTGGCTTCACCTCGCGCAATCGGTCGACGCAGACGACGTGCACGCGCCCGGCGAATTCGCGCTGCGCACGGCCGCGTGCATCATCCAGGACTACGGCGGATCGCTCGAACTGGCCCCCGCCGAGACCGGAGAGAGGGTCGTGGTTCGGCTCCAGCGGGCCTGACCCAGGGACCAACACGGGCAGGTGGCGCATGATTCGATCCTTGGCCATCATCGGCGTGCTCCTCTGCTGGGCACACCCTTCGACGGCCCGCGCCCAGGCATCGTCGGAGCCGCCCGAACAGCACGAGCCGCAGAGCGACAGTTCCGCCATCACGCTTCGCGCTTTCGGGGCCGTCCAGTGGGGCGCGACCGACCAGCCCGATGTCCCGAGCTCGTTCACCCTCGGCCAGTTCGCGATATTTCTCACGTCGAACCTGAGCGAGCGCGTCAGCGTGCTGGCCGAAATCGTTCTGGAGGGGGGGACCGAGACAGAGGTGGTCACCGACCTCGAACGGCTGCACCTGACGTTCCGGTTCGACGATCACCTGCAGATCACCGCCGGCCGCTATCACACCGGCATCGGCTTTTACAACACCGCGTTCCACCACGGGGCGTACTTCGAGACGCCGATCGGCCGCCCGCGCGCGTTCCTGTTCGAGGACGAAGGAGGCATCCTGCCCGTCCACGACGTTGGCGTGTCGGTGCGCGGCGCCGTGCCCGGGACAGGCCTGGGCCTTCACTATCTCGCGGAGGTGGGCAACGGACGCAGGTGGATGTCATCGGCCGACAACGCGGGGGAGGCAGATGCGGAGTCCGAGGAGGAATCCCCCCGCGACGGCAACGCCGCCAAGGCCTTGAACCTGGGGCTGGCCTACCGGCCTTCAGCGGTGCGAGGCCTTGAAATCGGCGGCTCGTACTATCGCGACACGATCGCACGGTCCCCGGGGCCGGACGTCCCGCACCGGATCGAGGCGGTGTACGCCGTCTATCGCACCTCTACGACCGAGCTCATGGCGGAATGGCTCCGCCTGACGCACGACAACGGAGTCGAATTCGCGAACCACGCAGGTTACGCGCAGGCCGCGAGGTCGTTCGGCCCCCTCAAGCCTTACTATCGCTACGACCGGCTGTCGCTCGACCCGGAAACGCCGTTCCTCGCCGCGATCGGCGACTTCACCCGGCACACGGCCGGCCTCCGCTTCGACCCGGCGGAGTGGGTCGGCCTCAAGGCGCAGTACGAGCGGACCGACCAGGCCGGCCGCCGCGGCATCGATGCCGTGCAGACACAGCTGGTGTTCGTGTTCTGAACGAAGATGGGCGCCTTGAGGACCACCACGGCCACGGCGATCGCGCTCGCGGCGCTGCCCCTCGCGGTGCTCGCCCAGGGCCCGGCGAAGGGCCAGCCCGGGCGCCAGCCGGGACTGCCCGATACGCTCGCCATCATCGTCCACCGTTCAAATCCGGTCGTGCAGCTCACCCTTATTGAGCTAAGGCGCATTTTCATGCTCGAGAAGCAGACCTGGCCCCACGGTCGGAAGATCACGGTGGTGCTGCGTGAGAAAGGGCAGCGGGAGCGGACCGACGCAATCCGGCTCATCTGCGGGATTGACGAAGCGGAATACGACCGGTACATCCTGCTGCAGACGTTCCGCGGCCAGATCGGGCAGGGCCCGCGCTCCATCCTCACGGGAACGGGCATGCTGAGGTTTGTCTTCAACGCGCCCGGCGCCATCGGTTCCGTTTCGGCGGACCAGCTCGACGGCTCAACCAAGGTCCTCCAGATTGACGGCCGGCTGCCGGGTGATCCTCGATACCCGCTGCGCCTCGGGGCGCGCCGACCGGAAAACGGCGTGAAGTAAGGCATGAAGTCCATCCGACGCCTGCGTCACGGCGAGATCGCGCTGCTCTCGATCGTGGTGATCTTCGTACTCGTCCTCGGGTGGGCGATGGCGCGCGACCTGCGGCAGTCCGCGTCCGAAGGGAGGCACCTGCACGAGCGTCAGTCACGCGCGTCCAGCCTCATCGGCGATTTGAATTTCCAGACACAGGAGGTCCGCCGGATCGTCCTGTATGCGCTGTACACGACGGACGCCAACCTCCAGCTGTCGTACGCGGAGCAGTCGCGCTCAGGCGACGCGCGCGTCATGGCGCTCATCGACAGCCCGGCGCTGGCGCAAGCGACCGCGGACGCGCTGGTCCACATCGGGGCGCTGCGCGAGGCATGGCAGCGCTACCTCGTCGTTCGCGACGATGTGATCGGGTTCATTCTCGAGGGCAGCCTGACCGAGGCCGTCGCCCTCGATGAGAAGGAAGGCTCCGCTCGCTTCAACGAAGTGCGTCACGCGATCACCGGGCTGAGACAGAGCTTCGCGTCGGAGGCCGCGCTGCAGACGGCGGCCGCGCGGGCCCGCGCGGATCGCGCGACCTGGCGGCTCATCCTCCTGCTTGGCATCGTGCTGCTGCTGGCCGCCGTCGGCATGTACCTGGTCAACCGGGGCGCGTCGCTCGCCGTTCTCCTGCGGGCCGAGGCGCACAAGGGGAGCATTCTGCAGGCGGTCCCCGACCCGATCATCAGCGCTGACGCAGACGGTTGCATCATCGAGTTCAACGAGGCGGCCGAGCGCAACTTCGGCTTCACGCGCGCGGAGGTGGTGGGCAAACCGATCGAGGACGTGATCCTCGCCCCCGGCGCGCGCGGCTTGCTGTCGGGCCTCGCCGGACGCGCGCAGGACGCGCCGCGCGCCGTGTGGCCGCGGTTCGAGGCGACCGGCGTGCGGCGCGACGGGACCGAGTTCCCGATGGAGATCGCGGCGGTCACGCACCACGTCGGCCGGGACCAGGTCTCCACCGTCCACGTCTCCGATCTCACCGACCGCCGCGTCGCCGAGGAGCAGCTGCGCGACGCGAAGGAAGCCGCCGAGCTCGCCGACCAGGCGAAGAGCGAGTTCCTCGCGACGATGAGCCACGAGCTCAGGACGCCGCTCGTCGGCGTGATCGGCATCACGGACCTGCTGCAGACCGTGGAGTTGCCGCGCGCGCAGCGGCACCTCGTGCGCATGCTGCGCAGCAGCGCGAGCGCGCTGCTTAGTCTCGTCTCCGACATCCTCGACTACTCGCGCATCGAAGCGGGTCTCGTCGATCTCCAGCCGGAGTGCTTCCCCCTTGAAGCGTGCGTGGAGGACGCCATCGATCCGGTCGCGGAGCTCGCCGCGCGCAAGAAGATCGACATCGGCTACGTCGTGGATGCTCGCGTGCCCGACCGGCTGATCGCGGACCGGAGTCGCGTCCGGCAGGTGCTGCTGAACCTGCTCTCGAACGCCGTGAAGTTCACCGATACCGGCGAGGTTGCGCTGCACGTCGTTGCGGAGAAGCAGCGCGATCGCCGCGTCACCGTCACCGTCAGCGTCCGAGACACGGGCTGCGGCATCCCGGAAAGCCAGCGTCACCACCTGTTCCAGCGATTCAGCCAGATCCCGCGGCTGTCGCCCGGACCAAACAAGGGCACCGGGCTCGGGCTCGCCATCTCCGAGCGGTTGAGCAGGCTGCTCGGTGGCGCGCTCACCGTCGAGAGCGAACCGGGACGCGGCTCCACGTTCTACTTCACGTTCACGGCCGGGATCCCCGCGGACGAACCGCTCGGCGATGCGCACACGGGATCGCTGAGCCGCGTGCGCGTGCGCCCTTGCCTGGAGCCGGGAATCATCGCCGGGCAGGTCCTCTCGCTGCTCCGGCGCTGGGGGGTGGCCATCGTGACCCCGGACATGCCAGCCGCCGACCACGACGCGATCGTTCTCGTTGACGCGGACGCCGCCGCGGACGGGCGCGTCAGGCACGACGCCGTGCGACCGTCGCCGCACCGGCGACCCGTCGTGCTGATCACGCGCCTCCATCCCGCGCCGGCCAGCGAGTACGAGCCGGGCGATCGTGTCGTCGCGAAGCCAATCAAGGCCGCCGCGCTGTACGAAGCCCTGTGCGGAGCGGCGGCGGTCGCCGTCGTTCCCGAGCCGCCGGCTCCCGAGGCCCGGGCTTCCGTCGATGCGCTCGCGCACAGCCCGTTGTCGATTCTGCTCGTCGAAGACAACGACGCGAACCGCCGCGTCATCCAGATGATGCTGCAGGAGCTCGGCGTGGAGGTGGATGAAGCCGCCGACGGGCTGACCGCCGTTGAATGTGCGCGCGATCGCGAGTACGACCTGATCCTGATGGACGTGCAGATGCCCGGGATCGACGGCCTCGAGGCCACGCGGAGGATCAGGGCCGAGCAGAGCGGCGCCGCGCCGACGATCATCGGCCTGACCGCGAACGTGATGACGGGCGACGAGGCGAAATGCCGCGCCGCCGGCATGGACGGGTACCTCGCCAAGCCCGTCCGTCTCCAGACGCTCTCCAGCGTACTAACCCCGTTGCGAGCCCGGCACGCCTCGTCTATTAAGCCAAGTTAAGAGCCCACCCAGGGCTGTCTATAAAGTACTCTCAAGCACGCTAATGCACTTTTAATCTACCGCTGAGGCGCGGTGCTCTGCCTTATCGTTAGGCCCTCGGCCACCCCGTTCCACCTGCGAGGGACGCGACGATGCAGAATGCGGTTGACTCGGACGGGTTTTACGACAGCAACCTCGCCGCCAGAACCGACGTTGGGCTGCTGCCACCGCCGCCGCCCGACTGCTGTCCGCAATCGACGGATCAACAGCTCGTCCAGGGATGCCTGTACGGCGACCAGCGCGCCTGGGCCCTGTTGATCGGCCGCTACAAGAACCTGATCTACTCGTTCCCGCGGCGCTACGGGGCCGGCCCCGCCGACGCGGCGGACGTGTTCCAGCTGGTGTGCGCGGAGCTGTTCCGGTCACTCCCCAGCCTCCGCAACCACGACAGCCTGCGCTCGTGGATCATGACCGTCTCGTCCCACCAGGCGTACCACTGGAAGCGCCGGCACGTGACGCGGCTGCAGCGCGAAGGGGCTGACCCTGAGGCCGCTGTCGAGTCCTACACGACTCCGCCGGTGTCCGACGCGCTCGAGCAGTCGGAGCGCGATCTGGCGGTGCGCCAGGCCATCGCGCAGCTGCCGGAGCGATGCCGTGAGCTGGTGAAGCTTCTCTTCTACCAGGACCCGCCTGCTCCCTATCAGCTGGTCGCGGGCGAACTGCGGTTGGCCACCGGCTCGATCGGACTGATTCGATCGCGCTGTCTCAAGCGGCTCGGGCGGATTCTCGAACAGCAGGGGATGCACGCATGACCACGTTGAGCAACGACGGGTGCACGCGCTGCGACGCGTGCACGTATTGCGCGCGGATGACAATGGCCCTGGTCGGCCTGGCTTCGGCGGATGTCGCGGCCGCAGACCTGCAGGTCCCCGAGGACGTCGTCAAGGCGGCGCTCTCGCTGTTCTGCGACTCGCCGCGCGCGTCGGCGCGACGCGCTACAGGGCCGTATCCGCCCGCAGCGTGTTCGGAATAGACGCTTTCGCCGGTTCGGGGGTGAAGTCCTCCCCGGGATTGATGAAGCGGTCCGACTCGATGGAGTACTGCTTCTCGTAGAGGGCGCGATAGCGGCCGCCCAGCGACAGCAGTTCCGCGTGCGTGCCGCGCTCCACGATCTCGCCCTGCTCGAGCACGAGGATCTGGTCGGCGCTCCTGATGGTCGACAGCCGGTGGGCGATCACGAAGGTCGTCCGCCCCCGCCTGAGCGATCGCAGGCCGTCCTGGATGAGCGCCTCGCTTTCGCTGTCGAGGCTCGAGGTGGCCTCGTCGAGCACGAGGATGCGCGGATCGGCGAGGATCGCCCGCGCGATCGCCACGCGCTGCCGCTGTCCGCCCGACAGCTTCACGCCGCGTTCTCCCACAACCGTGTCGTACTGCTTTTCGAAACGCTCGATGAACTCGTCGGCGTGCGCGATCCGGCTCACCTCCCGGATCTGCTCCGGCGTGGCGTCGGGCCGACCGTAGCGGATGTTCTCCGCGATCGTGCCGTCGAAAAGGAAATTGTCCTGCAGGACGACGCCGAGCTGCGAACGATAGTCGCGCAGCCGCACTTCCGAGAGATCGTGCCCGTCCACCCGTACCCGTCCCGCGCCGGGACGGTGGAACGCCATCACCAGCCCGATCAGCGTGCTCTTGCCGGAGCCGCTCGATCCGACGAGCGCCGTCGTGGTGCCTGCCGGCGCGCGGAAGCTGACCTCCTTCAACACCGGGACGCCGGGGTTGTACTCGAAGCTCACACGGTCGAACTCCACCTCGCCGTCGATCGTGTCGAGCGGCGACTTCCGGCTGTCCTGCGCGTCCTCGCCGGACATCTGCATCAGCTCCCTGATGCGATCGAGGCCGGCGAACGCCTCGCTGATCTGCGTGCCGATGGACGCGATCTGCACCACCGGCGCCGCCATCAACCCGGTCAGGAAGATGTAGAACATGAAGTCGCCGAGCGTCATGGCGCCGGAGAGGATCGCGCGCCCGCCGATGACGATCATGAGTACCCCGATCGCGCCGACAACCACCGTCGAGAACGCCGTGATCGCCGACACGCCGGTGATCGATCGCGCGATGTTCCGGAACAGCCGGTGGACGCCCCTGGCGAACACCAGTTCCTCGCGCTTCTCCGCGGTGTACGTCTTGACGATCCGGATGCCGCCCAGCGTCTCGTTCAGGCGGCCGGTGACCTCCGCGTTGATCTTGCCGCGCTCGCGGAACAGCGGCCGCAGGCGCTTGAACGCGATCGCCATTCCGCTGCCGAACGCGCCGAGCGCGAGGAGCGTGACGAGCGTGAGCCACCAGTTCAGGTAGAAGAGGATGCCCAGCGCGATCACCGCCGTGACGACGCTGCCCGAGAGTTGCACGAGCCCGGTGCCGACGAGGTTCCGGATGCCTTCGGCATCCGTCATGATGCGCGAGATGAGCACGCCGGCCTGCGTGGAGTCGAAGTAGGCGACCGGCAACCGCGCGACGTGCGCCTCGACGCGGCGGCGCATCTCCGTGATGGCGCGCTGCGCGGCCACGCCGAGCACCTGCGATAGACCGAATGACGTGACGGCCTGCACCACGGTCGCGCCGCCGGCGGCGAGCGCGAGCGGCACCAGCAGGTCCGCGCGCCCCTTTCCGATCACGTCATCGACGAGGAACTTCGAGGTCGCCGGCAGAACGAACCCCGACAGCCGGTTGACGAGCATCAGCATCAGGCCGGCGGCGAGGCGGCGGCGCCGGGCCCAGATGAGCGCCCGGGCTTCCTGCCAGGCGCCGCGGGTCACCTTCACGGGCAGTCGGGTCGAGGGTTCTGCGGCAGGCACGGTGGCTACGACGCTTCGCGCGGGTCAATTGTCTCAGGAAATGGCGCCAGGCGGTGAGCTTCGGCGCGGGCCGGCGAACGCGTCTCGGCAGTTACCGGTTGTCGTCGTCGTCGTCGTCGGCGGCGGGCACCGGAAACGGACGGACCTTGTGGCGCCCCGTGCCCAGCAGCGCGCGCGCGAGCGCGCTGCCGCCCCGCTTCTGCGCCGGCGGGGGGACGACGATCGGTACGGCGGGTGCCTGCACGAGCATTCCGACCGTGCCGACCGGATCCATCGTCCGGAGCGCGACGAGGTTGACGGCTGACACGGCCTCGCCGGCGGGGCGCAGCGCCCGCGCGCCCGCGCGCCCGGGACGCGGCGCGGGCTTCGCCGCGGGCGAGGCCACGACGGCGGCAATCGTCGTGGCGTCGCGCTCGGCGTCGGGCATCGGCGCGAACTGCACCGTCAACGCGGAGGATGGCAGCGGCTGGCGGAGCGACTCAGGGGAGAGCGCGGGCAGCAGGACGAAGGCCGTCGTGGCGAGCGCGGCTGCGGCGACCCCGGCGAGCTCGCGCTTCTGCTTCGCGGGCAGCTCAGAGAGGCGGATCGCCAACGCGTCGGCGTCCGCAACGTCGGCGCAGCTGTGACATGCGGCGCCGGCGAGCCATTCGCCTGAGGGATGCTCTGCCATGCTCCCTGTTTCGACAAAAGTCGCGCCAGCCCGCACCGCGACTTTTCCGCCCGCAAACCGCTGATCGCGGGACGGATCGGCCGCGTCGCGAAGTTGTGTGCATCGACGGCAGCGTCGTGTCTCAACTCAGGAGCGGATGTTCTTACACCGTTCACACCACGGCACTGTGCACGCAACTGCACGCTGCCGCTACTATTCGGGATGATGCAGGCACCAGACCTCATTGTCACCATCACCGTCGGCTTGCTGGCCGCGCTCGCCTTCGGGTATCTGACGCATCGCCTCGGGTGGTCGCCGATCGTCGGATACCTGCTGGCCGGCATTGCGATCGGTCCGCACACGCCGGGCCCCGTCGCCGACGCCGCCATCGCCGAGCAGCTCGCCGAGTTCGGCGTCGTCCTGCTGATGTTCGGCGTGGGGTTGCAGTTCCACGTCGAGGAACTGCTTGCGGTGAGGCGAGTCGCGCTGCCGGGCGCGCTCGTGCAGACGGCGATCGCCACGGGCCTCGGCATGGCCGTCGCTGGCGCATTCGGCATCGGGTGGGCCAGCGGCGCGGTGTTCGGGATCGCGCTGTCGATTGCGAGCACGGTCGTTGTCGTCCGCGTGCTCGCCGACAACCGCGAGCTGCACACGCGCACGGGCCACATTGCCGTGGGCTGGCTTGTGATGCAGGACCTGATCGCGGTAACGGCGCTGGTGCTCCTGCCTGTGCTCTCGCGCGGGAACGCCTCCGGTGCCGAGCTCGCAGCGGCCGTCGCGCTCACCGCGCTGAAGGTCGCCGGGCTGGTGGTGTTCACGCTGCTGGTCGGGCGCGCGATCCCGCGGATCCTCGATCACGTGGCTGCGACGCGGTCGCGAGAGTTGTTCACGCTGACGGTCCTGGTCCTCGCGCTGGGGATCGCGCTGGGCGCCGCGGTGGTCTTCGGCGTGTCGATGGCGCTCGGCGCGTTCCTCGCGGGCATCATCGTCGGCCGATCGGAGTACAGCCTCAGGGCCGCCTCCGAGGCGCTCCCGATGCGCGACGCCTTCGCCGTGCTGTTTTTCGTCTCCGTGGGGATGCTGCTCGATCCGCGGCACCTGCTCGACGCGCCCGGCACAATCGCCGCCACCATGGCCGTCGTGATGGTGGCGAACCCGCTCGTGGCGTTCGCGACCGTACGCGCGCTGCGGCATCCGCGGCGCATCGCGCTCGGCGTCGCGGTGGCGCTGGCGCAGATCGGCGAGTTCTCGTTCATCATCACGCGGCTCGGCCAGGACCTCGGCCTGCTGACGGCCGCGACGATGCAGACGGTTGTCAGCGCCTCAATCGCGTCGATCCTTCTCAACCCGCTGTTGTACCGCGCGCTCGCGCTGCTGGAGCGCCGGCGCGCGAGGACCGGACCCGTTGCGGAGGGGGACGCGGCCGAAATCGCCCGCCCCGCGCATCCTGCCCACGCGGACCCGGCGCACCGCGCCGTGGTCGTCGGCTACGGTCCCACCGGCCGGACGCTCACGCGGCTGCTCGGCGAGAACGGCGTGGAGTCCACCGTGATCGAGTTGAACATGGACACGGTGCGAGCGCTCCGCCAGCAGGGCATTGCGGCGGTGTACGGCGACGCCGCGCACCTGCCGACGCTGCGCGCGGCAGGCGCCCATGCCGCCGGCCACCTGGTGCTCACCGCCAGCCTTCCGCACGCGCGCGAGGTCATCCGCCTGGCGCGCGAACTCAATCCGCGGATTCGCGTGCTCGCGCGCACGACGCACCTGCGCGACCGCGACGCGCTGCGTCGTGCCGGGGCGGACATCGTCTACTCGGGCGAAGGCGAAGTCGCGCTCGCGCTCGTCGAAGCGGTGCTGCATCGGCTTGGCGCGACCGCCGAGCAGATCGATCGCGAGCGAGCGCGCGCCCACAGCGAGCTGTTCGAGAGCTAACGGTGCCTGTCACCAATTGTCCTCAGACGATGACGATTGGTGGCAGCCACGTTCGTGATCCGCGTTCAGGAATGTAACTACTGCGGGGGGCGCCCGCCCGATTTCTGCCGAATAACCCCCAATTCGCGGAGGGAACCGGGTTTGCGCCCTCTCGACTACCGGAGCGCCCGCATGACTGAGGACGAAACTCCTCCGACGTCAGACCATTACGCCGTGCAGCCCCAGGCGAGGCCGCCCATGCCCGGCGCCCCGCCCCCTGTATCCGCCCGCGCCGCCAGTCAGTGGGTCGTCGTCGGCGCCGCGGTTGCCGGACTGGCGCTCGGCGCGGCGGTGTTTCTCGCCCTGAGGCCCCAGGTCGTGCCGGCCGCGGCCGCGCCAGGCGCGAGCGCGAGCGCCGACGCTGTGGCGCGGGCGATGGCCCGGGTCCCGGTGGCGCCCGCGTCATCGTCTTCGGAGCCGAAGTGGCAGGGGGGTGAGCCGCGCGGGCGCGGTCGGGACGCCAGCATCGTCTTCGAGCTTCCCGCCGATCACGACGTCGCCGTCTGGAACAAGCGCGTCCTGCCCGTGTTGACCGTGCGCTGCTACGCGGGCACGACCGAGGTGTTCGTGCTCACGCATTCGGCCGCCGCGATGGACGGCAACGACGGCACTCACGCGGTACGGCTGGCGTTCGACGCCGGCGCGGACGAGCCGGGGCGGTGGGTCGCGTCCGAGGAGTACGACGCCCTTTTCTCGCCGAATCCAGCCGCAACGGCGCGCCGGATCGCCGCGGCGCACAGGATGCGCTTCGCGTATACGCCGTACAACGCGTCGCCGGTGGTCATCACGTTCGACGTGCGGGGGTTCGATCAGCGGATCGAGACGCTGGCCAGAACGTGCCGCTGGCGATCCTGAGTTCCTCCCGGCGCCACGACTGATCGCGGGCCGGCCTGGCGCTCGTCAGGTTTCGCGCCGGCGGGCGTTCGCGTGCGCGACCAGCGCCGCCGCTCTCGCGAGCAGATCCTCAGCTCGGACCGGCTTTGCCAGGTACGACTGGAACCCGGCGGAGAGCGCCTGCTGGCGGTCCTCGGGGCGGGCGTGCGCCGTGAGCGCGAGCGCGGGCACGCGCGCGAGGTCGGTTTCGAGAGACCGAATCTTGCGGATCAGCGTGTAGCCGTCCTCGATCGGCATGGCGAGATCGCTCACGATCACCTGCGGCGTCCACGTCGCAATCGTGTTCAGTGCCTCTGCGACCGATCCCGCCGTCCGCACCTCGGCCCCGGCGGTGCTCAGGATCATCGAGATCAACGCCTGCTCGTCCGGCTGATCGTCAACGACGAGGATCCGCGTGCCGGTCAGCGCCGGCGGCTCGGTCGCCTCCCGCGGCGTTGCGACGGCGGTCCGCACGGCAGGGAGCGACACCCGGAACGTTGTCCCCTGGTTCTCGCCCGCGCTGAAGACCTCGATGGTGCCGCCGTGCAACTCGACGAGCGTCCTGGCAATGGCGAGACCGAGGCCGAGCCCGCCATGCGATCGCGTGGTGCTGCTGTCCGACTGCCGGAACCGATCGAAGACGTGCGGCAGGAACGCCGGCCGGATGCCGATGCCGGAATCGCGGACGGTGATGTCGGCGGCCTTCTCCGAGCGGGCGAGGCGCACGTCGACGCGTCCTCCTTCCGGCGTGAACTTGACCGCGTTGCTCACCAGGTTCCAGAGCACCTGCTGCAGGCGCTCGGGGTCGCCGATCGTCAGCAGCGGCCGCGTTTCGATGGAGGCCTGGAGCGTGAGCCGCTTGGCGAAGGCCGCGGGCCCGAGCGCCGCGACGGCGGCGTCGACGGTCTCTGCGAGGTCGAACGCGCAGGTGTCCAGTTTCAACTGGCCGGAGAGCATGCGCGACACGTCGAGAAGATCCTCGATGAGCTGCGCCTGCATGCGCGCGTTGCGCTCGATCGTGTCCAGCGCCCGCGCGGCCCCTCGCCGGTCCAGCGCGCCCGCCTTGAGGAGCCCGGTCCACCCGAGGACCGCGTTGAGCGGCGTGCGCAGCTCGTGCGACAACGTGGCGAGGAACTCGTCCTTGATCCGGTTGGCCTCGGCGTGGGCGGCGCGCTCCTGCACCAGGCGCGTGCGCTCGGCCTCCGCGGCCCGGCGCTCGGTGATGTCGCGAATCGCGCTCGCGACGAGCGGGCCCTGCTCGGTCTCGAGCGGGCTGAGGCTGATTTCGACCGGGAACTCCGTTCCGTTCTTGCGGACGCCGTACAGATCGAGACCGGCCCCCATCGGGCGCGCGTGCGCGCTGGCGCCGTACACCGCGCGGTGCGCCACGTGTGACGGTCGGTAGCGCGGCGGGACGAGGATTTCGATCTCGCGCCCGATCAACTCGTGCCGCTCGTAGCCGAACATGCGTTCCGCCTGCGCGTTGGCCAGCACGATTCGTCCCGCCGGCTCGACGATGAGCATGGCGTCCGGCGCCGCCTCGAGCAGCGCGCCGAACTTGTCCTCGAGCGGCGGCATGAGGTGCTCCAGAGTAGCGGAAAAAGGGGGACAGTCACACTTTTTCCCACTTTCAGGAAAAAGTGGGGCTGTCCTCTTTTTTGGTCTTGACGCCGGCCCCGGACGGGGATATTTTGTCCCACGAACAGACAATATCGGCCAAGATGACGGGGCAAGCGTGCCTCTCGGCCGAAAATCCGCGTAAGCGGCGGCGTTTCTCATCGAATTAGTCCCCTGGTAGGACGAAATGCGGAGAATCAACCCCGCCCGGTTCAGCGTCGCAACCCGCGGCACCTCTCGCGAAATCAACCGCAGCATCGTGTTGAACCTTGTCCGGGCGCGCCAGCCGATTTCGAGGGCGGACCTCGCGCGGACCATGGGCATCCGGCGCGGGGCCGTGTCGCTCATCGTCAACGACCTGTTGAAACAGCGGCTGATCTTCGAGGGGGCCACCGGGGAGACGGTGCGCGGCCGCAAGCCGACCTTTCTGTACATCGATTCCCGGCGGCGCGCGGTCGCGGCAGCCGACATCCGCGCGAGCGAAACGTACGTGATGCTGGCCGACCTGGTCGGCAAGCCGGTCGCCGGCGTCGTCAGCATCCCGACACACCGCGACCCGCGCCAGATGGCCGCGGCGCTCGGCCGGCGGATCAAGAGCCTCATTTCCGAGCACCCCGAGGTGGATGCGTGCGAAGGACTCGGCGTCGTCGTGCCCGGCATGGTCGAGCACACCACGATGCGCGTGCTCCACGCGCCCACGCTCGGATGGCAGAACGTCGATCTGCGTGAGCCGCTGGCGGCCGCCACGGGACTGCCGGTGCAGATCGAGAACTCCGGACGCGCGTGCGCGCTCGCGCAGGTCTGGGCGCATCGCGACGACGCGGTCGCCGCGGCCGGTGACCTGGTGTTCGTCAGCGTCTCGGACGGCATCGGCGTGGGCGTGATCATCCACGGCGAGGTCCTGCGCGGCCGCCACAACATCGCGGGAGAGTTCGGCCACGTGCCGCTTTCGCTCGACGGGCCGCGCTGCTCCTGCGGCGCCAACGGCTGCTGGGAGTCGTACGTCTCGAACCGCGCGACGCTGGCCCGTTACTTCGGCCGATCGCTGGAGCAGGCCGTTCCCGTAGACCTCGACAAGCGGCACTTCACGATCGAGGACCTCATCGCGCGCGCGCGCGGGAACGATGGGAAGGCCGCGACCGCGCTGCAAGCCACGGCGCGGTATCTCGGCCTCGGGCTGGCCTCGGTCATCAACGCGCTCGATCCGGCCCGCGTGTACGTCGGCGGCGAGATCACGCTCGCCTGGGATCTCATCGAAGGGACCGTGCGCTCGGCGCTGGCGGAGCGCACGCTGACAGCGGCGGCGGCCGGCACCGACATCCGGCCGGTGGCCGCGAGCGAATATCCGCGCCTGCTTGGGGCCGCGGCGCTGGTGGCGGCACCGGCGTTCGCGGCGCCGATCGTGGCGTGACGCGTTCAACGGAACGGGAGGAGCTATGACCACTCAGACGATCGCGCCGGGCACCTGCGTCGTCCGCGATACGGCGGCGCGCAAGGGCCGGACGCGCTCGGTCGCGCCCGGCACCACCGCATCGCGTTACCTGCACTACGGGCGCATCATCCTCGACGCCGGCGATCCGCCGGTCCGGTTCGAAACCGGCGGGATGGAGACCGGCCTCATCTGCCTCAAGGGAAGCGCGGTGGTCCGCGTCGATGGTTCTTCGCACGAGCTCGAGCGATACGACACCGTGTATGCCCCGCGCGGATCGTCGGTCGAGGTCGCGGCCGGAGCGGCCGGGTGCGACATGGCGGAAATCGCCGCGCCGGTCGAGCGTCGCCACCCGGTGCAGTTCGTGTCGTTCGCGGAGGTCCAGAAGAACCCGGGGCTGCACTTCGAGACGGGCGGACCGGGCGCGAAGCGCGATCTCAACGTGCTGATCGGCAAGAACGTCCAGGCGGGTCGCATCATGGCGGGCGTCACCTTCAGCGCGCCCGGTAACTGGACGTCGTGGCCGCCGCACGAGCATGCCGCGATGCTCGAGGAGGCCTACCTCTATATCGACATGCCGGCGCCCGGCTTTGGCGTGCAGCTCGTGTACACCGACCCGAAGGAGCCCGAACTGGCGACGATCGTGCGCGAAGGGGACATCGTGCTGATGCCGGCGGGCTACCACCCGAACGTCGCGGCGCCGGGGGCCTCAATCAACTTCGTCTGGATGATGGCGGCAAACCGCGAGGACGACGACCGGCAGTACGGCGTCGTGAACGTGCAGCCGGACTTTGCCGCGATGGGTTCCGGGCTCGACAAGGGCCGATCGGAGCGCACATGACGAGACCTGATTCCGTAATTGCGTTCCAGCACCGCGACTGGAGCGCCATCGCGTCCGAGCGGATCGCCGAGGGGGTCGAACGCCAGATGGTGTGGGGCGATCGGCTCATGGTGTGCCGTCTCCGATTCGATCCGCACGTGGTCACCGCCGTGCACAGCCACCCGCACGAACAGATCACGCTCGTGGAGCGCGGCCGCGTGCAGTTTTTCGTCGCCGGCGAGCCGCGTCTCGCGTCGGCGGGCGACGTCCTGCACTTCCCGGCCAACATCCCGCACGGCGCGACGATGCTCGACGACGAGGTCGTGCTGATCGACATCTTCTCTCCGGTGCGCGAGGACTTCCTGGTGTCAGGCGATGGCGGCCGGCGCTGAGAAAGGGGCACCCGTGTCGTTGGATCTGTTCAGCCTGACCGGCAAGGTCGCGCTGGTGACCGGCACGTCGCGCGGCCTGGGGGCGGGGATGGCGCACGCGCTCGCCGCCGCCGGCGCCGACGTCGCCGTGCACGACCGCGAAGCGCCCTGCGCGACGGAGACCGCTCTCAAGGGCATGGGCGTGCGGACGGCCTGCCTGGCCGCGGACCTGTCGGATCGCGCCGCGACGGACCGCCTGATCGCCGACACGCTCGACCGGATGGGACGCCTCGACATCCTCGTGAACAACGCCGGCATCATCCGGCGGCAGCCGGCGGCGACGCACAGCGACGAGAACTGGGACGACGTCCTCGAGGTGAACCTCACGACGGTGTTCCGGCTGTCGCGCGCGGCCGGGCACCACATGATCGAGCGCGGCGGCGGCGGAAAGATCATCAACGTCGCCTCGCTGCTCGCGTTCCAGGGGGGAATCCTCGTGCCCGGGTACGCCGCCGCGAAGGCGGGCGTGGCGCAGCTGACCAAGGCGCTGGCGAACGAGTGGGCGCCGCACGGCATCTGCGTCAACGCGATCGCGCCCGGGTACATGGCCACAGACAACACGGCACCGCTCCGCGCGGATCCGGCGCGCTCGCGGCAGATCCTCGAGCGCATTCCCGCGGGCCGCTGGGGGGAGCCGGCCGATCTGGCCGGCGCGGTGGTGTTCCTGGCGTCGCGCGCGTCGGACTACGTCAACGGCCACATCCTCGTCGTCGACGGCGGATGGCTGGCGAGGTGAGCGCGATGACGACTGCCACTGCGACAGCACGAGCCGGCTTCCTCGACCGCATTCCGGGCGTCGGTGTCTTCGCCCGCCTGGTCGGGCCGGCGGCGCTCACCGCCGCGGGGATGATCGGCGCCGGCGCGGTGGCCACCCGGCTGCTCGCGGGCGCATGGTTCGGGTTCGAGCTGCTCTGGGTCGCGCTCTACGTGATCCCGATGGTGATCTTCACCCTCGACTCGGCGGCGCGCGTGGCCGTCGTCTCCGGTCATCGCGGCATGCTTGACATGGTGCGGACCGAGATCGCGGCGTGGCTCGCGTGGGGGATTTTCCTGTCCGCGTTTGCGGTGAACCTGATCGTCAACATGAGCCAGATGTCCGCGATGGTGGAGGGGGGCTACGGCGCGCTGGGAATGCTGCCTCCGTCCACGCCCGATGCGGGCATCGTCCTGTTGACGGTGACGCTGACCGCGTTCTCCGTCGTGCTCGGCGTGCTCGGCGGATACAAGCGCGTCGAGAAATTCATGACCGCGCTGCTCATCGTCATCCTCGTGTCGTTCATCGTGGTGGCGGTCAAGGGGCTGCTCGACTGGTACACATGGGGCCCGCTTGTGCGGGGCCTCGTGCCGCAGGTACCGGACGACATCCCGGTGGTCGGCGATTCGCGCATGCGGTCCGGCTACACGCAGATGATGGCGATCGCCGGCCAGGCGCTGCCGCCCACCGTGTTCCTCACCTACGGCTATCTCTCCACGGACGCCGGCCACAAGCCCGCCGATGTGCGCCGCGCGTTCTGGAAGACCGTCCAGAACCTCGGCCTGATCTGGGGAGTGTTCTCGGTCGTGGTCATCGTGGCGGGCACCACGGCCCTGCACAACGTGTACACCGGGCACGGCCCCTCGTTCCTCGGCGTGACGCACTACTCGCAGATCGAGAGCATTCCGGTCGCCGGGCAGGTGCTGGGGCCCGCATTTCCAGGCGCGCTCGGCTTTCTCGCGCCGCGCTTCTTCTCCGCGGGACTGTTCGCCGCCGGGTTCACGACGCTCATCTCCGTCGCCTTGACGATGACGTACCTGTGCCTCGACATCGCGCGTCGCGACTGGCGCTTCACGCGGCAGAACCGCACGTTCCAGCTGGTGTTCGGCGCCTGGATCGCGGTGCCCGCGCTGATCGCGCCGTTCTGGTCGCTGCCGGCGCTGCTCAAGGCGATCCTCGCGATGGTGGGCAACCTGCTCCTCGCGCCGGTCGCGGTGGCCGTCATCTTCTACTTCATCAACCGGCGGAGGATGGGCGAGTACCGCGCGAACGGCGCGCGGAACGTCGTGCTCGGGGTCACGCTGGCATTCGCGCTGGTCCTCGCGGTGACCGGCGTCGTGAGGTTCTTCAGGTGACCGTGGTTACCGCTCGCGCGGCGACGCTGCGCCTCATCGAGGCGACCGGTGTGGTGGCAGTGATCCGGCTCGACGATCCCGCCGCGCTGCGCCAGACCTGCGAGGCGCTGGCGGCTGGCGGCGTCCGCGCCCTCGAGGTGACGATGACCGTCCCGGGCGCCGTCACGCTGATCGAGCAACTCGCCGGTTCGCTGCCCGCGGACTTCGCGGTCGGCGCGGGGACCGTGCTGGATGCCGAGACCGCCCGCAAGGTGATCGCGGCGGGCGCGCGGTTCGTTGTCAGCCCCGTGTTCCGTCCCGCGATGATCGACGTGGCGCGCCGCCATGACGTGCCCGTGATGCCCGGCTGCTTCACGCCGACCGAAATCCTGGCGGCCTGGGACGCCGGCGCGGACATCGTCAAGGTGTTTCCCGCGACCGCCCTGGGCCCGACCTTCTTCCGCGACATCCACGGGCCGCTGCCGCAAATCCGCCTGATGCCGACCGGAGGCGTGACGCGCGAGAACGCGGGAGATTGGATCCGCGCCGGGGCGGTCGCCATCGGCGTAGGCACCGCGCTCGTGGACAAGGGGGCCATCAAGTCAGGGAAGTTCGACGTCATCGCCGCCAACGCGCGGCATTTCATCGAGGCGGTCCGCCAGGCGCGGATCCCTGCGGCGGGAGTGCAGGCGCGATGATCAAGACCGTCTGCTTCGGCGAACTGATGCTGCGGCTCAGCCCGCCGGGGTACGAGCGCCTGTTCCAGTCGCCCGCGTTCCAGGCGACCTTCGGCGGCGGGGAGGCAAACGTGGCGGTCAGCCTCGCGCAGTTCGGGTGCGACAGCCACTACGTCACGCGGTTGCCGGCCAACCCGATCGGGGACGCCGCCCTGCGAATGCTGCGCGGCCACGGCGTGCGTGTCGATCACGTGCTGCGCGGCGGTGAGCGCCTGGGGATCTACTTCGCCGAGACCGGCGCCAGCCAGCGTCCGTCCACGGTCGTGTACGACCGGGGGCATTCCGCGATCAGCGAGGTGCAGCCGGGCGCGATCCACTGGGACGCGGTCCTCGACGGCGCGAAGTGGTTCCACTGCACCGGCATCACGCCCGCGCTCGGCCCGGGGCCGGCCGCCTGCACGCGGGAGGCCCTGGAGGCGGCGAAACGCGCGGGCGCGACGGTGAGCGTGGACCTGAACTACCGGGCGAAGCTCTGGTCGAAGGCGGACGCGCAACGGACGATGCGGCCGCTCATGCGCCTGGTCGACGTGGTGATCGCGAACGAGGAAGACCTGCAGGCGGTGCTCGGGATCGACGTGCCGCGCGCCGACGTTGCTGCCGGCGCGCTCGACGTCGAGGGCTACCGGGCGGCGGCCGAGCGCGTCGCCGCGGAGTTCGAGGTCGCGCGTGTCGCGGTGACACTGCGGGAGAGCCGGTCGGCCAGCGAGAACGCGTGGAGCGGGGTCCTGCTCGAGGCCGCCCCAAAGGCCTTTCATCGCAGTCAGCAGTACGTCGTACACCTCGTGGATCGGATCGGCGGCGGAGACAGTTTCGCGGCGGGCCTCATCTACGGGCTCGCCACGGGTCGGGACGGCGGCGCTTCACTACGCTTCGCGGTCGCTGCGAGCGCGCTGAAGCAGACCATTCCGGGTGACTTCAACCAGGTGTCGGTAACCGAAGTGGAGCGGCTCGCCGCTGGTGAGGCCAGCGGGCGCGTCCAGCGATAGCTCCGTTGGAGGGTGTCGTCATGAGGAAATGTGTTCTCAGGCTTGGGATTGTGATCGGCCTGCTCCTGTCGGCGGCCTCCGCCGGCGCGCAGGACTACCGCGCGCGCGTTCAGGGCGCGGTGCTGGATCAGAGCCGCGCGGCGCTGCCCGGCGTCACGGTGACGCTGAGCAACGATGCCACCGGCGTGGCGACCACGCGCGTCACCGACGGTCAGGGGCGGTACATCTTCGACTTCGTCGATCCCGGCACCTACACGGTGACCGCGGAGCTCGAAGGGTTCAGCCGCGCTGAACAGAAGAACGTCCGCGTGCAGCAGCGCGGCGACGTCACCGTCGAGCTCGTGCTGGCCATCGGCACGCTCGAGGAGACGGTGACGGTCGAGGCGCCGCCGGTGATGACGCAGTTCAACACCAGCAGCGTCGAGCTGACGCTCGAGAAAGAGCTGATCGACCAGGTGCCGATCAGCGGGCGGAATCCGTACAGCCTCTCGGTCATGGATCCGACCCTCACGCTCGTCGCCGGTAACCCGAACGAGAACCGGCCGTATCACCACGCCTACGCGAACGAGTACGACGCGGGCGGCGGCACGCAGCGCCGCAACGACGTGCTGCTCGACGGCGTGCCGCTCGGCGCGAGCTACAAGACCTCCTACACCCCCTCCATGGACGCCGTCGAGGAGATCACGATCTCCAAGAACAGCGTCGACGCGGAGAACGGCAACAGCCTGGGCGGGGTCATCAGCCTCAACATGAAGTCGGGCACGAACAACTTCCATGGGTCGGGCTATTACTTCGGGCGGGACCCGAGCCTGAACTCCATCTCCGACCCGACGGTGAGGATCCCGCCGGGCGCGGACATGCGGTCGCTGAAGGGGACGGAGCTCAAGATGTACGGCGCCACCTTCGGCGGGCCCATCAGGAAGAACAAGATCTTCACGTTCACGTCGTTCGAACAGTGGGATGACAACAAGCCGATCACGCGGACGATGACCGTCCCGACGGAGCTGGAGCGGCGTGGTGACTTCAGCCAGTCGGTCTACAACGGCCGCGTGCGCACCGTCTACAACCCGTGGTCCTCGGTGCTGAACGCCCAGGGTCGCGTCGTCCGAACGCCGTTCTCGGGCAACGTGATCCCCCAGTCGATGTTCGACCCCGTAGCGGTGAAGCTCCTCGAGCAGCTGCCGCTGCCGAATCAGCCCGGCAACGTGGACAACTGGCAGGGCACCGTCACAGAAAAGGCGGACTACTGGAATCTGTCCCAGCGCGTCGACGTGAACCTCAGCGACAGCGTGAAGATCTTCGCGCGGTACGGACAGTTCAAGGCCAATCTGTTCCAGGACAACCCGACCTCCGCGAAGCTGTTCCCGCTGTCGGGCAGCAATCGCTACGGCATGAGCGTCGCCGGCGACGTCGTCTGGATCATGTCGAACCGGACGACCCTGAACGTCCGCGGCAGCTACTACAACATGACCGACGAGTTCGGCAACGACCAGATCCTGCTCGGCCGGGACGGCCTGGAGCAGCTCTGGCCTGGAAACTCGTGGTACCAGTCCTTGTACGCCAGCCCGTACGTGTACTACCCGGCGGTCGACGTCAGCGTCGCGGCGCCGCTGGCGGCCGACCGGCTCGGCCGGCAGGGGCGCGAGTGGTTCCAGCGTCCGGACGCCTGGACCGCATCCGCCCGGATGAACCGGTACGAGGGTCGGCACAGCATGAAGTGGGGAGGCGAGCTGCGCGCCTACTACGGCGAGGCGGCACGCTTCGAGCCGATCAACCTGCAGTTCCGGGCGGCGCTCACGGCGAACAGCTCCGACAGCCCTGACGTCGTGAACAGCGGCAACCAGTGGGCCACGTTCCTGCTGGGCGCGATGGACGCCAACTCGTCCGCGCGGCTCGTCCCGCTCCAGACGCCGAACCTGATGTCGTACGCGGCGTACTTCCAGGACGACTTCCGCATCAACGACCGGTTCACGCTCAACCTGGGTCTGCGGTGGGAGTACGGTCCCGGCGCGACCGACCCGGACTACCGGCTGTCGCAGCAGCTCGACCTGACGGATCCGATTCCCGAGATGCAGGCGACGCCGCCCAACATGCCGGCGCAGGCGCTGGACCTGATGGCGAGCAAGGGGTACGGCTACACGTACAACGGCGCGTGGATCTTCACGAGCAAGGACAACCCGCGCATCTGGAAGATCAGCCCGTGGAACTTCCTGCCGCGCGTCGGCGCGAACTACCGGCTCGGAGACGACTCGGTGATCCGGGTCTCGTGGGCGCGGTTCCTCATGCCGACCAGCAACATCCGGGAAACGCTCGGGGCCTTCGTGGATCAGTACGCCGGGTTCTCGCAGGTCACCGCGGCCCTGGCACCGCTGAACGGCGTGCCGCAGCAACGCCTCAGCAACCCGTTCCCGGACGACGTCAACCCCGTCATCGAGCCGTACGGCCAGACGCTCGGGCGCTACACGAACCTGGGCGGCCCGGCGAACCTCGATCAGTACGAACAGAAGCCGCAGATCAACGATCGGATCAACCTGTCATACCAGAAGGAGATCCTGGCGGGCACGATCGTTGACTTGAACTACTTCTTCAACTTCGGGCACCGCCTGCCGTACGACACGCAGTACAACTGCACCAGCGTCGCCTGCGCGATCAACCTGAACATGATGGATCCGGCGTTCAGGTACGAATACGGCACGCTCATCAACCGGACCGTGAACAACCCGTTCTACCGGTATCTCACGCCGGACAAGTTCCCCGGCGCGCTGCGTAACCAGCGCACGGTGACACTCGCGAGCCTGCTCGTGCCGTACCCGCAGTACACGCAGATCGTCCAGTACAACACCTCCGGCCGGAAGATGCTCACGCACACCTTCGAGATCCGCGCGCAGCGGCCGTTCACGAAGGGGGCGAGCTTCCTCGTGGCGTACGCGTACAACCACGAGAAACGGCAGGAGTGGTTCGACGATCTGCACCAGTACGAGGTGCTGACGAGCGGCGGGGAGAGCGGCTGGGAGTGGCGGCCGACCAACACGCCGCGGCACCGTGTGACGGCGACCCTGAGCTGGCAGCTGCCGATCGGACGCGACCGCAAGTTCCTCTCGGACATCCCGACCGCGCTCGATTACGCGATCGGCGGCTGGCAGTACACGGCGTCCACCCGCTACTACTCGGGTCAGTTGCTGCTGTTCAACAACACGTACCTGGTCAGCGGGGATCCGACGCTGGACGACCCGACGCGTGACCGCTGGTTCGACACGACAAAATTCGCCGTGGCAGACCAGTACACGCCGCGCAGCAATCCGTGGTTCTTCGACGGGTTGAGGGGACCGGGCACCTTCGTGACGGACATGACCCTCACGAAGATGTTCCAGTTGACGCCCAAGTACCGCCTCGAGGCACGTATCGAGGCGTACAACGCGTTCAACCAGATCGTCTGGCAGAACCCCGACCTCACGCTCGGCAGCGCCAACTTCGGCAGGGTGACGCGCCAGCAGATCGGGCAGCCGGGTCGCGAAATCCAGATCGGCGCGCGGTTCATCTTCTGACGCGTGCCGTGCGGCGTCGCAGCTTTCTCCTCGGCGTCGGAGCGCTGGTGGTCTCCGGGTTCGCGCGCCGCGCAGGCGTGGTCCCGGAGGGCGCCGGCGCTTCGCCCGCCGCCGCGACGACCGCAGGCAGGATTCGCGGCCTCGTCGAGTCGAACGGCATCCTCGCGTTCAAGGGGGTGCCGTACGGCGCCGACACCGGTCGGCGCCGCTTCCAGCCCCCCGCGCCACCGGAGCCCTGGACCAGCGTCCGCGATGCGATCGAGTACGGCCCGATCGCACCGCAGCCGGGATTCCGGGGCCGGCCGATGAGCGAGGACTGCCTGCACCTGAATGTCTGGACGCCCGCGCTCGGCGACGGCGGCAGGCGTCCGGTGCTGGTGTGGTTCCATCCCGGCGCGTATTCTTCAGGCACGAGCAACGAACCCGCCTCCCACGGCGCGCGCCTGAGCCGCCGCGGGAACGTCGTGGTGGTCACGGTCAACCACCGCTTGAACGCGTTCGGCTACCTGTATCTCGCCGAGATTGGCGGGCCGGAGTTCGCGGACTCCGGCAACGCCGGCATGCTCGACCTCGTTCTCGCCCTCCGGTGGGTGCGCGACAACATTGCGGAATTCGGCGGTGACCCGAATCTCGTCACGATCTTCGGCCAGTCCGGCGGCGGCGCGAAGTGCGCGACGCTCATGGCGATGCCGGCGGCGCGTGGCCTGTTCCACCGCGTCTTCACGATGAGCGGGCAGCAGATCACCGCCAGCCGGCGATCGACGGCGACGACGCACGCGTCGGAGCTGCTGGCGGCGCTCGCGCTGACGCCAGACCGCGTCGCAGAGCTGCGATCGCTGCCCATGGACGCGCTCGTGAAGGTGAGCCGGGCGCCAACGTACCTGGGACCCGTCAAGGACGGCCGCGCGCTTCCGAGGGACCCCTTCGATCCGGATGCGCCCCCAATCTCGGCGGATGTTCCGATGGTGCTCGGGAACACGCACGACGAAACGCGAAACCTGATCGGCCGCGGCGATCCGACGCTGTTCGACCTCACGTGGGAGACCCTGCAACCGAGGCTGGAGGCCGCGTCGCCGTTCATGGGCGACCTCGATCGCGGCAAGGTCATCGCCGAATACCGCCGTCTCTACCCCGCGTATTCGCCGAGCGACATCTTCTTCGCCGCGACGACCGCGTCGCGCTCCTGGCGCGGTCAGGTCATCGAGGCTGAACGCCGCGCGGTCCAGCCGGGCGCGGCGCGCCACACGTGGGTCTACCAGCTCGATTGGAAATCTCCGACTGACGGCGGCAAATGGGAGTCGTATCACGGGCTCGACGTGCCGCTCGTCTTCGACAACGCGCCGATGGTCCCCGAAATGGTCGGCGCCGGGCCGGAACCGCAGGCGGTGGCCGACCAGATGATTGAAGCGCTCCTGGCGTTTGCCCGGACGGGCAGTCCCAACACGAAGGCCATCCCGCCGTGGCCGGTGTACGACCTGTCGCGGCGCGCCACGATGGTGTTCGACGTGGCCTCGCGTGTCGTCGACGATCCGCGCGGGGCCGAGCGGCGGATGTTCGAGAAGGTGCCATATGTTCAGCCGGGCACGTAATGCGGCAGCCGCAGGAGCCGTGCTCCTCGCCGTTGCCGCCCTCGCGGCGCTCCATTCCCCGGCACCTCCCGCTGGTCTCGATCGCGGGCAGGTGCTCGATGTCATGAAGCGCGCGACCACGTTCATGGTCGAGAAGGTCAGCACCAACGGCGGTTATGTCTGGTCGTACCTGCCAGATTTCTCGCGCCGCTGGGGAGAGCTCGAGGCCCGCCCGACGATGGTGTGGATCCAGCCTCCGGGCACCCCGTCGATGGGCCATCTGTTCCTCGACGCGTACCACGCGACGGGAGACGAGTATTACTACAAGGCGGCAGAGAAGGCGGCGGCGGTCCTCATGGCCGGGCAGCATCCTGCGGGCGGCTGGAACTATGTCGTCGATCTCGCCGGCGAGCGGTCGCTGCGCGACTGGTACAACACCGTGGGGCGCAACGCCTGGCGCCTCGAGGAGTTCCAGCACTACTGGGGCAACGCGACGTTCGACGACGCCGGCACCGCGGAAGCCGCAAAGTTCTTCCTGCGCCTGTACTCCGAGAAAAAGGACCTCCGCTACAAAGCGCCGCTCGACAAGGCCATCGCGTTCGTGCTGCAGAGCCAGTACCCGGTCGGCGCCTGGCCGCAGCGCTTTCCGCTCACCCACGGCGTCCTCCACCACGGGAACGCCGACTACACCTCGTACCTCACGTTCAACGACGACGTCGCGGCGGAGAACATCGACTTCCTGCTGATGTGCCACCAGGCGCTCGGCGAGCCACCGGTGATCGAACCAATCCGCCGCGCGATGGATGCCTTCGTCGTGACGCACCAGCCGAAACCGCAGGCGGGCTGGGCGTTGCAGTACACGACGGACCTCAAGTCCGCCGGCGCCCGCACGTACGAGCCGAAGGCGCTGGTGACGCATACCACCTCTGCCAACATCGAACTGCTCGTGAAGTTCTACCGCCTGACCGGCGAGCGGAAGTTCCTCGCGCGCATCCCGGAGGCGATCGACTGGCTCGATGGGCTCACGCTGCCGCCGGGAGTGGCGCCGGCGGGGCGCACGCATCCGACGTTCGTGGAAGTGGGGACGAACGAGCCGCTATACGTGCACCGCGAGGGATCCAACGTGGTCAACGGGCGGTACTTCGTCGATCGCAACCCGGCGAAGACAATCGTCCACTACAGCTCGTTCCGCCGGATCGACGTGGCGGGCCTGCGGGCGCTGTACGAACAGGCGAAGGCCCTGCGCCCGGCGGAGGCAGCAGTCGGCTCGCCGCTCGCGGCAAGTGCCAGGCCCGTTCCCCTGCCGCGCTACTTCGTCGCCGAACGGTCCGCCGACGGCGACGCGGCGGCGGTCGTCGCGGCGCTGAACGAACAGGGATACTGGCTCGCGCCGCTCGGCTACAACAGCTATCCGTATCGCGGCGAGAGCCCGCGCGCGCTCGCGAACGGAGATTTCTCCCAGACCTACGTCGGCGACGAGTCGGACACCTCCCCGTTTCCAGACGAACGAATCACGGGGATCTCGACCGCCGCCTACATCCGGAATATGAGCGTGCTGATCCGCGCGCTCACGACATCACAGCAGAAGAGCCAGGGAGGCACTCGATGATCCGCTTGCTCAAGACGCTGACGGCGATAGCCTGCGTAGCGGCGCTCGCCGGCGTGCCCGGCTCGGCCGGGCACCGGGACCTCGGGCGCGAGGTGCTCGCGCCCAACGACGGCTGGGCGGCACTCGGCGAGGGCGTGACGGGCGGCGCCGCGGCCGATGCCGACCACGTCTTCGTCGTGCGCACCCGGAACGAACTGGTCGAGGCGCTCGCGTATCCCGACACTGCGCCCAAGATCATCTACGTCGACGGCACGATCGACGCGAACGTTGACGACAACAATCAGCCGCTGACCTGCCAGGACTACTATCGCGATGGCTACACGCTCGAAGCGTTCCTCGCGGCGTACGATCCTGCCGTGTGGGGCGATGAAGAGCCCGAGGGCCCGCTCGAGGACGCTCGCGATGCGTCGGCTGGCCAGCAGGAGAAGCGTGTCAGGATCCGCGTGCCGGACAACACCACGATCGTCGGGTTGGACCGGCGCGCGCGCATTCGCGGGGCGTGGCTTGACCTCCGGGGAACTTCGAGCACGCCGCGGACGAACATCATCATCCGCAACATCATCTTCGAGGACGTGTACGACTGCTTCCCGTCATGGTCCGGTTCCGAGTGGAACGCCGAGTACGACGCGATCTCGCTGCGCGAGACCGAGCGCGTGTGGATCGATCACAACGAGTTCCGGGACGTGGAGACCGCCGACAGCACGCTGCCGATGTATTTCGGCGAGAAGTACCAGGTCCATGACGGCCACCTGGACATCACCAACGCGTCTGACCGCGTGACGGTGTCCTGGAACCGTTTCCTCAACCACGACAAGACGATGCTGATCGGATCGTCGGACAACGCCCCGCGCGACGTCGGACGGCTGCGCGTGACACTCCACCACAACCTGTTCGAGAACGTGGGGCAGCGGGTGCCGCGCGTGCGGTACGGCCAGGTCCATGTGTACAACAATCTCTATCGCGTGCCCGACGGGGCGGTGCACAGCTACAGCTGGGGCGTCGGAATCCAGTCGGCGATCTACGCGGAGAACAACTACTTCCACACGGACAAGAGCGTGACCGCGGACCAGTTCGTCTCGGTGTTCAAGGGCGTGGCCCTCTTCGAATCCGGCACCTTGTACAACGCGGCTGCCGACAATCACGTGGTAGACGTGCTGGCTGCCTACAACGCTGCGCGGGACCCGGATCTGTCGCCGGACGTGGGCTGGATCCCGACGCTGTTCCTGGAAATCGAGCCGACGCACCGGGTCCCAGGCCGGATCGAGAGCGGCGCCGGCCCCTTCAACTGGTAACGAATGGGTCGTGCGGTCGCGCGGGCGCCCATTCTGATCGCGAGTCTCGCCGTCGTGGTCGCTGCCGGGGCGCGGACCGGCAGCGACACGTCTCTCGCCTCACCCATCGTCTGGACGATCGACAGCCTGTCGACGATCGGAGGCCACGCGGTCACTGTCGTCGGCGCGCCCCGCGTCGTGGACACGCCGGTCGGTCGGGCCGTGGAATTCAACGGCAGCTCCGACGGGCTCCTGCTGGACGTGAACCCGTTGCAGGGGCTCGGACGGTTCACGATCGAGGTGCTGTTCGAGCCGTTCCCGGACGGTCCGGAAGAGCAGCGCTTTCTCCATTTCGAGGAAACCGGATCCGCGAGCCGCGCGCTGATCGAGCTGCGCCGCCTGCCGGACGGGGCGTGGACGCTCGACACGTTCCTGAGACACGGCGCGGCGTCGCTGACCCTGATCGATCGCAGCCGAACGCATCCCGCCGGCGGGTGGCACGTCGCCTCGCTCACGTTCGACGGCCGCGCCATGACGCACGCCGTCGACGGGAACACCGAGGCGAGGGGCGAGGTCGCGTTCAAACCGCTGGGCGCGGGCCGCACCTCCATCGGCATGCGCCAGAACCGGGTCTCGTGGTTCAAAGGACGCATCCGGCAGGTTCGCATCACGCCGGAGGCGGTGATTCCGCTGTGGCCGGAAGGGGTGCCGGGCGCCCGTGAGAGCGGTGACGACGAACGCGTCGAGGACGGGCGCGTCTACAACGTGCGGCGCCCCTCGATGATCTACGTGCCGCCCGCGGCGGGCGCCGCGGCCAGCGGTACGGCGGTCGTGATCTGCCCGGGCGGCAGTTACGCGCGCCTCGCCTTGGCGAACGAAGCGGAACCGGTCGCGCGGATGCTGAGTGGGCTCGGCGTCTCCACGTTCATTCTGAAGTATCGACTCTCCGAGTACGGCTTTCCGGCGCCGCTCCAGGACGCGCTCAGGGCTATCCGCCTGTTGCGATCGCGCGCCGGCGAATTCGGACTGCGGCCCGACCGGATCGGCGTCTTCGGAGCGTCAGCGGGGGGCCATGTCGCGGCCATGGCCGCGACGCTGTACGACGCGCCCGAAGGGCGCACAGGATCGCCGCTCGATGCGACCTCGGCGCGTCCCGACTTCGTCGCGCTGCTCTACCCGGTGGTGACGATGAAGGAGCCGTTCGCGCATTCCGGCTCGCGCGCGAATTTGCTGGGCGACCGTCCGTCAGCCGCGCTCGCGGAACGCCTCTCCGTCGAGACGCGCGTGACGTCGGCCACGCCACCCGCTTTCCTGGTCCACACGCAGGAAGACGCGAGCGTGCCGGTCGAGAACAGCATCCTGCTGGTCCAGGCGCTGCGAAAGGCGGGGGTGCCGGTCGAACTGCACGTGTACGAGAAAGGGCCCCACGGATTCGGAATGACCGCCGGCCTCGGCTCCGCCTCGGAGTGGCCGCGCCGGTTCGAAGAGTGGCTCCGATCCCGCGGCTGGCTCACGAGGCCTGGGCCCTCGCCTCCCGCGGCAGGCCAGGGGCGCGGCTTTGAAGGGCAGCGCAAGGCGGATCTCGGCAACGGGACGTACCTGAACCCGATTCTGGCCGGCGACCATCCGGATCCATCGGTTCTCCGCGACGGCGACGACTACTACATGACGTTCTCGTCGTTCGACGCGTATCCCGGACTGGTCATCTGGCACTCGCGCGATCTGGTGAACTGGGAGCCGATCGGCCCGGCGTTGTTCAGGAACGTCGGCTCCGTCTGGGCGCCCGATCTGATCAAGCACGGGACGCGCTACTACATCTATTTCCCCGGTATCGGCCCCTACCGCTCGAACTACGTGATCTGGGCCGACGACCTCCGCGGCCCGTGGAGCGACCCGATCGATCTGAAGGTCGGGCGCATCGACCCGGGGCACGCGGTGGGTCCGGACGGGAAGCGGTACCTCTTTCTGAGCGGCGGCTACATGGCGCCGCTCGCCGACGACGGGTTGTCGGTCACCGCTGTTCCGACGAAGGTGTACGACGGGTGGAAGTACCCGGAGGAGTGGATCGTCGAAGGGTTCGCGCAGGAGGGGCCGAAGATCCTGAAACGCGGCGAGTACTACCACATGGTCCTCGCGGAGGGGGGAACGGCGGGCCCTCCGACCGGCCACATGGTGGTGTCCGCGCGCTCCAGGTCGATCCACGGCCCCTGGGAGAATTCTCCCTACAACCCGATCATCCGCACGCAGTCGTCCAGCGAGCGGTGGTGGTCGAAAGGGCACGGCACGCTGGTCGAAGGGCGCGACGGCCGCTGGTACATCGTCTATCACGCGTACGAGAACGGCTTCTACACCCTCGGCCGGCAGACGCTGCTCGAGCCGATCGGATGGACCGCGGACGGCTGGTTTCGCACGGCCGGGCACGATCCCGCGAAGCCGATCCCGAAGCCCGCGGGCGACGCCGTGCCGCATGGGTTTCCGTACTCCGACGATTTCTCCACGAGCCGACTGGGTGTGCAGTGGAGCTTCTATAGAGGAAGCGAGTCGGATCGCGAGCGATACCGGTACGAGAAGAGCAGCCTGGTGCTCCAGGCGAAAGGGAAGACCCCGGCAGACAGCTCGCCGCTGTGGTTCGTCACCGGCGACCACGCGTACGAGGTGGAGGTGGAAATCGAGGCGGACGCCGGGGCGACGGCGGGGCTGCTGCTCTTCTACAGCAGCCGCCTCTACGCGGGACTCGGATTCTCGGCAGCGAACCTGATCCTGCACCGCTACGGCACCGAACGGATGCACGCGAAGCCGGCGCCGCTCGGGCAACGGGTCTTCCTCCGGCTCCGGAACGACCGGCACATCGTGACGATGTTCCACAGCGCCGACGGCCGAACGTGGCAGCGCTTCGAGAACGCGCTGGAGGTCTCCGGCTACCACCACAACGTCGCGTACGATTTTCTCAGTCTGCGCCCGGCGCTCTACGCGGCCGGTACGGGCCGCGTGCGATTCCGCAATTTCAAGTACCGGACGCTGGATCCCTGAAAACGGGGACTGTCCCCGTTTTCGTTACAATAAGCGCCTGCATGAAAGGCATCATCCTGGCCGGCGGGACCGGCACCCGGCTGTACCCGCTCACGCTCGCCGTCTCCAAGCAGCTCATGCCGGTCTACAACAAGCCGATGATCTACTACCCGCTTGCGACGCTCATGCTCGCCGGCATCCGGGAGATCCTCGTCATCACGACACCGCTGGATCGCCCCGCGTTCGAGCGGCTGCTCGGCGACGGCCGCTGGCTGGGTCTGCGGATCGACTACGCGGAGCATCCCCACCCCGAGGGGCTGGCGCAGGCGTTCATCATCGGCGCGCCGTTCATCGGCTCTGACGGCGTCGCGCTGATCCTCGGCGACAACATCTTCTTCGGGCACGGGCTGCCCGGCTATCTGCGCCGGGCCGCCGCGCGGGAAACCGGCGGCACGGTGTTCGGCTACATGGTCCGCGACCCGCAGCGATACGGCGTCGTGGAGTTCGACGGGCAGGGGCGCGCCATCCGGATAGAGGAGAAGCCGGCCAGCCCGCGCTCGCGGTGGGCGGTGACGGGCCTGTATTTCTACGACAACGACGTCGTGCGGATCGCGGCGGGGCTGAAGCCGTCGGCGCGCGGCGAGCTCGAGATCACGGACGTCAACAACGCGTACCTCGCGGCCGGGCGCCTGCACGTGGAACGGCTCGGCCGCGGCATCGCGTGGCTCGATACGGGCACGCACGAATCGCTGCTGCAGGCGGCGACCTTCGTGCAGGTGGTCGAGGAGCGCGAGGGGCTCATGCTCGCGTGCGTCGAAGAGATCGCGTTTCGCATGGGCTACATCGGCGCCGAAGACGTCCTGCGGGTCGCGCGTTCCATGCAGAACAACGACTACGGCCAGTTCCTCATGCGCATCGTCGAGGATCAGGCGTGATGCGGGTGGTCCCCACGGAGTTGCCGGGGGTCCTGCTGATCGAACCCGACGTGCACCGCGACAACCGCGGCTTCTTCCTCGAGTCGTTTCACGCGGCGAAGTACGACGCGCTCGGCATCCGCGGGCCGTTCGTCCAGGACAATCATTCCCTGTCGGGCCCGCGCACGCTGCGAGGCATGCACCTGCAGCTGCGCGAGCCGCAGGGAAAGCTGGTGCGCGTGCTGGAGGGGGAAGTGCTCGACGTGGCGGTTGACGTGCGGCGTGGCTCGCCGGCGTTCGGCCGCTGGGTGGCCACGCGTCTCTCGGCCGGCAACTTTCGACAGTGCTTCGTGCCGCCCGGCTTCGCCCACGGTTTCTACGTGCTCAGCGATCGGGCGCAGGTCGAGTACAAGTGCACGTCGTTCTACGATCCGGCGAGCGAGATCGGCATCGCGTGGAACGACCCCGAGATCGGCATCGAGTGGCCGGATGATCGCCCGGTGCTGTCGCCGAAGGACGCCGCCCTGCCGACGTTGTCGGCCGCATTCGACCGGCTCCCGGCGTATTGAACCCCGCCGCGCCCTCGCGTGTGATACGATGATGCACGGATTTAGCCACGTGCTGTGCCGCCTGCAGGCGTAACGAGCCTTTCCTGACTCGCTCCTCCTCAAGTTTCGCTTAGCTACGAGACGACATCCGCCCGGGTCCTTCGGACCATCGGGACACGTGCGTCGCCAGGATGGCGGCGGATTGTCGCAGTCGCGACAGAGGAGTAGTTGATGAGTCGCAAGTTGTATGTGGGAAACCTGCCTTACAGCACCGGTGAAAACGAGCTCCAGGAGCTGTTCGCGCGCGCGGGCACCGTCGAGACGGTGAAAGTGATGCGCGACATGGCCACGGGGCGCGCGCGCGGCTTCGCGTTCGTGGAAATGGCCACGGACGAGGACGCGCAGAAAGCGATCTCGGAGCTGAACGCCTATCAGCTGGACGGGCGCGGCCTGACCGTCAACGAGGCGCGTCCGAAACCGATGTCGGCAGGCGGCTTCGATGGCGGCGGCGGCACCCGCCGTCGCTCGGAACCACGCTGGTAAGCAGATCGTCGAGGCAGGCGGGATCCTGCCTGCCTCGACATTCCCTTCCCCTCATGAGCGAGGAACACTTGTCCGGCGGATCGCGAAAGGCGACGCCTTCGCGGGTCACCGCGGGGGCGCGCCCCGAGCGTCACGGCACGCCCCTGACCGGTCGAATCGTGAGCCTCCTGATCGGCCAGTGTCAGGGGTTCATCCGCCTGCCGGACGAGCGGGATGTCTACTTCCACCGCGCCGACCTCGGCGAGGGCACGGCCTTCAACGACTTGCGGATCGGCGACGTCGTGCGCTTCGAGTTGTTCGAGGACGCGGTGAGCGGCGCGCGCGCGCTGCGCGTCAGCCGGGAGACGCGACGCTAGGCGAACGTCCGCTCCGGCGTGCTGCGAGCTTCCGGCATGGGCACCTGCAGACCGGGCATCGGCGCCCCCTGGAACAGACCGCGGACGGCGAACGCCAGCCATCGCGCCCAGCGATTCGATCGCGCCACCCGCGCGCTGTCGGTCGCGATGCCCGTGTTCGCATACATCTGCCGGTACAACTTCGACACGAGCACGAACGCGAGCCTGGCCTTCATCGACCGCACCACCCGCGACCTCGCCCACACGTTCGGCCAGCTGTAGAACTGGTCCCACGCGCCCTGCGTCCGACGACGGATCTCCTCGAGCGAGAGGGTCGGATGCGGCACGTACAGCTTCGGACGCCGGTGGTCGGGAATGAGCCAGTGCTGCGTGATCGGGATGCCGTCGATCGTGACGGCGCGATGCTCCGGATCGTTCGCCCACTTCTCGAAATCGACGGTGCCCGGGAACGGCGTGAGCAAGACGAACTGCGCGAAGGTCAGGTCCGCCTGCTGCGCCAGTGCCACCGTCGCGTCGAAGGTCTCCGCCCGGTCGCTCGGCAGCCCGAAGATGAACGAACCGAGGACGTGGACGCCGTTCCGCCGGAACGCCCTGAGCCGCTCGACGAGCGCATCGCCCGCCAGGTTGAAGCCCTTGTAGATGTCCTTCAGCCCCTCGGCCGTGACGGACTCGACACCCACCAGGGCGCCGCGAATGCGCGCCCGCCGCATGGCCTCGAGGAACTCCGCGTCTTCGGCCGCTTCCATGGTGATCTGCGTGAAGAACACGAGGTCGTCCGGGAGCTGCGCGAGCTGCTCCATCAACTCGAACCGTTCGTCGCGCAGCGCCTGGAGGGTCATCAGGCGCGTGGGGTCGGCGCGCCGGCGCGCCTGCGCGAGATCCTCGAAGGTGACCGGATAGAAGTTGTCGTCGGCGAGCGCGATGAACCGGAACCCGAGGCGCCGCAGCTCGACGATCTCTCGCACCACCGCATCGGCGTGCCGCTGCCGCGGCTGCTGGCCGTCGGTGCGCCACACCGAACAGAACGAGCAGTGCTTGGGACAGCCGCGCACCGTCTGGACCGAGGCCCACATGTAGCGGCCCTTCGGCAGCAGATCCCAGCGGGCGGACGCAAACCGATCGCCTCCTATCCGTCCCCCTTCGTAGAGCGGGAGCGGCTTTCCGGCGAAGCAGTCTTCGACAACCTGCTGCCAGACCACGTCGCCGTCACCCTTGACGATGGCGTGTGCCGTCCCGTGCTCGCGCGCCTCGTCGGGGAAGAGCGTGGCGTGGATGCCCCCGAACACGACCCACGCACCGCGCGCGCGGGCCAGCCGCCCGATCTCATATCCGCGACGCGCGTTGCCCGTGTGGATGCCGATGCCGACGACGTCTCCCGCCCGGATCGTCTCGGGATCGATCTGATCGAGCGTCTCGTCGGTGAGAATCGGATCGCCCCAGCGGGTCCCCGTGGCCGACGCCAGGACGAAGAGCCACCGTGGCGTGATGACCGCGACGCCAAAGGAGCGGGTGCTCGGATTGACGAGGTGGACGCGAGGACGAGCCGCAGGTGTGCCTTGCACGGGCAGTTTGGACGCCGCCACCGGCATGTGACCCCTCACAGCAACGCTCCCGGTGATCGCCGGGCCGGAAGGACGTGGGCGCTCAGCCGAAGCAAGAATCCGGAGTGTAGCACGTTCGTGCATCCGGGCCGCACCATGCCGACTATGCTCCAGTCTGCGCATTCAGGCAAGGGCGTACGTGTTCACAAGTGGACAGACAGCAATCGGGGAATCCGCCACGATCGGGACAGCGGATAGGTGTCGGCGGCGCATGATCCGGCCAGCCAGCCGAGCCGCCAGGCGACCGCAAAGACCCTGGAGGGACGGTGATCCCATGACACACGCACCGACGACCCGGCCCGATCTTCTTTCCCCGACGTGTCCGCTGTGTCACACGCTCGACCGTACCGTCACCGCTGACTCCCTCCGGGCGGGCGCGGCCTGGGACTGCACCAGGTGCGGCCAGACCTGGACCGCCGAGAGACTGGAAACCGCCGCCGCGTACGCGCTGTACGCTGCGGCCCACGACGCGCCCGTGCGCCAGACGGCGTCCTGACGCCGTCGTTGGAGAGATAACCCGATGGCAAAACAGATTGTGTACGGCGATGCCTCACGGCAGGGGATCCTCCGCGGGGTCAATAGCCTGGCCAACGCGGTGAGGGTGACACTCGGCCCGAAAGGACGCAACGTTATTCTCGACACGAGGTTTGGTTCTCCCACGATTACGAAGGACGGTGTCACGGTCGCCAAGGAGATCGAGCTGAAGGATGCGCTCGAGAACATGGGCGCGCAGATGCTGAGGGAAGTCGCCAGCAAGACCTCGGACACCGCGGGAGACGGCACCACGACGGCCACGGTGCTGGCGCAGGCGATCTACCGCGAAGGCTCGAAGAACGTCACCGCGGGCGCGAACCCCATGGCGCTCAAGCGCGGCATCGACCAGTCGGTCCAGGCGATCACGGGTGAGCTCAGGAAGATGTCCCGGCCCGTGCCCGTGACCGGGCCGATGATCGCCCAGGTGGGAACCATTTCCGCCAACCATGACGAGACCATCGGGCAGATCATCGCCGACGCAATGGCCAAGGTGGGGAAAGACGGCGTCATCACGGTCGAGGAAGCCAAGAGCATCGACACCTCGCTCGACTTCGTCGAAGGGATGCAGTTCGACCGCGGCTATCTCTCGCCATACTTCGTGACGGACCCCGAGCGGATGGAAGTCGTGCTGGAGAACCCGGCCGTCCTCATCCACGAAAAGAAGATCGCGTCGGTGAAGGATATCCTGCCGGTGCTGGAGCTGGTCGCGCGCGCCAGCCGTCCGTTGCTGATCGTCGCGGAGGACATCGAGGGTGAGGCGCTCGCGACCCTCGTCGTCAACAAGCTGCGGGGCACGCTTCAGGTCGCCGCGGTGAAAGCGCCGGGCTACGGCGATCGCCGGAAGGCGACGCTGGAAGACATCGCGATCCTGACCAGCGGCAAGGCCATCACCGAGGACCTCGGTCTGAAGCTCGAGAACGTGAAGATGGAGGACCTCGGCCAGGCGAAGAAGATCACCATCGACCGGGACCACACCACGATCGTGGAAGGGGCCGGCAGTGCGGCGGCGATCGAGGGGCGGGTCAGGCAATTGCGCGCCCAGGCTGAAGAGACCACCTCGGACTACGACCGCGAGAAGTTGCAGGAGCGGCTCGCCAAACTGGTGGGCGGCGTGGCGATCATCAAGGTCGGCGCCGCGACCGAGACCGAAATGAAGGAGAAGAAGGCGCGCGTCGAGGACGCCATGCATGCCACAAAGGCGGCGGTCGAAGAGGGCATCGTGCCGGGAGGTGGCGTGGCGCTGCTGCGCGCGGCGAGGGTGCTCCGCACCCTCACGCTCGAGGGTGACGAGCAGATCGGCGTCGGCATCGTCCTCCGGGCGGTCGAAGAACCGATGCGGTGGATCGCGATGAACGCAGGGCACGAAGGCTCGATCGTGGTGGAGCGCGCCAAGGAGCTGAAGGACGATGAGGGCTTTAATGCGCAGACCGAGCGCTACGAGAACCTGGTCGAGGCCGGCGTGATCGATCCGACCAAGGTGGTCCGTTCGGCCCTGGAGAACGCGGCGTCGATCGCGTCGCTCCTGCTGACGACCGAAGCCGTCATTTCTCAGATTCCCGACCGGCGACAGAACGCCGCGATGGCGCCCGGCGGAATGGGCGAAGGCATGTACTGACCGAGCTCCCTCCCTCGGCTCCCGGCCGCGTTAGTACCGCTCGCCGCGCATCGCGACGAGAAACCCCAGGGCCTGCCGGGTGCCGCGGACCAGGTTCCACGTCAACGCCACCGGGTTCAGACGCCACAATTCGAGCCTTGCCGCGGCTTGACTGGTTCGCCGCCAGTAGGCCGCCAGCGCGGGATCGTACTCGAGCCGATCCAGCGAGAGGGGGTTCACCCGCCTGACCCATCGCCTGAAGGAGGACGGGGGACGCGCGGGCGGCAGCTCCGGGAGCCGGAGATCTGCGAGCGCGGCCTGCACCGCGCGGGCCCCCTCGACCATCCGCTTGCCGGCGCTCGCGATCGATCCGTCGACCTGCGTGCAGACAGCGTCGGTACGCTCGCCGATTGAACTGCGCATGAGCGCAGCCCGGCTCCCCAACGCCTCGCGCACGGCGTCGAGCCGCTGGTGCATCGTCGCGCTCAGCACGTCTGCGCCGACACTCAGGCGCTGCGGGACGGAGGCGAGCCGCAGGGCGACGGCGGTGTGCAGGCGCGCCCAGGTCAGCTTCACGGTCTGCACCGACCGGGGGCCCAGGCCGCGCAGGTCCCCGAGGAACCAGTAGTCGTCACGGCGGATGCGCGTCAGCAGCCACAACTCCTGCATCTCGACAGCGAGCTTCAGGTACTCGCGCAGCACATGCGCGATCTCACGTGTGCGCCGTCTCATGAACGGCCATCGGCGCTCGATCGGGAAGGAGGGGCGCCGCGAACGCCGGTCCTTCAGGCGGAAGAACCCGGTGATCATGGGGTGCGCCCCCTCGATCATCCCGGCCCGGTACCAAATCAGGTTCTTGAGGACCGCCCAGTAGGTGTGCGGGTTCTGGGCGAGCAGCGATCGCCGCATGTGCTCGAACGAGTAAAACTCGACCCACGCGTCGCGAAAGGCGCGCTCCCATTCCTGTCGGCTCATGCGCGGGTGGGGCGCCGTCGCGTGAAAGGAGTCGTAGTTGTTGTAGTCGGGGTCCAGCGCGACCCCGGCGCGCACGGCCGTCTCGTGATCACGCGACCCGGGGATCGGCGCCAGCATGAAGAACGACGCTTGGTCGACGTGCAGCGTCTCCCGGAGCGTGCGGACGTCCTCCATCACACGCGCGTACGTGTCCCAGGGGAACCCGATGATGTAGCCGACGTGGCAGACCACGCCCGCTTCGTGCCAGCGCGCGATCATGTCGCGGTAGTCGCCGGCCTTGTTCTGGGGCTTGCCGCCCGCCTGCAGGTTGTCGTCGCGCACTGACTCCATCCCGATGAACACCTGCACGCATCCGGCGCGCGCCGCCTTGTCCACGAACCCGGGGACCTTCGGCGCCTGCACGTCCACCTGCATCATGAAATCGACATGGATGCCTTCCTGCTCGCGCAGGCGGATCAGCCCGTCGAAGATCGCTTCCCACTGGGGATTGCGCACGAAGTTGTCGTCGGTGAAGAAGTAGTGGCGGACGCCGGCTCGCCCCTTCAGCCAGTAGTTCTCGCGGACCTGTTCGAGGATCCGCGTGGCACTGCGCGACCGCATCCTCCGACCCTGGACGTTGATGATCGTGCAGAACGAGCAGGAGAAGGGGCAGCCCCGGCCGGCATCGATGGTTCCGCTGTGGGCCAGGACGAACCGCCTCTGCGTGCGGCGCGACGCGCGCGGCAGCGGCACGTCGGTCAGATCGGGCGGCGTCGAGAGGTAGTCGTAGACGGGTTGGAGCCGGTCCGCCAGCGCGTCCCGAAGGAGCGCACCCCACCGGCCTTCGACCTCGCCCAGCACCAGCGTGACGCGCGCGTCGAGCATCTCCTGGCATTCGGGCGGGGTGGCGGGCGACATGGCCATCGCGCCGCTCACGTGGAAGCCACCGATGATGACGTCGAAGCCCTGGGCTCTGAATTGACGGGCGAGATCCTGCGCGCGCGGGAACTGGTTCGTCTGCACGCCCACGAGGCCGACGACCACCTTCGTCCCGTGCCGCGCGTGCCGTCGTCCGAGCGCGGCCGGATTGACCCGCGACACGATCTCGTCGATCACTTCGACGCGCACCTCGACCGCACCGAGCTCGCCCGAACGGACCACGTCTTCGGTAAGACTGTTGAGACAGCTCAGTGTATTGCTGGGGAGGGTGCCGCGCCAGTGCCGCACGACGTACCCGTCGTCGTCGTACTTGGAAGGCCGAATGAGAATGACCACGAGACGCCGGTAGGGTTCCGGCATGCTCTGCCTCCGGGCTGTTGAGGAACGTCGTTATATCGGCCGGAATGGTCGCCAGCGTGAATTGTTACCCCGCGTGGAGCAGGTCGAGGCACAACACGCGTGCCGGTTAGTTTATCGCCGCCGCATCGCGGCGCTGTGCACTTGCGCACACATCAGCGGCGGGCCAGCCGGACCCCCGGCGCCGAGCCCGGCCGCAGACCGTCCGCCTTTTCGGCCGTGTGTTCCTTTCTGCACACATTCCGAGGCCCGCCCCGTGTCATCGTTCACGTATGGAACCTCGAAAGACCTGCCGGGGCGGAGCTACGGCGCCGCCAGCCTTCGACGCGCAGGCGTTTCTCGATTCGGCGGGCGTTTCGGAGACCGTTACCAAGTATGCGCGCGGCGCCGTGATCTTCTCCCAGGGGGACGCCTGCAAGCATGTCATGTACATTCAGTCCGGCGGCGTCAAGCTGTCGGTGGTGTCGAAGTCCGGCCGAGAGGCCGTCGTGGCGATGCTCGGCCCGGGGGACTTCTTTGGCGAGGGGTGCCTGGCGGGCCAGCCGTACCGCATGGGGAGCGCCACGGCGATCACGCCCAGCGCGATCCTGCTCGTCGGCAAGGAAAAGATGGTCCGGTTGCTGCACAGACAGCATGCGATGTCCGACCGGTTCATCTCTCACATGCTGACACGCAACATCCGGATCGAAGAGGATCTGATCGATCAGCTCTTCAACTCGAGCGAGAAGCGGCTGGCGCGGACGCTGCTCCTGCTGGCGCGCTACGGCAAGCAGGCCAAGCCGATCCGCGCGGTGCCGAAGATCTCGCAGGAAACGCTCGCGAAGATGGTCGGCACGACGCGCTCGCGCGTGAATTTCTTTCTCAACAAGTTCAAGAAGCTCGGCTTCATCGAGTACAAGGGAGAGCTGCCCATCAGGATCAACAGCTCGCTGCTGAGCGTCGTCCTGCACGACTGACCGCATCCCCGGCGCCTCTGCTATTCTTGATCGCCTGCGTGCGCAAGCGGACCTCGCCATGACAGAGACGCGCTTCCGCCAGGCTTTTCTCCTCCTGCTGGTCATTGCGATCTCCGCCGCGTTTGTCGCCATGATTCGCACATTCCTGGTGACGATCCTGCTGGCGGCCATCTTCACGGGCCTGAGTTACCCCGTCTATCAGTGGCTGCTCGGCCGGCTCCGAGGCCGCAAGGCGGTGGCCGCGCTCGCAACGCTCATGCTGTTGCTGGTGCTGGTGCTGGCACCGCTGCTGGCCGTGCTCGGGGCCGGCGCGACGGAAGCGCTGCGTGTCACCGAGACGATCCGGCCGCGCCTGCAGCAACTCGTGGATCAGCCGGGGGAGTTCAACAGCCGCCTGCGGGCCCTCCCCGGTTACGATCGGATCGAGCCGTACCGGGCACAGATTCTCACCAAGGCAGGCGAGCTCGTGGGCGGCACGAGCGCGTTCCTCTTCGCCGCGCTCTCCGCGGCCACCCGCGCCACGGCGGTCTTCATCTTTCACGTCCTGGTGCTGCTCTACACGATGTTCTACTTCCTGACCGGCGGCCCGGGCCTGCTCCGGGCCGTGCTGGCGTACCTGCCGCTCACGGAGGCCGACAAGCAACGCATGCTGGAGAAGTTCGTGTCGGTCACCCGCGCGACGCTGAAGGGGACGATTCTGATCGGCGCGGCTCAGGGCATGCTCGGAGGGCTGGCGTTCTGGGTCGTGGGTCTCGACGGCGCGATCTTCTGGGGGACGGTCATGACCGTCCTGTCGGTCATCCCGGGTGTCGGCGGTGCGCTCGTCTGGGTGCCGGCGGCGATCGTCCTCATCACGACAGGCGAGGTCTGGCGGGGCATCGCGCTCGCCGCGTTCTGCGCGCTCGTCGTCGGAAGCGTGGACAACGTGCTGCGGCCGCGGCTGGTCGGCCAGGACACCAAGATGCACGAGCTGCTGATCTTCTTCTCGACACTTGGCGGCCTGATGTTCTTCGGCGTGATGGGCTTCATCCTGGGCCCGATTCTGGCGGCGCTCTTCGTCACCGCGTGGGAAATGTTCGGCACGGCGTTCCGAAGCGTGCTCACCGACCCGGGGTCCGCGGCTGCCGGTCCTGGCCCTTCGACCGGCTGAGGGTCAGCCTCAACCGGTTTGTTCGCCGTCGCTGACCGCCAGCACCTCATCCTCTTTCATGATCAGGTACTCTTTGCCGTCCAGCTTGATCTCCTGACCGGAATATTTTCCGAACAGAATCAGGTCGCCGGCTTTGACGTCGAGCGCGACTCGTGTGCCGTCATCCTGCACCCTCCCGTTTCCTGCCGCGATGACCGTGCCCTGCTGCGGCTTCTCCTTGGCGGTGTCCGGGATGATGATGCCGCCGACATGCTGTTCGCCTTCCTCGATCCGTTGGACAATGATGCGGTCGTGCAGTGGTCTGACGTTCATGATCTGTTCTCCGGGGTGTACTTTCGAAGCGCCTGGGACTGCAGCCCGTCGAACGTGCGCCATCGTGGGAGCCGGCGCGACAGACCCCAGCTCGCGCGAAGCAATCGCGCATGCCGGACGGGTCGCGCGGTTCGGGTGACGATGGGTCTGTGAACGGACAGCTTCATGAGTTCTGAAAAGCTCTCAAACGCGACTATACGCGGCCGTCCGTTCGCTGGCTGTGCCCTATGGGACACCCCGCGCGATGGTCGTTTTCTAGTTGGAGTCGAGCTTGTTCGCTTCCTGTATCTGGCGGAGCGTCCGCCGCATCTCCTCCACGACCTGCATGTGTTCGAGCGTGGCGTGAAGCGCTTCGGCGCTGGCGTGCACGGCATCCATCGCCGCGTGCCGGGCGACGTCGGCGGCGACTCGTGCCTCCTCACCAGCGATCCGCGCGGTTTCTCCGGCTTCCCGCAGGCGCTCCCGCTCCTCCCGGACCGCCTCGAGCGCCTCACGATGCTGATCGCGGGCTTCCCGCGCCTCCTCTGCCAGTCGCCTGAACTGTTCCGCCTCATTCCTGGCGGACTCGGCCGACATGCGTTGTTCCTCGGTCACCTGCTGTGGCGGGCTGTGATGGTTCGGCATGTGGATTCCTATCTCTCGATCGCTGAGCGTGGCGGATCGAACAGTTCAACCTGTCCCGATCTGCCGTGATCGAGCGTAGCAGACAGGGCTGCACGAGAGGTGTTCTCAACGCGACAAGTACCGTTTGGTACATCCCGATCGGTCGCGCCCGGATATGGTGGGCGTGGGAGTGTGGTCCGATGCCATACACATACAAGGCACTGGCGTGGGCGTGGCTCGTCATCATCGGGCTCTTCGCGTTGTCCGGCTCCGGAGTCGTCACCGGCTCGTGGTTCGCGTTGCTGCTCGTGGCCGCGCTTGGGGCGCCGGTCATCTGGACTCTCTGCACGAAGCCGTCGGGCACTGTCCGGGCGACCGCACCCTCACGGGGACGCGTGTCGGTCAACCCGGACCTGCGGGATCGTTCACAGCTGGAGGCCAGCGCACCTGACGTGTATCGATGGGAGAACGACGGTGGCGCACGGCGCGCGCCCTTCGGCGGCGGCTTGCCCGGGCAATGACGTACTGTCAGGCTGAGCTTCGCGACGGCCGCGACCTGAACGGGCAGAGTTTTCCGTCCTCATCAGCATGCAGGAAGCGACACCTCAGCAGCTGTCCTGTTGTGAACAGGCGTCCACCCTGCCGCCCGAGTAAGGTACTCGCAGGAGTACCACCAGCCATGAACGCACACACGCAGGTGCATGGAGACTACGGTTTCGTGATCGGACTCTTGGCCGGCACGTTCGTCGGCGTCGGCCTGGCGATGTGGCTTGCGCCACGGTCCGCCTCAGAGCTTCGCCATCGAGTATCCGAATCCGCGAGGGGCGTTGGGAAACGGGCTTCCGACCAATATCGGCAGGCCACCACTCGTGTCGGTGAGGCGGTCGACGAGCTCACCCGGAAAGGTCAAGGCGTCCGGGACGACGTCGCAGACGCAGTGGCACGCGGCGCCCACGAGGTGGAGCGCCTCGCGACCGCGGCCAAAACGGATCATGTCGCCGACACCGGGAAACACTCGGCGGCTGACCGCCCGGCATCCAAGTCACGCTCCCTCTAGACGGAGCACCACGAGTACGAAACCGATCGGACGCGCACGCCATCCTCGCCGGATAACGGACGTCCGAGTCCAGAGAAGGAAGTGTCAGATGAGAAGGATCGTCATCGCCACGGCGATGAGCTTGAGTGTGCTGTCGCTGGCGGCAATCTCGTCAGCCGACACGTTGATCATGAGAGACGGCACGCGAGTCGAGGGCACGTTGGTGAGCTTCGCCGCGCGGACCATCACGTTCAGACACGCCGACGGCGTGTCGCGTCGGTACTTCACCAGTCAGGTCGAGGCCCTGGAGTTCTTCTCGGCCGAGCGCGCGAACCCGGGCGCCGTGAGCGGTCGCAGCCTCGAGGCGCCGGCCGGAACCGAGCTGGTCGTCCGAACGGTGGAGACGATCGACTCGCGAAACTCCGGAGCGGATCAGACCTTCTCGGCCATCGTCGAGCAGGGGGTCACGAACGCCGCGGGCCACGTGATTGTCCCCACGGGATCCAGCGCCCAATTGATGATCCGACAGATGTCGTCTGGCGGCGCGACGGGTAGCCCCGAGATGGCGCTGGACGTCCACTCGCTCACCGTCGCCGGGCGGCGGTATCTGCTCAGCACAGCGGACGTGACGCTGGCGAGCCGCACCGGAATCGGCAAGAACAGGCGCACCGCGGAGACGATCGGTGGGGGCGCCGCGCTCGGCACGGTCATCGGCGCGATCGCCGGCGGCGGGAAGGGCGCGGCAATCGGTGGCCTGGCCGGCGCTGCGGGCGGCGCGGCTGTGCAGGTGCTCACGAGAGGGCGAGATGTCCAGGTCCCTGCGGAAACGGTCCTGAAGTTTACGCTGGACAGAGCTGTGACGCTGCAGCCGGAACGGTAGAGAGACGACGGCCGCGGGGAGATGGTCGCTTCAACCTGCCCAATGTTGCACAGAGACCGAAACGGCCGCGATCGGCGACCTCGAGCGCGCGAAGAGATTCACCATGGAGTTGACGTGTCGGGGCTGCCGGCTCGCGGGGAGCCCCGGTCCCTCGCCGAGACCTTGGCGCAAGCGTGAATAGCCGGTCCAGGTGCCCGGTGTTCTTCCTCGGAGAGGGCGGTTACGAGACGGTGGATGATGCGGACGATCGCGATCGCGCTGCTCACCGGCAAGACGTAGCGCACGTGGTTTCAGTGGCTCCGGCGGCGATAGCCGCGGCCTCTCAAAACGGGGATGCGCCCTCTCTTCGATCGCGGTCCTCTCGCCGACCGCTGGGAGAAGTGCTGCCACACTTTCGCCGCGATCTGGCGGTCTGTCATTTTGTCAATCGTCTCGATCCCGACGATCCGCCCGCCAAGGTTGTCTTTCTTGAGGCGTTGCGTCAACTCGCCCTTGGCCTCGCCAGGCCCGAATATGAGAATGGACTCTGCGCCGCGAATGGACGCAATCACCGCTTCGTAGTAGGTCGCCAAATGTCCCTTGAACCTTGTCTCCTGGCGATCGTCTGCTGGGACCAGCTGTGATTCATAAGGAGTCCTGGAACGGACACCCTCGAACCGTCCGAGTTGCTTCTCAACCCTGGAGACGAGCAGGCTGGTAGTCTCTCCTCGATCCGTCACGGCTACGATTACCGCTTTCCGGTGGTCAATCCACAGACCTACTGCGCTCTTCATCGAGGCATCTCCTGCCTCGCGTCAGTCTGCGCGAAGACCCGGCGGACGTCTGTTCACTTGAGGACACCCCGGACCGCGGGCGAGGGTCGGGCTCGGGATCGGATCGGATCGGATCGGATCAGTCGCGCAGCACCACTGTCAGAAGCGAGTTGTTGACCTTCAGAATTCCGTTGTAGTCGATGAACCCGAGCTTCCTGAACTTGTTCATGAAAAAGTTGACCCGGGACCGGGTCGTGCCGACCATTTCGGCCAGGAGTTCCTGGGACACCCTCGGGAGAGCGCGGTGCGACGCCTCGGGTTGACCGTACCGCGCCAGCAGCAGGAGCGTTCGGGCGAGTCGTTTCTCAGTGGAGTTGAAGAGCTGATCGATCAGGTCTTCTTCGATGCGGATGTTCCTCGTCAGCATGTGAGAAAGGAACGCATCTGCAAACCCTGGCCGGTCGTGCAGCAGCCGCCTGATTTCCGGCTTCTCGAGCGTCACGATGGTGCATGAGGACATGGCCGTTGCGGTGGCCATTCGCTGCGGCTGCCCCGCCAGGCACCCTTCGCCGAAGAAATGGCCGGCATCAATCAACGCAATAACGGCCTCTTTCCCCGAGTGCGACACGACCGACAGCCGGACGGCGCCTTTCTCGAGATACATGACGCTCGCGGCCGGATCTCCCTGAGCAAAGATCGTTGTCGCGGGTGCGCACTCGAGGCGCTCGGCTCTCACGTTCGTCCAATCCACCCCAATCGGATCGCGCGCCGCCAACCGTTTCGTCGGACTTGCCATGGCTTCTGTCGCCCGAATCAACGACGAGAGGGCGCCCTCCGTGATGATTCTACGCCTCTCTTCCGGGTTTGTGAAACCCCTGAAATCCGACCGGGAAGGCCTAATTCTGAAGCGTTTTGGTGGATCTAGCGACCGCGACGGCGCCAGCCGGAATCCGGGGCCCGCGGAAGCCGGTCCCCTCACCTTAGCTGGAATGCACGGTCATCAGTCGTGCAGAACGACGCTCAGGAGTGAGTTGTTGACCCTCAGGCCGCCGTTGTAGTCGATGAACCCGAGCTTGCGGAACTTGTTCATGAAGAAGTTCACGCGCGACCGCCTCTGTGCCGACCATGTCGGCCAGAAGCTTCGGATCGCCCTGGACAAAGATTTTCGTCGCGCGTGTGCACTCGACGCGCTCCGTTCGGATGCCTGTTCAATCGACGATGGGGGGGATGTCGGTCCGTGCGTTCTTCGACCTACCCATTGCACTTTGCCGCCCTTTGCGGACGGCGCCCTCGTGCCCCGGGACGTAACCAAGCGTGACGCGGGATCGTCCTTGGTTTAGCACCAGAGGCCGTGCTTCGACCGCTACGGGGCGACGGCCACCCCGTTGAATCGCGGCAGATCGATGGTGAAGACACACCCCCGCCCGTGGAGGTTGCGGGCATGGAGTCGCCCCCGGCTGGCTTCGACGCCCCACCGGCAGAAGGCAAGACCGAGGCCCAGGCCGGTTCGATCGGCGTTTCGCTGCTGGAACGGCCGGAACAGTTCGTCGACGTCCCCGTCCGGCAGGCCGCCGCATTCGTCTTCAACCTCGATGAGGACGCGCTCGCCGCACGCGCCGACGCGGAGCGTCACGGCGGTTGATGGCCGGGTGAACTTGAACGCGTTCTGCAGGAGGTTCCCAATCACTGCCGCGAGCACCTGCCGGTCAGCCTCGATCGACACTTGACGGTCGATGGGCATGACGGTGAGGCTGATGCCCCGGGCGTTTGCCTCCAACGTCGCGGCCGGCATGAGTTCGTCGATAAATCCAGATACCAGGAATGGTTCCGGGTGCTCGACACCATGCGTGAGCCGGACTTCGGCGAGCGAGCTGCCAATGAGCGCGCGCAATCCCAGGAGGCTCCGATGGAGCACGGCCCCGGTGCTCCCCCGGACGCCGACATTGCCCGTCCTCAGAACTTCGAATGCGAGGAGCGCGGGGTTAACCAGGTTCCGCATTTCGTGAGCGAGGAAACCGATCTGCTGGCTCTCGTGCGCGGTCCCTCGATCGAGGGTGAACAGGTTGCGCTCGCGCCCGTACTCGCTGACGGCGCTCGCGATCGCCTCGTCGAGGCATTGATTCAGCATCCGAAAGTCATTCGTACTGATGGGCGCGTTCATCTCGACCGCCAGCCCGGTGATGGCCTGACAGATGTCGCCGTAGTCGTGCACGACCTGTGAGACGGTGAACCCCTGCAGGAGCAGGTCATGCCCATGCTGGAGGGCGCTCCACGCAATGTCCGGGCTCGAGGCCTGGCCGACGCGTAGCGCCTCCCCGAGCTGGTCGAGGAACACCGGTACACCGTGGTTGATCTCCGCTTCGATTGGCGGGGGGACCGTCCGCATCGCCACCTTCGCACGGCAACGCCTGATGATCTCATCGCGGTTCGCGGCGATGAAGGTCTGAAGCACGGGCTTTTCCTGTGGGACCATCGTGGCTCAGACGGTAGCCAAGGACCTGTCCAAAACTGAACACAGGCCGCCCTGGCGGTCAGAGGCGTTCCGGGGTTGACGCGCCGGCTGGCGCACCTCGTTCCACGGCCGTGCCGTGCCGGTCCAGCCACCGTAGAAGGTGACTCACCCGTCCCGTCGCCAGCGCGACGCTGGTGTCAGCGGCCCCGTAATAGAGGTTGATGGCGTCGCCGTCTGCGCCCAGCGTGTAGCCGCACGGAAACGTCACGTAACCGACATCGCCTTCGCGTTCGTAGTCCGCTTCGGGACCAAAGATCCAGGAATCGCCGCGCAAGAGGCAGTGTTCTGCCGTTTCAAGGTCCAGCAAGGCCGCTCCGAGCCGGTACAGACAGCCGGCTCCCGTTCTCCTGACGCCGTGGTACAGCATCAGCCATCCTCGCGGCGTCTCGATCAGCGGCGGCGACAGGCCGATGTGATTGGCATCCCACCACGAGCCCCGACGCGCGGGCAGTACGAGCTTGTGGCCTCCCCAGTTCTTCAAGTCCGGCGAGAACGAAATCCAGATGTGCGCGCCCGAGCCGGTCAACGGACGATGGAGCAGGGCGAAGCTGCCGTTGATGCGCCGCGGCAGCAGCGCGGCGTCCTTGTCCTCCGGCTGCATGACCAGGCCGTAGCGCTCGAAGTGGCGGAAGTCCTCCGTCAACGCGAGGGCGACTCCGGGTCCCCCTCTGCTGAAGGCCGTGTAGGCCACCGCATACTTGTCGAGCTCCTCGACGAACGTGATGCGGGGATCTTCGATCCCCCAGAGTTCTTCCGGGTGCCTCTCTGGATCGGCAGAGAACGTGGGCTCGGGATCGATCGTCCAGCCATCCACGCCATTTGACGATCGCGCGGCGCACAGATGGGAGTGCCCTCGCCGGTCCTCCACCCTGCACAGCAACAGGGTCGTGCCGTCGCGCAGTCGCGTCGCCCCCGGGTTGAAGACGGTGTGCGCAGGATACGGCCAGTCTGCCGCGGTAATGATCGGGTTCTGCTCGTGCCGGTGGAAGAGCGTTTCGTAGTGCTGTGGTGACGTCATGAGGTGGACTTCAACGCGAGCGCCAGCGCCGCCTGAACGTCGATGGGGTCGATCGCGCGCATCTCGAAGAGCGCGAGCAGAAAGGACAACGTCGCTTCGGCCCCCTGGTTCCTGTTGACGCGGTCGGGATGCAGGCCGTCGCGGCATCCACCCGTCGATGCGTCGTAGAGCCACTGCTGGAGGTGGTTCTGCCCGAGGAACCAGCTGAACGCCTGCCGGCCGCGGTCCGCCCAGCGTGAGTCGTCGCTCGCGCGATAGGCCTCGAGACACGCGGAGGCGGTGGCGCAGGCTTCGACGGGTTGCTGATCGAAGGCCGCCGGCGACGCGCCGCGCTGGTAGAAGCCGTTGGACCCGATCGCGGCGAAATGCCCGTCCGGAGAAGACTGCAGCGAGATGAGCCACTCGAGCGAGCGCGACCCGGCGTCGCTCATGTCTTTCCGGTTCATTCGCGACCCGGACACGATCAGGGCCTGCGACAGCCGCGCGTTGCAGTACGTGACCGAGTCTTCGAACCACGGCCAGCCTGGCCGGCTCGTTCGCTCGTACAACGCCAGCAGGCGCTCCGCGAGGCTGGCGCGGAGGGCTTCCACGCCGCTGTCCCCCTGGAACGCTCGAAGGTACTCGTCGATGCCGAGGAGCACGTACGACCACGCCCGTGGACTCGTGAACGCGGCCACGGCCGGCAGGGCGGAGTGGAACAGATCGCCGGCGAGGCTGTGCCGCCCGGGATCGCCCGCGCGCCCGACGACCGCACCGAGCGCCCACAGGGCCCGCGCGTGGCTGTCCTCCGACCCCGTCGGTTCGACCCACTGCCTCGAGTACGACAGGAAGTTCCGGAAGCGACCGGAGGTCCGATCGAACGCGTGGCCGACGAACGCCAGATATCGCGATGCCAGCGCGCGGACCACCGCCGGGTCCTCGCTGCCCGCATCGTCCAGGAGCGTCATGAGCAGCAGCGCCCGCGCGTTGTCGTCAAGACAGTAACCGTCCTCGTACCGCGGAATGCTGAACGCCGCGTGCTGGAGCATCCCGGTATCGTCGGTCATGGCGCGGACGTGTCTCAGGTCCATCTCGGGCAGGCCCGCAGGGCGAGTGGCCAGCGTCTGCGCGCGGAACGACGTCCGGCGCCGACGCGTGTCCTCCGCCCGCGCCCGCGCGAAGGTCTCGACGTACCTGCGGGCGACCGCCGGCCATGTCATGTCCACGCCGTAGGCGGCTGCCCGAGCGCAAATCGCCCGGCGCCCCTCCTCATCGCCTGCCAGTGCGAGGACTTCCCGCGCAATTGCCGCTGAATCCCTCCACGGGACGAGCGCGCCCCGGCCATCGGCCAGGAGTTCGCGCGCGTAGATGTATGGCGTGGAGATCACCGCCTTGCCGGCGCCGACGGCATAGGCGAGCGTCCCGGACGTGATCTGTTCCGGCTGGAGGTACGGTGTGATGTAGATGTCGGTCGCCGACAGGTATTCCGTGAGCTCGTGCTGGCTGACGAACCGGTTGTGGAAGATCATGCTCCCGGCCACGCCGAGCTGCTGGCCCCGCGCCTCGAGCATGATCCGGTAGGCCTCCCCATCCCGTTCGATCACATGCGGATGCGTCGCGCCGAGGACGACGTAGACGGTCTCCGGATGAACGGCCAGTATCGCCGGCAGCGCGTCGATGACGTATTCGATGCCCTTGTCGGGGGAGAGCAGCCCGAAGGTCAGGATCACGGTCTTGCCCTGCACGCCGAGCCGATCCTTGCTGCCGTTTTCCACCGGCACCCGGGGAATTCCGTGCGGGATGAGATCGATTCGATCATCGGCGATGCCGTGGACGCGCCGGAGGAGTTCCGCGCCCGACGCGCTCATGACGACGAGCCGCTCCGAGAGCCGCGCCAGCTCCTCGAGCACCATGCGCTGCGCGGAGTTTGGCTCGCTGAGAATCGTGTGAAGCGTCGTCACGATCGGCATGCGCAGCGCCCGCAGCAGCGCGAAGAGATGGGCGCCGGCCTTGCCGCCGAAGATCCCGTACTCGTGTTGAACCGAGAGCAGGTCGACCTGGTTGACGTTCAGGAAGTCGGCCGCGCGTCGATACGAGGCCAGGTCCCCTTCCTGTATTTCGAACCGGACGCGGGACGGGTATGCGTGGTGCCTGCCGGCGTCGTTCATCGCGACCACGAAACCATCTACGCCGGGCATCTCCTCGACCAGCGCATCGGAGAGGTGCGTCGTGAACGTGGCGATGCCGCACTGGCGCGGCAGGTGATTGCCGAGCATCGCGAATCGCCGGATTGTGCCCGGACTACTCATCGACGCCAGCCATCCCGAGCTCGGCGATTCGCTGCAGCGCCTCTTCTCTCAGCGCTGAGGCGTCGCGGGCGATGTCGACTTCGCCGGCGCGCTCGAGGCGCGGCACCCGCGCGTCGAGCGCTGCGATCAGTTCCCGCAGGTTCTGGATCGCACGCTGGTACACTTCGGGCTCTGGCGGTCGCCCGGCTCGCGTCTGGTGCTCCATGCCCTAGAACAGACCCACGACAAGCCAAGTGACCAGACTGACGGCGATCAGAACCGTCAAAGTGGCCATCCTGACGTCCGTCCGTCGGTCAGCCTCGGCTCCTCGGGCCTGCCACGCCCGCCACCGGACGTCGGCTTCAGTGTTCAGCGCCGCCGCGGCGCGGTCGGTCATCGGAGCGCCTCGTGGATGCTCTCCGAGATGGTGGGGTCGTCCTTCCACAACCGCGCGATGGCGAGCGGTGGAAGCACGGCCAGCCCGGCCAGGACGATCCAGCCGGTGAGGGATGCGACGCCGATGACGAAGCCCACCGCGCACACGGCCAGAACCCAGAGGGTGGCGGCGGTCGTTTTGGTGTAGTTGAGTGGCATGAGACGAGCGTACACACGGCCGCCGGGGCGCGCTGTACCCGATTGCACAGCGCGGATTAACGCCCGCCGGCGCGGTCGGCGCACGGCGAGCGGAGCGCGGCCGGGTGCTTACGGACGGAACGCGGCTTTGTTGATGATGCGTGCCTTCTGGCTCGCGACGCGCGCGTCCGTGATGTTCTTCTCGCGCCGATCCAGCTCGCGTTGCGGCGCCTCCTGCGCATCCAGCCGGACCGCTTCCTTGATGGCCGCACTGGCGAGCGCATTCAACCTCTTCGAGATCAGCACGAGCTGATAGTGCGGCGGGTAGGTGCCCTTGGTCAGGGTCAGGAGCGCTGTGGCATCTTCCCAGCGCGCCACCAGTGCCATCTCGGCCACGGGCACGTCCGCGGGCACGGGACCGCGGACGGCTCCGCTCGACGACAACAGCGGCGTCCCGTAGGTCTTCGAGAGCGATTCGATCACGTCCTCGTGCGTCAGGCCTTCGGTGCGGTTACGATCGTACGTGATGAGGATCTGGTACAGCTTGTCGTCGTAGAAGCTGAAACGCACGTCGCGCACCGGGTCGGCCGGACCGCCTCCCGATGGCGCGTAGGGGGCGCGCCACTCGACCTCCTGGATCCGGGCGGGCCGCTCGTGCAGCGTCCTGGTCTCGTAGTCGCGTGCGCCGCTGATCTTGACGACCGAGGCGACGCTGCTCTCGAGCGCATATTCGCGATAGCGGAGGGGCGCCTGCGCGACGAGGGACTGGCCCCAAAGTACGAAGCCGAGCGACGCAAGAGCGACGACACGCACACCTGTCATGGAGACCTCCCGGGTCTTCTGCCGATGATGGTGGCAGGCCCTCGACGTCATGTCTGTCCTGCATTGCACACCGGTCACGATCGCGCGTCCGTCGGCCCGGACGGACGGGCTAGCCGGCGGCGCCACGAATCGCGGAGTGTGCCCAACTGCACAGACACGCATCGCCAACGGCGGCATTCTGTGCTGGGGCGCGCCGTCCAGTGACGGATCGACGAAGGATGCGCCACCAGAAGACAAGGAGTCTTCAATGCTGTACACCATCGCCCTCGTCCTGCTGGTCGCGTGGTTGCTGGGACTCACCGGGACCTACGCGGTCGGCGCCTTCGTGCACCTACTGCTCGTGCTCGCGGTTGTCCTCGTTCTCGTCGGGATGCTCCGCGGGCGTCGCGTGCTCGGCTAACTGACCGAGGAGATCTGTTGATGTTGATGTCATGCGTACCTTGAGGGAATGGCTTCTGAGAGCCTGGATGAATGGGCCGGGCGCGAAGAGGCCTACCCGGCCCATGCCGGATGCGGAAGCGCCGGCCGCGCCGCGGCGGCTCCCCGTGCCTCGCGAGTTCCTGTCTCTTCACAAGTACCTGGACAACCGGTTCGCCGACAAGGTGGTCCTCACGTTCGCCCAGATGGAAGACCTTCTCGGCTTCGCGCTACCGGACGTCGCACGCCGTCATCGGGAGTGGTGGGCGAACGCGGATGGGAGCAACACGCCATCGGCCCACGCGCGGTCCTGGACCCAGGCGAGCAGGCTCGCGACGCCGAACCTGCTGGCGCAGACCGTTGCTTTCGATCGCGCCCCCAGGTAGGCGCCATCCATCTCTCCCGGGTCCGCGGCGGGACGATTCGTCGAGGGCCGGTCAGTCGTGCAGGACGATGCTGAGAAGGGAGCTCTTGATTCTGAGGCCGCCGTTGTACTCGATGAACCCGAGTTTCCGGAACTTGTTCATGAAGAAATTGACGCGCGACCGCGTCGTGCCGATCATCTCGGCGAGCGTTTCCTGCGACAGCTTCGGCAGCACCCGCTGCGTCGCGTCTTCCTTGCCGTAACGCGCCAGGAGGAGGAGCGTCCGCGCGAGCCGCTTTTCGCTGGAGTTGAAGAGCTGATCGACCAGGTCCTCCTCGATGCGGATGTTCCGAACGAGCATGTGCGCGATGAACCGGTCGGCGAATTCCCGTTGGTCGTGCAGCGTGCGCATCATCTCCCGTTTCTGGATGCGCAATACACTCGTGGGCACAACGGTCGTGGCGGTGCCCATGCGCAGGGGCTGCCCGGCGAGGCAGCCCTCGCCGAAGAAGTCCCCCGGGCCGAGCATGGCGACCACCGCCTCTTTCCCCGCGGCGGAGAGCACCGAGAGCTTCACGCCGCCATTCTGGATATAGAAAACGCTGTTCGCCTGCGCTCCCTGGGCGAACACGACGGCGCCGCGGGCGAAGCGAACGATACGACGGGCCACGCCCGCCGAGTCGAGGAAGGCCTGGACGTCGAACGGCTCCGGGGGCGTGCCGGCCTGAGAGGATTTTGATGCCATGCTCAACGAGATCATCGCACGAGTTGCGGCCGGAAGGCGCAGATTTCCCCCCGGGAACAACGAGCCCAGCGCGGGCATTTGCGGCGCTGATGTTGCGTTCCGTTGCGCCAGGAGCGAGTCATGAAAGCGTTTCGCCTCACCGCCCCGAACACGACGGAGTTGACCGACGTGCCGCAACCGGAGCCCGGCCCGGGCGAGGTACTAGTCAGGGTGGGCGCGGCCGGTGTCTGCCATTCCGATCTGCACGTCATTGAAGCCCCCGAGGGATTCCCTCTGCCGCTCACGCTCGGCCACGAGAACGCGGGATGGGTCGAGGCGCTCGGAGCCGGCGTGGCGGGCTGGCGCGAAGGGGAGGCCGTGGCCGTGTACGGCATCGTGGGGTGCGGCTCGTGCGTGGCCTGCCTGCGGGGAATGGACAACGAGTGCCGGACCGTGTTTCCGGGCGGCATTGGCCTGAGCCGCGATGGAGGGATGGCCGAGTACGTCAAGGTCCCCGCATCGCATCTGCTGCCGATCGGCGACCTCGACGTGGCTCAGGCGGCGCCGCTCACCGACGCCGGGCTGACCCCGTACCACGCCATCCAGCTCTTTCGCGATGTGCTTCGCCCGGGCGCGGCCTGTGTCGTCATTGGCGTCGGCGGTCTCGGCCACATGGCCGTGCAGATTCTCGCGGAGACCACCTCGGTGCGCGTGATCGCCGTGGACGTGAGCGACGATGCTCTCAACCTTGCCGGGCGGATGGGCGCGCACCACACGGTGAAGTCGGACGCGGACGCGGGAAGGGCCATCCGGGAGCTGCTCGGGCCGCCGCCGGGCGGCGCGGACGCCGTGCTCGATTTCGTCGGCGTGACCGAGACGCTCGCGCTGGCGGCCTCGGTGGTCTCGACGGGTGGACGGCTGGCGCTCGTCGGGCTGGGCGGCGGAACGTTGAGCCTTCGTCCAGGCGTCGGACCGATCGGCGTGCCGATGGAGACACAGGTGGTCGTTCCATTCTGGGGCACGCGCGCGGAGCTGGCGGAAGTGATCGCGCTCGCGCGTGCCGGGCGCATTCGCGCGCAAGTCGAGCCGTTTCCACTCGATCGCGTCGCGGAGGCGTACGACAAACTGCGAGCGCGCGCGCTGACCGGGCGGGCGGTCGTCCTGCCCGGGCGCAGCCGACAGAGCGCGAGCGACGGTGCCGCGCGCGACGCGTCCGGCCGCTATCGGCGCGAGAGATAGCGCGCGAGCAGAAGCGCCAGGGTGAGCGCGACGACGGCCGGGGCGGCCGTCGTGAGCAGCCCGAGGAAGACGCCGCCGGCGAGATAAAGCACCATGACGCCGAGCGACACGAGGAGCAGCGCGATCAGCCCGCCCGTGATCTCGGACGCCATCGCCCAGCCCGACGGCGGCGGCTCGATCGGTTCGTCGTCGTCCTGGCCATCGCCGGGCCACTCGGGCTCGTGCGCGTTCGGTTCTTCCTCGTCCGGGCTCACGACGCGAGTATACGAGGCGCCTGCTTCGACGCGTGAAAGGCTACGCGGTCCTGCCTGAACGCGCACGCCAGGCGGTTCTGCCCGCGCAGCCGGTGCACCACGGCCCGCGCGGCGCGGTACGGAAGCGACGGCAGCGGCGTGACTCTCCGCACTTGGTCGAAGCCGACCGTGTGCAGCATGCCTTCGACAGCCGGCACGTTGGGCCCCCACCAGTTCGTCGGATCGTTGTTCAACTCGCGATCCGGGTAGAACGCCATGGCGGGTCTGCCGAAGCCGACCATGTCCACGACGGTCTCGAGGATGAGGAGATCGCGCGCGACCGACGCGACGCGCTCCAGCGCGAGCAGCGGGTGCCGCAGGTGATACAACACGCCCAGGAACAGGACGACGTCGAAGGTGCCGACCCGCTCGGGCGACAGATCCATGACGTCGATGTCGGCGTCTTCGACGCGCGATCCGAGCGCGGTCCGGGCCAGCTCGAAGCCGGCCTTTCCCTTTCCTGTCCCCCAACCGAGACCGTGCCACGCGTAGTAGTCCGCCGCCACAACGCGCGCCGCGCCGCGGCGCTCGGCCTCGAACGAAAAGTAGCCGTCCCAGGCGCCGATGTCGAGAACGGTGCGCCCCGCGAGGGTCGAAGGCAGGTCGATGCGCGCCAGCCGAAACGCGGTGTTGTCCGTCCCTCTCGTGACTACGCCCTGACCGAGATCGATCGTGTGGTACCAGCGGATGGCTTCGGCTTTCTCCCTCAGGGTCGCCGCATCCATCCCGCTATTGTGTGCCGGAGTGGCGCGACTCGGTCGCGGGCCGTTGGGCGACGGTTCCCGGGCGCGCCACGAAATCCCCGCCGCGAGCGCACGCGCGGTCCGGCGGATTGAAGCCCGGATCCGGCGCCCCGGAAGCGGTCGGGCGCAAGACGCGTGGAATCGCCGCGGGAACGCGCCCGGTTGCGAGGCATGTGTTTTGCCCTTCTTCGAGTGTGGTCGAGTTCTACCCGTCGGCCAGCACGGTTGCGCGCTTCGAGGCGGGCGATACAGTGATTCGCCACCGCAGCAGCGCGCCCCCGTGCTGGTCCTCGGGATGCACGAGCCACAACCTGTCGTCGAGGCTCGGCTTCGGGTTCCGCTTCTAGCCCTTCGTGGGCTGCGCCATCTGTTTGAAGAATTCGTCGGCTCGCTGATGGAGTTCCGCCGTCGTCAGGTCTTCCTTGCGCGTCGCGATCCACCAGGTGTAGCCCGACGGATCCGCGACGGCGCCGGCCCGGTCGCCCCAGAACTGGTCCTCCATCGGCATCTGGACCGTGGCGCCCGCGCCGACCGCGCGATTGAAAAGCGCGTCGCTGTTCTCGACGTAGAGCCACAGCGACGCCGGGGATCCGCCGAACTCGCGTGGCCCTTTGCACCCCGGCATCACGTCGTTGACCATGACGCGCGAGTTGCCGATCTTGATCTCGGCGTGCATGATCTTGCCATCCGGCCCAAGACTCCGCCCGATCTCTTCGGCGCCGAGCGCCCTCTTGTACCAGTCGATGGTCTCGGCCGCGTTGTCCAGGCTCAGCTGCGGCGTGATGGTGTGATACCCGTCGGGCAAGGCTTTCGCTGCTTTGGCCATATGCACCTCCTCGCGCCACGCGAGTGGCGCACCCCTCTGCAGGAAACGAGCACGATGCTTGGAATAGACGGCGGATGCAAGTTGAAGGTTCGGCTGAGCCGCGACACTACGCACGGTACGCGTCGCCGCGCGCGAAACGTGCGATGAGCGGCGCGGGATCGGGCCCGCGACCGAGCGCGTGCGCTTCGCACGCGGTGTAGATCGGGACGAGCGCCTCGTACACCGCGTGGCGTTCCGGATCGGCGCGCACGCGCGAGGCCGGGGCTGGCTCGGCGAGCCCGCGGACGATCGCGTCCCAGCCGGCGCGATCGCCCTGCGAGCAGAGGTCGGCGTGCGCGGCCCTCAGCGCGGCGCCCAGCGCGGCGGAATTGGTGACGTCCAGCCGGTACACGTCCGCGCCGAACACGTCTGCCATGACCTGCAGGATCTGTGTGTTCGCGGAGGCCCCTCCGGTCGCGTGAATCCGGTCCACCTGGACGCCCATCCAGCGCGAGTACCGCATCAGCGACATCTGCTGCGCCTCGACGATTGCCCGCACCGCCGAGGCTGGACTGTCGAGCGGCGGACCGTACCGGTGAGCGCCTGGCGTGAGCACCGCGGGTGTGATCTCCGGTTCGAACCACGGCAGGAGGACGCGCGCGTCGTTGCCGGCGGGACTCCGTTCGAGCGCCCGCGAAAATCCGCTCCAGCTCAGTCCGTGCTCTGCCCGCACCCGCTCGCGCGCGAGCGACCCGTTGCGGAAGCAGGTGAGTCCCATGAACTCACCGGTCGGCGCGCCGAACACGTGCCCCGTTCCGGAGCGGTCCACGCGAGGCTCGCGCATCAGGCCGAACACCGTGTCGCTCGTCCCGAGCGAGACGGCCAGCGTCCCCTCGTGCACGAGGCCGAGCCCCACCAGGCTCGACGGATTGTCGCCTGACCACGCGATCACCTTCGCCGCGGGCATCCGGCAGCGCTCACGCCAGTACGGCCCCAGCGTTCCGATCGTCGTCCACGGGGGGACGATCGGTGGCAGCTTCGCCGCTAGCCCTGGCGCCGTCGCCTCCAGGGCCGCGGGCCACCACCGCCGCGTCGTCAGGTCCATCAGGTTCATGCCCGAGGCGTCTCCGGGGTCGAGCGGCGCGTGGCGCCCTGCGAGCAGCGACGCCAGGAACGAGCTCACGAGATGGATCCTGTCGGTCGCCGCGTACGCATCGGGCGCTTGCAGGAAGAACTTGCGGATCTGCGGACCCGTGAAGCGCTCGAAGGCGCGCGACCCCGTGCGCCGGGCGAGCGCGTCGCCGCCACCGACCGCCCTCGCGATCTCGGCGCACTGCGCGGACGTGCTCGAATCCATCCAGATGGGAGCGGTTTCGCGCGACAGCGTCGCGCGGATCTGGCCGCCGAGCGGACGCGCGGGATCGAGCGCGCCGAGCACGGCTTCCGCGCGACGATTCAGGTACACGCTGCCGTGCTGCTGCGCCGACCCGCAGATCGCGGCGACGCGGCGCAGATCGAGTCCGCTCTGCGCGAGTCGCTGCATCATCAGCTCGAGCGCGTCCGCCCAGAGGAGCGGAGAGGAATGGGCTACCGCAGGATCCGGCTGGAGGAGCACGCCGTGCGTCGTCCCGTATTGCGGCAGCGCTTCGTCGAACGAGAGCGACGTCTCGAGCAGCACCCCTCGCCGGCTTGTCTCGATCTCGATGACCATCGCCGTGAGGCTTTGCGTGCTCGAGTCGAAGCCGATGTAGAGCGGCATGCGGATCGGGCTGGCGTCTCGCGGCGGCCCGGGATGTCCGCGACTGACGCGAGCGCAGGCGCGGCCGATGATATGCGATATGAGCGCGCGGCGCGGTCAGCCCTGCCGATCGCGCTGACGGCACGTCGGTTGCTGTGGTCTCTTGAGGAGGCAGGAACACCGATGAGTAACGACAGAGACAACGTCGGAGGGAACCGAAGCTCGACATCGCGGCTCGTCGACTCCGTCGACGCAATGGTCCGCTTGCCGCTCGAGATGACGGGCGCCACATGGGACCTCATGGTGCGCGGCATGCAGTCGATGACCGGCGGAATGCAGAGTAGGACGGGGCAGCGGAACTGGGATCAGAGCCGGAGCGGCAGCACAGTCCAGAGGACGACAGTAAGGGCGAACGGCGATCGGACGAGCTCGAGCTCTGGATCCAGCTGGACCTCAGGCTCGACCGGACAGGACGATCAGGACCTCAGCGGTGACGATCTCAAGTACGTCATCTGGTCCATCGCGTTCACCAAGCCGGGGTTCGAATGCGTGCTCCAGCCGCAGCACGAGGAAATCGTGAACTACGACGCCGACGGCGCGTCGTTCGCGGCGCTGAAGATCGCGAAGTTCCTCGAACGCGCGCGCCACGGCCGCGTGGACAAACCGGAGGCGTGGGGTGACATGTACCCGCCTGTCGTCTCGAGGACGAGCGGCCGGAGAACTGAAAGGACAACCGTAGTGACCTCTCCCGAGGGCACGACGGTGGACACCAACGCGGGCACGACGTCGGCATCCTCGAGCGAGCGCGGCTGGCGTATTCCGGCGGAGGACCAGAAGTACATCACGTTCCTCTACCGCGTGGATCGGCGGTTGCCCAAGGAGACCGAGGTGACGCGCGTGGAGCGCGTGACGGTCGAGCGCGGCACCTCGACGAAGATCGTCTGACGCCGCGCTTCCGGACGAAGCGAAGCGCCTCGGGCCATCGCCCGAGGCGCCTCGATTCGCGAGGCAGCCACGAGCGCGCATGAACGTGGGCTAGAAATGGCCGAGCCGCGTGATGCCCTCGCCTTCGACGCAATCGTACGCGCTCCCGGAGCGAAGCGACTTGTACTCCTCCGTCCTGCCGCTCGGCCAGATGAGATGCACGCGGTCCACGACGTCCTGCCGGCCGAGGCCGAAGGTGACCGGCAACTCTGACTGCGACAGGTAACTCGATCCGCACTTCACCATCCGCGTCTGCGTCGTCCCACCGTGCTCAATCCTCACCGTCGCGCCGATGCCGTCCCGGTTGGACCGTGTTCCTCGCAGCCGGAACCGGATCGAACGTCGCGCTGACGGGTGATCCGCGCGGAACAGCTGCGCCGGTCCGTTGTTGGCGGTCAGCAGCAGGTCGAGGTCGCCGTCGCGATCGAAATCGCCGCACGCCAGGCCGCGGCCGACCTTCGGCGTGACGAAGGAGGCGCCGGCCGCTGCGGCGACGTCCTCGAAATGGCCGCCGCGGTTGAGGAACAGCTGCGGCGGCTGCGCGTAGCCGACCGGGCCGCGCATTTCGCGCAGCGGCTCGTCGATGTGCCCGTTCGCCACCACGAGGTCGAGCCTGCCGTCCAGGTCCATGTCGGCGAAGACGCACCCGAAGCCGAGCGTGTGTCGCGACGCCGTCCCGACGCCGGCCCGGATCGCGACATCTTCGAACCGGCCCGGCCGGACCTCACGGTACAGCCCCATCATCTCGTTCTCGAAATTCGTGATCGCCAGGCCGAAACGGCCGGAGTTGTCGAAGTCCCCAACGTCAACGCCCATTCCGGCCCGCGCCTTGCCGTCGGCGCTGAAGGCCACGCCCGCGTCGAGCGCCACGTCGCGGAAGGTCCCGTTGCGCAGGTTGCGATACAGCTTGTTCGGCTGCGTGTCGTTCGCGACCAGGAGGTCGGGCCAGCCGTCGACGTCGTAGTCGAACATCGCGACGCCGAGCGACTTCGAGCTGGTGTCGAAGATCCCGCTCGTCGCGGTGACGTCCTCGAACGTGCCGTCGCCGCGGTTGCGGAACAGCCAGCACGTATCGCCGCGGTACGCTTCGGGTGTGCAGTAGGACTTGCGCTGGCCGTTCGCGCTGCAGAAGACGTCGTGCTCGGGCGACCACTTCACGTAATTACAGACGAAGAGGTCGAGCCGCCCGTCACGGTCGTAGTCGAACCACAGCGCCGACGTGCTGAGGGCGTGCCGTCCGCCGAGCCCGCTCCGCTCGGTCACCTCCACGAAGGTGCCACGTCCGGTGTTGCGGAAGAGGCGGTTCTGGCCGACGCACGTGATCAGCAGATCGGGAAAACCGTCGTTGTCGTAGTCGGCTGCGGCGACGCCGAGCCCGTACGTTTCCACGTCGAGGCCGGCGCGCCGTGTCACGTCCGTGAACGTGCCGTTGCGATTGTTGTGAAACAGCCGCGGGGTCGATCGTCGCCGCTTGTGCCCCGGCCAGTCGCATCCGTTCACGAGGAGGATGTCCGTCCAGCCGTCGGCGTCGTAATCGATGAACGCGCATCCGGAGCCGAGCGTTTCGGGCAGCAGCTTTCCGCCGTATGCCCCGTTGTTGTGGCGGAACGGCACGTGGGCTCTCGCCGTGACATCGACGAGGCGCACGCCCGGCTCGGCGGGCTGCGAAGCGGCCGCGGGAGGGCGGATCGCGCCGGCAAGGCCCGCCGCCCCCATCGCCCGGATGAACTCGCGCCGGTTCATCGGAGGTGGACGAGCCCGGACTGGATCGCGTACACCACCAGTTCAGCAGTCTTGTGGACGTCGAGCGCGTTCATGATGTTGGCGCGGTGGACGGCGATTGTGTTCACGCTCAACGACAGGCGCGCGCCGATCTCCCGGTTGGAGAGCCCCTGGCAGATCAGCTCCAGCACCTGGAGCTCGCGCGCGGTCAGGGTGCGGGATCGGTCCCCCTTCCTGGGCGTGTCGGGGACGCTGAGTCCCGGGTCGAGAACCTGCTCCCCCGAGGCGACCTTCCGCACCGCCGCGGGCAGATCCAGGTCGAGCGCGCTCTTCAGGATGTACCCGCGGGCGCCCGCGTCGAGCGCCTGCCGGACGAGCGTGCTCTCCGCGTGCATGCTCAGGATCAGGACGGCGATCCCGGGTGAGGCCGCGAGAATCTGGCGCATCGCCACCAGCCCGTTCACGCCGGGCATCGCGCAATCCATCACCACGACGCGGGGGGCGAGGCTGGCGGCCAGCGGCACCGCCTCGTCGCCGGTGCTCGCCTCGCCAACGACGACGATCCCGGGGTCATCTTCCAGGAGGCGGCGAAACCCGCGGCGGACGAGAACGTGATCGTCAACGAGAAGAACGGTAATCGCTTCGGTCATACCCCTTGTGCGTTGGCCGGGACGCGTAGCCGGACCAGCGTGCCGCCCCCGGGCGGTGTCGCGAACTCGATTGTGCCGCCGACCAGCTCGGCGCGCTCGCGCATCGACACCATGCCGAGGCCGCGCCGATCGGGCGAACCGTTCAGACCGGCCCCGTGGTCCTCGACGTCCAGCTCGAGGGTGCCGTTGACGGCGCGGAGGCGCACCGCCGCCTCTGCCGCGCCAGAGTGGTGCGCCACGTTGCGCAACGCCTCCTGGAGGATGCGGTACACGTGGATGCCGGTTTCCTTCTGGACGCGCACGGGAGGTCCCGACCTCTCGAACGAGACCGTGATGCCAAGCTGGCGCTTCACGTTCGACATATACCACTCGACCGCCTCGTCCAGCCCCGCGTCGTCGAGAATCGAGGGGTGCAGGGCCTGCGAGAGACTGCGCACGTGGTCCAGCGTGGTCTGCGCGATCTCGGAGACCTCCCGCAGCTCGGCGCGCAAAGGGGACGCCTCGGGCGCGTGATTGCCGGCACGCCGCAGCATTGAACCCATCGCGGTGAGCATCTGCCCGAACTCGTCGTGCAGCTCGCGCGCGAGGGCGCGCAAGGTGGCTTCCCGGGCCGCAATGAGCTGCTGCGCGAGCTCGCGCCGCCGCTCCGACAGCGTTCCGATCTCCGCGAACAGTCGGCGGTTGGCGCGAATGACCGAGGCACTGGCCAGGATGATCGCCACCAGCGTGGCGCCCAGGAATAGGTACACCTGTCGCTGGACGTCGCTGTAGATGCCCTGCACCTGGAGCGCCATCTGCTGCTCGCTCTCGTTGTTCTCGACGAGAAGGCGGGCCACGGTGGTGGCAAGCGCCGCCTGTCGCGCAACGAGGGACAGCCGGATCTGCGCGCGAGCCTCGTCCTCTTGGCCGTCTCGCGCCATCGCGAACATGCGATCCACGGCGTCCCAGAACTGCGTCACCGAGTTGCCCAGGAACTCGCGCTGGCCGGGGCTTCGGCGGTGCATCGCCAGCGCTTCCTCGCGTCGCAGCGCGTCAGCCAGGTCCAGCCGGATGCGGTCGAGCTGCGAGCTCCACGCCGTGAGCGGGTATCGCCCCTCGGTGTCGATCATGTCGCGCATCGCAAGCGCAAGGAGGTTCAGGTTGTTCTGGATGCGCAGCAACTGGAGCGAGTCCTTGCGGCTTCGCTCGGCGAAATCGGTCTGGAGCGCCCGCAGCCGGGCGATCTGCTCCGTGATGTACCACGAGTAGGCCAACACGGCAGCAAGCGTGATGAGTAGCCCGATGACGAGCCCGATTGTCGGCGAGCGGCCATGCCCGCGCGATGGTGCCTCCATAATTGATCGCCCGCAGGTTGATCGCCCGCAGGGGCACCTATACTATTCCGGCTCATGGATGCACGTCCACGCGTCGTGATCACGGGAATCGGGGTCGTCACCTCGATTGGCACCGGCGTCGGGCCGTTCTGGCAGGCGCTTCTCGCCGGCTCGTGCGGCATCGGCCCGGTCGCTTCGTTCGACACGACCCGGCACGCCGCGCACATCGGCGGGGAGGTGAAGGGCTTCGATCCCTCGAAGTTCCTTCGGCGCCTCGCGCCCACGTCAATGGGGCGTGCGTCCCAGATGGCAATCGCGGCGGCGCGGCTTGCCCTCGAGGACGCCGGCTTCGCCAATGGGGGCCCGTATCCCGCGGGAATCGGGGTCTCGCTCGGGACGACGTCGGGCGAGCCCACCCTGATCGAGCGGTTCAACGAACTGGAGGTCGCCGGGACACGCGAGGCGATCGGCGCGGAGTTCATCGAAAAATATCCGTGTCATACGATCGCGGCGCACGTGGCGTCCGAACTCAGCTTCACCGGACCCAACCTCGTCATTCCCACGGCCTGTGCCGCGGGAAACTACGCCCTCGCCTTCGCCTCCGACGCCATCCGCGCCGGAACGGTGGACGTGATGCTTGCCGGCGGCTCCGACTGCTTCTCCCGGATCACATACACTGGCTTCTCGCGACTGGGCGCGATCGCGCCGGAACGCTGCCAGCCGTTCGACCGGAACCGGAAGGGGATGGTGCCCGGCGAGGGGGCGGCGGTGCTGGTGCTGGAGCGGTTCGACCGGGCCGTCGCGCGAGGGGCGCGGATCTATGCGGAGCTGGCCGGCTACGGGCTGACGTGCGACGCGAACCACATGACCGCGCCGCAGGGGGACGGCGCCGTCCGCGCGATGCAGCTGGCGATGGCGGATGCGGGCGTCGAGCCTCACGAGGTCAGCTACATCAGCGCTCACGGGACCGGAACGGCCGTGAACGACCGCGTCGAGACGGCGGCGGTCAAGCAGGCGTTCGGTGGCGCGGCGCCGCACGTGCCAATAAGCTCCATCAAGTCCATGCTCGGGCACACGATGGGGGCCGCGTCGGCCATCGAAGCGGCGGCGTGCGTCCTCGCGGTGTACGATGGGATGTTGCCGCCGACGATCAACTACGAAACGCCGGATCCCCAGTGTGACCTCGACTACGTTCCCAACGAGGCGCGGCGTCAACCGGTGGACGTCGCCATGAACAACGCCTACGCGTTCGGGGGGAACAACGCCTCGGTGATTGTGCGAGCGTGCCGGCCGTGAACGCGTGCAGGAGCGTCGTGATCACCGGCATGGGGGCCATCTGCGCCCTCGGCGACCGGCTCGACCAGGTTTTTGCCGCGCTTTGCGAAGGAGCGCGGCCGTTCGCGTCTCCGACCCTGTTCCCGCCCGACGCGGCGCCGGGACATCTTGCCGCGGAAGTGCGCGAGTTCACGCCCGAGCGCTATCTGCGCCCGGGCAACATCCGGCCGCTCGATCGGACCGGGCGTCTCGCGCTCGTCGGCGTGGAGCTCGCGCTGGCGGACAGCGGCTGGTCGATCGAGCTCCGCAAGACGCGCGACGTCGGCCTCGTCTGGGGCACGATGCTCTCCGGCGTGCACACGATCGGCGAGTTCGACCGCCGCGCCCTGCAGGCCGGCCCCGAATACGCGAGCGCGCTCGACTTTTCGAACACCGTGCTGAACGCGGCCGGCGGCCAGGTCGCGATCTGGCAGCAGCTTCGCGGCATCAACTCGACCACGGCCGGCGGCGCCGCGTCCGGCGTGCTGGCGCTCGGCTACGCGGCGCAGCTGATTCGGACCGGCCGGGCGGACGTGCTGCTGGCGGGCGGCGCCGAGGAGCTTTCGTTCGAGTCGTTCCTCGGCTTCGCGCGCGCCGGCTGGCTCGCGTGCCAGCATGACGGCGTCGAGGCATGCGCCGTCCCGTTCGACGCCACCCGCAACGGCGCGGTGCTCGGCGAAGGGGCGGCCTTCCTCGTGCTCGAAGCGGAGCAGACGGCCGTGGAACGCGGGGCGCGGATCATCGGGCGGGTCCTCGGCAGCGCCAACGGTTACGATCCCGGCGCCCGGACGCGCGGCGCCGAACAGGGGAAGCCCCTCGCCGACACGATTGCGCGGGCGCTCCGCGACAGCGACACCGAGGCGCGCGCCATCGGCGTCGTCTCCGCGTCGGCGCATGGCAGTCCGGTGCTCGACCGGCGCGAAGCTGCCGGCATCGAAGCGGCGCTCGGCGCAAGGACGCCGGTGACGGCGATCAAAGCGATGACCGGTGAAACGCTCGGCGCCTCCGGTCCGCTGCAGGCGATCGTGGCGATCGAGGCGATGCGCGCGGGACGGCTGCCGGGAATCGCGGGCCTCGTCACGCCGGATCCCGCGGTCCGTCTCGACATCGCCGCCGCCACGCGGCCGCTCGATGCCTCGCGCGCGCTCGTGACCGCGCTCACGCCAGAGGGCAACTGCGCGGCCCTGGTGCTTCAGGTCGGCTGATGGCGCACAACCCCAAGGTCGAGGGCCCGCATCCCACCGCCCCGCCTGCGGCCGGACTTCCTCTCGTGCCGCGGTTCAGCGCCCAGGGCTACAGCCAGGAAGAGGTGCGGCAGCGGCGAGCGTGGGTCCAGGACCAGGCCGGAGTGGAGCTTCCGCTCGTCGCATCGTGCGCGATTCCGACCGAGCAGATGCGCGGCAACATCGAGAACCCGATCGGCGCGGTGCAGATGCCGCTCGGCATCGCGGGGCCGCTGCTCGTGCACGGCGAGCACGCGCGCGGCATGTTTTACGTGCCGATGGCGACCACCGAAGGAGCGCTCGTCCGGTCCTACGAGCGCGGCATGGTCATGCTCACGCGCGCCGGCGGTGTCACGGTCCGCGTGTTCGCGGACGAGAACCTCGTCTCGCCGATCTTCACGTTCGAGTCGGTCGCGGAGGCGCACCGCTTCGTCGCGGAGCTGCCGCGGCACTTCGATTCGCTCCGCGCCGAGGCCGAGTCCACGACCCGGCACGGCCGCCTCCTGCGCGTCGAGCCGCGCCCCTCCGGCCGGGCGGTCATCGTCAACTTCTACTACCACACCGCCGACGCCCAGGGCATGAACATGATCGTCAAGGCCACCGAGCACGCGGCCGCATGGCTCGTGGCGCGCGGCGTGGCGCCGCGCTTCAGGGTGTTCAGCGGTCTCAGCAGCGAGAAGCGGGCGAGCGGGTTCCTGCTAGGCGGCGGGAAGGGGAAGCGCGTCGTCGCGGGGGCCCGCATTCCGGCGGGCGTGCTGCAGGCGTACATGCGCGTCGCGCCGCAGGAGATGGCGGCCGTCTGGCACGACACGGTCATCGGCCATCTGCAGGCCGGCGCGATCGGTTACAACGGGCACTATGCCAACGGCCTCGCTGCCATCTTCATCGCGTGCGGCCAGGACGTGGCCAACGTCGCGAACGCGGCGGTCGGCATCACCGACTACGAAGTGACGGCCGAGGGGGACCTGCACGCGAGCGTCACGTTGCCGTCGCTGACGGTCGCCACCGTGGGAGGGGGGACCGCGCTGGGCACCAGCCGGGAGTGCCTCGGCATCCTGGGCTGCGCAGGCGCGGGGCACGCGCGGAAATTTGCCGAGATCGTCGCGGCCGCCTTGCTCGGCGGCGAGCTGTCGATGGCCGGCGCGATCGCGTCCGGTGAGTTCGTCGCCGCGCACGAAACGTACGGACGCAATCGCCCTCCAGGCGATGGCCGGCCCTGACCCGGGCGCACGCAGTCGTAGATGAGAGCGTTCACGGCCCTTCGCGACGATCCACGTCCCGAGTACGACGTCGTGGTGATCGGCGCGGGAATCGGCGGCCTGATTTGCGCGGCGCTCCTCGCGCGCGGCGGCGCGCGCGTGCTGCTCGTGGAGCAGCACTACATGGTCGGCGGGTACTGCAGCACGTTCCGCCGCGGCCAGTTCATCTTCGACGCGGCGACGCATTTCTACCCGCTCCTCGGCAACCCCATCACCATCACGGGCTCGCTGCTCGAACGCCTCGGGTCGCGGACGCGCTGGGTGAAGATGGATCCCGTCGATCATTTCCATTTCCCGGACGGCAGCCGCTTCTCGGTGTCCGCCGACTTCGACGAGTACGCCGACGAGCTGAAGGCGATGTTCCCCCACGAGGCGGAGGCGCTCGATCGCTTCTTCGCCGTCGCGCGAGACGGGTACCTCTACGGGCTCCTGCACTACTTCCGCAGGCGGCAGCACGAACGTTTCGAGCGGCTGCGGCGCCTGACGCTGCGCGACGTCCTCAATCGCGAGTTTCACGACCGGAAGCTCAAACTCCTCCTCGCGGCCGACTGCGCGCACTGGGGGTCCCCGCCGTCGCGGACGTCGTTCGTGTTCGACTCGATGCTGCGCCTGTCCTACTTCCTCGGCAACTACTACCCGGAAGGTGGATCGCAGGTGTTTGCCGACGATCTCGCGCGGATCGTCCAGGAGCACGGCGGCGACATCCTCATGCGCTCGATGGTCGAACGGATCGTCGTCGAGCGTGGCGCGGCGGTGGGCGTGGATGTGGCCACCGGGCTCGGGCCGCGCCGCCACACCGTCCGCGTGCGCGCGGGCCACGTGGTGTCGAACGGTGACCTCGTGCGGACCCTCGAGCAGCTTCTGGGCCCCGAGACCATCGGTGAAGAGCCGATCCGCGCGGCACGGCGCCTTCGCCCGACCAGCCCGTGCTTCCTCGTGCATCTCGGCCTTCGCGACATCTCTCTCGACGCGGTCCGCGCGGCGTGCGGCTATCACTGGCGCTCGTGGGAGCCTGACGAGGTCGTGCGGGAGGCGTTCAAGGTGTTCGTGCCGACCATGTACGAACCGGCAATGGCCCCGACAGGCGGCCAGGTCGTGATCCTGCAGCGCATCATGGAACTGCGATACGACGAAGTCCCCGACTGGGCCGAGCACAAGGCCCGCATCGAGGAGGACCTGATGGGGCGCCTGGAGTCCGTCATGCCGGGCGTGTCGGAGCACATCGTCTTACGGCACAGCGCTTCCGCGCTGACGTCGTGGCGTTTCACGCTCAACCATCACGGGGCGATGCTTGGGTGGGAGATGTCGCCGGACCAGTTGGGGGAGGGGCGTCCCTCCACGGAAGGCCCGGTGCGCAACCTTTTCTTCACAGGGCACTGGACCCGACCGGGTGGGGGCATTACCCCGGTTATTGTCTCGGCAATGGATGTGGCGGAGGCCATTCTGGGCACTACGGCTCAGCTTAGACCGGCGATTTTCGACTAGTCTTTTTCGACTAGCTGTGTAAGAATCCGCAAACTTTTTCGCCGGTCGCCGGCACGGGAGCATCCATGATCGAGGAGAATCAGATTCGCGAGACGATACGTGAGAGCGTCCACCGCATCACCGGGATTGCGCCGGCCGAGATCCACGAGACCTCGAGCTACCGCGAGGATCTCGGGCTCGACTCTCTCTCGGCGCTCGAAGTGGTGATCGACCTGGAGTACGCATTCAAGATCAAGGTTCCGGAAGAGCGAATCCAGACGATCAGGAACGTGCAGGATACGATCGACGTGGTGCAGGAATACCTTTCGGCACCCGCTCGGACGGCGTAGCCGGGGGTTGGGTGTTGGTCGCGCGCGCGTGCCCGGCACCTGCTGTTTCGCATCGAACATTCCGCCGGGGTCTTTAGGGGGAATTCCGGCGAGCTTCGCCTTCAGTCATCCGCCGGGAAAGGTATCCGCGAGCACTGGTTTCGCCTTACCGCCGGGTTGGTACGGGCGAGGACTTGGCTTCGCCGTTCCGCAAGGGGTGGGCATCGCCGAGGAATGGCGCCGGCTTCGGGTATTCCGCGGGTCAGGTCCCGGCGAGTCTGGCGTCGCCTCCGGCATTCCCAGGGGTTCGGAATTTGTTTCGGCATTCGGCATTCGGCATTAACAAGGAGTCAGTAGTGTGCCGGCACGAGTAGCCGTCGTCGCGTACCGCGACGGCATCGCGGAGCCCATCCTGGACGCGCTGCGACGCTCCGCCGGTGTCGAGCTTTGCGAGCGCGTGCCGATCGATCCGCAGGGAATCGATGCGGTCGCGTTCAGCCGGTACAACACGATCGTGTACTCGGCGCTCCCTGCCGCGGGTCCCTCAACGGGACCGGACTTGGGGACTGCCCGCGCGGTGTGCCAGCGGCTCGCGTCGTTGCCTCTCCGGCACGTGGTCACCATCTCCAGTGCGGCAGTCTATTCGCCGAGCCACCAGAACCTCGGTCTGCTCGAGGAGCGCGCGTTCATCCCGTCGCGCAGGAGCGCGATCGCCGATGGGTGGCGCGACGTCGAACAGATGAGCGCCCTCATCAGCCAGCGTTCGGGCGCGGCGCCGCCGGTCCGCTCGATTCTCCGTCCGGCCGCGGTGCTCGACGGCGTCGATTACTTCAGCCGCCTGCTCGGCGGACGCGTGGCTGTGACCTATCCCGGTCACGACCCGACGATCCAGCTCCTCAGCCCGTGCGACCTGGCCGACGCGATCGCGGCGGTGATTGCCGCGGGTCGCGGCGGCACGTTCAACGTGGTGCCGACGGCCGGCGTGCCGTTGCGCGCGGCGCTTCGAATCGCCGGTGTAAAGCGGCTGCCGATCGGCAGGGTGGCCCAGAACGCCGTCAGGGCGATCACCTCGCAGGCGGGCCTGGCCGTCTCGGCGGACCAGCTGAAATACATCCAGTACTCGTGGACCGTGTCGGGGGAGAAGATTAGGCGCGAGCTCGGGTTCGTCCCCTCCCGGTCGAGCGTCCAGGCGATCGTGGAATGCATCGGCCGCGGCACTCCGGCCGATGCGGCGAAGCAGTTCGACGACTTCGGCATGGATCCGGATTACATCCGGCGCTACTGCGGCCACCTGTTCCGGTTTCTCCACGACTACTACTGGCGTGTCGAGATCGACGGAATCTCCGAGGTGCCGCGGAAGGGGCGCGGCGTGCTCGTTGGGATGCACCGCGGGTTCATGCCTTTCGACGGCGTGATGGCGCTGCACGCGCTCGTAACGCGGCGCGGCCGCATTCCGCGGTTCCTGATTCACCCCAGCCTGACCAAGTTCCCGTTCCTGGCGGACTTCATGGCCAAGCTCGGGGGCATCATGGCCTGCCAGGAGCACGGCGACTACGTGCTGCAGCACGACGAGCTGCTCGGCGTGTTCCCCGAGGGCATCCGGGGAACATTCACGATGTACAAGCGGGCCTACATGCTCGGCAAGTTCGGTCGCGACGAGTTCGTGCGGATGGCGCTGAGGAACCGCGCCCCCATCCTGCCCTTCGTCACCGTCGGAAGCGCGGAGATCTACCCAATCCTGCGGCGCGTGGACTGGCGGTGGTTCAAGCGCTACACGGAATGGCCGTTCCTGCCGATCACGCCAGCGCCGTTCCCGCTGCCGTCGAAGTGGCACACGCGGTATCTGCCCGCCATGCACGTCGAGGAGCAGTATCCGCCGGAGGCGGCCGAGGACCCCGCGCTGGTGCATCGCATCAGCCTCGAGGTGCGGCAGCGGATGCAGGCGGCGATTGACGACATGCTGCTGCGCCGACGCTCGATCTTCTTCGGATCGATCTTCGAGCAGGCGCGCCCGCCGGAAGGCGAGGAGGCCGCGAGCATCTGAGGCGGCGCGCGGCGCCGCTCTGTTCGCGCGCGGACCGACGGAACGTCACGCCGCGCGCCGCCATCGCTTCCGCCGCCCGAGCACCGCGGCCGAAATCCGGCCGCAGTACTCGACGGAAGATGTGATTAAATAAGGTCCGTTCCCAACACCAGTTGCCGATCGCGAGCTCGGCAGAAAGGCTACCGTGGAGATGCGCGAAGTGGCCAAGTCGATCCTCGGGCTCTCGTGGGCAGTGTCGCTGTTTGGCTTTCAGCAGCTGTCGAAGGCGATGACACCGGCGACGACCCAGCCGTGTGACGTGACCGCGACGGAGGTCGATGAAGTGTCGCGCGCGGTGCAGAGTCGGCTCTCCGACTCCGCCGCGCAGCAGTTCCGCGCCGGCGACGAGTGGCAGCGCCGCATGGTGGACATCATGTTCGACATGGCGTCGCTGCGGGCGGTCGAGCCGCGCAAGATGGTCGAGGTTCTCGACCCGCGGACGCTGATTGAGACTGCCGATCCGCGCGCGATGATCGAAACGAGCGTGACCGTGATCCAGAAGAGCATCGACACCGCCGTGAACGCCATGCGGCAGACCGCCGACACGGCCATGGACCTGACCAAGCGGGCCGTCGATTCGGTCAGGCCATCGGCGACAGCGTAGTACGACCCTGCGGCGCCGCACGGCGCATGGTCGCACGGGGGGCCGTGCGGAGATCGGATGGAGACTGCGGTTCACCACGGCGGCTACGTGACGCGGCACCGTGCCGCGCTGGCTGCCGCGCGGCCGATTCTGCGGCGGCTGCCCCACATCCTCCGGGTGGTGATCGCTCACGGGATCGCGAATGTCGTCGCGTCCCGCCCCCGCCTGCGATGGCTCGCGCGCTGGGCGCCGCTCGCCCGGCTCACCGGTCCGGAGCGCTTCCGGCGCCTGTTCGAGGACCTCGGCGGGAGCTTCGTCAAGTTCGGGCAGATGCTCGCGCTCCAGCCCGACATCGTCTCCCTCGAGTACTGCGACGAGCTGTTCAACCTACTCGATCGCATGGCGCCGTTCCCCTACGAGTTCGTCGAGCAGGTCTTCCGGGAGGAGCTGGGCCAGTCACCCTCCGACCTCTTCGATCACTTCGATCCCGTGCCGCTGGCGACCGCGTCAATCGGGCAGGTTCATGCCGCGGTCCTGCACGGGCGCAAGGTCGCCGTGAAGGTGCAGCGCCCGGGCGTCGAGGCCGACTTCGACGGCGACCTCCGCCTGCTCGTGCTCGCCATGCGGTTCATCCGGCGCCTGCAGGTGAGGTCGCTCTACTGGGTGCTCGATCCCGGCGGTGAGTTCATCTCCTGGACGCGCGAGGAGCTCGACTACCGACGCGAGGCGCGGTACGCCGAGCGGCTGCGGCGCAACGCGGAGTTCAACCCCCAGGAGCGTGTGCCGGCCATCGTATGGGAGCTGACGACCCGCCGCACGCTGGTGATGGAGTTCATGTCGGGGATGACCGTCCTCGACTACCTGCGCGCCCTCACGACCGGCGACGAGTGGACGACGTACCGGCTGCGAGCCGACGGGTTCGACCCGAACCTCTTCGCGCGGCACATCATCGACAACTTTCTCGGCGATGCATTTCAGTACGGCGTCTTTCATGCCGACCTGCATCCTGCGAACCTTCTCGTGCTGCCGCAGAACGTGGTCGGGTACGTGGACTTCGGCATCACCGGCGTGCTGAGCCGCTACTCGCGGCGCCACCTGGTCGAGATGACGCTCGCCTACACGCGCGCGGACGTCCGCGGCATGGCCGACGCGTACTTCAAGCTCGTGACGTATCGATCCGATGCCGACCCCGATCTGTTCCGGCGGCTGCTGGCCGAGACGTCGCAGGACTGGTATGAAGAGGGCGAGGCGGAGACGGTCTTCAGGAAGAACTTCACGCTGGTGATGCTGGACTTCCTGACGCTGTCGCGCAAGGCGGGTATCGGGCCCGAGCGGGATGTGGTTAAATACATCCGCTCGACCATCGCGGCAGACGGGCTCATCACGCGGTTTGCGCCCGGGTTCAGCGTGGGACGCCACCTCGAGGACGTCTGCCAGCAATGGATCGCTCGCGAAGCGCGCCGAGTCGCGTTCAGCTACAACACGTTGACGGCCCTCGTCGCCTCCGGCGGCCGGCTGATCGAAGACGGGCCCGCGCGCGCCGCCTCCGTGCTGCGGCGGGTCGCCGAGGGCGAAGCCCTCGGTCGCGTCGACATCACGACAATCGCCCGGCGTGACGAACGCGTGCGCAAGCGCACGATTCGGCTCGCGGGAATCGCCGTGGCGTTCACGGCGTTGCTCGAGCTCACGGGCGCGGCGCCGGAGCTGGGGCTGAATCTCTTTACCGTCGAAGCGGCACTCGTGGCGGGTGCGTTGCTCCTGCTCGCAGACTCTCTGAGAGAACTTGCTTTTGCCGGCTGACCCTCGGCAGAAAGGCCCGGTCATGGAAACCACGACGCAATCATCGACGTTTCGCGACCTCCTGAAGTCGACGTTGACCCTGCCCTGGGCGATTTCGATGTTTGGCGTCCAGCAGCTCACCAACCTCGTGACGCCGCCGCCGGCCGGGCGCGTGGCGGGCGCGACCTCCGCGCTCGACACCGTCAGCGACGTGACCGCGAAACAGCTCGACGGCTGGCTGAAACAGACCTACCAGCTCGGCACCGGCATGCAGCGTGCGATGGTGGACCTCATGATGTTCCGCACGCCCGACATCGATCAGAGTACGCTCATGCGCATCGCCGCCGAGATGCAGGATGGCCCACTGTTCGAGGCGGTCGTGAAGTACGGGCTCCCGCCGGTCGGCTGGCTCGACTCGTGGCTCGTGTCGCGGCGCGACGCGCCGGCCGTCACGCAGGAGTTCACGAACAAGCTCTACATCATCTCCCTCGTGACCCACGTGCATTCCGAGCTCGGGCTCAGCTCGAAGACCGTCGACCCGCTCGGCGTGCTGGTCGACAAGGTGGCGGAAATGCCGACGTTTCCCCGCGTGTGGGCCACCGAAGGGCTTGGCAACTGGTTTGGCGATCTGGCGATGGAGCGGGCGGCCGACGGCCCGGATCCCACTGGTCTGCTCACCGACCCGCAATACGACTCGCTCCCGGCGTGGAGCATGACGATGCTGCACGCAGGCATCGGCATGTCGTTCGGCAAGGCGATCCTCAAGAAGCTCGAGCCGACGAGCTCGCCGGAAACCATCCGGGGAGAGCTGGCCCGCTTCCTGAGGTTGTGTCGTGAATCGTCGCGTCCGGGATACGCCGGCGCCGCGCTCGAGTCGCTTGGCCTCGCGACCCGGTCGCTGTATCCAAACCTGCTGCCGGTCCTCGACCGCGAGATGCCGTACGTCGATCCCGATCTGCAAAGCTACTACTGGCACGGCGCTGGCCGCGCGATGTACTTCGAGCCGGCGGGCTGGCTGCCCTCGGTCAACGCGCCGTGGCGCGTCATCAGGCGGCTCGACGCGGAGACGCCGCACGACCTCGGTCGCAAGAACATCCTCTCTGGCATCGGGTGGGCGCTCTCGGTCGTCAACATGCGTCATCCGGTGGTGATGGAGACGTTCCTGCGCCATCACGCGGCGCTGGCGAGGACCGAGGACGCGTTCACCAACGGCGTCGTCTCGTCGCTGATGATGCGGTTCGACACGACGCGCGACGACGCGCACATCTCCCCCTACATTCGCTACGAACCGTCTGATCCGGAGGTCGCGTCGGCGTGGCGGACGCTGATTACCGAGCCGTGCGAGCACGCCCTGCGCGACACGTACGGCAACCTGCTGCGGACCAACTCGCTCGAGCAGCTGTTCCACTACCGCCCGGCGGGAAGCTAGAGCCGGCCGCGGAGCGATGGCCACGTCACTGGTAGCGCGCAGCCCCGCGTCCGGCCGCGACGGCCGGCGGAAGCAGGTCGAGACGGTACTCAACGCGCTCGGTCTCCCCGTTCCCGAGCGCCGCTCGCCGCCACCCGAGGGGCGCCTCGGGGCGGACGAGGACTACGGGCGCCGGCTGCGCGAGGCGCTCACCGATCTCGGCCCGGTCTTCGCCGGCTTCGGCCGGTACCTCGGGTCGCGCGCCGATCTGGCGCCGCGGCGCACGCGCGCCGAACTGGCGACGATCCCGGACGAGGGGCAGGCGCTGCCGTTCGCCTCGGTCGCGGCACTGGTGCGCGCGCAGCTCGGGGCGCGGCCCGAGCGGCTGTTCTTCGAGTTCCATCGGGATCCCGTCGCGGTCGGCTCGTGGACGCAGTCGCATCTGGCGTGGCTCGCCCCAGGGGTGCCGGCGCTGGTGACCATCGTCCGTCCCGATGCCGCCGACGAGCTCGATATCGACATCCCGCTGCTGCCTCTTCTCGCGCCGTGGATCGACGTGCCTGCCGGCCTTCTTGCCGCCGCGGTCGCGGACTACGAGTTGACGGTGCGGCGACGCCTGGATCAGAAGCACCAGGCTGCCTCGCTGACCAGTCTCGCGGCCGACGCCCGCAGCGGCGGAGGATTCGACGCGCCTGCCTGCTACCGCGATCACTGCGCGCCGAACGTCCTGACGGTCGAGCGGCTCGTCGGAGAGCCCCTCGACGCGCAGCCGCGTGGGGCTGAGGCGCTGGCGCGCCGGGTAACGGCCGCCTGGCTGCGACAGGCCTTCGCCGGCAACGTGGTGCCCTATGACTTCGGGCCGCGCGACCTCGTCGTGATCGACGAGCGCCTTGTGCTCACGGGGGGCGCTCTCGAGCCCCACTCGTCGGTCGAACGTGCGCGCTTCGCGGCGTACCTGAGCGCCGTCGCCTCCGACGATCCCGACGCGGCCGCCAACTGGATTGTCGAGGGGGCCAGTCCATCTCCCGCCGTCGAGTCGAGGCTTCGGCGCCTGTTGCGGCAGGCGGTCCCGTTCCGCGAAGGCGAGTGGAGCGGCGATGATCGCCTCGTGCAGCACGTGCTCGTGCAGTGGCGTGTCGCGCGCAACGCGGGGTGGCCCGTCTCACCCCATCATCTCCACCTGTACCGCGGCCTCCAGGCGGTGGCGCAGATTGCGCATGACCTCGCGCCTGACGTGGACACGCTGCTCCGGGCGCTCGAGGACGAACGCCTGCGAATCGGCCTGTCGCAGGCGGGCGAGTTGCTCAGCCCGCGCTACGCCGTGGCGACCCTCGACCGCGCGATCCAGGAACTCGCCGATCTTCCACAGAAGTTCGATGACGTGCTGACGATGGCGTCCCAGGGGCGATTGCGGATGAACCTGCAGGTACCCGAGGCGGAAGAGAACGAGCGCGTCCGCAACCGCACCGTGCTGCTCGTGACCACGCTGGTCGCCTTCGCGGCGGTCGCCACCATCGCGCGCCACCTTGCGCCCGCATTCGGCGTCGGCATCGAGCGCGCCGGCGCGATCATCCTGCTGCTGGTGGGCGGGTGGCTGCTGTTCGCCGCGTCCCGGTTGTGATCATGATGCCCGGCGGGCCGCAGGCAGCCAGATCCGCGTACTTGTCGCTCGCGACGGGGGGCGGTGGAGAGTCGTCGCCCATTCTCTTCGCATCCAATCCGGTGGGGGACGCGCTGCTGGCGACCGGCATGATGGCGGTGGCCGGCGCGGCGACGATGGTCCCCGTCCTGCCCGTCCGCATTTCCGGGATCGCGGTCCGCGAGACGCTGCACCGCCTCGGCACCGAGGCGCTTCCGCCGACCCCGGAGCGCGGCGTGACCGCCGCCAACCGGCTGGGCGAAGCGCTCGGCACAATCGCGATGCGCTGGCTGGTCGCTCCCGAGGGGTTCGAGGCCACGCCGTCGGTGCCTCCACCCCACACCGAGCTGGATTCGTCGCGGTCGCAGCGGTTCGTGATGCAGGACGGCGCCCTGCGCTTCCAGGACCGCACGCAGAGCGGCCTGCGCTTCTTCGGCGCCGGACGTACCTATCCCTCGAAGGGGAACGGAAACGGCCACCTCCTGTTCGCCGGCGCCGCGGTGGTCGTCGAGGGCCTCGGCCGGTTGAGGGGACTACGCGGCAGTCTCAGCGTCGCCGGCGAGATCTCCGGGCGATCGCTGGTGTCCCTGGTCGTCACGGGTCGCTTCGACGACGACGGGCCGCTCGAGATGGTCGAGCGGGTCGGCCTCATGATCGACAGCGCGCCGGGCTGTCCGAACGCGACGGTGCTGGTGCTGGCGGGTGAGTCGAACGGCGGCTCGGCGATGGGCCAGATCGAGGAGCGCCTCCGCATGGCGCGCATCGAAAACGACCTGGCGAACGCCACACAGCCACGCAGCGCCTTCCATGCCGGCGAGAACGTTGGGAGCGCGACCGGACCGTTGCGGTTCGATCCGTCCGACCGCCGCTGCGCGATTCGCCTGATCGACGGCCGGCGCGAACTGACGTTCGGCGACGCCGCGGGGCAGCCGGTCGCGACGATCGTCGCAGATGCCCTCGAGGGCACCACCTTTCGAGATCAGCACGCGGGCGAGCACGTGTCGCGCGTGATCGCGTACGGCCAGTTATCGGAGGGCACCGGCGCGCTGGCGGGCGCGGGGGGAATCCTGGCCATCGACACGGCGGTCTCGATCGACGCATCTGCCTCCAGCGTGTATACGCTGTGGCTGATCGACGAGCGAGGCCGGTTTCGCGCGCCGGCACCGGCGCCCGCCGCTGCGATCTCGCGCGCGAGCACGGCGCCCGGGCCGGCAGAGGAGCTCCAGTTCGTCGAGACGAGCGCCGCGTCGATCCTGCCCGCCGACGTCGCGATTCTCGCCCATGCCCAGCGGACGCTCGCGGACGGGGGCGATCTGAACCAGTGGCTCCAGGAGAAGAGTCGATCCGCCGACTACCGAGAGCGGTTCGACGTCGTTCGGGAGCACACCTCCGACGACGACAGCTTCGGCTTCTTCGACGTGGCGCCGGTCGGCGGCACCCAGATGCCGGTGATGGGCATCGTCCAGGAGATGTTCTACGACCGTCAGAAGCTGGGAAGCCCGGAGCCGATACGCGAGCAGCTCGCGGAGTTCGTCCTGCGCTATTTCATGCGTGTGTGTCACGCGGGCGAACCCGAAGCCGTCCCGGCCAGGCCCGGGGCGCCCGACACGGCGCTGCAGCGCGCCATGAGCTGGCTGCCCGGAGAGGCGCAGCGCAGCGCCGGAGCGGGGTACCAGCAGCTGTATTACGGGCTCGCCGAGTCGGGACAGACCGGGAAGTTCACGCACGACGAGCGTCCGGCGATCGTCGACCTGCGGGAGATCGGATCGAAGTACGAGTGGATCCTGCTCAAGGGAGACACGCTCTCCTTCGATCTTCCGTTCGTGCCGTTCGGGGCGGAGGTCACCACGCCGCAGGCGCCGGCAAAGCAATCCACGTATCTGCTGATGGCGCCCGCCTTCGTGGTCAACGCCCACGACCCTGAGCCGGGTGTGCTCGGCCACTACGGCTTCGGTTACGCGTTCGTGCCGTACGCCTCCGGCGGCCCGGGCCTGCTCGCCTACGGCCCCGGCCGGTTCCGCGCGGCGGTCCAGGCGGTGAGCTTCAAGCTGATGGCGAACGGCGAGATCCGCGCCCGCACGATGTTCGTGGTCGCCCGGCCGGATAAAATCGCGGCGGTCGACGTGGATCCAATCGGGTGGAGCGTGCAGCTGGCGGACCTCGTGACGTTCCGGATGGCGTCGCGGCTCATGGGGCCCGTGCTCGCGATGGCCGACCGCCTTCCGCTGCACGCCCGGGATTTCGATCCGGTTGCGGCCTACATCTGGATGGCCAATACAATGACCGCCGGCATGGCCGAGAACTACCTCGGCATTTCGAAGGCCGCGCTCGAGAAGCGTATGCTGTTCCAGCACCTGCGGTCGCACCAGGAGATGTTGCATCGATCACTGCGGATCTGGCGCATGGTGCCGGACTGGACCGCGCACGCGAAACTGCCGGACTTCTGCCATCGGGGCATGGGATGTTGACGAGCAAGCCGTACGACGTGGACGTGGTGATCGTGGGCGCGGGGCTTGCTGGCCTCTCGCTCGCGCGCCAGCTGCTGATGGCCGACGACGCCGTCACGATTCTTCAACTCGACAAGCGGCAGCAGGTTCCGCCCACCGGACAGAAGGTGGGCGAGGCCACGGTCCAGGTGAGCGGCTACTACTGGTCGAAAGTGCTCGATCTGGAGGAGCACCTGCTCCGCGAGCACTACATGAAGTACAACCTGCGATTCATCTGGAAGACCGCCGGACTCGATCCCTCGCGGATCGAGAGCTACAGCCAGTCGTACATCCGGCGCATCTCCAACGTCGCGAGCTACCAGCTGAATCGCAACAAGCTCGAGGCGGAGCTGCTGCGGCGCAATCTCGAAGCCGCCGATCGGTACGAGTTCCACAATCACGCGCTGGAGCTGAAGATCGATCTCGATCGTGACGGCGGCCCGCACCGGGTGTCGTACATCCGCGAAGGTGAGCGGCGTTCCCTCACCGCGCGGTGGGTGGTGGACTGCGCGGGACGCGCCCACGTGCTGCAGAAGCAGCTCGGGCTCCAGAAGTCGAACAGCATCCGCCACGGCGCGTCGTTCCTGTGGGTGGACGGCCTGCTCAACTACGAGGCCCTGACCGATTCGACACCCCGTCAGATCCGGCTGAACCCGCAGCGCGCGTACACCGGCCACCTGCCCTTCTGGCTGGCGACGAACCACTTTCTCGAGGAAGGGCTGTGGTTCTGGGTGATTCCGCTGCAGGGCATCACGAGCCTGGGCCTCGTCTACGACCGGCGCGTCATTGCTCCCGAGGTGGTGAACCACCCGAAGCGCCTGGTGGAGTGGATCTGCGAGCACTTCCCGGCGTTCGAACGGGACCTGCCTCGCCGGAAGATCCTCCACGCGGCCAGCTATCGCGACATCTCGTTCGACGCGGTGCAGACGATCGATCGCCATCGCTGGGCGATGGCGGGCGAGGCGGGGCGCTGGTCGGACCCGCTGTACAGCCCCGGCGGCGACGTGATAGCCATCTACAACACGCTGGTGTGCGATTCGATCCTGACACGCGACCAGGCCGAGCTCGACGCGAAGGTGCCGCTGTACGAGGAACTGGAGCGCGCCGTCTACGCGGCCTATCTGCCCAGCTTCCAGATCGGCTACGACTGCCTCGGAGACCAGGAAGCGCACTCGCTGAAGTACGTCTGGGAGCTGACCATCTACTTCGCGTTCTACGTCTTCCCGTTCATCAACGATCTCTTCACCGATCGGCGGTTCCTGGCGGCGTACCTGCGGACGTTCACGAGGCTGGGCCGTGTGAACCTCGCGGTGCAGGGCTTGCTGAACCGCTACTATCACTGGAAGAAGGAGAACCGCGAGCCGGTCACGTCGCCGATCTTCTTCGAGCTCTTTGACGTGCCGGGGATCGCGGTTGCCGAAGGGACGTTTTACAGGGTGGGCGTGTCGGTCGAAGAAGCGCGGCCGATCCTGGAGGACCAGCTGGCCAACGCGATGATGCTCGCGCGCTACCTTGCCGCGCACGTGTATGCGATGGTGCTCGACGAGCCTGCGCTGGTGTGGAACCGATCGTTCGTTTCGAGCCTCGACCTCGAAACGCTCTCCTTTGATCCGGTCAGGATGGCCGCCGACTACGCGCCGCACGCCGGCTGCGGCGAGAGGTACGCCTGGCCGGCCGGCTGGGACCCTGAGGTCGCGTTCTGCTTCAAGACGCCGCGGCGCGTCCCGGTTGTGGCTCTCGCGAGCTCGGCCACCGCGGTCTCGGAGGGGTTGTGATCAGCAGCCTGCTGGAAGATCTCTCGCCGCTCATCGAGCGCGCGTTTTCGATCGACGTCGTCGAGCACGCGGACGTGCCGGTGCCGATCGACGGCAGCGTCCCGGCCCACGTGCGTGGTTCCTGCTATTTCAACGGCCCGGCGCGGTTCGAGCGCGCGGGTCTGCGGTACCGGCACTGGCTCGACGGCGACGGGATGGTGTGCGCGCTCAGGGTCGGGCGCGAAGGCGCGCGACTGAGCAACCGATTCGTCCGCAGCGAAAAATTCCTCCGCGAGCAGGCCGCCGGCCGGCCGATCTTCCGGACGTTCGGCACGGCGTTCACGGGGGACACGCTCAAGCGCGGCGTGGGCCTTGAATCGCCCGTCAACGTCAGCGCGTACCCGTTCGGCGGCGCGCTGCTCGCGTTTGGCGAGCAGGGGCTGCCGTGGGAGCTCGACCGGGGGACGCTCGAGACGCGCGGCCTGTACACGTTCGGCCGGCAGATCAACGAGCTCACGCCGTTCAGCGCGCATCCGAAGATCGACTACCAGACCGGCGAGCTGTTCAACTTCGGCGTGTCGTTTTCCGCGTCGGCGCCGCTCATCAACCTGTTCCGCTTCCGCGCCGACGGCCGGCTGGTGTACCGCAAGCGTCTGCCGCTGCCGTACCCGGCCTCGACGCACGACTTCGCGATCAGCGGCCGTCACATCGTCGTCTACGTGAGCCCGCTCGTCCTCCGGATGGAGGCCCTGCTCCAGGAGGGGGCGACCGTGATGGACGCGCTCTCGTGGAAGCCCGAGCTGGGCAGCCAGCTGATCGTCGCCGACCGCGAAACCGGCGACGAGGTGGCGCGCCTCAACGTCGGGCATCAGTACTGTCTCCACATGGTCAATGCCTTCGAGCGGGACGGCCTCCTCGTCGTGGACGTGGTCGAGTACGAGAAGCCGCTGTATCCCGAGTACCAGGTGATCCCGAACCTGTTCTCGGATTCGTTCCGCGGGCGTCCGGTGCGACTCGTCGTTGACGTCCACAAGCGGACGGTGGCGTCGCGAACCGAGCTCGAGTACGCGAACTCGCCCGACTTCCCGGCGCACGATCCGGCGCTGACGGGGCGTCCGTACGATCACTTCTGGATGCTCGGCATCAGCCGCGCGGGGCGCCCCGGACGCAAGTTCTTCGACGAGATCGTCCGCATCGACTGGCCGACCTCGTCGGTCGAGGTCTCGCAGGCGCCGCCGCTCCACTATTTCGGCGGCGAGCCGCTGTTCGTGCCGGATCGCTCGCGGCCCGGGACCGGAGCGGTGATCTGCCAGATGTTCGACGCGGAGCGCAGCGCTTCGTCGTTCGTCGTCTTCGACGCGTTTCGCCTCGCGGCCGGACCGGTGGCCACCCTGCGGCTGCCGTCGCCGGTTCCGTTGCTGTTCCACTCGTCCTTCCTGGCGCAGGCGTGAACGTGGAGGGGAGCCGACGTCACGGTGCCGCCTTCGACCGCCTGGCTGACCTCGCGGCGGTCCGGACGGCGACGATTGCGAAGGTCACGCCGCTGTCGCAGGCGCAGCTGGATTTCTCTCCGCGCCCGGGCCGATGGTCGATTGGCGAGATTGCCGATCACCTGCGGCTGTCCGAGCTGCTCTGGCGCGGCGAGATCAGCCGTCTCGTCGATCTGGCGCGCGAGGGCAAGCCCACGTACCTCAAGCGCTCTTTCGCGGACATCAACGTGTCGCCGGCGCTGGTCCCCGACGCGGTCCTCTCGATGCTGGAGGTGCCGCTCGGGATCATGTCCCGGTTCATGCCCGACGCCATCGTCGGCATGATGACCGAGCTGCCAATCCTGCCGATGCGCAACCCGGACGCGGCCACGCCGCGGGCCCGGCGTCCCGCCGCCGAGCTGATCGCTGAGCTGAACGCCGCGATCGCTCAGACCGAACGGCTGATCGAGGCCAATGCCGGCCTCGACTTCGATCGGATGATCTCCGCGCATCCGCTGATGGGGTCCAACAATGTTCCGCAGATGCTGACGATTGTCGCGCGGCACGAGCGGCGCCACCACGTGCAGATGGATCGCGTTCGAGCGGATTCGGGTTTCCCCCGCCTGTAGGGGCCCTTATAATTCGAGTCATACACCCGGAGCTATGACAGTGACCCAGGCTACCGAACGGACCAATCCCCTCACGGACATGATGCACACCACCGGCGACCTGATGAAATCGGTCGGCCGGTTCTCCCTCGCCATGTCGCTGCTCGCGGCGCGTCAGGCCATGGCGATCGTGTCGCGCCCGAAAGCGGCGTCCGGCGAGCTCGACGACGTGACGCGGGCCGCGGGCGGTCACCTGTCGGGCGCCGTCCGCACCGCGTTCGCGATTGGCGCGAACGTGCAGAGCGGCCTCGTCGACGCCGCGTTCGACGCCGTCGGCATGCGCCCGAAGGGGCAGCAGCCGTCGGGCGACACGACCGCGCTCTCGGTGCCGATGACGACCGGCGTGCCGCGTCGCGTCGCCGGCGTGCGGACGGTCGCGTCGGGCGCCGTGGATCGCGGGGTGCCGCAGTCCGAGCTCGTGCAGCGGCTGACCGAGTACCAGACGGAGTCGACCGGCCGCCCGGTGGAGCGCGCCAAGGCGGTCACCGGCCTGTGGAAGTCGGAAGGGCTGTCCACGTCGGTCGGCAAGCACCTTCTTCCCGAGAACTCGCTGGCAGACCCGAACTTCCCGCGCGAGGTCGTGCCGATCGCGCACGTGGGGTTCGGCTCCGGATCGACCGAGGATCTGGTGTTCGACGTCGCGAAGCTGAACGGGCTGTTCGCGGCGCGCTGCGCCCCCGCGTACATCGGTTTCGCGTACGAAGGGATCGGCGCCATCCTGCGCATCTATGAGCGCGGCTTCTTCAAGCTGATGAGCGGCGCGCTCGGTCTCATTCGCCTCGACGCGCCCGACGGGCCGAACGCGGAGGGGCTGTTCGCCGACTATCTCAGTCAGTACCCTGAAGACCGGCAGTGGCTGATCGTTCACGGGTACGGTCGCCTCGTCGCCTTCAGCAACATGAACATCTACAAGGCGATCGAAGAGATCACGACGTATCCCGCCGATCGCGTGGACCCCGCCGTGCGCGGCGCCGCGTTTGCGTTCGCCATGATGAACAGCGCCGACCTGCCCAGGGTCCTCGACGAGAGCGCCATTCCGTTCGACCGATCCATCCGCGTGTCGTTCCAGAACGGCCTGGTGAACAGTGTGGTGTTCTTCGACTGGTTCCTGCCGGGACTGCTCGAAGACTGGCGGCCGCAGGGCGCGCTCGAAGGGGAATTGATCGATCACGCGCGCCTCGAGGCGGCCGCCGCGCGCGAACGCGGGTATCCGCTCGCGATGCAGCTCGAACACCCGCGCACGTAGCGCGCGATCCCGTTTCACCCACCGCCGCTCACGCCGGGCGACGCGGCGCGCCAGCGTCCGCGAGCCCGGCCGTCTCCGCGCAGGTTCAAGGCCGAGACGGTAATCCAGAAGCATTACCGGCAGGACCCGAACAACTTTTCTTGCGCGCGCCGCTTTTCTTGTGCGATCGCGCTGACATAGAATGCGTGGGCGTTTTTGGAGCATCGAGTGGAGGACTCGTGTTTCTTTCGACGGACCTGCTCGTCGCGCTGGTCAGGGCGCGCGCGCAGCGGGGTACTGGGGACCGCGAACCCGTTCGATCGGTCCCGCGCGTGCGGGCACTACAGCGCCTGCGATCTGCCCTGACGCCGACGCGGCTCGGGGCGGTTGCATTCATCGCGATCCTGCTGGTCGCGTGGCACGTCGCGATCCAGTTCCAGGCGAGCCCGTTGCTGCCCGGTCCGCTGGCGGTCGCGGCGGCCATCCTGGAGCTCCTGGCGCGCGGACTGCTGCTGAAGTACGTCGTGGCGTCGCTGTTCCGCGTGACGTGGGGGTTCGTGACCGCGGCGCTGCTGGCGATCCCGTTCGGCCTGGCAGTCGGGTGGTACGGCCGCGCGGAGCGCGCGTTCAACCCGTTCATCCAGATTCTCCGGCCGATCTCGCCGCTTGCGTGGATCCCCATTGCGATCCTCTGGTTCGGCGTCGGTGATCTCGCGGCGATCTTCCTGATCTTCCTCGCGTCCTTCCTGCCGCTGACGGTCACAGCCATGAATGCGGTGGCGAGCATTCCCGATGTCTTCGTGAACGCCGGCCGCAACTTCGGGCTGCGCCACTCACAGGTCGTGTACCGGGTCCTGTACCCCGCGGTGATGCCGCAGCTGATCATCGGCCTCCGGATCTCGCTCGGCATCGCGTGGCTGGTCGTGGTCGCCGCGGAAATGATCGCCGTCAACTCCGGGCTCGGGTTTCTGATCATCGACGCGCGGAACGCCGGCAACCGGTACGACCTGGTCGTCGCCGGCATGGTCATGATCGGTGTCATCGGGCTGCTGCTCGACGTCGGAATCCGCTCGCTCGAGCGGATTCCCTCCATCAGTTGGGGATACTCGGATGACTAATGCGCTGCCAGTGGTTCAGCAGGTCTCGACCCTGGAACCCACTGCCGTCAAGGCCAAGCTGCGCGCCGATCACGTGACGATGGTGTTCGGGCGCGGCGCCGAGCAGGTCAACGTGCTCAACGACATCAGCATCGAGGTGGGCGACGGCGAGTTCGTCTGCCTCCTCGGCCCGTCGGGGTGCGGCAAGTCCACGATGCTCAACATCCTTGCCGGGTTCCTGACGCCGACGAGCGGCCAGGTGCGGATCGACGGCGAGCTGGTGAAGGGGCCCGATCGCCGGCGCGTCTTCGTGTTCCAGGAGCGGGGCGTGTTCCCGTGGCTCACGGTCGAAGGGAACATCGGCTTCGGGCTCTTCGACCTTGCCGAAGCGGAACGGAGACGACGGATCGCGCATTACGTCGAACTCGTCGGGCTGAGCGGTTTCAACAAGTCCTACCCGAGGGAGCTGTCGGGCGGAATGAAGCAGCGCGTCGAGGTGGCGCGGGCGCTGGCCGTCAATCCCGACATGCTCTTCCTCGACGAGCCGTTCGGCGCGCTCGACTCCATCACCAGGCACATCATGCGCGGCGAGCTGCTGCGCCTGTGGGAAGCGGAGCGCAAGACGATCACCTTCGTGACCCACGACATCGACGAGGCGGTGCAGCTGGCCGACCGCGTGATCGTCATGAGCGCGCGCCCGGCCAGGATCCAGAAGGTTGTCGAGATCGACATTCCGCACCCGCGCGACATCAGCTCGCCCAGGTACCTTGCGCTGCGCGACGGCATCCTCGCGGCGATCGGCCTTGCGCACCGCGTATGACGGGGCTTGCCTACACCCGCAGGTGGGAGCCGCTCTTCTGGCCCCTGGTCACGGGGGCGCTCGTCCTGTGGGTCTGGAACCTGTCGGTCACGTGGAGCGGCACGAACGTGTTCCCGACGCCGCTCGCCGTCCAGCGGGGCGCGGCCGAACTCGTCGAAAAAGGGGTGCTGTGGGCCTACGTCACGGACTCGCTCCGGCGCGTGGCGCTCGGGTATGCCGCGGCCGTCGCCTGCGCGATTCCCTCCGGCCTGCTGCTCGGGTGGTACCCCGCCTCGGCGCAGGTGGTGAACCCGGTTATCCAGATCCTGCGGCCGATCAGCCCGATTGCGTGGATCCCGGTGTCGATCATCCTGTTCGGCGTCGGCGACCGCGCTTCCGTGTTCCTGATCTTCCTCGCGTCGTTCTTCCCGATCGTCGTGTCAACGATGGACGGAGTGCGGAACGTCCCGGCGATGTATCGGCGTGCGGGGCGCAACTTCGGACTGTCGCCCGTGAAGCTGCTCGCGCGGGTCGTGTTCCCCGCCGCGCTCCCGCAGATGCTCGTCGGGCTCCGCATCGCGCTCGGCATCGCCTGGCTGGTCGTGGTCGCCGCGGAGATGATCGCGGCCGAGTCGGGGCTTGGCTACCTCGTCATCGACGCCCGCAACTCGGGTAAGCGGTACGACTTGGTGGTCGCGGCGATGATCATGATCGGGCTGATCGGGCTCGCGCTGGACCTCGGGATCCGCCGGGCGGAGCGGTTCAAGTCGATTCGATGGGGGTTCCGCGATGGCCGCTAGCAGGCGGGAATCTGCAATTGATAGTCGGGTGATCGGGTAATCGCACGATCGGCAATTGGAAATCGGGGAATCGGGTAGTTGGATCGGGTCATCGGGTCATCGGGTCATCGGGTCATCGGTCATCGGTCATCGGGCCATCGGGGGCCATCGGGTCATCGGGCAGCGGAGAATCCTGCGTCGGGCGAATCGGCCAAGAGCGGCGCGCGTCCACGATTACGTGCTTACTCGATCACCAGATTACCAATCCAACCACCCGATTCCCCGATTGCCGATTGCCGATCGTGCCATTACCCGATTTCCCGATTGTCAATTCGCGATGAAGAGGCTAGCCGCCCGCCAGCGCGGCCGGCGCGGGCCGGGCGGCCGGATCGATCGCCAGCCCGAAGATCGATCGGTCGTGCATCTGCCAGCTGCTCAGGAACGAGAGCCCGCCGGCGATGACGCCGGGCAGGAGCAGCTGGTGATAGCAGCCACTCATGTCGGCGACCAGCAACAGCCCGCTCCAGTAGCCCTTCACGATCGAACCGAACATGACCACCATCCCGAGCAGCACGAACAGCTCGGGCTGTGGCGCGACGGCCGGCGCGACCGCGTGGATACCGTAGCCAAAGGCGCCGCCGTAGAGCGCGCCCATGACGAGCGTCGGCGCGAAGAGCCCGCCGACCGCGCCCGAGCCAAACGTGATCGACGTCGCGACCATTTTCAGCAGCAGCAGGATCAGCAGCAGGTGGACCGGCATTCCCTCGCGGATGACGTGATCGATCACCGGATAGCCCGCCGACAGCACCTGTGGGAACGCCACGGCGATCAGACCGACCAGGCTGCCGCCAAACGCGACCTTCAGCGGCAGCGGCCATCGCCGGGGGAACAGCGTGGCGCACCGCTCGAACATGCGGATGAACAGGTGCCCGGTCGGCGCGCCGATCAGGCCCATGATCGGGACGACGACCAGCAACGCGGCGAGTGGCAGCGGCTCCATCGTCGCGGTCGGCTGGAACGGGTACGCATCGCCGAGCAACGCGGTGCGCGTGACGTACCCGAGACACGCGGCGATGGCGATGGCGGGGAGGTCCTTGTCGAAGCGTGCGCCGAACATCTCGAGCGCCAGGAGGACACCGCCGGCTGGCGATCTGAACGCCGCCGCGACGCCCGCGGCGACGCCCGCGCGCACGACCGTCCGAAGCTGCTCGCGCGTCAGCCCGAACGTCCGGCCGACCGAGCTTCCGGCGACCGCGCCGAGCTGCACCATCGGCCCTTCGGGGCCGACCGAACCGCCGAACGCCAGCACGAGGCCGCTCAGCACGACGTTCATGAGACGGATCAGCGGGACGAAGCCGCCGTGATGGTCGATCGCCTCGATCACCTCGCGCACGCCGCCGAGGCGCGACGCCGGGACGCGCTGGAGCACGATGCCGACGAGCAGAAGACCGATCGTCGGGACCACCAGCACGATGGGGAGGCGGTCTATCCAGGTCCGGCTCTCCGCCCAGAGGATCAACGTGTCGCCGAACCTGTTCGCGAGCGCGTGAAACGCAATCGCGCCGATGCCGGACAGGAGTCCGGCGAGAATCGCGGCGCTGGTGAGACGCCCGAACCCCGAGATACGCGGCATCAGGGGCCGCATCATACCGTGGGTCGTGAAACGACAATCAGAAAGATTGTTAGCTCTGGTGGCATTAACCTGTTCGCATTACCGCGCTGGGGGACTCGATGCGTCGCTCGCTGTTGTTCTCGCCGTTGATGCTCGCCGCGAGCGTCATTCCGGCAGGGGCGCAGGCCACCGCCCCGGCTCCGCTCATCATTGGCGGCGGGGTAGTCCTCTCGGCCTCGATCCGCAGCCGCACGTACGGCTGGAACTGGTTCGGAGACAGCCCGGCCGGCGACTACGTGCACCAGGGGACGCAGGTACGTTTCGGCCTCGCGCGATCCAGGGCGCGCTACGACTGGCAGGTCGAGTTCGAGGTGCCTTTCATGCTCGGCCTGCCGGCGGATGCCGTCGCGCCGCCACCGCAGGGGCAACTGGGCCTCGGCGCGTCGTACTTCGCGGCGAACGACAACAGCAGGAACCCCGCTGCGCTCTTCCTGAAACAGGCCTTCGTCCGCTTCAAGGGCCTCGGCGGCATCGCCGGACAGTCGCTCAAGATCGGGCGGCAGGAGTTCAACGAAGGCCTCGAGGTGACGCCGAAGAACGCCGCGCTCGCCACGCTCAACCGCGATCGCATCAGCCAGCGCGTGCTCGGCAATTTCGGGTTCTCGGACGTTCTTCGCAGCCTGGACGCCGCGCAGTACGTGCTCAGCACGCCCACGCTCAACGTCACGGCGCTCGCCGGCAGACCGACCGAAGGCGTGTTTCAGGTCAGCGGATGGTCCGAGCTGGACATCAACGTCTTTTACGGATCCGTCACCGGCCAGTCGGGCGGCGACCGCCATCCCGCTCACTGGCGCGTGTTCGGTTTCGGGTATCACGATTATCGCGACGGCGTCCTCAAGACCGACAACCGCTCCGCCGCGGCCAGGGCGGCTGACACCGACACGATTGCGATCGGCACCTTCGGGGGGAACTTCCTGCAGGTGGCATCGACGCCGGTCGGGCCTGTCGACCTGCTGTTCTGGGGCGTCGTGCAGACCGGTTCGTGGGGGACGCTTTCACATCGCGCCGGCGCGTTCGCGGCGGAAGCGGGCTGGCAGCCGGCGGCGCTCCCGAGGCTGCGCCCGTGGGTTCGCGCGGGCTACAACTACAGCTCCGGCGACGGCAATCCGGATGACGACGAGCACGGCACGTTCTTCCAGGGACTTCCGACGGCGCGCATCTACGCGCGGATGCCCTTCTTCAACCTGATGAACAACGTGGACGCGTTCGGCGGGCTGGTCCTCAGGCCCTCCACCCGCGTGACGCTGCGTGGCGACGTGCACGCGCTCAGCCTGGCGGACGAGAGCGACCTTTGGTACGCGGGTGGAGGCGCATTCCAGGACACGACCTTTGGCTTCAGCGGTCGGCCGTCGAACGGGCGCACGGGCCTCGCGACGTTGTACGACGTGAGCAGCGACGTCACGCTGCACGCGCGCGTGGCGCTCACTTTGTACTATGCGTACGCGCGAAGCGGCGGCGTGACGCGCGCGATTTTTCCCACGAGCCGCAGCGCACGGCTCGCTTACATGGAGTGGCTGGTTCGCTTTTGAGATGGAACCGCGGAGAACGCGGAGGACGCAGGGCTCGGGCCCCGGCTTTCAGGAGATCACTCGCGGCCGGATGTTCTTGTTGCCCGAGAAGAGATTCTCCGGGTCCCACGCGGTCTTGACGTCCACCAGCCGCGCATAGTTCGCGCCGTAGGCGGCCCGGATGCGGTCGTCCCCCTCTTCTTCCGTGAGGAAATTGACGTACGTGCCACCGGTCGACAGCGGGCGGATATCCTGCCACGCGCGCCGCGCCCACTCGATGTTCGCGGCGTCGTCCGCGGCGCGCTCCCAGGATCCCATGATGTTGACCACGGCTGTTGCGTCGCGGTTGCCCGCGGGCGAATGGTCCGCGGGCAGCCGGTTCAGCGCGCCGTCAACCGGAAAGACGAGGACCCCGGAGTGCGGCGAAACCGCCCGGAGCGCGGAGTCCCGCAGGTTCTGCAGCGCGTCCGTCGTCAACGCCGGCAGATACTCGGACTTCCAGTAGTACCGGCGTCCTTTCGGCTGCGTGGCGTCGAGCACGCTCTGCTGCGAGAGGTAGCTGCGGCGCTGGATGATGTCCCCCACCGGCGACCCGGTCGCCCTCCACGGTGCGATGAGTTTCTCGCCGTCCGAGGGGGATCCGGAGTAGCACACGAAGAGCGCGACGATCGGTTTCCCGTGAATCATCGTGCTCAGCCACGGCGCCGGCGGCGCGCGGCGCACCACCGGCACGCATGAGAGTTCGGGAGGCGCGTCGCGAAACACGCGCTGAAACGCCGCGAACACCGCGTCCGCCTGATCGGCCGGCCACGCGATGGCGCCGCCGTAGATGTCGGGCCCGACCGGATGCAGCCGGTACTCGAACCCGGTGACGACGCCGAAGTTGCCGCCGCCGCCGCGAAGGCCCCAGAACAGATCGGGGTTCTCCCGATCGCTGGCGCGGACGACCCGCCCATCGGCGGTCACGACCTCGAAGGCGGAGACGTTGTCGCCCGCCCAGCCAAAGCGACGGGTGAGGTACCCGAAGCCGCCGCCGAGGGTCAGGCCGGCGATGCCCGTGGTCGAGACGAACCCCGCCACGGCGGCGAGGCCGTGGATCTGCGTTTCCCGATCGAGGTCGCCGAGGAGGCAACCGGGCTGCGCCCGGGCGACGCGGGCCGCCGGATCGACCCAGACCCCTCGCATCAGCGAGAGGTCGATCATCAGCGCCTCGTCGCGGACCGCGAGCCCGGCGATGTTGTGGCCGCCGCCCTTGATCGAGAGCGGCAGGCGGAGCTCACGCGCGAAGTTGACGCACGAGACCACGTCGCCCACGCCGACGCAGCGCGCGACGAGCGCCGGGCGCCGGTCGATCATGCCGTTCCAGATCGAACGGGCGTCGTCGTAGCCGGCGTCGCCGGGACCGAGCACGGTGCCGCGCAGCTGCGCCTGCAGGTCGCCCGCGACGGCGGGACTCACGCGGTGTTCACCAGAGAACGCCCGGCGATCGCCCGTCGGCGTCTCGGGTACACGTCCCTCGCGGTCGCGTCCCCTTCGGTGATGCTGACCGTGTTGTCCGCGGGAATCGGGCCCTCCAGCCGCTGCCGCAGGCCGCTCGGCCACCAGATCTCGATTGCGTCCACCTGCGTAGAGGTGCCGAGCCCAAAGTGCTGCTCGAACGGAAGGCAGCCGAACTGCGATCCGCCGGAGACCAGCCGGTGCTGCTCGCGCCCGCCAGCCTCGATCTTCACCCGCGCGCCGATCGCGCTTCGATTGCTCTTCGTCCCGACCAGCCGCACGTTCAGGTAGTGGCCCAGCCGCTCCTTCGGGCAGAACGCGCCGACCGTCAGGAGGTCCCCCGGATAGGCGCCGCCGCTCGCCACGATCAGCGTCATCCGGCCGTCGCCGAACAGGTCGGCGATATTGACGCCGTGCGACTTGCCGGTGATCGGCAGGCCGGCGGTGAAGGTGACGTCACGAAACCGATCGGCGCTGCCTTCGAGGAGCGTGAGCGGCTCCACGCGTTCCATGCGAGGGCTGCCGTTCCCCAGGATGATCTCCGAGTAGCCGTCATTGTTGAGGTCGGCGGCATTGCCGCTCATGCTGCCCCAGCAGCCCGTGATGCCGAGCTCGCGGCTGCGCAGCGTGAACGTTCCGTCGCGATTGTTGCGCCAGACGCGTACGGGTTCGCCGTCGGGCGGCCCCTCGCCGTACTCGAGCGTGTGGATGACGTCTTCGGAATCCGACCAGACGTTCTGCACCAGGTCGAGCCAGCCGTCGTTGTCGTAATCGATCCAGTAACAGATGCTGCCCAGGCCGTAGGCGTCCAGGCCCGACTCGCGGCTGACGTCGGTGAACGTGCCGTCGCCGTTGTTGTGGAACAACTGCGAGCGGCCGATCGAGTTGCTGACGAAGAGGTCCGGGCGGCCGTCGTTGTCGTAGTCACCCCAGGCGGACCCGATCGTCGGCCACTCGGTGATGAGCCCCGCGCGGTCGGTGACGTCGGTGAACGTGCCGTCGCCGTTGTTGTGGAACAGGCGGTTCCTCGTCTTCCGCTCGAAGAGGGAGCCGAGGTTGAAGGCGACGTAGAGATCGAGGCGGCCGTCCAGGTCGTAATCGACCCAGTGCGCGGTGAAGGCTGGTCCCCATCCGGACAGGCCGGAACCCTGGGTGACGTCGGTGAAGGTGCCGTCGCCGTTGTTGTGGTACAGCGAGCAGTCCCCGCTGAAGAACCCGTTCCTCGTGACGAAGACGTCCGGGTGGCCGTCGTTGTCGTAGTCGCCGATGGTCGTGATGAACGCCGTCAGGCAGGTGTCCATTCGCGACGGAATCGACACGTCGGTGAAGGTGCCGTCGCCGTTGTTCCGGTACAGCGTGCAGCCGCCGTGCGCCGCGGCCACGAGCACGTCGAGCCAGCCGTCCCCGTCGTAGTCGAACACCGCGGTGCCGCGGCCGCCGCTCGTCTTGTCGAGGCCGGCTCGCGACGCGATGTCCTCGAGCCTCAGCATCGATGGTTGACGCCCGGAATGCACCTGCATCCGCATGTCGGCCGGCACATCCGGGGCGTAGCCGCCGCTCTTCTCGGCCGCCAACCACAGGAGCAGGCGTGTCCTGGGACTCGACCCGTTGAGGCGCATGGCATCCATCGCGTACCGCCCGGCGTCGGCGAAGCGCCCCGCGCGGAATGCCGCCACCGACAGTTCGTGAAGCGCCTGCGGCCGGACTCGAGCGTCGGCTTCGGCAATCAGCAGCTCGTGAATCGCCTCGTGGTGCAGACCGCACTTGATATAGGTCCGCCCCAGCTCGAGCCGCGCGACCGCGTCGCCGGGCGATCGCTCGAGCCGCCGGCGGTATCGCTCGATGAGTTCGCGATACTGCAGCGTCACGTAGACGTGGGCATCGTCGAAGACCTCGCGCACGTTGGCGAGGAACGTGCCGAATGCCCCGTCCGGCGACGTGTGATGGCTCGCGAACGCGCGCAACGCCTGCTGAACGGCCAGCGATCCGGAGGACAGGAACACGTCGAGCCCGCGGAGCGCGCCGCGCGGCCCGTTCACCCCGGTGAACGACTCGCGAACGTCCTGCACGGCCTCGCTCAACACGACCGGCGTGTCCTCGGGCGTCGCCATCGACACGAGCCGCGTCACGCGGTTGCTCACCTCTGACACGGCGCCGTCGACGTTGCGCGGGCCGGAGGCGTCTACCGCGATGCGGTCCTCGACGTCGCCAGGCCGCAGCGCGGAGCGGACCTGCCGGATCGCGCCGTCGAGGAGCCAGAGTCCCGTCTCGATGAGATCCGTGGACTCGCGGACGGTCGCCAGGAATCGGTTGGCCATGGGCGGTTCAGACCCTCTTCAGCGGGCGCGGGATCGTGTAGTAAACGGAGGCGATGGCGCAGCCGAAGCTCGGCGTGTCCGCCCTTGGAATGGGACGGCCCGCCAGCAGGCATACGACCGCCGGTTCGAGGTACGCCTCGTACTCGTTGTCTTCGGGGTACTTGAAATTGTCGATGGCCCCCCGGTAGACGAGGCGGCTTTCGGCGTCCACGAGAAAGGCGCGCGGCGTCTGCTGCGTGAACAGTTGGCGGGCGACCGCCGTTCCGGTGTCGTAGAGCGTCGGGAACACCAGCCCGCGCGCGGCGAGCGCCGCGCGCACGTCATCGGCCGTTTCGTCCTGTCGCGACGCAATCGCCGCGAACGCCAGCTCGGGATGCTGCTCGGAGAACTCGTTCAGGTACCGGTCGTACCGCGCGCAATGCGAGCACACGCTCGACCAGAACACCAGGACGGCGCCGCGGCCGCGCGCGGCCATCTCGTGCAGCCGCCAGGGTCCGTGCGGCGGCGTGACGAACGAGAGCGCGAAGTCGGGCAGGATGGTTCCGATTGCTTGCTCGGTGCGTTGCTCCGGCGACATTCGATCAGCCCTCCTCGATCACACCTGTCGCTCCGTCACGCCAGACGCCACCGCGACGGCCCGCCCCGAGGGTGCGAGCAGCCAGAGCCCGACCGCGCTCACGACACCCATCGCGGCGATGCCGGCCCACTGCGCGGGAGACGGCCGGACCTGGGCCACCGTGGCGGCGAATTGTATCAGGCAGAGCGCGCCGATGATCCGCAGGAGCAGGACGCGCGAGATGCGGGCCGCGATGTACGCGCCGGCCGGTGCGCCGAAGATCACGATCGGCATGGCCGCGAGCCATTCCGGGAACACCGCCGGATCGACGCCGGCCGTGACCGCGCGAAGCAGGAGCCCGACGGGAGCCATCAGCGCTGTGGCGCACACCGCCGTCGGGACCGCGGCCTTCGGATGCCAGCCGAAGCGCAGCACGAGCGTCGCGTACACGACCATCTCAGGTCCGACGCCGATGAGCGACATCACCGCGCCGCCCACGATGCCGACCGCGATCCCGATGGGCACGACCTCGCGACCAGGGGCCGGCATCGACGGACCCGCGACGTCCTGCGCTGCTGCGCCGGTGGCGAGCCAGGCGCCGAACGTGATCCAGAGCGTGGCGAACAGGAGCTTCACCCAGTCGGCGGGCACGCGGCCGGCGAGCGCGAAGGTGCCGAACGTCAGGCCGGCAGCGGCGCCCACGCAGGCCCAGGTGAGCAGGCGATGCTCGACCGGAATGCGGCGCACGAGGATGAACAGCAGCGCCGACGACATGCCGACCGACTGGATCGCCAGGCCGAAATCGCGGGCCATCGCCGGCGAATACTGGAACCCGAGGACGAGCGCGGGAAACGAGACCGTGCCGCCGCCCATCGGCGTCGATCCGGCGACGAGCGACCCGCCGATCATGATGAGCGCCATCGGCCAGTGGAGAAGCGCCACCAGCCACGCGCCGGGCCGCGTGACGAGCAGGATCCAGACGACCAGCCAGAAGGCGACGTAGGCGTGCCACACGCGCGCGCGCGCCAGTGCATCGTGCACGCGCGAGTTCACGGAGCGTGCCTCCGGTAGAGGATCAGGAACAGGATCAGGGCGCCGATTGCGGCGAACAGGCCCGCGCCGACCGGGTCCGCCCATGTCACGCCCGACGCGATGAGCGCCGGCGTGGCGAGCCCGATTGCCGCCAGCGCCAGCAGCAGGGAGCCGACGACCGACATCCGCGGCCCCGCCGCGTCCGCGCGCCGCTCGGCCGCCAACGGGCCGGACGCGAGCGCGGTGATCAGCCGCCACCCGGCTTCGCGGACCGATCTCGCGGTGGTTGGCGACACGCCGGTGAGCGTCTCAACCTGCGAGGCGATCAGTCGGATCTGCAGGGTCTCGAGCGTGTTGCGGAGAACGTCGGCTTCGGCGCCCATTGCGGTGGCCGCGCTGACCGCCGCGAGGCAGCCCCGGTAGAACGACACGAGGCGTGGCTTCGGCTGGTAGCCGTGCTCGACCGCGATGCGCCAGTGCAGCAGAAGCTGCGCCAGCAGCTCGCTGCCCCCCGCCGCATCCGAGTCGACGCTCCATGCGTGGCGGATTCGCCGCTCGAAGCCCGCCCCGTCCACGCCGCGCTGCGGCACCAGCTCGCGTTTCAGGTAGCGGATGGCCAGGTCCGGGTCGCCGGCCGCCACGGCGACGAGGTACGTCTGCAGCGTCATCTGCGCGTCGGTCGGCAGGCTCGTGAACAACCGCCCGCCGAGCGCGACCTGGCGGCGCCCGGCGATGATGAAGTCGGCCGGCGACGGCTCTTCCGGGAACGCGCGTCCGAGCAGCGCCTGGCGGACCCAGGCGCGGCACGCGCTCGCCGCGGTCTCAGGGACATCGAGGCCAGGCGTGTCCCACGGCACGGCCGCGACCTCGTCCCAGACCGCGACACGGCGCGACGACAACCGGGGGTGCGGCCGGCGCGCGCGCAGCGGCGGAAACCGCCGCGCATCGGCCACGAGCGCGTCGCTGGCGGTGACGTCGGCGGAGAGATCCAGCAAGCGGCGCGCGTGAGCGCGGTACTCCTCGACGGCGAGATCGAACACGTGCCGGCCGCCGAGCGCCGGCGCCAGGGCCGTCGACAGCCTGGGCAGCAGGTGCAGCTCGCGGTCGAGGCGTGCCTCGAACGAGCGCGGGATGCACGTCACCACCACCGCGTCGGTCGGCGACAGCCACGCGCGGTGCGACTGGGTCGGAAACCGCGTCTCGAACGGCTTCTCGTCGAAGGCGACGCACACCCGCTCGATCCGCCGGCGCCAGCCGGCTTCCACGACTTCCTGGATTTCCGGCCAGGGCGCGGGGGCGACCCGGTCGGCCACGCGCGCGAAATCCGCGCGCAGGCCAGCCGGCGTCACGTCCGCACGCGTGGCAAGAAAACGCGCGAACCCGGCGAAGACCGGCCCGAGCTCCGTCAGGAGCCGCAGGAGTTCATCCGCCGCCCCTTCGGCGCTCGCCAGCTCGCGCACGTCCCTCGCCACGGCCTCGAGCCGCCGCTTCGTTTCCTCGGGGCTCTCGACCCAGTGCGCGGCTACGGGCGCGGGGAGGACTTCGAGCGTCTCACCCATCGCCGTGGACGCGGGAAGGACTTCGACCGTCTCACTCATCTCGTTTGTCGCGCGAGCTCTATTGCGAGGGCCACCAGAGCGACCGATCCGACGGCCAGTTCCGCGGTGCCCAGGTTCAAGCCGGCGTGGAGCGGGGTCGGCGCGTTCGACACGCTCACCGCGCAGGCGAGCGCCGCCGCGCCGAGCTGCAGGGCCGCCGCCGCGGCCCGGGACCGCAGGCGCCGCAGCGTCGCCACGGTGCCAAGCCCGCGGCTCGCCAGCGAACGCCCCGATTCGACGGCCCGCAGCGCGGCCGCCCACCCGGCGAAAAGAAGCTGCCGGCTCGACTCGGCCTCCAGCGTCGCCAGGGAGGCCTGCTCGATCTCGTGACCGAGCTCCAGGTCCGGCGCGAACCGGTGGATCACGCCGTCCAGCGTCATCACCGATCGAATGTATTTGACGACTTCGCGCTCGGGCAGCATCGCCGTCTGCCGCGACAACCCGAGCATCTCGACCATCACCAGCGCCGCGGGCTTGCGAAGCCGCGTGCCCCCCGGCCCGCCGTACCATCCGTCCGCCATCGCCTCGAGACCGGTCCGAAACGCAACCGGATCGGCGTCCGGGCGCGGCACGACCAGCTTCAGGAAACTCCGGTGAAGGTCGTCGACGTCGCGCCGCACGAGGGCGAGCGTCATCGCGGCGAGCCAGCTTCGCGCGTAGGGACCGATGCTGCCTGCGATGCCGAAGTCCACGTAGCCGACCACGTTGCCCGGCAGGATGAGCAGGTTGGCCGGGTGCAGGTCGGCATGGAACAGCCCGTGGTGAAACGAGTCTGTCGTGAAGTTGAAGATAATCTGGCGCCCGAAATTGCCCGGGTCGAAGCCCTGCTCCTTGAGCCGATCGACCAGCTCGCGGTCGTTCGACTCGACGGCCCGCATGTAGGTGGCCATCGGCACGCCGTCGAGATATTCGGTGACGAGCACGCGCCGCGTGGTCAGCCCCATGAAAACTTCGGGTATCCGCACGCCTGTCCGGCCAGCTGACTGGCGGCGCACGAGCGAGATGTGCCGCGCCTCGCGACGGAAGTCGAGTTCCTCGTCGGTCCAGGCGGCGAACTCCCGGATCGGTTCGTCGAGCCAGTACAGCGGCCGGACGCGGAGTGCCCTGATGACACGAAGCAGGATCAGCATCATCCTGACGTCCGCCCGGAATTGCCGCTCGACCCCCGGTCGCTGGACTTTGACGGCGACCAGGCGCCCGTTCAGACGCGCCACGTGCACCTGCGCAATCGACGCGGTTGCGAGCGGTTGGGGGTCCATCGCCTCGAGCCGGCTGGCGGCGGGACCGAGCTCATCCGCAATGGTCTGCCGCACGACGTCGACCGGTACCGGCGCGACGCGGTCCAGCAGATCGAGCAACTGCGTGGCGTACCCGAGGGGCAGCAGATCCGGTTGGACGGCGAGCACCTGGCCGAACTTCACGAAGCTGCCGCCGAGATCTTCGAGGAGCACGCGAAACCGCATCGGGCCGGCGAGGTGCGGGGTCCCGAAGCGGGATGAGAGCCACCGCCATCCCAGTCGGTCGGCGGCGGCGGCCATCAGGTGGCGGCCGAGCACACCGGCGACGTGGCGCATCCGGCCGATCCAGACGAGAATCCCGGCTGCCTGCGCCGCCGCGGAAGGCGCAGGAGCAGGGCGGGCCATCTCGTCGGTCGCAACGATTTGTGACTGTTCGGTCGTGTCAACCATCGTTGTTTGTGCACCGCTCCCGCGCAAGGAGTGGTAACCTTACCACAGACACAGACGGCATCTGTAGATCGTGATCCGCCCATCCTCCATCGATGGGTATTCGTGTGGTCACCGGCGTTGGCCACGCTCCACTTACGACAATCTGGCGGACCGATATGGACACGTCCACTGGACAGGCGATCGGGAGTATCGTCCCGGAGTTGAACCTGCCGGCCGTCTACACCGGCGTCGCGCGCTCGCTCGACGTGTGCCTGGCCGGGCGTCGCGGCGGTGTGGTCCTGTTCTGGTCGAGCGTCTGCACGCACTGCGTCCGTTACGACGCGTATTTCAACGGGCTCGAGGCGGCGCATCCGGAGCTGGCGTTCTACGCGGTCGCGACGCGGCACAGCGAAACCCTCGACGAGATCCGCAAGGCCCTGTCGGATCGCGGCCTGCGGTTTCCGCTCTATCACAGTCCCGACGGCGCGGCCGCCCGGGCGTACTTCGCGCAGCAGACGCCGCGCGTCTACCTCGTCGATCCGCTCCGGACATTGCGGTATCGAGGCGCGGTGGACAACTTCAAGTATCCCGACGACCCTGAGTACGAGCCGTACCTGGAACGGGCGATTGCGAGCTTCCTGGCGGGCGAAGCAATCGAGCGTCCCGAGACCAGCAGCTTCGGCTGCGCGGTCCGGTCGGTGTACTACGATCTGCCGAAGATGATCGAGCGCCCATCCACCCATGGCTGATTCCCTGGCCGACCCGCGCAGCCTGCCGCCCCGCGTCTTCGAGCTGGGGCTGCACACGTTCAGCCGGGCGATTGCGGCAACGCAGTCGTGGCTCGGCACGATCGACGGCGCTCCGCCGAGTCACGTCACGATCCGTCCGGCCGTGGACGGCCCGGACGACCTTGACCGCGCCACCTCGGATTTCGCAAACCGGATGGCGAGAATCCTGCGGTACGCCACGCTGACCGGCGCCAGCGCGCCCGGCGTGGCCGACGAGGTCGCCGACGCCTTCCGCGCAAGCTTCGCCCGCGTCGCCCCGCAGGACCTTCGCGGCCTGATCACGTTTCCGATTCGCCTGCCGCTGTCGTTCGGGTCGCTGTTCGCGCAGGAACTGGTGCGCGGGCTGCACGCGGTCGAGATCGTCGGCGCCACGCGGGCGCCGTCGTTCCTGATCGAGCTGGTCGAGGCGTTTCTCGATTACCCGGTCTTCCAGGCGCTGCAGTACAAGGACGAGATCGATCGATACCGCGAGCGGCTGCGCCGGGTCCCGGGCGACGCGACCGCGCGCCTGCAGCTTGGCCGGACGTACATCAAGTGCGGGCTCTACGCGGAGGCGCTCGACGAGCTCGCGCTCGCGGTGGAGGACCCGCGCACGCACGCGCAGGCGCTCTACGAGCGGGCGGTCGCGGGGACGCGGTCGGGACGCTATCACCAGGCGATCCGGGACGGTGTACGGGCGATAGAGGCTGGGGCATCCGAGCTGCGCGCGCAGCACTGGGTCTGGCTCGCGTCGCAGAAGCTGGGCGGATACCCGGACGACACGCCCCCCGAACGCCGCGTCGCGATGAAGACAGGACTGGCGCCCACGCGGCTCCGGTACCGCGACGTCGCTCGAGAAATCGGGCTCGACAAGACGTCGGGCGGCCGCGGCACGGCGATCTTCGACATCGACGGCGACGGTGAGCTCGACGTGATCATCTCCGCCGTCAGCGCCGGCTGCAGCGTGTACCGCAACAACGGCGACGGCACGTTCCGGGACGCATCGGTCGCGTCGGGCCTCGACGCGTGCGTCAACTCCTGGGGGATCAGCGCGGGGGACTACGATAACGATGGCCGCATCGACCTGTTCGTGACCCGTCTCGGTTTCTTCGACGGCGAGGCGGCGCTGTACCGCAACAACGGCGACGGCACCTTCACCGACGTCACGCGCGAGGCAGGCGTCCAGGGCTGGGCGCCGGGGTTCACGGCGGGCTGGGTGGACTTCGATCTCGACGGCCGCCTGGACCTCTTCGTTCCCAGCAACCTTGGAGGCGTGTTCCACCGGCCCAAGCGCCACCGGCTGTTCCACAACAACGGCGATGGAACGTTCACCGACGTCACGCTGGACGCGCGTTTGGCCCCGTGGGGGCCCACCGTGGGCGCAACGTGGGGAGACTACGACAACGACGGGTATCCCGACCTGTTTCTGAGCAGCGCGTTCGGCCGCTCGCAGCTGTTTCACAACAACGGAGACGGGACCTTCACCGACGTCAGCGCCGCTGCGGGGATCAATCGGCCGTGTTTCGGCATGGTCGCGTTCTTCTGCGACTACGACAACGACGGCTGGCTCGACCTCGTCCAGTACCTGTGGTGCAGCAACGAGGACATGATCCTGAGCCTGCGACATGGCGCGCCGTCATCCTCCGGGCAGCCGCTGCGCGTCTACCACAACAACCGTGACGGCACCTTCACGCTGGCGAACGACGAACTCGGCATCGTGGAGTGCTGGGGCTCGATGAGCGGCAACGCTGCCGACCTCGACAACGACGGCCGCCTCGATCTACTGCTCGGCAACGGCGGCCCGCAGATGGACCGCAGCGATCCGCTCGTGGTGCTCGCGAACGACGGCGGGCGGTTCCGGAACATCACGTTCGCGGCCGGCCTGCCCGCGGCCGGCAAAGCGCACGGCGCGAACGCGGCCGACCTGCACGGCGACGGGCGGATGAGCCTCATCGCCGCCTCGGGCGGCATGTATCCCGGCGAACTGCTGACCACCTCTGTCTTCCGGCCCGAGGAACTGACGGGGAATTACCTGAACGTGCGGCTCACGGGTGTCACGTGCAACCGCGACGCGATCGGCGCGCGACTGAAGTTGACGACGGCCGGACGGGAGCAGCACCTCGTGATCAACGGCGGCAGCCAGTTTGGCTGCCTGCCATTCGAGCAGCATTTCGGGCTCGGATCGGAGCGCGGCGCCGGCCGGCTCGAAATCTGGTGGCCTGGAGGACCGCGCGAGGTTCTCGAGCGTCTTCCGGCCAACGCGACCGTGACGATCACACAGGGCGAAGGCCGCTGGACCGTCGTCAAAAGGGGACCGAATCCACTATGAACACCACAACATCTGCTCGTCCGATCATTCCCGACAACTTCACGGCCCTCGAGAAATCGCTCGTCGAGAAGAGCGAGCAGGCAATCGTGAAGGGTCGTGAACTGGAGCACTGGTCGCGCGATCCCCGCCGCCGCATCCGGCAGTTCCCGCTGTCGCTCAATCGTCCGTATGCGCTGCCGAACCGTGCCTGGGGATACTTCGCGGACGTCTGCATCGAAGGACGGACGCTGGCGGCCCTGGGCTGCCAGCAGCAGGTCGAGTTCGGCCGAATCACCGGTCCGAACCCCGAGGAGCGGCTGCTGGAGTACGTCCTGGGGCGTTTCCTGAGCACCTCGGCGTGGATGTATCCGGACGGCAACGCGGGCGGCTTCACGATTCAACAGATGCTGTACTGCGATGCCGAGCGGCGGTGCGGCCGCTATCCGGCCGACCAGCTGACCGTCGCGCGGGACTGGCGTGAGATCGGAACGAAATACCAGTGGTCGTTGCTCACCATCTTCCTGCACGACTTCGTCATTCATCTCGGTCCGATGAAGACCATCCTCAAGGAAGCGGTGGCGGTGGTACAGCACCCGGATTTCGTCCACATCGTGCCGGGCCCGAAGCCAGGCTACAAACTCGAAGTGGCGATCGGGTACCCGTTCATTGATTACGCTCCGGTCCCGAACTATTTCGGCTTCGGTCCCGGCAAGTTCGACTGGGCGGTCAAGACCTACTCGTTCCTGCTGCGCGACAACAACGAGGTCCGGTGCGACATGGAGTTCGTCGCCGGCGCCCGGGCGAAAAAGGTGTTCGATTTCGGCTCGTACATCCCGTGCCCGCTCTACGGGACGTCGGACCTGATGGAGTTCCTCACACTCGGGGTGTACAAATCACAACCGTTCCGCGACTATATGGACCTGCAGATGGCGGTCGAGCACGCCCACGTCCACCAGGCGTTGATGGAAGGCAGTTCGAAGATTTTCGCCGCGTGGGAGAAGACCGCGTCCCTCGAGCCGGCGATGGCAGGTGTGTAACCGGCGTCAGCTGGATTGATCGCCCGGCCCGGAAGGGCTTGGGGCGTCGCCGCCGCGGCGCTTCACCAGAAGCTTGTCGCGAAAGACGAGCACCAGTTCGCCGCGTTGGTTCAGCACGCGGCTTTCGAACACGATCGTGCCTTGCGTCGCCCCGAGCGCCTGGCGCTCCACGACACGCTTGACGACGTGAATCGTGTCGCCGATGAACACCGGCGAGACAAACCGAAGCTTGTCGACGCCGGCGAAGGCCAGCAGCGTGTCCTCCAGCAAGTTCATGCGCGTCGTGAGACCGATCGAGATCCCGAACACGAGGGCGCCGTGCGCGATGCGGCGGCCGAACGTCGTCGTCTTTGCGTATTCCTCGTTCGTGTGCAGTTCCGTGAAGTCGCCGGTGAGCCCGGCGAACGCCATGACATCCGCTTCCGTCACCGTCCGGCCGCGCGACGTCGCGTCTTCGGGTGACGCGAAGTCCTCGAAATACAGACCCACGCTGAGCCTCCCCCCTGGGGACTCGACTATAGCGCAGGCCCGCTATGCGCCGCGTCGCGGATTGATCTCCGTCGAACTAATGCGTTGACACTAGAAGCGCCCTACCCTACGATTCTCCTCGAACTCCGCATACCGCAAACAGATTGCGCCGACGGCCGGGTGAACCTCTGGGTGCGCGCGCCGTGCCAGCGCGCGCCGGCGGACGGCCCGGTGTGTACGAGGTGACGATGACTCGTGGCTTGACCGCGGCATTCACGCTGGCAGCGCTGCTGCTTCTGATCTCCGCACCTGTGGCTGGCCAGGGACACATGCTCCACGGCGTCGGCCCGGTCAACTCCGCGATGGGGGGCGCCGGGACCGCTCTACCGGAGGAGTCGCTGGCGGCCTTGACGTTCAATCCTGCGCTGATCGCGTCGGTCGAAGGCAACCAGATCACGTTCGCCACCGAGTTCTTCAAAGACGGCATCGAGGTCGAGACGACTGTCGGGAACCTGGTCGGACGCGCCAACCCGAGCAGCCAGGTCGTGGCCATTCCGGCTTTCGGGTGGATGCTGCGCGATCCGAAAGGGAAGCTGGCCCTCGGGTTTGGCCTGATCGGCCTCGCCGGGTTCGGTGTCGACTACCCGTCGGACGACGCAAGCATCCTGTTCGCGCAGCCGCCGCAGGGATTCGGCCGCATCTACACGGATTACCGCGAGACGAAGATCCCGGTGGCGTTCGCCTACCAGGTCACGCCGAAGCTCGCTCTGGGCGTGTCGCTGAACGTCTACATAGGCGAGTTTGCCGTGGCGCCACTCCCGTACAAGGTGTTCGACCTTGATCCGTCCGGCAACCGCTTCTATCCAGAGGCGGGCAGGCTCAATCGTTCGTGGGCGCTCGCGGGGCAGTTCGGGTTTCGATACCAGGCGAGTCCGCTGCTCAGCTTCGGCGCGTCGTTCACGACGCCGCAGGACTTCTCGACGTACGAGTGGAACTCGACGATCGCGGACCCCGGTTCGCCGGCATTTGGGCGTCCGCAGAAGCTCGAGTTCGACCTGGACGGCCCGATGATCGTGAGCTTCGGCGCCGGCGTGACGCCGGGGACGAAGACGCGAATCGCGATCGACGGGATGTTTACGAAATACAAGGGCGTGAACGGCTTCGGCAGCCCGGGCGGGATCATCGACCGCGTGGTGTATCCATTCGGTTGGCGGAACGTCTGGACCTTCAAGGCGGGCATGCAGCATCAGGCGACCGGCAAGCTCACCCTGCGCGCCGGCTACAACTACAGCCAGATGCCCCTTCGAGAGGCGGTGGTCCTCACCGCGACCGGCGCGCCGGCGACGTTCCAGCACCACTTCTGCGGCGGCATGGGCGTGAAGATGTTTCCTTTTCTCGAGGCGGTGGTCTCGGCGTACTTCGTGCCGCGCCAGCATGTCGTCGGGCCGTTCCCGGACTTGGACAACAACATCAGGGGCACGCTGGACGAATCGAATAAGCTTACCGGCGCCTTGATCGGCATGAGCTTCAGGTTCTAGCGGTCTGAACGCGATCCGGCTTCAGACCACCAGCGAAGGAGGAGACGAAGATGGCCTACAAACTCGTCTGCGCCGAGACCGGCGCGAACTGCCCGTTCGAGGTGGTGGCGACGACCCGCGAAGAGTTGATGGAGCACGTGCAGGTGCACGCAAAGCATTCCCATCCCGAGATGGCCAAGAACCCGCCAACGCCCGAGTCGATGGAGAAGCTGATTCACACGGTCTGACGATGACGGCCGGCGGTCGCGGGCCGCCGGCCGCATCAGAAGCAAGGAGCGAAGGTCATGGCCCACAGCACACGTCGTCTCCTGCGCCTCGGTGCGCAGGCTTTGGTCGTTGTCGCTATCGGGGCCGCTGGCGCGACAATCGGCTGGCCCGCCGGGTCAACGATCGATTCCGCCGCGTCAGCCGGGCAGCAACCGGTGCCGTCGGCGAAAGACTACGCCGGGCACGGCGCCGTCGGCTCGTGGTTCGGCAAGGCGATACAGGTCTGCGAGTCGGGTGTGGCGCCGGCCGCATGCTCGTTCGGCCGCCCTCCTGTCGTCCTCTTCATGACACCGACGCTGCTCCCCGACGGGCTGTTCGTGGCCGATGACTCGATGACGCTCGGTGCGGCGCCGTTCGGCCCGCACACCACGGCGCACGGCGAGTGGTTCCCGACGAGTCGCAGGGAATTCACCGCGGACTACGTGTTCATGCTCCGGTCCTTTCCTCCCGAACCAGAGAGCATTACGGCGGTCCGGTGCCGCTGGGTGGGGCAGGTCGTCAGCGCCGACACGCTAACCGGCTGGGTCAACGTGTACCAGCAGCCATTGCTACCCCTGAGCTGGCAGCGGCTCCTGGACGACGAGTATCCGACGTTCCCGAGGCAGGCCAACGGGATCGTTACGTCACCCACAGGGTTTCTCAAGGACCCCACCCGCTGTCGTACGGCCGGATGCCCACTCGTGTTCAAGTTCACGATCAAGCGCATCGCGCCGTAGGTGTCCACGCCACGCTGAGCCGGTCGCGGTCTCCGGTCTGACGACATCCTCCGACATGTGGTAGCCTTTCGGCGCCGCGTTGACGCCGTGAGGACCATGCCTGCCGCCACCACATTCGAGTTGACCTCCTCCCCAATCGAAAAGCCGTATTCCCCACCGATCAGCTCGAAGAGCGGCCCAGTTGAAGAACGATGCCGTTAGAGACCGTTGACAAATCCCCGGGCCGGACCCGCGGGACCTTGCGGCGTCGGGTTCTTGTCGCGACGGTCATTGCGGTCGTCCTTCTCGTGGCCGCGGCCATCTGGATCGACCGGCGCGGCCTCGCGTTCTACGAGTCGGGACGCGCCATCGTGCAGACCCTGACGCCGTTCGCCGCGGCGATCGCCGCAAATGACGCGGACGCGATCGCACGGTTCTATTCCGCCGAGTACGCGGGGACGCGCCTCGGTCTTTCGACCCGGGTCCTGGCCGGCGAAAAAGACGGCGTCCGCCATTATCGACAGCGGTCGGACAACGCGCCCGCGGATCGCGCCGCCGCGGTGGCGGAATGGCGCCAATATCGCGCGAGCTTCTCGGCGATCGAAGAAGTCGCCCTTCACATCGACGATCGCGTGGAGCAATGGGGTGGGTCGTCGCTGGTAGCGACGGTCCGGTTCGAAGCCATTGGCACGCCCCGGGGGGAGCCCCGGTCGGGCATCGACCGCGCCCGTTTCCGGCTCACGTTCGATCGTACGCCCGAGGGGCTTCGGATCCGTTCGGCCTCGCTGCTCGAAGGGGATCGGCTGATTGCCGCGCGCCCCCAGTTCGAGGACGTCGCGCGCGCGGCGGGGGTCGATTTCGTCAACCAGTATTACCCGCCCTTCCTGAACGAACCGATGCGGTTCGGCATGATCCGGTACGGTCCGGGCGGCATCTCGGCCGCGGACGTGGACAACGACGGGTTCTACGACCTGTTCATCCCGGACGGCGTCGAGTCACGCCTGCTGCGCAACCGGGCCGACGGCACCTTTGAGGACGTGACCGCGCGGGCGGGCCTCTCGGGCCTCGACGGCGTGAGCGTCGGCGTGTTCGCCGATTACGACAACGACGGGCACAAGGACCTCTTCGTCAGCCGGACGTTCAGTCCCAACCAGCTGTTCCACAACGACGGCGACGGCACGTTCACGGACGTGACGGCGGGCTCCGGGCTCGGGGCCGACTGCTGCACGACCGTCGCGTCGTGGGGGGATTACGACAACGACGGCGATCTCGATCTCTACGTCGGCCGCTACCTCGATCCGCGCACGAAGATCCCGACCACGTTCTACGCGCGCAACGGCGAACCGAACCAGCTGTACCGCAACGAGGGGGGCGGCAAGTTCACGAACGTGACCGAGCAAGCCGGCGTCGGCGAGGTCGGCCTCTGCCTCGGCAGCGTTTTCGGCGACATCGACGAGGACGGGTACGTCGATCTTTACGTGGTCAACGACTTCGGCCGGAAGACGCTGTATCGCAACAACCGCGACGGCACGTTCGCCGACATCACCGTCCGGAGCGGAACCCTCAACTACGGCGCCGGCATGAGCGCCTCGATGGGGGACTACGACAATGACGGCCTGCTCGACCTCTACGTCGCGAACATCCGATCGGAGCATGCCTGGTTCGCCGATCCGCCGACCGTCTGGCGCTACATGCTCAACGTGTGGCGGCAGGGCGTCTGGTGGACGGACATGCCGCTGTACCTGCAGATTCTCCGGCAGTCCGGGTTTCAGTTCCCTCACGTGTTCCGGCAGATGGCGTCGGGGAACGCCCTGCTGCGCAACCGGGGCGACGGCACGTTCGACGATGTCACGTGGGCGGCCGCCGCGAACCCGCATGGCTGGTTCTGGGGCTCGAGTTTCGCCGATTTCGACAACGACGGCTGGCTCGACATCTACTCGGCCAACGGGTGGGTCTATAACGATCGCGGCACCGAAATCGAGCTGGAGTTCCTCAACAACGTCGTCAGCGCGCAGAAGGAATACAAGACCGGGAAATTCTTCGACCCAAAATTCTTCGGGCGGCGGTCCTGGCACGGCTACGAGAGGAACCGGCACCTGCGCGCCAACGGCGACGGGACGTTCATCGAGGCCGGTCATGCGCTCGGAACCGACCTGATCATGAACAGCCGCGGCATCGCGGTGGCCGACTTCTGGAACCGCGGCGTGCTCGACATCGCGGTCGCCGCGTCGACGGACCGGCACGCGCTACTGAAGAACAACCTGGAAGGCACGCGCCACTGGCTGGCGGTGGAGCTCGTCGGAACCTCGTCGAACCGTGACGCGGTCGGCGCGCGGGTGCACGCGCGGATCGGTCCGATGCGGCAGATGCGGGAGGTCGCGCTCGGCGACGGCTACGGCTCTCAGAACACGCTGCGGCAGTACTTCGGCCTCGGCGACCGCGCATCCGTTGACGAGCTCCTCGTGAAGTGGCCCAAGTCGGGCACCACGCAGAGGTTCCGCAACGTCGCCGCGGACCGGATCATCGAAATCACCGAGGGGCGTGACTCGCTGGTCGAGAAGCGGTATCCGGCGGGCGGGTCGGGGTCGTGAAAGCCGCGGGCCTGATGATCGGGATGGCGCTCGTGGCGTTGTCGCCGCCGGTGGCCACCAACGGCGAGCGGTGGTTCGAGGACATCACCGCGAGCGCCGGCGTGGTCACGCCGCATCGCAACCGTCAGTTCGACAACGAGTACGCGACGATCATGGCCGGCTACACCGCCCTTGGCGCGTCGGCCGCCGTCGCGGACTTCGACGGCGACGGCTTCGATGACCTCTTCGTCACCGATTCGGCCGCTGACGGCCGCAACCATCTTTATCGCAACAACGGCAACCTCACGTTCACCGACGTCGCCGCGGAGGCGGGGCTCGGCACGGGGAACGACGCGGCGAACGCGTCGGCGGACTCACTCTGGTTCGATTTCAACAACGACGGCCGGCCGGACCTGTTCGTCATCCGGTTCGGCCGGAGCCTCCTGTTCGAGAACGTCGGGGGTGGCCGGTTCACGGACGTGACGCGCGCGGCGGGCCTCGAACGGTATCTGAACGCGATCACGGCGGTGGCCTTCGATTACGACCACGACGGCGACCTGGACCTGGTCGTCGGCGCGTATTTCCAGCCGACGAACCTGTTCAAGCCGGACACACCGCGGTTCTTTCCTGAGAGCTTCGAGACGGCGAACAACGGCGGCGGCCTCGTGGCATTCCGCAACACCGGGGACGGCACGTTCGCCGACGTCACCGGCACGGCCGGGCTGAGGTTGAGCGGCTGGACGCTCGACATCGGGCATGGCGACGCGAACGGGGACGGGTGGGACGACCTGTACGTCGCGTGCGACTTCGGCACGGATCGCTTCTTCGTCAACAACGGCAACGGCACTTTCACGGACCGCACCGAGAAGGCGATCGGGATCGACACGAAGAAGGGGATGAACGCCGAGTGGGGCGACTTCGACGGCGACGGGCTGCTCGACATCTACGTCACCAACATCACCGACGACTACATGCGGGAAGGGAACTTCCTGTGGAAGAACAACGGTGACCTGACGTTCACGGACGTCTCGCGCGAGACCGGGACGCACGACACCGGGTGGGGCTGGGGCGGCAAGTTCTTCGACTACGACAGCGACGGGTGGCTGGACCTGTACGTCACGAACGGCTGGGTGTCCGCCGGCCCGGAGAACTACGTGCCCGACATCTTCGAGATGATTGTGAGGCCGGGCGTCGACCTGACGGACGCGCGCAGCTGGCCGCCCATGGGGAACAAGACGCTGAGCGGGTATCAGAAGAAGAAGCTGTTCCACAACGAGCGCGGGCAGCTGTTCGTCGATCACGCGGCGCGCCACGGGGTGGATTCGACGCGAGACGGGCGGGGCGTCGCCGTCGCCGACTTCGACAACGACGGGCGGCTGGACATGTTCGTGGCCAACGCGAACGCGCCGCCGTTCCTCTATCGAAACGTGGCCCCGCGGGGGCCCCACTGGGCGGAGTTCGTGCTCGCCGGAAAACAGTCGAACCGGTTCGGCATCGGCTCGCAGTTGCGTGTGAAGGCGGGCGGCCGGACGCTCCTCCGGATGGTGGACGGTGGCAACAGCTTCGCGGCGCAGAGCACGACGCGGGTGCACGTCGGCCTCGGGGCCGCGGCCGTGATCGAGGCGCTCGAAGTGCGCTGGCCCTCGGGCCAGCGTCAGACGTTCAAAGACGTCCCCGTGGATCGCATTCACCGCATCGCCGAAGGCGAAACGGCCCTCGGCGCTTTTGAGGCAAAGGTGCGCAAGTAGATGTCCACGTCCGTTGCTCTTCCCCTGGTGCTGTTGCTGTTCCTGGCGCCGGCGCAGTCGCCGGCCGCGGCCGATCCCCTGGCGAGACTCGAGCAGGCGCTCGCGGCGAATCCGGACGACCTCCGCGCCGGCAACGACTACCGCATGGCGGTCATCAAGGCGGGGCAGTACGACCGCGCCCTCGAGTTCTTCAAGCAGCTCGTCGCGTCGCACCCGTCATCATCGAACGCGCGCCTGAACTTCGGCTTCGGGTACGTGGACAAGATCCCCGCGGCCGGCTCGATCACGCAGGTGATCCTGGCGAACAACGCGCTGACGGAGTTCAGCAAATCGCTGGAGCTGAAGCCGTCCTGGATCGGCTATTACACCCGCGGCAACAGCTATCTCTACTGGCCGAGGATCTTCGGCCGGACGAAGCTCGGAATCGCCGACCTCGAGGAGGCCTTGAAGATCCAGAAGGGGCAACCGAAGCGAAGCTACCACGTGCGCGTCTACATCGCCCTCGGCGATGGCTACTACAAGATGGACGACTTCGAGAAAGCGACGGCGGTGTGGAAGGAGGGGCTCGCGGCGTTCCCCGACAATGCCGCGCTGAAGCAGCGCCTCTCCGCCCAAGGTGACGCGCTGAAGCCGATCATGGACGAGACCTACGACCCGAACAGGCGAGTCGACACGAACCTCCAGGAACTATGGACGAGATAGCGCACAAATCCGGCGCGGCGCGCCGGCAGACGATTGCGGGGGCCGTCGTGCTGTTGGCAGGCACGTTCGTCCTCGCCGAGCCGGGGGCCATCCGCTTCGAGGACGTCACGGCGAAGGCGGGGGTCAAGCGCCCCCACCACACGCGCACCTACAAGGGGAAGGCGGCTGACGTTCTCGGCATGTTCACCTCGGGCGGGGCGTCCGCCGCGGCCGGCGACTTCGACAATGACGGAGACGACGACCTCTTCGTCACCGACTCGGACGAAGGCAGGACGAACCTCCTCTATCGCAACGACGGCAACTTCACGTTCACGGACGTGACCGCGAAGGCCGGGGTCGGCGGCGGCAACGATCCGCTGTCGATCGTCGCCGACGCGCTCTGGTTCGACTACGACAACGACGGCTGGCGCGACCTGCTCGTGGCGCGCTTCGGCACGCCGCTGCTCTACCACAACGAGGGGAACGGCACGTTCAGGGACGTGTCGGCGGCCAGCGGCATGAACGCGTTCGGCAACACGATTGCGGCCCTCGCCTTCGACTTCGACCGCGACGGCCGCCTCGACGTGCTGCTGGGCAACTACTTCAAGCCGGAGAACCTGATCCTGCTCAAGAGCCCCAACGTGCTGCCGAACGACCTCGACAACGCCGTCAACGGCGGCGGCGTCACGCTGTGGCGGAACCTCGGCGGCGGCCGTTTCGAGGAGGTCACGAAGAAAGCCGGCCTGGCCAACGCCATGGGCTGGACGCTGGACGTCGGCCACGGCGACTTCGACAACGACGGCCTGCCCGACGTGTACGTCGCGGGGGATTACGGCACTGACCGCGTGTACTTCAACAACGGCGACGGGACGTTCGCCGACACGACGGAGAAGTCGATCGGCTTCGACACGCGCAAGGGCATGAACGTGGACGTCGCCGATTACGACAACGACGGCTGGCTCGACGTCTACGTGACGAACATCACCGACGAGTACATGAAAGAGTGCAACATGCTCTGGCACAACAACGGCGACAGGACGTTCACCGACCTGTCCCGGGAAACGGGCACGTGTGACTCGCTCTGGGGGTGGGCCGCCAAGTTCGCCGACTTCGACAACGATCGCCTCCTCGACGTGTTCGCCGTCAACGGTCTCCGCTCGGCGGGGCCCGAAAACTACATTCCGGTCCTCGTGAACATGATCACCGCGCCGGGCGTTGACTTCAGCAACGTCCACAGCTGGCCGCCGATAGGGAACATGACGTGGAGCGGCTATCAGAAGAAGAAGTTCTTCCGGAACCTCGACGGGCACTCGTTCAAGGAGATCGGCGCCGCCGCCGGCGTGGACAACGACCGGGACGGCCGCGGCCTCGCGGTCGCCGATTTCGACCGGGACGGCCGCCTCGACTTCTTCCAGGCGAATGCGAACCAGGAGCCCATCCTCTACCGCAACGTCACCGAAGCACCGGGCAACTGGATCCAGCTGGATCTCGCGGGGACGACGTCGAATCGTGACGCGATCGGCGCGCGCGTGACCCTCAAGACCGGGTCGGGAAAGACGCTGGTGCGCGAGGTGGACGGCGGCAACGGTTACGCCGGTCAGAGCGCGCGACGGGTCCATTTCGGACTCGGGCGCGACACCGTCGCCTCGATTGAGATCCGCTGGCCGAGCGGCACCCGGCAACGAGCCGACGCGCCTGCCGGCACGATCACGACGATCCGGGAAGCGGCGTCGAAAGGATCCCGGTGAGGCGTTTCGGCGGTGTCCTCGCCCTCGTCGCAGTGGTCGGCGTCGCGCTCGTCTCCCGCTGGGAGAGGCCGGTGTCCGGCCAATCGGCCGAGGCGCTCTGGCATCACCGCAATCTCGGGAAAGCGTTCTACGAGAACCCCACCACGAGCCGCCAGGCGGTCGCCGAGTTCAAGCAGGCGCTCGACCTCGCGCCGGAGTCCGCGCGCGAGCGCGTGAACTACGGCCTCGCGCTGCTGCGCGCGGGGAATACGCAGGGAGGCATCGCGGAGCTCGAGCGCGCGCAGAAGCAGGACCCCACCATTCCGCACACCTGGTTCAATCTCGGGATCGCGTTCAAGAAAGAATCGCAATACGAGAAGGCGATCACGCAGTTCGAGAAGATGGTCACGATCGTGCCCAACGAGCCGGTGTCGCACTACAACCTGGGATACCTCTACAAGATCACCGACCGACCCGCCGACGCGTTGAAGGAGTTCGAACTCGCGGCGAAGCTCGATCCGAACCTCGCGGGGCCGCACTTCCAGCTTTACAACCTCTACCGGGATGCGGGCCGCGCGGAGGACGCGGCGCGCGAGCAGGCGCTCTTCCAGGAAATCAGGAAGCGCCAGGCAGGCGCCGCGGTCCCCGAGGACCTCGACTGGAGCTTCTACGCCGAGATCCTCGACCCCGTCGATCCCGCCGACGCGAAAGACGACTCCCCGGCTGTGCCGCTGAAGTTCGGCGACACGCGCCTGCCGGGCACGTTCGCGGCGGCGGGGGCCGGCGTGCTCGTGTTCGACGCCAACGGCGACGGACGCCTGGATCTCCTCGCGTGGTCCGCCGACACCGCGCGCCTGTTCAGGAACGGCGACGCGCCGGTCGAGGACGCGGGGCTCGCTGGCCTGAAGGCCATCCGCTCGATCTCAGCGGGCGACTACAACAACGACGGCTCTCCGGATCTCGCGGTGGTCACCGATTCGGGCGCCGCGCTCTACGCCAACGCGAAGGGCGCGTTCACGAAGGCGCCTTTCGCGCTGCCCGCGGCTCGATTCGGGAAGGCCATCTTCTTCGACTACGACCACGATTACGACCTGGACCTGGTGCTCGTCGGCGAGACGGCATCGCTGCAGCGCAACAACGGCCAGGCAGGCTTCAGCGACCAGACGAAGGACTTTCCGTTCGTGGACGGGCGCGCGATCGACGGTGTCGCGTTCAACGTCGCCGCCGACACGGACGGCCGCGATCTGGTGGTGACATACGCCGATCGAGCGGCCGTGCTGTATCGCGACCTGCTCGCCGGGAAGTACCGGGCGGAGCCCATCGAACCGCTGCAGGCCGGCGCTGCTTCGGTGGTGGCTCGCGACGTGGACAACGACGGCAGCCTCGATCTCGTTGCCGGGGGCGCTCCCGGCCTGGCTGTCGTGCTGAACAGGACCCAGCGATGGGACGCGGCGCAGGTGCCGCCCACGCCGGCGCGCGCGATCGCGGCCGGGGACTTCGAAAATCGGTCCCTGGCCGACCTCGTCGTGGACGGCAGGGTCCTCCGCAATCAATCGCTGGGGCGATACGCCCAGCCGGGAGTGGCGCTCCTCGCGGACGTCGTCGCCCTAGCGACCGCGGACTTCGACAACGACGGCCGGCTCGACGCCGCCGGCATCGCGGCCGACGGGTCGCTGCATCTGCTCCGGAACGAAACCGCAACACGTCACGCGTGGAGCCGTGTGGCCCTGAACGGCGTCAGGAACCTGCGGCTCGCGCCCGGCGCGATCGTGGAAGTGAAGGCGGGCATTCGGTACCAGAAGCAGATGTACGCCAGCGAGCCACTGCACTTCGGCCTCCGCGACGCCGCCGAGATCGATACCGTGCGCATCACGTGGCCGAACGGGCTGATCCAGAACGAGACGAAGCAGCCGGTGGGGCGGACGCTCGCCTTCAAGGAAGCGCAGCGGCTGTCAGGCTCCTGCCCGATGATCTTCACGTGGAACGGCCGCGAATTCGAGTTCATCACCGATGTCCTCGGCGTGGCTCCGCTCGGCGCGAGCGCGGGTGACGGCACGTACTTCCCGGTCGATCACGACGAACACGTCCAGATCCCCGGCGAGGCGCTCGTCCCGCGCGGGGCCCGGTACGAGATCCGCATCACCGAGGAGCTTCGCGAGGTCGCGTACCTCGATCGCATCCAGCTCGTCGCCGTCGATCACCCGTCGTCCACGGACATCTTCACGAACGACAAGTTCAAGGCGCCGCCGTTCCCCGAGTTCCGCCTGTTCGGCGTGGACGAGCGGGTCTACCCCGTGTCGGCGCGCGACGCCCAGGGGCGCGACGTCCGCCCGGCGCTGCTCGCCAGGGACCGGAAATATCCAGACGGGTTTGCCCGCAACTACGCCGGCGTCGCCGAACTGCACACGCTCGACCTCGACTTCGGCCGCGCCGCGCCGGACAACCGCGCCGTCCTGATCCTGAGCGGGTGGGTGGACTGGGCCGACGGCAGCACCTTCCTAGCCGCGGCGCAGGCGGACCCGCGCGGCCTGATCTTCCCCTCGATCCAAGTCAAGGACGCGTCGGGCCGCTGGACGACGGTCATCGACGACATGGGGATTCCGGCCGGGAAGCCGAAGACGATCGCGATCGATCTGACTGGCAAGTTCCTCTCCGCTTCCCGCGAAATCCGCATCGTCACGAACCTGTGCCTGTACTGGGACGAGATCTTCCTCGGCCGGAATCCCGACCCGCCCGACGTCGTCCTGACGGCGCTCGACCCGCTCGCAGCCGACCTGCAGTTTCGCGGGTTTTCGACGCCCACGATTCATCCCGAGCGGAAGCAACCGGAGTCGTTCGACTACCAGCGCCGCATGCCGCTGTCGATGTGGAACCCGACGTCCGGCTACTACACGCGCTACGGAGACGTGCGTGCGCTGGCCGTCGAAATCGACGATCGGATGATCGTCATGGGCTCGGGCGACGAACTACGGCTGAGCTTCGAGGCGACAGCGCTGCCGCCGCTCAAGCCAGGTTGGCGCCGTGACTTCCTGCTGTTCGTGGATGGGTGGGCCAAGGATGCGGACGCGAACACCGCGTTTTCGCGGTCGGTCGAGCCGCTGCCGTTCCACGGGATGAGCGCCTATCCGTACGGCACCGGCGAGCATCACCCAGACACACTATTGCACCGGCGGTATCGCGACACCTACAATACGCGACCCGCGTTACGACTTCTCAGACCGCTGAGGTAGTTAGGAGTCAGTCGCCATGACACGACCGACACTCAGGGCCGCTGTTGGTGCCGGGTTCGTCCTGCTGCTGGTCAACACCGGCTACATCTGGGCCTTCGCGTCTCCAACGATCTTCTACATGACGAACGTGCTTGCGCACCTCGTGGGAGGCCTGGCGCTGGCCGTGGCGTTCGCCATCCTGTTGAAACGCGAGCCGGAGCTGAGACGGCCGCTGATCGTGCCGGCCGCGTTGTTCGCCATCGCGATCGCCTTCGCGCTGTATCTCGTGGCGGTGGGGAACCTGCGTGAACACCGGTGGGTGCTGTATGCCCACATCGTGTCGGCGGGCCTCGGCGTTGCCGCCGTGCTGCCGTTCGCCTACCGGCTCGCGCGCCGCGCGGGGGGGCCGCGCGCTCTCGGCGTGAGCGTCGGCAACGCCGCCGCGTTCGCGGCCGTCCTGCCGCTGGCGTTCAGCATCTACGTCAAGGCCAACCCCAACCCGCACGACCGCATCGTCAACACCCCGGCGCCCTTGTCGATGGAGGGTGAAGGGGGCGGCCCGACCTCGCCGTTCTTCCCGTCCTCGGCGAAGACCAACGTAGGCGGGATCATCCCGTCCAACTTCTTCATGGACTCGGCGACCTGCGGCGAGTGCCACAAGGACATCTTCGAGCAGTGGAACAGCTCAGCGCACCACTTCGCCTCGCTGAACAACCAGTTCTACCGGAAGTCGATCGAGTACATGCAGGACGTCATCGGCTCACAGCCGAGCAAGTGGTGCGCCGGCTGCCACGACCACGCGGTATTCTTCAACGGCCGGTTCGAGCGGCCGATCAAGGAACAGATCGACACGCCCGAGGCGCATGCCGGGCTCGCGTGCACGTCGTGCCACGCGATCACGCGCGTGAACAGTTCGATGGGCCAGGGGGACTTCACGATCGAGTACCCGGCGCTTCACGAGCTCGCGACCAGCAAGAACCCGATCATCAAGACGATGGACCGGTTCCTGACCTACTTGAACCCGGAGCCGCACCGCCGCACGTTCATGAAGCCGTTCATGAAGCTCGACTCGGCGGAGTACTGCTCGTCGTGCCACAAGGTGCATCTCGACGTGCCGGTGAACTCCTATCGCTGGTTCCGCGGCTTCAACGACTACGACAACTGGCAGGCGAGCGGCATCTCGGGCCAGGGCGCGCGCTCGTTCTATTACCCGCCGAAGTCGCTGACGTGCGTGGACTGCCACATGCCTCCCACGAAGTCGGAAGATCCCGGCCGCCACGCCGACGGCACCGTGCACAACCACCGGTTCCCTGCGGCGAACACCGCCCTGCCGTTCGTCAACAGGGACGACGCGCAGATGAAGATCACCAAGGAGTTCCTGCAGTCCGGGTTCATCAGGGTGGATATCTTCGCGGTGTCTCCGATCGACGAGAAGTCCGAAGGGACAAGGATGATCCGTCGCGCGCAGGAAGGGCCGCAGCTCATGACGGGCTTCGCCGTCGGGGAGGAGGCGGAGCAGCATGGCCCGATTGTGCTCCGCGACGTCGGGCAGGTCGCGGCGCCGATCGACAAGGCGCAGCCGGTGCTGGCGCCCGGCTCCACCGTCCGTCTCGACGTCGTCGTCCGGACCGTGCGCATCGGGCACTTCTTCCCTGGCGGGACCGTGGACGCGTTCGACGTGTGGCTCGAGCTGGAGGGGCGCGACGCTGACGGGCGCATCGTCTATTGGAGCGGCCAGGTCGAAGACGAGGGGCGCGGGCCGGTCGAGCCGGGGGCGCACTTCTACCGCGCGCTGCAACTGGACGGGAAGGGGAACCCGATCGACAAGCGGAACGCCTGGCAGACGCGAAGCGTCCAGTACGTGCGCCTGATTCCGCCCGGAGCAGCGGACACCGTCCACTACCGTGTCAGGATTCCGGAGGACGCGCGCGGACCGATCACCTTCACCGCGAAGTTGAACTACCGCAAGTTCGCGCATTCGTACACGCAATTCGCCTACGCGGGGCAGCCCAAGCCGGGGCAGGACCCGTCGCTGGTCTCGAAGGAGCACAACAGCCTCGAGTACTCCTTCGACCCGAAGAACGTGCCGAAGAACGTGTCCGGCAAGATCAAGGGGGAGATTCCGAACCTGCCCATCATCGTGCTCGCCGAAGCCACCGCGCAGATTCCGGTCGGGGACGGCAAGACGCCGACGAAGTGGACCCCGGTCGTCACGAAGAAGGACCGGGAGCGCTGGAACGACTGGGGCATCGGGATGCTTCTCCAGGGGGACATCAAGGGGGCCGAGTACGCGTTCAAGACCGTGACGGAGGCGGAGCCCGGCTACGCGGACGGGTGGCTGAACGTCGCGCGCGCGCTGATCCAGGAAGGGGAGACAGACAAGGCGAAGCCGTACATCCAGAAGGCGCTCGCCATCGACTCGTCGCTCGGCCGCATCCACTTCTTCAAGGCGATGATCGAAAAGGCGGATGGCGACTACCCGGCCGCCATCGCGTCGCTCAGGCGGGTGCTCGAGCAGTATCCGCGGGACCGCGTCGCCCTCAACCAGCTGGCGCGCCTCCACTTCCTGCAGCGCGAGTACACCTCGGCGCTCGAGGTCCTCGAGCGGGTCGCGAAAGTGGACCCGGAGGATCTGCAGATGCACTACACGGCGATGCTCACCTATCGTGGGCTGGGCAACCTGGAGGCGGCGGCGCGATCTGAGAAGCTGTTCCGTCGCTTCAAGGCGGAGGAGTCTGCGCAGGCCATCACCGGCGACCGCCGCCGCGCGAAGCCGGAGGAGAACAACGAACGCCAGGCGATCCACGAGCACGAGAGCGTTCCGCTGCCGGTGTTCGGTCGGGCGAAGACGGTGCTCACGACCAGGTCTCCGAAGGCGAGTGGCAGCCGCGTCGGGGGGAAGAATTGACGACACCCATGCGAACACTGGCAATAGCCGCGGCCGCAGCCGTCACGGCCGCCGCGGCCGCGGTTCCACCGGGCGGCGTGACGTTCACCGACGCGACGGCCGCTTCCGGAATCAAGTTCACGCACAACAGCGGACGTGCGGGGAAGAAGTGGCTGCCGGAGACGCTGGGATCCGGCGCCGCATTCGTCGACGCGGACGGCGACGGCTGGCTCGACGTCTTCCTGGTGAACAGCCGCAACTGGACACCGCGGCCGGGCCGGAAATCGCTGAGCGCGTTGTACCGCAACACCGGTGGCGGCAAGTTCACGAACGTCACGGCGGGCAGCGGCCTCGACGTGGAGCTGTACGGGATGGGCGTGGCCGCCGGCGACTACGACAACGACGGGCGGCAGGATCTGTACGTGACCGCGCTCGAAGGCGATCGGCTGTTCCAGAATCTCGGCGGCGGGAAGTTCAAGGACGTCACAAGGGCGAGCGGCATCGCGAACGCCAGCTTCGGGACCAGCGCCGCCTGGCTCGATTACGACAAGGACGGCCGCCTGGATCTCTTCGTCGCGAACTATGTGCAGTGGAACTCGAAGGACGATCTCTGGTGCTCCCTCGACGGCGTCTCGAAGTCCTACTGCACCCCCGAGTCGTACAAGGGCACGTCGTCGAAGCTGTATCGCAATCTTGGCGGCGGACGGTTCGAGGACGCCAGCGCGAAGGCGGGTATCGCGGATCCCAACAGCAAGTCACTCGGAATTGCGGTCCTGGACTACAACACCGACGGCTGGCCCGACATGTTCGTTGCAAACGACACGCAGCCGAACAAGCTGTATCGCAACAACAAAAACGGCACCTTCACCGAGGAAGGCATGTCGGCCGGCGTCGCGTTTGGCGAGGACGGCGTCGCGCGCGGCGCCATGGGCGTGGACGCGGGCGACTACGACCGCTCGGGCCGCCCGCACCTGATCGTCGGGAATTTCTCGAACCAGATGCTCGGCCTCTATTACAACGAAGGGAAGAACCTGTTCGTGGACGAGGCGCCGCGGTCCACCATCGGGCGCGCCAGCCTGCTGTCGCTGGCGTTCGGGGTCTTCTTCTTCGATTACGACCTCGACGGCCATCTCGACATCCTCGCGGCCAATGGGCACATCGAGGAGGAGATCGAGCGCGTGCAGCCGAAGGTCACCTTCAGGCAGCCTCCGCTCCTGTTCCGCAATACCGGCCGGGGCAAGTTCGAGAACGTGAGCACGTCGGTGGGCGGGCAGTTCAGCCGCCCGATCCTCGCCCGCGGCGCGGCCTACGGCGACTACGATCGCGACGGAGACCTCGACGTCCTGTTCACGGAGAACCATGGTCCCGCGCGGCTCTATCGCAACGACGGCGGCAACGCGAACAATTTCGTGAGCATCCGCACCAAGGGGAGCCGGTCCAACCGCGACGGCATCGGCGCTATCGTCCGCGTCGAGAGCCCCGGCGGCGGGCAGTGGGCCATGGTCCGGAGCGGCTCGAGCTACTGCTCGCAGAGCGACCTCGCGCTGACCTTCGGCCTCGGCAAAGACGCCAAGGTATCAGCGATCGAGATCGAGTGGCCGAGCGGGCAGAAGGACAGGATCGCCAACGTCGGGGCGAACCAATTCCTGCTGGTCGAAGAAGGGAAAGGGATCGTCGACCAGGTCCCGGCCGCGAGGGGAACGCACCCTTAGCGACGGCTCACGCCGCACACTCCGTGGTCCCCGGAACGCTCCTGGAAGCGGACCTGGTTCGCGCCTCGCTGGGTCCGCTCCTTCTCCTCTGCCTCATCGTCATCCTCTATCTCGGCAAGAACAGGGTCGGCCGGCTGTTCATGGCCATCGGCGTCCTGCACATGTTCGGCGGTCTCGTCGTCGGGCGCGAGCCGCTCGTGCGGATCCACAGACAGCCGCACTACTTCAGGGTCTGCAGAAACGCGACGAGCGCGTCCACGTCTTCCTTCGGGAGCTTCGAGTAGTCGGGCATAGGGGGCTTGCGGGTCGCGTTGTGCTTCGCGGCCATCTCTTTCCAGTTCACGATCCACTGCCGAAGCTCCGCGGCGGTCCGCTTGCCAGCGACGCCATCGAGCGATCCTCTGGGGTTCCCTTTTCCCGCCACCGAATGGCACATGGTGCACTTCCGGGCCGTGTAGACCTCTTGCCCTTTCTTGGCCAGAGCATCCTGTGCGCTCGCGAGCTGGGGAACCAGAGCCAGTCCACACAGGACCGTCAATACATGAAATGGCCGCGACATTGAGCGCCTCCTCTCCACGATGAACGGACTGTTTCAGAACACGTATGTCAACCGCAGCCAGCCGGTGTGCGAGGTATACGGGCGGTAGAAATAGTTGAGGAGCAGGGCATTGACGGTGCCCGTCTGGCCCGCCTCGACGGGAGGTTGCGCGACGCCCGACACGATGTCCGGCGAGAACGCCCAGTCGGTGACCTGATACCGGTCGAACCAGTACACGAAGCCGATGCCGACCCGCCTGGTCAGGAAATAGCGCACGTCCACGGCGGCGCGCGTCTCGCTGCTCGTCAGGTTGGGCAGCGGGGCTGGCGTTGTCAGCGTTGTCCCCGGCACCAGGCCGTACGCGTACGACCCTTCGTAGGATGTGTAGTTCAAACTGAACCGCGCCTCGGCGTTCTCGATCGCGTTCAGAAGATCGAGGCTCGCGATGAGCGACCTGGCTGTCTGGCTCTCGTCGGTCAACCAGTTGCGCGTGGGATTGGTCCGCTCGGCAGCGGAGCTGGCCGTTCGCGACTGCACGAGGCCGCCGTAGTCCTCGTAGCTGAAGGACATTCCGGCGTTCACGCCCTCGCGCGGCATGACATCGAAGCCAACCGCGTAGCTCTTGCTGCTGTACTCCTGCAGCCCGAAGCTTTCGGCCGGCGCGTCTTCGTTCTTGAAATCGTCCTTCGTCCACATGATCGAGGCGTTGATTCCGAGCGCGGCGGCCGGCATCGCCGTGGCCAGGAGCGTCAGCCGGTCGCGGTCTCGCCCCGCAATGTCGAAGTGACGCATACCGGGCTGCTCCTCCGCAAGCTCGAGCGCCAGCAGGTCCAGTTCTTTCCCCTTCCGGCTGGTGCGCTCGTACAGCGACCGGAACGTGACGTACCGATGGCCGAGTACGTCGGCTCCCACTCGAACCGTGTCGTCTCTGACTTTCTCGTACACGCGCAGCGGCGTGTGTGCGTCGTAGAGGCTGTAGCCGACCTTCACGGTGGTGAACGGCAGGCCGGTGAAGCCGGCGTCGAGATCCAGGTAATTGCGGGCAGTGCTGAAGTGCTCGGGACCGAGCTTGCCGAGCGCGAGGTCGGTCCACACACTGGGCGCCCCGTCCAAGGCCACGCGCTCGGGCAGCCCATTGCGGTACAGGTTGAACTCCTCGGTCTTGTTGTCGAACTCGTAGCGCCGGTAGCGCGCGCTCATGTCGAGACTGCGAACGGGCCGCGTGACGAAGTTCAACGTCGCCGAGCTTGAATCGGCCTTCGCCTCCGCTGTCTGCCGTGGCAGCGGGATCGGGGCCACTGCCGTATTGATGGTGTGAGGCGGCAGCGCCGCGTTCTGGTCCCATCGGCCGTACGCGAACGTGCCGTTGACCGACGATCGACCCGGCAGGGGGTAGGCCCCCGCCATGTTGAACGACGTCGTGCTGTTGCTCGGCCAGCTCACGAGGCGGCCGCGCGACGAGCCTCCACTGGCCCTGACGTCGGTCACCCGTAGGGGGTTGTCCCAGATGAACTCGTACGCGTCGTTGTCGTACCAGGAGCCGTCCCACCCGACGCGCAGCAGCTTCCCCGACCGGGCCCACTCGAGCGAGGTGCCGAAGTCCTTCGCGGTGGAGTCAATCGGGAGCGGTACTTCGATGGCGATGTTGAATGGCGCGCCGTATGGGATGTTCCCGTTCTTGGTGACGTTCTGAAACTTCACCCTCGCGTCGGCATCGCCCATCGAGTACCTGAGATCGAACCCGAGCGTGTCCCGGCGGATGCGCGACGAAAAGAAGCGGTCGGACGCGAGACCCTCGATGGCCGCGCGGAAGTTGGCCGCGGGGTTGGCTTGAACAAGAGCCTGGACCGAATCCGGCAGCGTCAACGGCCCGTTCAGCACACCGTCGCTGTCTGGCAATGTGTCGTACGGGGTGCGCGTGTCGCGGCTGATGAAGGTGGGCGTCTGGTCGTAGATGAACCGGGCACGTAGCCGGCCGGGAATGCCAAACTGGACGCGATAACTCTGGTCCTTCCACCCGATGTTGCGCGCGAAGGCGTCCAGAACGTAGCGGTCGCTCTCGCGATGCAGCCCGCTCAGGTCGAAAAAGCCCCCGTCGCGCAGGTCCCGATAGCGCTGGTAGCGAGCCGGGTCCCCTTCGACGCCCGATACCCGGGCACCGACGTCGATTTGGCCGACAGCCAACGGGCGGATCGGCGCGAGGAAGGACTGGGCGGGCATCGACGGGTACTGGGCCTCCAGCGTTGAAGGCACCAGCGCGAGCCCTGCCACGCAGGCGAGCACTCTGATTCGCATAGGTCCTCCTCGTCCGACTACCGGTGAAACGCCATGCCCGAAGGGTGGTTCGAGCCGTGGATGGACGAATGGCAATTCACACAGGCCCGCCCATAGACACGGTTGCTCGACTGCATCACTACAGCGTCGTAAATCGTCGCGGGATGCCTCGCGTGCACGTGACACCGCTGGCAGAGGAAGGGCAGCCGCGCGACAAGCATCCGTTCGTTGGCCGAGCCGTGCGGGTCGTGGCAGGTCACGCAGCTCTCCCGTGTGGGCGCGTGCTCCCACAGGAAGGGGCCGCGCTTCTCCGCGTGGCAGCTCCAGCACGCTTCGTTCACCGACGTGCCCACGCGCAGCAGCCGGACATTCTGTGAACCGTGCGTGTTGTGGCAGCTCGTGCACTCCAGCTTGCCCTCGCGGACGGGCATGTGGCCGGACCGATCGAGCTTGGCGACCTTGTCGCGGTGGCAGCGCGCGCACAGCCGCGCCTGCGTCTCGGTGACCAGCTGCCCCGTGACCGACTTGCCGCTGTGCACCGAATGGCAGGTGAGGCAGCCGACCTTCCTCCGCTCGTGGGTGCTGCCGTTCCAGAGCGCGTGCTCGCCCCGGTTGTGGCAGGTCACGCACGTCGCGGTCGCGTCAGCGGGATTCGCGGTGAACACCTTGATTTTCGTCTTGTCGCCGCCGGCATCGACGTGGTCCTTGCCGGGCCCATGGCAGCTTTCGCAGGCGAACTTGCCCGCGGGGCTCCGCGGGTCGTTCGTCCGCGCGTGTGGCGTGCCCTTCAGGGTTTCTCCCTGAGTATCGTGGCAGGTGGAACACATCGCTTCGCCGACGTATCCGGGCGCCTGTCCGGCGGCGGGGCCGGCCGGGACCGCCTGTTGAGAACCGGGCGACGTGCGCACCCATCCCGACAACGCCAGCCAGGCCACCGCCACCGTCAGCAGGAACTCTCCAGATGTGAGGGTCCTTCCGAGAACACGCATCGCGGGCCTCCTCAAAACTAAAACTGCTGTTTCGTCGGCTGGACAGCCTTCCCCGACGCCGGCGCCAGGCGGCGCAAATAGGCCACGAGGTCTCTCATGTCGCCTGGTTCGAACTTCGGCCAGAAGGGCGCTTTCTCGGCCATCAGGCGGTACATCTGCGGAGCGTGGTTCCACATCGCCGAAGCCAGCCCGGGACGATCGATCCGCTGGAGCGCCGCCGCGAGGTCCGGGGCGCCCGCAATTTCTGCCCCGTGACAGGCAGCGCACCCCTTCTCCTTGAACACCGCCGCACCCCTGGCCGCATCTCCCTCCTCACCGAGATATCCGCGGAAGAAGAGGTAGGCGACGAGATCGGACAGCTCGCTGCCACCGAAGCGCGGGAACGGCACGCCCCGGGCGCCCATCATCGCGCCCATGGCGTAGCTGTGGTTCCAGAGCAGCCCGGTGATCTCGGACGCGGTCTTCGACAGTGCTGCACGTGTGATGTCGGGGCCACGGCCCTGACCGCGGTCGTGGCAGGTGCCGCACTGCTTGCTTCGGTAAACGACGGCGCCGCGGCTCGGGCTCGGGAGCGGCAGCAGTTCCACGTCACGTCCGCTGCGGCGCCCCTGGGCGCGGATGTACGCCTGCAGGTCCGCCATTTCGTGCCCGGTGAACTGGGGAATCGGGCTGCCGCGGCGGAGCTGTTCCTGCTGCATCCGCGGACCTGCGTTCCACATCGCCTGCGCGAGCGGTGTCGGCGAGGGATAGGCACCGAACCGGTCCAGCGGTCGTGCGCCACCACCTCCGCGTCCGCCAAGCGCGTGGCAGGCGTCGCACTGCAGTCGGACGAACGTGTCGGCTCCGCGAACGGCGTTGCCCGGCTCGTCGAACAGCCGCAGGTAGTAGAGATAGCCGAGAACATCGGCCATCTCCCGCGGATCGAGCGATGGCCAGGGATAGCCGCGCCGGCTGCCTTCGTCGATCATGCGCGGCGTATGGTTCCAGAAGTCGCCGACTAGTTCGTCCCACGTCTTGCCGGCGACCACCACCGTGATGTCCGGACCCAGAGATCCGCCATGGCCCCAGATGGAATGACAGCGGATACATCCCTTCTGCACGAACATTTCGCGCCCTCGGAAGGGATTCCCTTCCGGGGCGACCGGGTCCGCGCCATGCACACCGGCCGTCAGGGCGGCGAGCCACATCACCGCCGCTGCGAGGAGGGATCGGGCGCCGCTCATGACGCGACCACCTCGAGGTCGTCGGGCAGGTAGGCCGCAACGCGGCCGGAGACTTCCTGGATCGACTTCTCGCGGCCTTCCCGGATCTCCCAGATCGAGATGATCGGGAAGAACTTGGTGGCGACCATGTACACGAGGATGAACCCCGACAACGTGCCGGCCATGATCGATAGCTCGACCCACGAGGGGAAGTAGTGCAGCGCCGCCAGGTCGCCTCGAGGGTGAAGGGACGTCGGCACGACGATGTTGAAGCGTTCGAGCCACATGCCGATCACGACAGCCACGGAGGCCACGACGGTTCCGGTCACGTTGCGGGTGGCGGCGCGGGCCATCAGCGCGAACGGGATGAAGAAACAGCACGCGACCATCAGCCAGAACGGCACGGCGAACTCCCCGTACAACTTCGAGTACAACGTCGCCAATTCCGCTTCCTCCCCCCCGTACCACACCGTGAGGTGCTCGGCGAAGGTGAAGTAGAACCAGAGGACCGTCATCACGAGCAGCAGGAGACCCATGTGGTTGAAGTGGACGTGCTTGAAGTAGGCCTCGAGCCTGTAGACCTTCCTGAGGATCGCCATCGCGATGATGAGCGCGGCGATGCCCGAGAAGATGGCGCCGATGACGAAGTACGGGCCGAAGATCGCGCTGTGCCACATGGGTCGCAGGGTGAGCGCGAAGATCCACCCGATGACGGTGTGAACCGACACCGCGATCGGGATCACGACGATGGCCAGGATCGCGATGAGGCGTTCCAGCGTGTGGCGTGCCTCGGGCGTGTCGTGGTAGCCGATCGCCAGGAACGAATACAGTGCCCGTGGCCGCAGACCGAGGTCCCGGATCCGCGCCAGGTCCGGGATCATCGGAACGTAGAGATAAATGGTGCTGGCCGTGAAATAGAGGCCGATGCTCATCACGTCCCAGAGCAGCGGCGAAAACGGCTGCGCGTGCAGCATGACGTTCAGCACGCGATCGGGCCGCCCCAGGTCGAGAACGGGCTGCACCGCCCCGAATCCGATCACGAGCACGGTGATGAACTCGGCCGATCGCGTGATCGACCGCCGCCACTCCGCGTTCGCCACCCGCAGGATTGCCGAGATGAGCGTGCCGGCGTGGGAGATGCCAATGAAGAACACGAAGCAGATGATGTAGATGCCCCAGTACTCCGGCGTGTTCAGCCCGGTCGCGCCCAGCCCGTTCTGCAGCTGGTAGGCGTAGGCGAAGAAACCCCAGAGCGTGATCGCGGCCATCAGCGCCGCCCACCGCCAGAAGACCTTCGTCGTCCGGACGAGCGGCATGAGCAGGACGCGTTCGTCCTGGGGGAGACGGGAAACGATCTCGAGGTCTGTCACGTCAGTCCTGCCTCGCCAGGTAGTAGACCTTGGGCTGGGTCCCGAGGTCCTCATGCAGACGAAATGCGCGCGGATCGCGCGCCAGCTGCGCGACTCGCTGTTCGGGGTCGTCGAGATCGCCGAAGACAATGGCGCCGGTAGGGCAGCTCTCGCTGCACGCCGGAACGTAGTCCCCCTCCCTCAGCGGCCGCTTCTCGGCACGCGCCACATCGCGGGCCTTTTGCAGCCTGTGGTGGCAGAACGTGCACTTCTCGACGACGCCGACCGGCCTCACCGACACGTCCGGGTTCAGCGCCGGGACGGCCGACGCGGGATAGGACGGCCGCTTCCAGTTGAAGTACTTGACGGTGTACGGACACGCGTTCGCGCAGTAGCGACAGCCAATGCACCGCGCGTAGATCTGGTTGACGATGCCTTCGCGATCGAGCGACGTCGCCTCGACCGGGCACACGAGCGTGCAGGGTGGACGATCGCAGTGCATGCACGGCTGCGGCACGAAGCGCGCCCGGACGTCCGGCCATTCACCTTCGACCTCTGTCTGCACCCGCATCCACGAGATGGTGCGGTTCTCGCGGGCGGCCTGCGGGCCGCCCACCGCGATGTTGTTCTCCGATCGGCACGCGACCTCACAGGCCTGGCACCCGTTGCACTTGTCGAGGTCGATGACCATCCCCCATCGCGGCATGCCAGTGTCCTCAGAGTGCCGTCAGCCGGACGTGCGTCGAGTACCAGTCGGGCAGCCCCGTGACCGGATCGACGCGTCGGCCGACGGCAGCGAGCGGGTTGGCGCCGAGTGCGTCTCCCCACCCCGGCGCGTGCGTGTGCAGCCCGTACGGCACGTTCACGACGCCCGGCTGGGCGCCCGGGAAGATCCGCACGGTGGCTTCGAAGGCGCCCTGGTCCGATTCGACGCGGACGCGCCGGCCCGATTGCAGCCCCAGCTCCCGCGCCGTTTCGGGGTTGATCTCGGCCCAGACTTCCCACGAGTGGCCGGTCAGGATCCCGAGGTTCTCGAGCACCCACGGCGTCAGCGCTGTTCCGCCTGAAGCCAGCGTGAGCACCCGGAAAGGCACGAGCTGCAACGGGAACCGAGCGTCCCGCGTCGTGGAGGTCGCAGGGGCATCGGCGGCAATTGGCAGGAAGCCTTCGGCGAGCTGCTCGCCAGACCGTTGGAGGCGACGCCTGGCCTCGCCGGGGAAGATCCAGACGCGCCCGTCGGCGTGCTGCGACACCGCGCTGCGATCGTGGTAGTCGTAAATCGGATCGAACCACCCGCCGGTCTTCAGGATTGTCTGCCAATACTCCTCGGGCGATTCGCCGTGCGGCAGCCACCAGCCTCGGTCCTCGAGTTCGCGCAACTCGTCTTGCCGGAACGCTTCGACGAACGCGCTTCCGCGCCGGAGAGTGGCGAGCGCGACTCCGCGCTCGCGAACCATCACCTCGACCGACGGCCAGCGAAAGCGCGAACGCACCGGAGCTCCGAGACGCGACGCGAGGTCGAGAATCACGTCCCCCGTCGCCCGCGTGTCGTGGCGGGGCGCGATCACCGGCCGGACGACACCCCAGACCGGGAACGGCACGGCGGCGGGCGCGGGCGCATCCTGCCAGCGCTCGAGATAGGTGTGATCCGGAAGAACGAGGTTCGCGTGGCGGGCGCTCTCGTCCAGGAAAGGCGAGAACGACACGACCAGCGGCACGCGGGCGAGCGCCTGCCGCACCTCCTCCGGGCGCGCCGCGGATGCCACCGGGTTGGATTGATAGAGGAACAACACCGCCGCGCGCGGGGCGACGTCCCCCGGCGCGTGGGGCCAGCTCGTCGAGGTGAGAGGACGCCGCGACAGATCAGCCGTCCCGGCGGCGATCTGGTCGAGCGGGCCAGGGAGCGCCAGTGGTGACTGGACGAGCACCCCTCCCGGCCGGTTGAGCACGCCCCGCAGAATATTGAGGGCGTGGATGGCGAGCGCGTCTGACAGCCCGCCCTGCCTCCAGCTGACCGCGTGGTCCCAGATGGCGACCGGCCTGCGTGCCATGCCGAAGGCCTTCGCCAGCTCTGTCAGTCGGGCGACGGGAACGCCTGTTCGACTCGAGACATCGTCAGGCGCACCGTGTCTCAGCACGAGCGAGCGGAAGCCCGCGTGGCGCGTCCCGGTCTCGTCCGTCCAGTCTTCCCAACCCGACACACGATTGGCCACCGTCTCGGCGTCGTAGAGGCCTTCCTTGGCCATGAGGTACGCCAAGCCCAGCGCGAGGGTGCCGTACGTGCCTGGCCGCACCGGAATCCACGCGTCGGCGCTCACAGCCGTACGCGAGAGGCGAGCGTCAAGCTGAATCCACCGACGCCCGCCGCTCGCGGCGTTGTCGCGCGCTCTGGCCGCCAGCGGCAACGCCCACCACGCCTCAGAGAGCCCGGCCCCGAAGGACACGACCAGATCCGAAGACCGCAGATCGTAAGCGGGCGGAACGTTGATGCCCTGGCTCAGGCGCAGCACCTCCGCTGAACCGTCCCGATAATCGTCCACCGCGATGCGCTCGGTGCCGTACGCATGGCAGAAGGCGGAGATGAGTTCCCCCATCACGCCCTGGGCATCGCCGACGAGCCATTCGACCGAGCCGGCATTCCCCGCTTCTCGCGCGGTTCGAAGCGCCGTCGACACCCGGTCGAGCGCCTCGCTCCACGAGATGGGCTCGAAGCGCTCCGATCCCGGGGGGCCCACACGCTGAACCGGTCCCCTGAGGCGCCCCGGGTGGTACGCGAGCTGGATCCCCGCTCGCCCCTTCGAACACAGCCCCCCCTGACTCACGGGGTGCAACGGGTTGCCGTCGATCCGCGTGAACTCGCCGTCGATCAGGCGAGCGCGAATCCCGCAGTGGGCCGGACAGAGCACACAGGTGGACGCCACGAACGTCTCGGCGCCCGGACTCCAGGCGGCGCCGAACTGCGGCGGCGCGAGCGGAAACTGATGGGAGAAGGCGCCGAGCCCGAACCCGACTCCCGCGCCCGCGGCACCGACCAGGAAGTTGCGTCGCGATATGGTCACGGCGGTCCCATCCTCAGCGGTGGCAGTCCGCGCAGCCGGTCTTCACGCCCCTGTCCGCGTGGCAGCGCGTGCAGGAGTCCATGGTGATACGCACCAGCGGAGAGGGGGGCGGCGTGGTGGTGTCGGCGATGGCACCGTGGCACGTCTCGCACGTGAGGCGACCGGCCGTGACGTGTCGGCGGTGCGAGTAGCGAGTATGGTCGGGCAGCCGGAACAGCTTCAGGAATGCCGGCTGGGGATCGCTCGCCGTTAGCTTCAGGAGTTTCTGTTCCTCGGCCGATTCCGTGAGGGGCTCGGCATGGCACCCCTTGCACAGCTCGAGCGACGGCAGGCCGGAGTGATCGCTCGTGGCGTAGTACTCGTGACAGGTCGAGCACTCCAGTCCCACCACCTTGACGTGCTTCTGGTGGTTGAACTGGATCGGCTGCGCCACACGTTCGGTCGGGCGAAGCGCCGTGCGGCCCGCCACAAAGCCCGCGCTGGCGATGCTGACCGCGAGCACGCCGATGACCAGGCGGCGCCTGGGATCAAGCTTCTCGTCTGCGGACACAGCGTGGCTCCTGGCTCCTGTCGTGAGTGTTCGTCATCACACGCCTGCAGGCCGATGCGCGGATTCGATTTCCAGCGCCCGCTGCAGCTCCCGCACCCAGAGCGCCTGGAACGTGAGCAGACGAAGCCCCACGAGTTCCGAGAGATTCGCGAGGAAGCGATTTCCCAGTTCGGGCACCGCGCCGAACAGTCGGTGCAACTCGGAGCGAGAGAAGCCGATCGCTTCGGACGGCTCCGCCGCGCGCGCCGACAGGGTGAACCGATACGGCTTGACGAGACCGGACCACCCGAGAGCCTTCCCGGCGGCGGCCGACTCCACCGGGACGTCCCTCACGGCCTCGCCGAACCGCATGGGCAGACACAGGTCCACCTTTCCGCGGACCACGACATAGATGCACTCGGCGCTGTCGCCGAGCAGGAAGAGATAGTCACCCTCAGCGAGGACACGCGAACGGCCGATCGCCGAGAGTTGCCGGATCCACTCCGGGCTGAAACCTCGAAACAGATCGGTATCCTTCAGCACTTCGTGCATGTGTCACCCCGAGCGTGACGTCCTGCCGGTTGCCTGGCTAGTGGACGTGAAGCGACGAACCCGACTGGCGGTACAAACTGTCGAGCGACGGGTAGTGCACGAACTGAGCGACCATGGCGTGCTCGGCCTTGACGTGCTGCTCGAGCCGTGCGAGCAACGCTTCGTCGAACGCGGCGGCCGGTCCCGGGAAACTGCGGTTCTCCACCTGCGCGAAGAAGCTCGGGATCATCACCACATCGGCAGCGCCTGGCGCGCTGACCGCACGAGCGGCCTGCTGCGCACGGCTCTCCTCGATGCTGCGATACCCCATGGTCAGCGCCAGAATCATGCCTCCCACGAAGAAGGAGAGGATCAGTACGAGAAGGAGCGTCGCGTCCATAGCCTGTACCTCTTTGGACGAATACAAGAGCAACAAGCGTTCCCCGGCCGAGAACGAACAGGCGAACAGGCGTGTGATTGAGAATTCAGGCCGATTCTTATAGCGAGCGGCGATGGGGGACCAGCAACCGCGGGAGGCGGAACCCCATCCCCGGTTCGAAACAGGCTGCTACTTGTGGCAGGTCGAGGCCGCCTGACCCTGTCAGGAATGTCAGGATTCGCGTTCCGACCGGGGCGGCTTCGATCGCGGATTCGGCGCCGCGCGGTACCGTTCCAGCAGGCGATAGAACGTGCGTTCGCTGGTGCCCAGCAGACGCGCGGCCTGCGCGCGATTGCCCGCCGCCTTCTCGAGCACCCACAACACGTGGCGGCGCTGGACTTCGCGCAGGGTCGGAATCTGCCCCGGCTCCCCTGCGGGTGGCGTCGACGGGGTCCCCCGGACGTTCGCCGGCAAATCCTCCGTCCGGATGACATCGGCGTCGCTGAGGACAATGGCTTGCTCCAGCACGTGGATCAGTTCCCTGACGTTTCCCGGCCACGGGTGCTGCAGCAGCGCCTCCATCGCGGCGTCACCGACACGCTTCGTCAGGGAGAACCGGCGATTGAGTTGACCGACGAAGTGTTCCACCAGGAGGCGAATGTCCTCGGGCCGCTCGCGCAGGGGAGGGATCTCGACGACGAACGTCGCCAGGCGGTAAAAGAGGTCCTCCCGGAAGTGTGCTCGCGAGATGGCGGATCGGAGGTCGCGGTTGGTCGCCGCGATGATGCGAACGTCGACGGCGATCTCCTCGGTGCCCCCCAGACGGCGAAACCGCCCTGTCTCGAGCACGCGCAGGAGCTTGGCCTGGACGTCCAGGCTGATGTCGCCCACCTCGTCGAGGAAGATCGTCCCGCCGTTCGCGACCTCGAACAATCCGTGCTTGAGGCGGTTGGCGCCCGTGAAGGCGCCCCGTTCGTGGCCGAAGATCTCGCTCTGCAGCAGCTCCTCGTGAAGGGCGGCGCAGTCCACGACAACGAATGCCGCGTCGCTGCGCGGGCTCTGCGCATGCAGCAGTGTCGCCACCATTTCCTTGCCGACGCCCGTCTCCCCCAGCACCAGGGTCGTCGCGCCGGTGCGGGCGATCCGTGCGACGTTCTCCATCATTTTGAGGAACGCGGGGCTCGCTCCCACGAGCCCCGGTGCGACGTTCGGGGCTGAATACCCGTCTTCGAGCACACGCTGGCGTTTCACGAGCCGTTCGTGCTCGCACGTCTTCTGGATCGTCATCTCCAGCTTGGAAATCGGACAGGGCTTCTCCAGGTAATCGTGCGCGCCGAGGCGGATCGCCTGGATCGCGGTGTCGATCGTACCGTGGCCGGTCAGCACGACGACGGCGGCCGAAGCATCCCTTTCCTGCAGGCGCTTCAGAACCTCGATGCCGTCCATGTCGGGGAGGCGAAGGTCGAGCAGCGTGACATGCGGATCGGTGCGCCGCGCCTGTTCCAGCGCCTCGGAACCGGTGGCGACCGCAACGACCTTGTAGCCCCGGCGGCCGAGCTCCGACGCCATGACGCGACGGAACGTGCTGTCGTCGTCGACGAGCAGCACGCGCGTGTTCTTGACGGCCTGTGTCATTCCTCCTCGTGATCCGGGTGCGGGAACACCACCTCGACGCAGGATCCGTGGCCGGGCGCGCTGTCGACCAGACGAACGTCGCCGTTGAAGCGTCGCATGAACGTACGCGACAGGTAGAGCCCGAGGCCCGTTCCCCTCGGCTTCTGCGTGCGGAACGGTTCGAACAGGTGCCTCTGAACGTCTGCCGGGATGCCGCAACCGGTGTCGCGGATCTGCAGGCGGACGTGATCGTCGACGCAGAAGCGCGCGACAACCCGTCCCCCCGGTGCGGGAAACGACTCGATGGCGTTGACGAGGAGGTTGAGCACGACGTGCTGAACGACCTCGGTGTTGGCGGTTACCACAGGCACGGGACCGTTCCCGTCGAGCACGAGCTCGATGCCGGCTTCGCGGGCCGTCGGACGCGCCAGCGCCATGATATTGCGCACTACTTCCTGCAGATCGATCGGCTCGATCGCGGGAGGAATGCCCCGCGCGAAGCGAAGGAAGTGGTCGGTGATCGTCCGGCACCGCAGCACCTGATCGCGGATCGTGCGGGCACTGTCGCGAATCGCCTCCACCATCTCTGGCCCGAGGCTCGCGAGGTCGACGCCGTCGAGCTGGTCGAGGATGGCTTCCGAGCAGGTGAGCGTCGAGGCGAGCGGGGTGTTCACTTCGTGCGAGAGTCCGGAGGCGAGGACGCCAAGCGATGACAGCCGTTCGATCTCGGCGAGATGCTCTTCTTCGCGAACACGCTCGGTGATGTCCCGCCAGACTTCGACGACCTGGGCCACCGACCCGTCGTCGTCGAAGACCGGCGACGCGTAGACCTCGTGAACGCGCCCCGTGCCGGCGGCGCTCGACGCGAATCCATACGTGGCCCTCTGGAGCCTGCCTGTCGCAAGACACCGAGCGGTCGGACACTCGGCGTCCTCGCGGCACGGGAGCGCGTGCCCGACCACGTCACGACAGTTCCGCCCCCTCAGCGCCTCAGGATACGCGCACAACCGGGTCGCGATGGAGCGGTTCGCCGCGACCACCTGGAAGTGGCGATCCAGCACCACGAGGCCGTCATCGAGGCTGTTGAGCACGCCAGCCAGTTGCTGCTCGCGCCCCCTCACGTCGTCGATCAGCGATGACGTGGCATCGGCCATGTTGTTGAAGTCTCTCGCCAGCGAGGCAATCACGTCGTCACCCGCCGAGTCGACGCGTTCCCCGAACGCTCCCGAGGCAATCGAGCGGGCGGTACGTCCGATCCGGTTCAGGCGCGAGAGCACCACGCGACGGACGTGCAGGCCGACGCCAGCGAGCAGAACGAAGATCAGGATGATCGTCGCGATCGCGATCCGCCCGCGTTCTGTCCGAATCTGGGCCTGGAGCGGGGCGAGCGACACGTCGAGGATCAGGATGCCGTTGAGCTTCGCCTTGGAGTTGTGGCACCGGTGGCATTCGGGCCGATTCTCGATCGGCTGAACCGTGCGGAGGACGTCGATGCCGTCGTCGTGGAGCAACACCCACCGCTCCCGTTCGGCGGGCGTCTTCGCATGACAGACGCGGCACGTGGGGGATTCGGGGGACAGGCGAATGCCAACGTCCGGTTCCCGGCTGGACAGGCGCACCACCCCGTTATGGTCGATCACCATCGCCCGGCGTACCTCCGGATGCCGGGCGACTTCCTCGAGGATTTGCGTCATCAGACGGGAGTCCCGTGTCAGCATCTGATGGCGGAGCGACGTTTCGAGGATCCGGTTCTCCAGCACCGCCGCGGCGCGGCGCGCCGCGATGCTGCGCTCGTACTGGTAGCGGGACAGCAGGTAGAGACCGCTGGCGAGCGGAATGACGACCATCAGCGAGATGCCGACGGCGAGACGAGCCGTGAGGCGGTCCAGCGTCGGGAACCACGTCGGTGTCACGTCGCACCACTTCCCTGGATTGGTCGGCTGCGCGGTGTCGCGTAGTGTAGCAGGAGTGAGGCGCGAAAGGGGGACCCGCCCGCGGTCGTCCCGGCATCGCCGGATTATGAGATTGGCGGCCTGACGTAGCCGCCAACCTCGCGCTCGATCTGCGCGGCGACCGCCAGGATCACCTCCTCTTCGAACGGCCGGCCGACGATCTGCACGCCGATCGGCAGCCCGTCGGCGGACTTGCCCACCGGCACAACCACGGCCGGGTTCCCCAGGATGTTGAACCAGTGCGTGTACGTCATCGCGTCGAGGTACTCGACGTCGGTGCCGTCCACCGTCCAACTTCGCTCGCCGTGACGGAAAGCGGGGATGGCGGCGACAGGGCAGATGAGGACCTGGTGCACTTCCATCTGTCGGAGCAGCTTCGCGCGCGCCTCGTCGCGATCGATCCACGCATGAATGAAGCCGATGCTCGTCAGCGGGGGGCGCGGCGCGTCTCCCTTGAGAAACGCCTTCAGGATCGGCAGCGCGCGTTCCGCCCCTTCCAGCGTCTCCCCGAGCAGCATCAGCCCGACCTCGGCGAAGAAGATGTCCCACAGCTTCCGCGCCTGGTCGAGCCCATCGGGGCGGAACGGCTCCACGTGATGCCCCGCGCGCCCGGCCGCCCGCGCCGCCGTTCGCACCGCCTCGCGGGTTTCAGGCGTCACCATCGTCCGGCCGTCGTCCTCGAAGAAGCCGATACGCACGGCGCGGCCGCCAAGGGCGTCGTCGATCGGGCTCACCGGCACCGGCGCCGCCATCGGATCGCCCGGTTCCTGCCCGGCGACCACGCGGAAGAGCTCGTAAACATCCCGCACCGTCCTCGCCATCGGGCCGACGACGCCAATCAGGCAGAAGGGCCCGAGGCAGGCGGGCTGGTGGCCGGTCGCCGGCACGCGCCCGGGCGTGGGTTTCAGGCCGCAGATGCCGGTGAAGTGCGCCGGCACGCGGATCGAGCCTCCACCGTCGCTGCCGATGCCGCCGGCCGAACAGCCCGCGGCGATGGCCGCCGACTCGCCGCCGCTCGATCCGCCTGGCGTCAGCTCGAGCCGCCACGGGTTCGACGTCCGTCCATGCAGCGGGTTGTCGGACTCGTATCCCATCAGCATTTCCGCCACGTTCGTCGTCCCCAGGATGATTGCGCCGGCCGCGCGCAGCCTGGCGACGACCGCCGCATCGACGGTGGCGATGGTGTCCTTGCGCGAGGGGCTTCCGGTCTCGCAGCGGAGGCCCGTCACCTCGATCGCGCTCTTCACGGTGACGGGAAGCCCGCCGAGCGAGCCGCGCGGCACGCCCCGTGCCGCCAGGTCGTCCTGCGCCCGCGCCTCGGCGAGCGCCGCCTCCCGGCGGACATCGACAAAGGCGTTCAGCTCGGGCTGAAGGCGATCGATCTGTTCGAGGTGAGCGTGGACGACGGCCGCCGCCGACATCTCGCCGGCGGCGATCGATCGGACGATCTCGGTCGCGGGACCGTGCAGGAGCGAACGACCGTGTGGCATCAGGCGATCGCGGCGGCTGCCTTTCGAACGCGGACAGGGACGTTCTTATGATACGGCGTCTTCGTCAGCGGATCGCACTCGTCTGAGGCCGTGAGCAGGTTGATGAGCGGACCGTGCGTGGCTCGCTCACCCGTGTCGGCCATCCGGAACCCGACGGCCCAGGGCAGCGCGAGCTGGTTGCCCTGCCCCGCGCCGCCATCGAAGGCGAGGGCGAGCGGACCGTGCTCCCCATCCACCGCGGCCGTCACACCGCGGCGAGAGCCTTCATGCTCACCACCTCGTAGATCTTGAGGTCCTTCGTCTTCCCGCGCAGCTGCGTGTCGGGCATCTGCCGGCACTCGAACTCGCCCGACACGGCCTGGTGGGTCGTCTCCGAAATCAGGATCGTCGTCCCGAATTCCTTGTTGAGGGCCTGGAGACGCGACGAGGTGTTGACGCCGTCGCCGACCACCGTGTACTCGAGGCGCTTGCGCGACCCGATGTTACCGACGATCACGGAATCGGTGTGGATGCCCACGCCGATCGCGATCGGGGGCTTGGCGGACATGGCGCGGACGCCGTTGATCTTGGCCAGCAGCGCCTGCATCCGCAGGGCGGCGAGCACGGCGTTCCGCGGGTGGTTCGGATCGTCGCTGATCGATCCGAAGACCGCCATGAGCCCGTCGCCGAGGAACTTGTCGAGGACGCCGCCGTGTTCGAACACCGCGTCCACCATTTCGGTGAAGTAGTCGTTCAGGAACGAGACCACCTGCTGCGGCGTCATTTGCTCCGACATGCCGGTGAAGTTCCGGATGTCGGAGAACAGCACGGTGACCGTCTTCTCCGCGCCGCCGAGATCGACCTGCCCCTTGAGGATTTCGTCCGACACCTGCGTCGCGATGTAGCGGCCGAAGACCTCCTTGACGTGGTCCCGCTCCTGGAGGCCGGCGGCCATCTCGTTGAGTGTGGCCGCGAGCCGTCCCGCGATGTCTCGGCCTTCGATCGGCACCCGGCTGGTCAGGTCGCCCGACCCGATCTTGTGGGCGAACTCGCCGAGGGCGTGGAGCGGCTGGTTCACCGACCGCGTCACCTGGTGCGCCATCACGATGCTGACGATGAGCAGCAGCCCGATCGCGGCCGCAAGCTCCTTTCGCAGCTTGCGGACGGGCGCCACCAGCTCCGCCGCGTCGATCTCCGTCAGGAGGACCCACGGCTGCCGCTCCACGGTGCCGGGGTTGTCGATCGGCCGGTAGACGAACAGCTTCTCGTCCCCTCGATCGTTCAGCGCGACCACCGATCCGACGGTCCGGGTCTCCCTCGCGCGACGCACCGCGGGATACGACGACACGTCCCGCTCGAGGCGCGCGGTGTCGTGGTGCGCCACGACCTGCCCGTCGCCGTCCACCATCGCCGCATAACCCGAGGCGTTGAACTTCAGGCTCCCCACCAGGTCGGCCAGCTCGGACTGCAGGTCGAACCGCGTCCCGATTGCGCCGCGCACCAGCCCTGAGGGATCCCGCAGCGGTTCGCTGATGAACAGGACCTGCCGGTTGAACGCCTTCGACCGATCGGCGTCCGACACGAACGGCTTGCCATCGAGGTTCGCGCCGATCGCCTGCCTGCTGACCGGCTCTGTGGTTTCGATCCGGCTGCTCGAGGCGATGAGCCGTCCCTGTTCGTCGAACAGGTGAAGCTCCAGGAGGCGCTCGTTGATGCTCAGAGCCGCTTGCAGGCGAACGCCGAGGGCGGCGGCCGTCTCCTTGCGGTCCAGGAACGGCAGCAACGTCGTGCCGAACCCGTTCAACTGGCGGCTGACGTTCTCCAGCTGGTTGGTGAGCTCGGCGTCGATGATCGCGCCGATGTCGGCGAGCTGATCGACCACCTCCTGCTCGAGCAGCCGTTTCGCCGACTCGTAGCCCCAGATCCCGATGACGGTGGACGCCATGAGCGCGCCGCCCACCATTGCGATGAGCAGCGAATACAGGAACCCCTGCTCGAACCGCGCCAGCATGCGCTTCCGCAGCATGAACACGTACACGGCGGCAGCGGCCGACCAGATCAGCCCGGCGGCGAAGATGGCGATAAGGATGGAGTTCACGGCGATCAGCCCGTCGCGACGCGGACGCCGGGGGCGGCCTGGCGGATGGGCCCGAGCTTCGCCTCGATCGCCTTGTCGATGAGCGGCAGCGCTTTCTCAGCGGCGGCTGCGCCGCGCTCGATCAGCTCGTCGGCCCGGTAGTACTCGATCCAGGTGAAGTCGGACAGGTCCGGGTTGATCAGGACGTCCGCCGAGATCGCTTTGAAGTTGCCGAGCTCGTATTGAAGAATCTGCAGCGAGTTCATGACGATGTCGAACAGGTTCGGCATGTCCTGCCCGTCGCCGAAATACGAGAGCGGGTTGAAGGCGTTCATCCGTCGATAGAAAGACGACAGCACCGTCTCGACGCCGCGTTTCATCGGCGGGACGACGTTGACCGCGATCGTGATGTCGGCCCCCATCTCCGTCGCGACGCCCGCCGGCACCGGGTCGGCGACGCCGCCGTCAACGAGCACCCGCTCGCCCGCGCGCAGCGGCGCGAGGACCATCGGCACCGACGAACTCGCGCGATACGCCCTCTCGAGGCTGCCCGATCCGATCGCCACCCGCTCGCCCGACTCGATGTCGGTCGCGACCGTGCGGCAGGGCAGCACAAGCTGCTCGAAGCTCTCCTTCCCCTTCAGATAGGGGCGCATCATCGACACGAACCGCTGCCCGGACAGGATGCCCGGCTTCAGGAAGAACGTGGGATCCGAGGCGAAGAGAAAATTGCGGCGCGTCCCCAGCTCGCGCGCGATCTGGATCATTTCGTCGATGCTCAGGCCCGCGGCGTATCCGACAGCCACGATCGAGCCCTGGCTGCAGCCGGCGACCAGGTCGATCGGAACGCCGTGCTCTTCGAGGACTTTCAGCACGCCGAGGTGGGCGAGGCCGAACGCCGCGCCTCCACCCAGCGCGATGCCGATCGACATGCCGAGCAGTTTGTGCGCGAGGCGGAACATCGGAAGGGCCGGCGCGGACCGCGGGTTGGCGCGGATGAACTCGCTGGCTTCGACCGTCGGCCCCGCGAAGATCGGGCTGTAGGGGATGACGAACGGCTCGCTGCTGCTGATCGGGATCGGCCGGGAAGTCGGATTGAACAGGTTCACCACGCGGTGGAGCGTCATCGAGCGCAGATCGCCAATCCCTGGGTCGTCGTCGGCCGCATCCACGAGCGCGACAAACGAGTCGGCGTACGCCGGCGCCGACTCGATCAATCCCGGGATCTGGGACCCCAGGTCGAACACGATGAAACTGAACGAGTCGCTCAGCCGGGAGACGAGGTTCGACAGCAGATCGCCATAGCCACGGCTGTCGAGATCGCCGGGCACGACGATCTGCAGCGTCGTCGGGCGGCCGTCCTCGTTGGGCGGCACCCACTTGCGCGGCGCGAATTCCAGCTCGCCTGACAACAGATCGAGGACGCTGGGCCGGGGCGCCTCGTCGCTCGGGCGCACCTCGACGTACACCACTTCGGTGTTGGTGATCTGCCGCAGGATGCCGGCGAGCGCATGCGCGACCAGCGTTTCTCCTTTCAGCCCCCGCCGACTCGCGACGGCGATGGCCGTGGTCGCCCGCCGGATGCGCTCGGCGCGCGTCACGCCCGCGAGCCGCTTGGACAGCACGCGCGCGAAGTACTCGATCGCCTTCGGATTGCGGAGAAACAGGTGATCGAACGCCGGCTTGTCCACCGCGAGCAGCCGGACGCGCCGTGCCGCGGTGACCGTCGCGGTCCGCGTGCCCCCCTGCAGCAGCGCCATCTCGCCGAAGTAGTCTCCGCGGCGGAGCGTGCCCGTCTGCCGCGGCGGCCGGCTCGCGTCCCAGACCTCCAGCTCGCCGTCCAGCACCACGTAGAACGTGTCGCCTGGGTCGCCGAGGCGGACCACGACGTCGTCTTTCGCGAAGGTGACTTCGCGGAACAACCGCTCGGCGGCCTCGAGCTCCGGTCGAGTGAAGAAGCTGAAGATCGGGATGGAGGCGAGGAACTCGAGATCGGCCATGGCCTAGGGATTCAGACCGGCAGGCGAGCGCCTCGCGGCGCGGCCTCCGTTCGTATTATGTTGTTGGAAAGACATAGCATACTCGCCCTTTCGGGACGACACAACAGCGAGCGCTCCCGCCGCCCGGCGGTCGGGTCAGAGGGCGGGCTGGACCCCCCGGCCGACGACCTCGATGACGGTTGGCGCGTGGGTCGGCCGGTAGTCTTCGTCGCAGATGCTGACGTTGTAGATCGGGACGCCGCGGTGCTCGTACACCCCGAAATCACGGTGGATATGGCCGCATATCACCATCAGCGGCCGCACGCGCTCGATGGCCCGAAGCAGTTCCTCGGAGCCGACGTGCTCCTTCCGGCCCGGCCCGGTGAGCTCGAGGTCGCCGTATCCGAACGGCGGCTGGTGGCTCACGATGATGTCCACGTCGTCGGGAATCGACCCGTAGATGGCCGCGAGCTCGCGCGGCGGCTTCATCAGCGCCCAGTCCATGAACGGGTTCGACCAGGGGGACAACCAGATCTTCAGGCCGTCGCACTCCACGACTTCGTCCACCAAGACGCGGACCGGCAGGTCCGCCACGAGCTTGGCGCGGTGCCGGCCCCGCTCGGCGACGAAGTCATGATTGCCCCACGTCATCAGTTTGCGATCGCGCGGCAGGGGAATCGCGGAGGCCCAGACCGTGAAGGGGAAGCGCAGCCAGGCCTCCTGGACTTCCGGATCGTCAATTGCCCGCGCGTCCTCGAAGCGGTCCGGGCAGATGTCGCCGGCCAGGATGAGCAGATCGCACGGGGGGACATCCGGCAGCTCCCCGTGCAGGTCGGACATGGCGATCAGCTTCATGGTGACTGCCGCGAGCGCCCTCCGAACATCCAGAACACCGGTGCCAGCATGATCCCGAGCGTCAATGCCATCGGGAGGGTCGCCACGTAGAGGCCGGTCTCGATCCACCCGCGCTCGCGGCGCGCGACCGGCGCCGGGCGCGGCTCGACGCGCCGCTCGACGGGTCGTGGGGCCGCCGTCCTGCCGTTGCCGTCGATCACGGTCCACGGTCCGCCGCCACTCGTCGGCGTGACAGCCGCGGGCGCAGGGTTCACGGCTGCCGGTGGGGGAGCGGGGACGGACGGCACCGGGATGTCTGGCACCGGCGCCGCGTCGGATCGATACACCCAGCCAGTTCGCGCGTCCTCGCGCCCCTCGCGCGCCAGATCAAATGATGGCTTCGTCCGGCTCGGACCGCGTCGCCGGCTCGCCGGTGCGTGTGTCGGCTCCGCCGGCGACGAAGGCGACGAAGGCGTCGTAGTCTTCCGCCGCCCGGCTTCGCGGCGCGTACTCCCAGATCGTTTGTCGCTGCGCGATGGCATAGGTCACATCAATACACTGCCGGATGCCGCGCCGGTAGAAACGGGCGCCCATTTCCGGGTCGGAATCGAGAACGTCGAATGCCGCGCGCGTGGCGTTCGTCGCGGCGTTGACGCAGGTCGGGACCACCGCCAGCAGTTCGAGCGGCCGATCGGGCCAGAGCTCGCGGATTTCGTGGACGCCGGCGAGCGTCTGGCGCGCGCCGACGATGGCCATGCCCTCCATCGTCACAGGGACGATCAGGTCGCTGGCGTAGAGCAGGGCGTTGTAGGTCAGCAGGCTCATCGCCGGCGAGGTGTCGACGACCACGAGGTCGTAGCCCTTCAGCCCGGCGAGGCGCCGCGCGAGGATCGTCTCTCGCTGGGTTGCGCCGGCCAGCTGCGCTTCGAGGGAGAACACAGCCGGCGTCGAGGTGATCACGTCGAGGCCCTGGCGAACGTCGCGGACAATCGCGGCGTCGGGCGGCACCATGCCGAGCATCACCTCGCGAATCGTGGGATCGCGATGGACCCCGAGGGCGTGGCCGACATTGCCCTGCGGATCGGCATCGATAAGCAGGACGCGCGCGCCACTCCGGGCCATCCCGGCGGCCAGATGGATGGCGGTCGTGGTTTTACCCACACCGCCTTTCATGTTCACGACCGCGATCGGCTGCATTGGGGACTGGCGGCATTATACGGCACGCGCCCGGCGGCCGCATCAGGGTTTCGTTCCGGACGGGCGCCTCGGCCTCACGGCCGGGCTGAACCTCGACAGTCGCAGGCACACCGCATTCGTGTGGCGATCGCGGGCGCGCGAAGGCATAATCGTGCCCCTCGACCGGGAGCGCCGCGATGCCCGATGTCGTCTTTGTCAACCCGCGGTTCGAACCCTCGTACTGGGGAATGGAGTACGCGTTGCCGCTGCTCGGCAAGGGGGCAGCGATGCCCGTCGCTGCCCTTCCCCTCCTCGCCGCCCTCACGCCTCCAGGCTACGGCGTCAGGATCGTCGATGAGAACGTCACGCCCATCGACTTCGATCGGCTCGCCTCGGCGGACATCGTCGCGGTGACTGGAATGAGCGTGCAGCGCCAGCGGATGACGGAGATTCTCACCGAGTTCAAACGGCGTGGCGCGTTCACGGTCGTTGGCGGGCCGTGGGTGACCGTGAAGGAGGACTATTTCGGGACTCTCGCCGACGTGATCTTCGTCGGCGAAGCTGAAGAGACGTGGCCGGCGTTCCTGCTCGATTTCGCCGCCGGGCAGCACCAGCGCCGCTACGAGCAGCCTGAGAAGACCGACCTGAGTCACATCCCGGTGCCGCGGTACGACCTGCTGCCGATGCACCGGTACGTCTTCGGCAGCGTCCAGCTCTCGCGCGGATGCCCGTTTCAGTGCGAGTTCTGCGACATCATCGTCACGTTCGGCCGCCGGCCGCGCTACAAGACCGTCCCGCAGATCACTGCCGAGCTCGACGCGCTGAAGCGCCAGGGCATGCAGATCGTGTTCATCGTCGACGACAACCTGATTGGGAACCGGCGCTTCGCGCGGGCGGTCCTGCCCGAGATCGCGGACTGGCAGAAGCGCAACGGCTACCCGTTCATCTTCACCACCGAGGCATCGCTCGATCTGGCCGAGCAGGACGACATCATGCGGATGATGCTCGACGCCAACATCCTGAGCGTGTTCGTCGGGGTCGAGAGCCCGGACGAAGAGGCCCTTCGCGAGACGCGCAAGTTCCAGAACCTGATCAAGCACGCGACGGTACTGGAGCGCGTCCACCGGATCCAGGACGCGGGGCTCGAGGTCTGGTGCGGCATGATCGTCGGCTTCGATCACGACGAGCCGCAGGTCTTCCGGCGGCAGCTCGAGTTCCTGCAACGATCGCGCATCTCCGACGCGATGGTCGGCATGCTCTTCGCGATTCCGAAGACGCCGCTGTACGACCGGCTGGCGGCGGAGGGACGGCTCGATCCGCAGGATGGGTCGCCGTTCGGCACGAACGTCCTGCCGCTCAAGATGAGCCGCGACGAACTGCGCGACGGCTACGTGAACATGATGCGGACGCTGTACGAGCCGCGCGCGTACTTCGAGCGCCTCGACGATTTCACCACTCGTCCGGCGTTCCGGTTCGCGCCGCGGCAGAGAGAATACATGCGGAAGCACCCGCTCTCGCGGGTCGCCTGGAGCGCGAAATACGTACTGGGAGGCGCCGTGCTCTTTCTCCGGCTCATGCACCGGGTGGCCCAGTCGGACCTTCGGGCCGAGTATCGCCGCCGGCTGCTCCGGCTGGTCGCGCGCCACAAGCGGGAACCGGCGCTCTGGTTCGCGTACGCCCTCAAGTGCGCGATGCACTATCACTACTTCACGATGACAACGGAGATGAGCGTCGAGCGCGGCGCGATCGTCAACTCGTATCAGTAGGAGCGGCCTGGCACGCTCAGTCGGGGTTGATGTAGCGATAGAGCAGTCGAATGAGCGTGTAGGCGCGCGGCAGGTTGTCAACGGTGAAGCTGACCGTGTCGGGCGCCGGGCGCTGCATGCCCGGCAGGTTCTCCGCGATCTGCGGGATGAGCGTCTCGCGGAAACGCACCTCCACCGTGTAGCTCGCCTCGCGGCGCGGCGCGAACCGCCGCGCCCTGGCGACCCCCTCGCCAGCCGCCGCCGCGATGTCGCGGTGCACGTCGGCGAACGGCCGCAACTCGACCGCGCGCGTGTTGATCGCGCGCTTCACGGTGACGCCGCGGGCGTCGGTTGCCACCGCGGTGACCTGCTTGACCGCGACATCGTCGCCGGTGACGAGCACCACCGGTACTCCGTACCACCCGGCGACCATGGTGTTCAGGCCGCCTTCGCCGAGCGATTGGCCATTCACGCGCACGTCGGCGACGACACCGCTCCCGGTATGCGCGAAGAGCCCGACGGGACTCCCCGCCTGCGCGTGATACCCGACGAACATGGCGGCGTCGAACGTCTCGTCGAGCCCTTCCATCATCCCCGACTTCTTGAAGGAGTGGCTGATCAGGCGGACGCCCGGCTCCAGGTCCTCGAGTCGCAGGTTGCGCATGCTCCCGTGCGAGTCGTTCACGACGATGTCCGTGGCGCCCCCCGTTCGCGCGCCGCGGATCGCCGCGTTCACGTCGTCGGCCATCATCTTCCGCGATCGGCCGTACTCCGCGCCGGTTGCCGAGACTTGTTCGGGCCCCGAGATGCCGCTGATCCCTTCGAGATCAACGGAGATGAACACCTTCTTCCCGGGCTGCGCGATCACACCCGCGCCGCCGAGGGCGAGCAGCGCGGCCGCCGCCGCACGTATGAGCTGTGTCTGCATGGTTCGCGCGCCATTCTACGCCAGGGGCGCGAATCGCGTTGACAGGTACGAAGACCGCCCCATACCATAGGCCCCGGCCCGGCCAAAACTTCCACTTGGATTCGCGCTTTGCCTTCGCGTACCAACGCGGCCCGTCGCGTCAAGACCATCACTCAGAAGTTCGTCGTGCCGGCCAGCCCCGACGAGGCGTACGACGCCCTCGTCAATCCGCGGATCCACTCGGCCTTCACAGGGGCGGCGGCCACGGGCGCCGCGCGGGTCGGCGGCAGGTTCACGGCGTGGGACGGGTACATCTCGGGCGTCCACCGCGAGCTCGTGAAGGGACGCAGGATCGTGCAGGACTGGCGGACCACCGAATGGCCCGAAGGGGCGCAGCCTTCCCGTGTCGAGTTTTCGTTCAAGGCGGTCAAGGGGGGCACCGAGATCCGGATGGTGCACTCGAACGTGCCGGCCGAACAGGCGGAGTCGTACCGCCAGGGCTGGATCGATTCCTACTGGACGCCTCTTGCGGCGTACTTCGGGGAAGGGAAACGTTCCGCGCGCCGCTGAGCGTCGCGGAAACCGCAATGGAGAGACCGATGCGTCATTGTTCAACCATGTTGGGGCTTGTCTGCTGTTTCATGTTGCTGGCGGCGCCGGCCGCCGCGCAGGGGCACCTGCTGCATGGCGTGGGGCCGGTGAACAGCTCGATGGGCGGCGCCGGCGTCGCCGTTCCGATTGAGGCGGTAGGAGCGCTCCACGAGAACCCGGCGCTCATCGCGAAAGCCAAGGGCAACCAGGTCACCTTCGCGTCGGAGTTCTTCAAGGACGGGCTGCGGGTCGAGAGCCGTGCCGGCACGCGGACAGCCGCCACCGACGGGACCTTGCAGATGGGCGTCATCCCCGCCTTCGGCTGGATGGCCCGGGAGGCGGACAGCAATGTCGCCATCGGCTTCGGCCTGCTCGGGACGGCCGGATTCCGCACCGACTACCCGCAGGACAGCAACAACGTGCTGCTCCTCCCGCAGCCGGACGGGTTCGGCCGCATCTACACCGATCTGCTGATCACGAAGATCCCGGTGGCCTTCGCGATGGAAATCAACCCGCAGCTCGCGGTGGGCGCCTCGCTCAACCTCTATCGCGGCGCGCTGGCGATCAGCCCGCTCCCCGTGACCGATCCTGACCTCGTGAACGGCATCGGCCACCTTCCGTCGGCGGGGAACCAGGTGGCGAGCTGGGGGTTCGGACTCCAGGTGGGCCTGCTCTACGAGTTCTCGCCGATGATCAACATCGGCGCGTCCTTCACGACACCGCAGAAGTTCCAGCAGTACGAGTGGAACTCGACGGTCGCGAATCCCCAATCGGGCGACTTCGGCAAGGCCCGCACGCTCACGTTCAATCTCGACGGCCCCGCGACCTTCACGTTCGGCGCCGGCCTGAAGCCGAACGATCAGACGCAGGTCGCGATCGACCTGCGGTACGTGATCTACGACGGCGTCGCCGGCATCGGCGAAGCGGGTGGTGTCGATACCGTCAACCACAAGCTGATCGGGATCGGCTGGCGGAACATCTGGGCGATGATGGCCGGCGTCCAGTACCAGATGTCCGACATGCTCGCACTGCGGGCCGGGTTCAACTGGGCGCAGACGCCGATCCGGGAGGAGCTCACGGTGACGAGCATGGGCACGCCCGCGACCTTCCAGAAGCACTTCACCGCCGGCGCGGGGGTGAAGATGAACGACCACGTGGGGTTCGACATCGGCTTCTACCTGGTGCCTCGCGAGACGGTCTCGGGGCCGATCCTCAGCCTGTACCAGGGCGTCATCCCCGACAGCCAGATCGACATGTCGAACAAGATCACCGCGATGCTGGTGGCCTTGAATTTCGGCTTCTGACCGGGTCCCACGGCCGCGAACAGGTCGCCCCTTCGGGACGGCGACCTGTTCATCCGGCGCTCGCCGCAGCGCGCGACCCACCCGGGCGAGACCCGATTGTGATTACCGATTACGACCACGCGATCGTTCGCGCCGTGCCGCGAAGTTACGCCCCGGCGTACGCGGCGAAAGGCATTCGCGTTGACGAGACCGTCGCGGATGCCCAGCACTCGGGATACGCGGGCGCGCTGGAGCGGGCGGGCGTCACGGTGACGGTGATCGGCGCCGACGAGGCGTTCTACGACTGCGTGTTCGTGGAGGACACGGCAGTGGTCTGGCGCGACCGCGCGCTGATCACACGGATGACTGAACACCGCGAAGGGGAGCAGCGCGGCGTAGCTGCCGCGCTGGGCCGATCGCACAAGGTGTCGGGGCTCTCCACCGGGTCGCGCCTGGAAGGAGGAGATGTCCTCCACACGGAGCACGTGACCTACGTGGGCATCACCGGCCGCACGAACGAGTGCGGCGCCGGCGAACTGACAGACTTCCTCCGCGCGTTCGGACGATCGGTCGTCCCCGTGCCCGTATCCGATGCTCTTCACCTGAAGTCGGTGGCCACGTATCTCGGCGACGGCACGTTGCTGGCGGCGCCCGAGAAGGTGGACCTTCGCCGGTTCGAGGTGGACGAGGTCATCGAGACCGCGAGGGAGGAAGGGCGATCTGCCAACGCCGTGCGCGTTCGTGACACCCTGCTCGTGTCGAGCTGCTACCCGGCGACACTCGAACGACTACGCGCCTTCGCGGCCGCGCGCTCCATCGCGGTGGTCCCCCTGAATCTCTCCGAATTCGCCAAGGGTGGCGGTTCCTCTACGTGCCTGTCACTCCTGTGGCAGGGGCCGGTTTTGGCGTAACCTTCTCTTCCCGCCGCGCACGTGACGCACGGCCCGGACCGGCCCAGAATCGTGCAGATCCTCAGGGATGACCGCGGCGCCTGAAATCGTGGGGAAGAGATGAGGGATGCGAAGGGTTCCCGGGCGCCAGGTCGCAGCGATCAGGTCTCGTACACGCCAACCTGCCAGCGAACGTCCGGCGGGAAATCCGCGAGCGGAAGCGGAGCGGGCGGGGGAGGCGACGGGGGCGGCGGCGGCAGCGGGCGCGACGGCGGAGACGAAGATCGACGTTTCATGGTCAACCTCGCGGATCGTGCACGTAGACAGTGTCTGGAATGGGGCGAGGGGCGACAATGGTACGTCTGTCCCGGCGGCAGGGGAGGTTGGTACTAGGCCCCTGCGGGGCGTGAAAATGTGCGCACATCTGCGTGTCCACGTATAATGACCCATCCTGAACAACATCTCCGCGACGCCTCCCACAGGCGCTCGCACCGCGTGTGAGCCATGACTCCTGACATCACCCTCGCGCACTACGGGGACGAGAGCCGCTGGATCGGGCAGGACCTCGTGCCGTTCGAGGTGCCCCTCGGCGTGCCGTTCGTCAATCCGTTCTCGGATAAACAGATGCAGTTCCGGAGACAGTACAAAGTCACCGGCATGTCGCTCGAGGAAGCGTGCACCGGGATCCTGTTTGGCAACTATCGGCCGTTCATGGACATCCGGGAGGAGACCTACAGCCGTTCGGCGCGCACGCGGAAGCTCACCTTCAACCCGTTCACGCGGGAAATGGAGCAGTACGCCGGCTACGCCGGAGAGCTGGGCAAGCTGTCGGCCAGAGGCATGGCCGGGATGATGGTCGCCATGCTCGGCATGGTCACGTGGGACATCACAGAGGAACCCCGCGCCGATCCGAATGTCGTCTCGTTCCTGTTCAAGACGACCAACCGGTTGTTCTCGGGGCATTTCAGGATCCGCGTGCTCGCGGTGGACGACGGCGTCATCGTGGACGACGACTGGACGACCGCAGGTGGCAGCGACATGCGCACGAGCTTCCTGCCGATGGCCAACCTTGTGCTGTTGACTCATCCCCTCGGGTTCAATCACATCGTCCGGCAGATGGTGGAAGAACTGAAGCGCGCCCACGCGGCGGGCGTCCCGTACCGTGGCGAGATTGGCGCGCCGTCGGTTGACCAGACGACGCCTGGAGCGTCGGTCGAGGAGCGTCGTATGGCGGGCAAACTGGACGTCACCAGGTTCGTGGTGCTCGGCGAGTCTCTCGCGTCGGGGCTGGTCAATTTCAGCCTGATCGACATCGATCAACGCGAGAGCTTCCCGGCGCTCGTGGCGCGGCAGATGGGGGCCGCGTTCCCGCTCCCGCAGCTTCAGGCCCCTGGGCTGGGCGTGCCGCACGGGTTTCCGCGCGTGCCCGTGCAGGTTCCGATCGACATGCAGACCACCGTGCTGGCGGAGTTCCCCCCGAAACAGCCGCCGGCGAACCTGTCGGTTCCGGGTCTGATGGTGGAAGACGTCGTCTCGGGGCGCCCGCGAATGCCCGTCGTGCACCGGCACGACGCCCGGCAGACGGCGATCAACTTCGTGTTCGGCATGCCGGAGCTGCTCGGCGGTGGCGCGGGTCTGCCCACTCTGCTGGAGATCGCGATCTCGCGGCGCCCGACTGTGACGCTGGTCGCGCTGGGCGCGGCTGAAGTGCTCGACGCGGCGACGGCCGGGGATCCTGCGCGGCTGCCGGATCCGGCCGCCTTCGGCGCGATGTACCGGCAGGTGGTCGGCGCGCTTGCGGCGGCTCGCACCGCCGTGATCGCGGCGACCATACCCGACCCGATCGACACCGCGTACTTCTCATCGCTCGACGCCGCGTCGCACGTGCTCAAGATGCCCGCGCCGATCCTCGCCAGCGCGTACGGGTTGCGCCCCGACGATCGACTGACGCCGAACGGACTCATCGAGATCGGCTGCCAGATGGGCGCGCGCAAGATGGGGCCGCTCCCGTCCGGCGCCGTCGTCCCGGGGCAGGCCGTCGCGGCGATCCGCGCCGCGGTCGCGGCGCTCAACAAGGAGATCGCCGCCGCCGCGTCCGAGCACGGTGCTGTCCTCTTCGAACTCGACGCGGTGATGCGCCGGATCGCGTCCGAAGGCCTGCGCGCCGGCTCCCGCAACCTCACGAACGAATTCCTGGGGGGCGTGTACTCGTTGAACGGCTACACGCCGGGACACACGGGGCAGGCCGCGATCGCGAACGCGCTTATCGCGGTACTGAACGCGACCTACGCCGCGAACATCACGCCCGTGGACCTCACGGTGATTGCTGAAAGCGACCCGGTGGCCGATTACCGCCAGCCGCAGGGGGCCGAGTTCTCGATGGAGGATCTCGCCGCCGCGGCGGCGCAGGCGGCGCCCGCGGCGCAGTCGCCGGATGACCCGCAAGAGCGGTCCAACCGTCCGGCGCCGCGCCACGCGCCGAGGAAAGCGGCGAAGAACCCTGGCGCGGCCCTGCCGCTCCGCCTGCCGGAGGGGCTCGAGCAGGAGCTCGAACTCGTCGCCGACGCGAGCTACTTCGGCGACGCGCTGCGTCCCGTCCACACCACCGATCCGGAGGAGGCTTTCTACGGCCTGACCGGCAACCTCCTGTTCGGCGGCCTGGCGCTCACGGATTCACGACTGCACGGAACGTTGCGCATCAAGTTTTCCGAGCCGAAGGACCACGTGACCCACTTCGAGGTCACGATCGGCGAGGGGCTGCGTGGAGAAGACGGTCGCCTCGAGGCGCCGCAGTTCTACAAGCTGCCGAACGTCATGCAGCAGCTGCTCCCGCCGCCCGGCACGACGGCGATCTCCGGCGACCTGGACCTCTCGGCCGGCTTCGTGTCGAACGTGAAGAGCGCCTTCATGTTCCAGAACTCGGCGCTCTTCGCGCTGGTGCAGGTGAACCCGTCCTTCCCGAAGGTGCCGGTGCAGTTCCCCGGCGAGTACGGCACCGCCACGGTGAAATTCGAGCCGCGCGCGGACGGCAAGCTCGATTTCACCTTCCAGGGAACAACGTTCGTGCCGTTGAGCATCATCGGCGCGCCGGCGCGCTTCCCGCTGCCGTTCTTCACGCCGCAGTTCGACTTCGCCAGCATTCCGTCAAACGGCACTGCGCTCCATCCGCACCTGCGCCTCAGCACCAGGCCGGTCGAGGACGGTGCGGCTGCCGACGCGCCCGAGATTCCGGCCGGCACCGTGCGCGAGTTCGTCGCCTCGGCGCACAACAACTCGTTCGGCGATGACTTCTCGCTGAATGTCCCGGATCTCGGCGGGCCGGCCGCGGGGCGGTCGCACCTGATGGGGCGCGTGAACATTCAGTTCGGGCCGCGGTTCGACGGCAAGGTGCCGTTCGTCGTCTCGGTCATGCCCCCCGGAGGGCAGCTCGCGGACCTGCCGCAGTCGCCGTTCGCGCAGGCGTTCAAGCACCGGATACCCGACGGTCTGTACGGCCACAACGAGCTGCTGAACTTTCCCAAGCAGACGTACCACATGGACACCATCTCGTTCCTGGCCGATCCGCTGGATATCGCGCACGGCATCGTCGATCTCAAGACCGGGCGCGTCATCGGGGACCTGCTGCTGCGCGGCATGATCACCACCAACTGGCTGCTCGCGATGGTGATGCTCGAGGACCGGACCCCGCGCGCCACGTTTCAGTTCCGCGGTCCCGCGTCGTTCGAGCGCGGCCCGGGCGGACAACTCGTGTTCCGCTACAACGGCGCGCTCCAGATACCGTTCCCGGAGGGGTTCCGGTTCCCGAGGCCGGATCTCCAGAGCACGTACAGCGTCGGCGCGAACTCGAAGCTCGAGCCGTTCCTCCGGCTCCAGGCGATGAGCGTGGAACCGGAGCCGGGCCGGAGCGTGTCCGGCGGTGCGTCACACGTCAAGGCGTCGTGCGGCGACGAGTTCTCGTATCGCTACGCCGTCACCGACGGATCGGACCGCTCGACGTTCGAGTACACGAACCACACGCACGGCGGGACGTTCACGATGAAGGCGCTGGCCTGGGTGGGCTTCCTCAACTCGCGGTCCGCTCGCGCGAAGGCGGGAGAGTTCGACACCGTGACCTTCACCGGCTTCGGCACATGGAGCGGGGACGCTTCCGGCGCGTCCCACGTGGCCGCAGTGCAGGTCTGCACCTCGAAGTCGCACCCATATGTCAGCGTGCTGATCGACGCCGGGATGACGTCGAACGTCAACACGAAGCCGATGGATATCGAGGTGACGCTGCCGTAGAGGGACGGTCACTCGGGGATCCACTCCTTCAGCCAGCTCGCCTCCACGAGACCCGCGGAGACGAACGGGTCATTGCGAACGATGTCGGTCGCCTTCTGGACGTCCTGCGTGACGAACTCGATCAGCCCGCCGGACCGGTCCGCGAAGGGACCGCCTCGGTACTCCTCGACGTGCGCGGCCTTCCAGTGCTCGACATGAGCAGGCGCAACCAGCTGGACCTGCTTCGGAAACGGGCGCATCAGGTAGAAGTACACGAAGCGCTTCGTCATGAGGGAAGTGCTCGCGCGCCGGCGCGTCGCGGAACCACTTTACGTCTCAATCGAGCGTGACGGTGCCCTTCGGCGTCGCGAGCCGCGCGATGAGCCTCGGGGCTGGCGCCTGCTTCACCCTCGCGTCGATGCCGAGCGCCTGGAGCGCCGCCTCGACGCCGGTCGGGTCCGGGTGCTCGATGTCAAGCGCCTGCAGCTCGCAGCCGCGCGGTGAGTCCTCCGACGGATGACGTGAGCCGCCTGACCATTGGATGAGGAACGGGACCGGATCGACGCCGTTCGCGCCGAAGGCCTGGACCAGGTTGAGCGTCCGCCAGGAGAGGGTCGTCCCGTCCGGGCGCACCCGCGAACCATCGCGGGGACCGACAACGCCCAGCGCGGCGGCGCGCGCTTTCGCTGTCGCCGCTTCCAGGTCGGTCGCCGCCGCCGCCCATCCGATCAGCCGCGGCGCCTTCAGCGCCGAAAGCGCGCGCGACCGGTCCGAAGCTGGTTGCGCGGGATCGGGCGCAATGATCTCCAGGTACTGCCGGCCGCCGAGCGAGAGCAGCGCGTTGCGCGTGCCCCTCCCCGGGTGACTGCCGCCGCCAGCCGCGCGGATGCCGGTCGTCCGTTCCACCCACGCGATCCCCTGATCGAGATCGGACACTCCGAGCAGCAGGTGATCGACGGCGGTGTGCGCAGGCATCGGGCTGAATCCGGTGGGGCGCGTGCTCGCACCGAGAAGAAGGAGCGCGGCGGTTACGACCAGTGCCGTCATGGCTTCGCCGGCACGCTGGAGTTCCAGATGTCACGGTGTATCAGCCACCGCCCTTGCTGGCGCTTCCAGACGACGATGTACTTGCCGCGGTCGAGCGAGGCGCCATCCTTCCCGAACATTTCGTAGCTGCCGCTCTCCCACGCGAGGTTCCCTGCAGACTCGACTTCCCGCGTCACGAGCTTCGCCGACGACACGCCAGACGCGGCGACCGACTGCCACATCTCCTGGATGGCGTCGCGCCCGCGGATGACGTCGCCGTTGGGTGGAAAGGTCTCGCCGTCCGTGGTGTAGAGCGCCGCCATGCCCGCGGCGTCCGCTTTCTGGAAAGCCGCCATGAACTTCTCGTTCGTCGCTTCGATGTCCTTGCGCACGCCGGCTGGCTGCGCGCCGGCCCGCGCGACAAAGGCGATGATGACAGCGACGGCGGCGAGCGTTCCGATCGTGCGAGTCATGTCGGTTCCTCCGCTACGGACGATTGCGTTCCGGTTGCAGCGCCAGGTCGGCGGCGATCGGCGCCGATTGGCGAGGGCTCGTCGAGGACGGTCTGGCGAGCACCAATCCTCGACGATGATGAGACGCGGGCGCCAGCGGCGAGGACGGTCAGCGTGCCGTCGTCGTCGCCTTCGAGAGGATCTCGGCGACCTTGCGAACGTCACTGGCGCCGATGATGATCCGGTTGCCGGTCGCGACGTACGAGAACGTCACGTTCACGTTGGCGTCGGCGATGTGGCGGAAGATGTTCGCGGCCATGCCGGGGCGGTCCGGCAGTTCGACGACCGCGACCTCCTCCTCCTTGTGCACGCGAAAGCCGGCGGGTTCGAGCGCCCGCCGTGTCGCGGCCGCGTCCTTCGTCAGGACGTGCAGCGTGCCGCTGATCTCGGCAAAGCCATCCACGTTGATCCCGGCCTTCCCGATCGTCTCGAGCGCCTTCGCAAGCGTGCCGGGGCGATCCGTGCCGAGTTCGACGGTGAGATCCTTCATCAACGTCTGCATGGCGACCTCCTTCGCCGCGTCGCGCCCATTGGCAGGCGGACAACGCGGCACCTCCCCGTGTGGGGATGGATTGTAGATCGGAGGCCGACGGCGGTCGCCGCCGATAAAACGGCTGAGTTGCGGCGCCTCCCTGTGACGTCTATTCTCTCCGCTGCCCGCTCGGAAGAGGTGAGCCGCGCCAACGTCTGGAGCGAACGCATCGTCCAAGACCACGCGGTGTCAACAGAGGAGGCAGGGCATTGCTTTCCGATCTCTCGAGAGACCTGCGGCATGGCGTGCGGCTGCTGGCGAAGGCCCCCGGCTTCACGATCGCGGCCGTGACGACCTTGGGGCTGGGCATCGGGGCGAACACGGCCATCTTCAGCCTGGTCCGCGCGGTCTTAATCGAGCCGCTGCCGTACGCTCGGCCGGATCGCCTCGTCGCGATCTGGGACCGCGCCGACCCGCGCGGCACCACGCACCTGTCAGTGCGCGAAGTCGTGGCATACGGCGAGCGGGCCGCGAGTCTCGAGGAGGTGGGCGGGTACACGGAGTCCAACGCGAATCTGACCGGGGAAGAAGACCCGGAGCGCGTCCGCGCGGGATACGTCACGGCCAATCTGTTCGACACGCTGGGTGTTCTGCCGATGCTGGGTCGATCGTTTGCGGCCGGCGACGGAGAGCCGGGCGCGGCAGAAGTCGTGATCCTGTCGCACGGGGTGTGGCAGCGCCGATTCGGCGCGAGGAGGAACCTGATCGGCCGCGAGATCAGGGTCAATGGCCGCCCGCGGACGGTGATTGGCGTCATGCCGGCCTCGTTCCGACTGCCACTCGACTATCGCGCCGATCGGCCCACCGAGGTCTGGGTGCCGCTGACGATCGACCGCGCCAGGCCCGGGGCCTGGGGCGACCGGTCCTACTTCGGGATCGGCCGCCTGAAGCCGGGCGTTGACCCCGGGGCCGCGACGAGCGAGCTCGCGGTGATCACGGACGGCTGGGTCCAGGCGGGGTTCGAGGGCTTCCGCGGCGGCGTGAGGCGTCGCGACGCCGTGCCGGTTCAACAGCTGATCACGGGCGCCGTGCGCACCCCGCTGCTCGTCCTGGTCGGGGCAGTTGCCGTCGTGCTCCTGATTGCCTGCGCGAACGTGGTCAACCTGCTGCTGGCGAGAACCGACACGCGGCGGCGGGAACTGGCCATCCGCTCGGCGATCGGTGCGGAGCGCCGGCACATCGTCCGGCAGCTCGTGAGCGAGGCGGCCGTGCTCTCGTTCGCCGGCGCGCTCTGTGGGCTTGCGCTGGCGCGCGCGGCGCTGCAACTGCTCATCCTCGTGCGTCCAGCCAACGTGCCACGCGCGGACGAAGTCACGCTCGATCCCGGCGTCCTCGCGTTCACGGCGGCGCTGTCGGTCCTTGCGGCGGTCCTCCTCGGCGCGGCGCCCGCGCTGCAGCTGTCCCGTGCGGACGTGGCCGCGACCCTCAACGAGGGAGGGAGGGGCGGTGCGAGCAGTCGCGCCAGGCGCAGGGCCCGCCGCGCGCTCGTCGTCGTGCAGCTGGCGTTCTCGGTCGTGCTCGTCATCGGCGCAGGACTGCTCGCGCGGACGCTCGCGGAGTTGTATCGGATCGATCCGGGCTTCGACCCGCGACACGTCCTGACCGCGCAGCTGCAGCTGCCGCAGAGCGACTATCCCGGCGACGATCGCGTCGTCTCGTTCTACCGGCAGCTGACGCGGCGCATCCAGGAACTGCCGGGCGTCAGGAATGTCGGAGCCGTTCGCGTGGTGCCGCTCGCCCGTCCGATTGGCGACTGGTCCATCACCATCGAGGGGCGGCCGCGGGGGCCGCGCGAAAACCCGAACGGCGACTTCCAGTGGGTGACGCCGGGCTACTTCGAAGCGATAGGAATGACGCTGCTGCGCGGTCGCCTGCTGACGGACCAGGACAGCGAACGCGCGCCGCTCGCGGTCGTCGTCAACGCCACGATGGCAGGGCGATACTGGCCGGGAGAGGACGCGCTAGGCAAGCGCTTCCACATGGGTGGAAGCACGGAGATGCCGCCCGTCACGATTGTCGGGATCGTCCGCGGAACGCGCCACAACGCGGTCGTCGAGTCTCCACGCGCGGAGATGTATCTGCCGCACGCGCAGCTGCCACGGTCGATCGGTGGGGCGGCCCGAGCGATGGCTCTCGTCGTGAAGACCGACGGCGATCCGCTGCAAATGGTTGGTCCGGTCCGTGAGGCCGTGAAGGCCTTCGATCGCAACCTGCCGCTGGCCGACATCCTGAGCATGGAGCAGATCACGGCAGCCGCGCTGTCCACGCCGCGCTTCGCCGCACTGCTCCTGGGACTCTTCGCCTTGCTGGCGCTCTCGCTCGCGGCCGTCGGCATCTACGCCACGATTTCGCTGCTCGTGACCGAGCGGTCCGCGGAGTTCGGCATTCGCATGGCGCTTGGCGCGGCGCCACGCAGCGTGCTTGGCCTGGTCCTCCGCGAAGGGCTCGCGCTGACGGGAGCGGGCCTCACCGCGGGGCTCCTCGGGGCCGTGATCGTGTCGCGTTCCCTCGAGTCGCTTCTCTATGGCGTAACGCGGTTCGACCCCGCGACGTTCGCCACGGTGTCCCTCGTCCTGGTCATGGTGGCGCTGGCCGCGTGCTTCAACCCCGCTCGTCGTGCGGTGGCCGTGGACCCGGTTGTAACGCTGCGACGGGGCTGATCGAGGCGCTCAGAGCCGTTGGCCGAACGAACGCCGGGCGCGGCGCATGACGGCCACCAGGCCGCCGCCGAACAGCAGCAGCGTTGAAGGTTCCGGAACGGGGGCCGCGTCTTCGGACACGAGGTTCCTGACCGTCCATTCCGGCCGTGCCCCGTGACTCTTCTCCCCTTCGCCGGGCAGCGCCTTCTCAGGCTTGACGGTCTTCGCGAAGAGCACGGCTGGCATCAGGAAAGGCCCGTGGCGCTCGAGCCTCTCCATGAGGGCGCGGTCGCTCGCGGCCGGGAATGTGAGCGGATTCGCGTTCGGGTCCTCGCCGAACAGCACCTTCTCGCCGGCGAGGCTGCTGTAGCCGCGACCCATCTCTATTGTCGAGTCGCCGCTGTCGCTGCTGATCGCCACGCTCAGCGTGGAGGAATCCAGAACGGACGGCAACTCATCCAGCGATTCATCGTGAGAGAGCGGCCGCAGCGCGGTCTCGCCCGTGATGAGCCGGGCTCGGCCGGTGTCGCCTCATTTCTTGTCCAGCTCCGCCAGGCGACGCTGAGCTGCGCGTGCGGCGCATCTCGCTCACGGCTTCACTCGGAACGAAGGGCGACCGTCGGATCGACGCGAGTGACACGCCACGCGGGAATGGCGCACGCAATCAGGGCGACGCATCCAAGGAGTGGCGCAACGCTGATGAGCGTCAGCGGATCGCGCGCGGAAACGCCAAAGAGGAACCTCCCGACAACCTGGGAGGAGGCCAGGGTCAACAGGAGCCCGGCCGCGAGGCCGACGAGCACGAGCTTCGAGCCGCATTCCAGGACGAGCCTGACAATGTCCTGCCGGGTCGCGCCGACCGCCATGCGCACGCCGATTTCGTGCGTGCGCGCATTCGTCACATACGAAATGACCCCGTACAGACCAATGATGGCGAGCGCGAACGCGAGCAGGCCCAGCGACGCAGCGGAGGCCGCACCCACGCGCAGAGGGAAGAAGCCCGGGCCGCTTCCCAGTGCCTTCGTCATGCTCTGCGCGTCGTACAGGGGGACGTCCGGTTCGATCGCTCGAACCGCCCGTTCGACGGCGGGCATCAGCGTCTCGGGTCGCATCGACGTGCGCACCTGCAGCACCCGAAGTCCCGTGTATTCCTGCGTGGTGGGTACGTAGAAGTAGGGTTGCGGATCCTCGAACAGGAATCGGTACTTGCCCGTATTCGTCATGCCAACGACCTCGATCCACGGACCGCCCGGTGTTCTGAAGCGCCGCCCGATTGGGTCCAGACCCGGCCACAGTATGTTCGCCAGGCGGCGGTTCACGATCGCCACAGAGCGCGACCGCGAATCGTCGTCATCGCTGAAGCTCCGCCCGCGGACGACCCGGATGCCCATCGTCCGAAAGTAGTCGGAGCTGACGATGTTCTTCCCGGCGGACACACGAGTGTGGCTGCCGGCCAATTGCCCCTCGGCCTCGACGGTGTCGCTCACCCGGATGTAACCCATGGGGATCGTGAACGCATAGCTCATATCCTGGACACCCGGAGTGAATCGTACCCTTCGCTCGACTTCTGCGAAGAAGGCCCGCCCCTCCACCTCCGTGTACCCCAGCTGCCCGACGTCCATGTGAACGTTGAAGACACCGTCGGGTTGAAAGCCGAGATCCGCGCGTCTGGCCTCGAACAGGCTTCGCATGAACGACCCCGCTGCGGCCAGGAGCACGAAGCACAGAGCGATCTGCGCGACCACGAGGAAGCCGCGGATCCGACCACCACCGATTGGCGGCGAGACGCATCGGGACGGGCGCAGCGCGCCGTGCAGATCTGCACCTGATACCCGCACGGCGGGGACGACGCCGACCAGCAGTCCGGTCACCAGCGCGATCGTCGCGGCGTACGCCAGGACGCGACCGTCCAGGTGGAAGTCGAACCGCACGGGGAGGTCACCCGGCAGGCGCACCGTCGCGAGCAGATGGGCCGCCCATGTTCCGAGAAGGACGCCCGCGGCACCGCCGAGCGCGGTGAGCGTCAGACTCTCAGTCACCATTTGTCGAACGAGGCGACCCCGCCCGGCGCCCAGCGCGGCGCGAACCGCGAGCTCCGGCCGACGGCTGGCAGTCCGCGCCAGGAGCAGATTGACGACATTCACACTGGCGACGATCATCACCAGGACCACCAACGCGAGCATCATCGTCGCGCCCAGCGCGTTCGTTCGATACTGATCCTCTTCAGGCCGGGCCAGCCGCTCCGGCAGGACTCTGGCTGCCACGTTCCTGTTCGAGTGAGGGTGCTGACGCGCGAGGCGCGCCGCCACGACGTTCACCGCTGCTTGGGCCCGCTCGATCGTGACTTCTGGCCGGAGGCGCGCGAGCGCGTGAAGCGCGCGGGACTGGCGGTTGTCGAAGTCGGTCGTACCCGACCAGTTCAGTGGCAGGTACAACTCCGACTCGGAGAATGCGAACGTGCCGACAAAATGTGGAGGCACCACGCCAACGATGGTGCAGGGCCGGCCGTTCACTCGCACGATCCGGCCCACGACCGACCGATCGCCGCCGAACCTGCGCTGCCATGTCGAGTGCCCGAGGACGGCCACGGCGTCGGCACCACCGCGTCCACCCTCGTCTGCCCGAATCACGCGTCCAAGCGCGGGCCGGATCTCGAGGAGCGGAAAGTAGTTGCCAGTGACCCAGGTGACGAGCACCCGTTCCGGCCGGCCTCCCTCCCGCGCGAGGCCCACGAAACCGGCAGTGTAGCCGGCAATGTCCTCGAAGACCTCACCGCTCGCGGCGCGGTAATCCTGGAGATCGGCGAACGACACGCCGCGGAGCGTGCCGTTCGCCGTATCCTGGCTCGCGATTACGACGAGCCGCCCGGCGTCTCTGACCGGCAACGGCCGGAGGATCACCGCGTTCACCACGCTGAAGACGACGGTGTTGACACCCACGCCAAGGGCGAGCGTCACCGCAACGGTCGCCGTGAAGACTGGTGACTTGCGCAGAAGCCGAATCGCGAACACCACGTCATGCCGGAGCATGCGGGCATCATCCTGCCACGGAGCAGGAGCCACGAGAAGAGCCAAGCGGAGGGAGGAAGCCAGCCGACGGACGTCGGATGCAGCACTCGTTGCGGTGTCACCGCCCGCCCACGTACAATGCGGCTCATCCCCATTCGCTCAGCCAAGGAGATCGTTTGCCGCACGCACCGTTGACGTCCCTCCGTGGCGCTCGACGAGTGGCCGTCGCCGCCGCCGCCTTGACCATCGTTGTTGGCGCCGGTCACCTCATGGCGTGGGTGAGCGGCCTCATGGCCGAGATCCCAGCCAGCACGATCATCATGAAGACCAATGCGGCGGTGGGCCTCGTGGTGTGCGGGCTCGCGCTGATCCTGACCGCAGCGCCGCTTCGAGGACCCAACCGCCGCCGGGCGGTTCTGGGCTGTGCCGGGTTCGTAGGGCTCCTGGGTGCGGCCACCCTGGCCGAGCATCTGTTCGGATGGAATCCGGGGATTGACGAACTGATAGCAACCGAGCCCGCGGGTGCCGCTGCCACGGTAAGCCCCAACCGCATGGGGCCGCCGGCTTCGTTGTCCTTCCTGCTTCTGGGAACCTCACTGCTGCTGGCTGAAAGGGTTGGCCGCCGGCGCCGAGCGCTGCACGAACCACTCGCGCTGACCGTTGCGCTACTCGCGCTCCTGTCGATCGTCGGGCATCTGTATGGCGCCAGCGCACTGTACGCGATCGCGCAGTTCACCGGCATCGCGTGGCCCACGGCGTTCTCACTGTTGATTCTCGCCATTGGCGTGCTGTGTGCGCGCCCCGACGAGGGCATCATGGCGCACGTGATGGCGGCGGACGATCCCGGCGGGGCGATTATCCGGGCGCTGCTCGGCCCCATCGTCGCGGTGCCCGTCGTGCTTGGCTGGGTGCGGCTGGTCAGCGAGCGTCTCGGCTGGGTCGATGCGCCCATGGGGACGAGCCTGATCATGCTCATCTTCATTGTGACGTTCTCCTTGCTGCTGCTGTTCACCAGCCGCCATGTCAGCCTGTCATCGGCCGCCCTGCGGGAGAGCGAACGCGAGGTTCGGAGCCAGAAAGAGCTGCTGGCCGTGACGCTCGCGAGCATCGGCGATGCGGTCATCGTGACGGACGCGGATGGTGCGGTGACGTTCCTCAACGCGGAAGCCGAGCGGCTGACCGGGTGGACGGACCGGCAAGCCCGGGAACAACCGTTGTCGGAGATATTCGGGGTCGTCAACGAACAGAGCGCCGAGTCCGTGCGGTACGCGGTCGAGGACGTTTTGCACCACGGCGCGACGAAGAAACTCGCCGGCGACTCGCTTCTGCTGACGAGAGACGGGCGCAAGGTTCCCGTCGAAGCGAGCGTGGCGCTGATTCGACCGGCGGCAGGTCAGGTGAGAGGCGAGGTGCTGGTGTTCCGCGATGTCACCGAGCGCAGGCGCGCGGACGAGGCGTTACGAGACTCGGAGCGGAAGTACCGCATCGTGGCGAATCATACCCACGCCTGGGAGTTCTGGTCGGACGAGAACGGACGGCTGCTGTACCACTCACCTTCGTGCGCGCGGATCACGGGTTACGAACCGGAGGCCTTCGAGGCCGACCCGTCGCTGCTCGATCGGATCATCCATCCGGAGGACCGGCACGTGTACGAGGCGCATCGCGGCGCCACGCACGAGGTGTGCGCCACCGAGGAAGCCGAGTTCCGCATCGTCCGCCGCGATGGGGCGGTCCGCTGGATTTCCCACGTGTGCATGCCCGTGCACGACAGCGACGGACGATTCCGCGGCATTCGCGGCAGTAACCGCGACGTCACCGACTGGAAGGAGACGCAGCAGGCGCTCAACGCCGCACGGGACAGCGCGGAGAGTGCGAAGGCTGAAGCGGAGCGGGCGAACGAGGCCAAAGATCGTTTCCTGGCGACGCTCAGCCACGAGTTGCGCACGCCGCTCACCCCCGTGCTCACGGGGATCGCGATGCTCCGGGATGATCCGCGGTGCGACCCGGCCTTGGTGGAGATGCTGCGGCGCAACATCGAAATCGAGGCGCGGCTGATCGACGACTTGCTGGATTTGACGCGCATCGCGCGCGGCAAGATCGAGCTCGAGAAGAAGCCAGTGCTGCTGTGCGAGGTGATCGAGCGGGCCGTTGAAGTCTGCAAGCCGGACATCGAGGCGCGCCGGCTGCATTTCGGCGTCGATATGGGCACCTGTCCGCCGCACAGGGTCCACGCCGATGCCGCGCGCTTGCAGCAGGTGTTCTGGAACCTGCTGAAGAACGCGGTCAAATTCACGCCGACCGGCGGCTGCGTCGGCGTTCGTTGCCGCGCCCACAACCAGACAGTCGTCGTCGAGGTGACGGACAGCGGCGTCGGCATCGAACCGGAGGACCTCCCACGCGTATTCACCGCCTTCGAGCAGGTGGAGCGCTCGCCTGGCAGGCACGTGGGCGGCCTTGGCCTCGGCCTTGCCATCGCCAGGGCGATTGTGGAACTGCACGACGGCCGCATCGAGGCGTACAGCGAGGGCCCGCAAAAAGGGACGACCTTCCGGGTTTCGCTGCCGATGGCGAGTGCGGCACTGGCCGAGACCGGGGGCTCGGCTTCGCCTGCGGCGACGAAGGCCACCTCCCGGCCGCTGCACATTCTCCTCGTCGAGGACCACGGCGACACCGCCAACGTGACAAAGGTCCTGCTCACGATGGCGGGGCACAACGTGCGGGTTGCGGGCGACGTTGCGACGGCCCTGGACGAAGCCAGTCGGAGCTCGTTCGACGTGCTGGTGAGCGATCTCGGGCTGCCCGACGGTAGCGGGGCGGACCTGCTCAGAGAACTCCGGCGCCGGGGCTACACCATGCCCGCCATCGCGGTGAGCGGGTACGGCCGTGAGGAGGACGTGCGGCGTAGCCGTGATGCCGGCTTTGCAGAACACCTCGTCAAGCCCACCAGCCCCGACCGCCTGATGGATGTGATTGCAGCAACGGTTGCGCGCGTCCTCCACTAACGCTCACCGGCTGGCCAGTTTGACGTGTCTGACAGCCGCCCGGCGAGCGCGAAGTTGACCAGCGCGAACGTGCGCGCTGCCGACTATGGCGACCGCGACGTGCTCGCCGCGCAGCAGTGGCTCAGCCGGCACTTCGCGGTAGCCAGTCCAGTCGAGGAGATGATCAAGGGTCGAGGCTCGCGCCCAGCACCTTCAAGCGCCGTTTCACCAGCGCGACGGGGCTGGCGCCCATCGCCTACGTGCAGCGATTGCGGATCGAGGGCGCCAAGCGCCGGCTCGAGCGGACGAATGTGTCAGTGGACGAGATCGGCTGGCAAGTCGGCTACGAGGACCCCGCGTTCTTCCGTCGGCTCGCCGGATTTCATGTCGGCGTGAAGAACGACCGCGGGATCTGGTGAGCCCTGACGCTCCCCAGCTGTGAACCTCATCCAGCAGCTTCTTGCGCGCTCTCCGATCGACTGTGACAAACTAATCGATCGCTGCCCGTCGCAGTGCTCGTTAATCCCATCTGTTCCGACCAAGGAGGTAATCGATGGCAACGGCCGTTTCACGGTTGCTCGGACGCCCCGTCTGGTACGAGTTGATGACGACGGATACGGCAGCCGCCGAGAGGTTCTACCGGAATGTGATCGGCTGGACGTCCGCGCCTTTTGAAAGCTCGCCCGCTCCCTACACCGTATTCAAGCGGAGCGGTGAGGTGCATGTGGCCGGCCTGATGCCAAGGCCCGAGGGCATGAACATGCCGCCCTGCTGGGCCATGTATGTCGCGGTCCCGAACTTCGAAGATGCCGTGGCTCAGATCAGGCAACTCGGCGGAAGCGAGCTGTCGCCGGTCATCGACGTTCCGACGGTCGGCCGCATGCAGATGATGAAGGACCCGCAAGGCGCCGCCTTCTACATCATGCAGCCGTCGTCGGCTGAAGCGCGCGCCGAGGCGGCGCCGGAAGTGGGCGAGGCCTCGTGGCACGAGCTGATGACCACCGACGCGCCCGCGGCGATGAAGTTCTACAGCCAGGTCTTCCAGTGGCAGCCCAGCGAAACGATGGACATGGGCCCGCTGGGCAAGTACCACATGTTCAATCGGCCTCACGGCATGATCGGCGGCATGATGAACAAGCCTCCCGAGATGGCGCAGGTCCCGCCTCACTGGATGATCTATTTCCGCGTGCCCGACATCAACGCCGCGGTCGACCGCATCAAGAAGAACGGGGGCACGATCCTCAATGGGCCGATGGAGGTTCCCGGCGGCGACTGGGTGGTGAACGCGAGCGATCCGCAGGGGGCCGGCTTCTCGTTGCACGCAAAAAAGGCGCAGTAGCGCACAACGGAGGAGGATCATGGGGACGACGACACTCGACACACGTTTGAAGGCGAAGACCATCTCGCCGAGCTTCACCGTCGACGACCTTCAGCGAAGCGTCACCTTTTTCGAGGGGCTGGGCTTCGGGATCGAAGAACGGTGGGAAGAGAATGACGTCCTGCTCGGCGTGATGATGCGGGCGGGCGAGGCGACGATCAATCTCAGTCAGGACGACTGGAAAAAGGGGCGTGGCCGGCAGAAAGGTCTGGGCATGCGCCTCTACATCGGCACGGCGCAGAACATCGATCAGCTCGCGGCGGACGCGAAGAAGGCAGGAATCGCCCTGGACGCGGAGCCACACGACACTCCATGGGGCAGCCGCGCATTCGAAGTGACCGACCCGAGCGGATTCAAGGTCACGATCGCTTCCGAGGCGTGATGCTCAGCGAGCGCGAGCCTCCAGCCAGGACAGGAGCGCGTCCATCGTCACCGGCTTGTGCATCAGTTCGGCGCCATACGTCTCGATGGCCGCGACCACGTCGGGATTCAGACCGTAGCCGGTGAACATGAGCACGGGCACGTCCTGTCCTTCGGGACGGCGACGGATCTCGGCGAGGACGTCGATGCCTGATCCGCCGCCGCTGTTGACCAGGATCACGTCCAGGATCGCGGCGCCGAGGTCTGGTCCGATGAACTGCATCGCGTCGGCGACCGTAGGCACGGCGTGCACCGTGTAGCCGCGTCGCTCCAGGAATCGCTTCATCGTTTCGCGAATCGCAGGTTCATCATCGGCGAGCAGTAGATATCGCCCGCTGGCGGAGTTCCGGCCGAACAACGACATCTCTCCCTTTCTGAGGCTGCTCCGCCGAATCAGCGGGTCGGGCTTCCGAGTACTGCTGTGCTGAGACTGACGCAGAGCGAGGCAACTGTCTCCGGATGTTCACAGTGTTGCACAGAGCGACTGCCGGTGTCTTGTCGGTGTTTGTCCTACAGCGCAGCCCGTGACACTCCGCGGAGGCGCCTACGACGTGGACCTTCGTCTTTGCCGGGCGAAAAAGCGCACCACGCTGGCGGCAACATGCCGTTCGAGCCTACTATGAGTCCCCGCACAAGGTCGTGAAACACACGCGCATCATCGTCACTCACTACGGCGGGCCCGATGCACTTCAGGTGCTCGAAGAAGAGTGCCCCGAGCCGAAGAACGGTGAAGTGCGGGTGAAAGTGCTGGCCGCGGGTGTGTCCTTGCCCGACCTGATGATGCGCGAGGGCATTCATCCCGAGACGCCCCCGCTGCCCTTCACGCCCGGGTGGGATCTGGTCGGCGTGGTGGATCGCCTCGGCGACGGTATCTCTGGAATCGAACCGGGCCAGATCGTTGCCGCGCTGCCGATCAGCGGCGCGTACGCGGAGTTCGTCTGCCTGCCGCAACGTGACCTGGTTCAGGTGCCACCTGGGTTGGACCCCGCCGAGGCTGTCAGCCTCGTGCTGAACTACGTCACGGCGTACCAGATGCTGCATCGTTCGGCCAAGGTCAGACAGGGCCACCGCGTGCTGATCCACGGCGCGGCAGGCGGGGTCGGCACGGCACTATTGCAGCTTGGGCGCCTCGCCGGGCTGGAGATGTACGGTACCTGTTCACCGCCAGGGGCGTCGGCCGTTTCCGATCTGGGCGGTATCCCGATTAATTACCAACAGCTCGACTTCGTGAGAGAAATTCAGCGCCTCACGAGTGACGGCGTGGACGTTGTCTTTGACGGCATCGGTGGCACGCATATCTGGCGTTCCCGGAAGGCTCTCCGTCCTGGCGGGAGGGTCGTGGCCTATGGTCTCACTTCGTCGCTACGTGGGGGCCGATTGGCTTCCGGTCGTTCAGGTCGTCGTCATCGCTTTCGTGAAATCCGCATTTTCGGGCTGTACATTGCCGGCGGCTGGCTTCTCCCAGGCCGGAAACGGGTGGTCCCCTACAGCATCCAGTGGCTCAAACGGCTGAGACCGGCATGGTTTCGACAAGATTTGATCGCCCTGTTCGACCTCCTTCAACAGCAGAAGATCAAGCCACTCATCGCGCAGCGATTTCCTCTTGCCGAGGCAAGACCGGCGCAGGAGCTGCTCGGGAAAGGCGTGACGGGCAAGATCGTGCTCGTGCGCAGCACGTCGTTGAGCATCAGACGTTTGAATCAATCCAAAAATTGATCAATTCTGTTGGGCGTGGCCACTGGCCCGGCAAACCTCCTTCGTCAACGCGGTATTCAGGTCACGGCCCAGCGATTGGCTGTCCTGCGGGCGGTTTCGAGTCAGCCCCACATCACGGCCGACGCCGTGGCCGAGGCCGTCCGGGCCGAGATCGGTGCCATCTCGCTTCAGTCGGTGTACGACGCCCTCGGCGTTCTGGTCGCTGAAGGCCTGATCCGGCGCATTCAACCCGCGGGGTCACCGGCTCGCTTCGAGGGTCGGGTCGGCGACAACCACCACCATCTAATCTGTCGAATCTGCGGCCGTGTGGTGGACGTCGACTGCGCCGTCGGCTCCGCCCCGTGTCTCACGGCGGCCGACGACAGGGGCTACGAGATCGACGAGGCCGAGGTCGCTTACTGGGGGCGGTGTCCGGATTGCCTGGCTCAGTCCAAAGCACGATCCCGCTCCGACCACCGACGCGCGGACGCCCGGGCCAGCGGCGGATCGCGCGCACGGAAGGGACGCCGATCCCGTCAACGAACCGTGAAGAGAATTCCCCGGACGAAGTAGAGGTCAACGTCAACATGGACAGCGAAAAGAAGCGCCCGTTCTCGGGCAAAGCGCACAGCGGCCCGTCGAACCGCGACTGGTGGCCGAACCAGCTGAACCTGAAGGTCCTCCATCAGAACCCGCCCGCGCGCGATCCCATGGGCGCGGAGTTCAACTACGCCGAAGAGTTCAAGTCCCTCGACCTCGATGCCCTGAAGAAGGATATCGAGCAGGTGATGACGACGTCGCAGGACTGGTGGCCGGCGGACTTCGGCCACTACGGGCCGCTCTTCATCCGGATGGCGTGGCACAGTGCGGGCACGTACCGCATCAGCGACGGCCGCGGAGGCGCGGGGGACGGTGAGCAGCGCTTCGCACCCCTGAACAGCTGGCCGGACAACGCGAATCTCGACAAGGCGCGACGGCTGCTGTGGCCGATCAAGCAGAAGTACGGCCGGAAGATCTCGTGGGCCGACCTGATGGTCTTCGCCGGGAACTGCGCGCTGGAGTCGATGGGGTTCGAGACGTTCGGCTTCGGCGGCGGGCGCGAGGACGTCTGGGAGCCCAAGGAGATCAACTGGGGGACCGAGAGCACGTGGCTCGATGACAAGCGGTACAGCGGCGATCGGCAACTGGCGAATCCTCTTGCCGCCGTTCAGATGGGCCTCATCTACGTGAATCCCGAAGGGCCGAACGGCAACCCGGATCCCGTTGCCGCCGCGCGGGACATCCGCGAGACGTTCCGTCGCATGGCGATGAACGACGAGGAGACGGTGGCACTCATCGCCGGCGGGCACACGTTCGGCAAGACCCACGGCGCCGGCCCTGCCACCCACGTGGGCCCCGAGCCAGAGGCGGCCGGCATCGAACTGCAAGGCCTGGGTTGGAAGAGCAGCTTCGGCAGCGGCAAGGGGGCCGACACGATCACCAGCGGCCTGGAAGTCACCTGGACTTCCACGCCGACCAAATGGAGCAACACCTTCTTCGAGAACCTGTTCGGCTACGAATGGGAACTGGCGAAGAGCCCGGCCGGGGCGCATCAGTGGGTTGCGAAGGGTGGTGCAGGCGCCGGCACGATTCCGGATGCGTACGACCCTTCCAGGCGTCACGCGCCAACCATGCTGACCACCGACCTGTCGCTGCGGTTCGACCCTGCCTACGAGAAGATCTCGCGGCGCTTTTACGAGAACCCGCGGGAGTTCGCGGACGCCTTCGCCAGGGCGTGGTTCAAGCTGACGCACCGGGACATGGGGCCGATCTCGCGGTACCTGGGCCCGCTGGTTCCGAAGGAGCCGCAATTGTGGCAGGACCCGGTTCCTCCGGTCACGCACGAGCTGATCGAAGCGGAGGACATCGCTGCGCTCAAAGGCAAGCTCCTCGCGTCCGGACTGTCGATCTCCCAACTGGTGTCGACGGCCTGGGCGTCAGCATCGACGTTCCGCGGCACGGACAAGCGCGGTGGCGCCAACGGGGCACGCATTCGCCTCGCGCCGCAGAAGGACTGGGACGTCAACAACCCACCGGAGCTGGCGAAGGTGCTGCGGACTCTGGAGCGGATCCAGAAGGGGTTCAACGACGCGCAGGCCGGCGGGACCAAGCAGGTCTCGCTCGCCGACCTGATCGTGCTGGGCGGGTGTGCCGCTGTTGAGCAGGCCGCAAAGAACGCCGGCTACGACGTGCAGGTGCCCTTCAGACCGGGCCGCACGGATGCGTCCCAGGAGCAGACCGACGTGGAATCCTTCGCCGTGCTCGAGCCGACGGCAGACGGGTTCCGCAACTACGTCGGAAAGGGACACGACCTGCCCGCCGAGCATCTGCTGATCGAGCGGGCCCTGATGCTGACCCTGAGCGCTCCCGAGATGACCGTGCTCGTGGGCGGCATGCGTGCCCTGAACGCGAATACCCGGCAGTCGAACGTCGGCGTGTTCACCAAGCGGCCCGGAACCTTGACCAACGACTTCTTCGTCAACCTCCTCGCCGTGGACACCGAGTGGCGCCCAACGTCAGACGAAGGGCAGACCTTCGAGATCCGCGATCGCAAGACGGGCGAGGTCAAGTGGACCGGCAGCCGCGTCGATCTCGTCTTCGGGTCGAACTCCGAGCTCCGCGCACTGGCCGAGGTGTACGCGTGCGACGACGCAAAGGAGAGATTCGTGCGCGCCTTCGTTGCCGCGTGGGACAAGGTCATGAATCTCGATCGATTCGACCAGGCGATCCCGACGTCGGCCTTCGCCGGCCCCGTGAGCGTTCTCTGACGTTGTCTTCCGTCGGGCTAGGACAGTCGCGTTCACCATGGGTCATGGCATTCTCGTGAGTTGGAACCAGACGGCGCCCTGGCTGCGACAGATCGAGGGGCTTCGAGGCGCGGCGTGAGACGGCGGCGTGACCGTCGCGGCAATTTGCCGTAATCTGGAGCGAAGGAGCTCTGACCATAGCGGGTGCGTGACTGGTCGCAATGTCCGTCCCCGTTCTGAAGTGAGCGTTCGGCATGCCAGGATTCGGTCCGTGACAATTCCACGTGAAGTGTTGGCGATCACTCTGGCGTTCGTCGCCGCCATTGGCTCAGGGTGCGATGTCGTCGGCCCCAGTGCCTGCACGCTGATCGGCTGTACGGGCTTGGTCGTCGAAGTGACTGGTGCGCCGGGTCAGACTCCACTGACGGTCGTTGTAACCGCGCCTGATGGGTCGACGAGAAGCACCACCTGCACCTCGGCGACGGGCACTTGCCTGGTGTCCTTCCCCGATTTCACACCCGCCAGCGTCACCATTCGCGTGTTGACTGGCACCCAGACCACCGAAGAGACCAGACAGCCGCTGTACGAAGTCACCCGGCCGAATGGTCCAGCGTGCCCTCCGGAATGTCGAAACGCTCGAGTGACCGTGGCGTTGTGAAATCGCTCGCGGGCTGACCGATCTACAAGAAGAAGTGACCCTTGCTCAGTCTGCCTCAGACGCCGGCCGGTACGTCGGCACGTTACGAGCGAAGCATGCTTGCCAAACGGAACTTTCTGGGATTCGTGATCGGCATCCTCACGCCTTCGCTGGCCATCGCAGCAGGACAGGCAGGCCAGCCAAAGACCGTTACCGCTTCGGTATCGGTGACAACTTCCGATACACGGCGCAACCTGGCGGTGCTTTCGAAGGGCACGGGCGGGGAGCCTGCGTTCCTGTTCTGTATTGACCTGGAGGCGCCGCAGAAGATCGAGTTCACCGGGCGGGCCCGCGTGGTTTATCGGCCGCTTCCACTCGGCGACATTCCCGCGGGTGTCAAGATCTCCGGGCCGGAGGGTGTCTCGTCCGCTCTTGCCGTGCTGCCTACGAGCGGGAAAGGCTGGCTGTTCCTCGCCAAAAACGAGAAGGCCATACTCGCAGCCGGAGAGCCTGCGGCAGCCGGCGCAACAGTGGTGCCGGTCCGCGTCGTGCGGCGTGTCGACTGGGTTGGCGACAGGGGAGAGCGGCGCGGAATGGACATCGAGTCATGTTTCGAGGTCGGGGGCTAGATCGTCCGGCTATCAACCTGGCGCCTTAGCGTCCGCTCTGCTCTACTGTTCCGCTGAAGCGATTTGAGGCGCAGGCGAGCACGACGGTGAGGAGCGTAAACAGGGCTTTTTCATGGCCTGCCTCCGCGTGAAAGGATGCGGCAGACGGCAGGCCCGTGTCCTTACGTCGTCGCGAAATCTTCCCTACGTTCTGCCGTCGATTCCCGCGTTCATTCGTACCGCAGCGCCTTCATCGGATCGAGCCGTGCGGCGCGGCGGGCGGGCAGATACGTAGCGACGAACGTCGCGGCGAGCACCAGCGGTGCGACGATCCCGAGGGACACCGGATCGACCTGCGCGTCACCGCCGCTCGGGAATGCGGCCTCGAGCAATCGCTGGACGCCCACGCCGGCCACGAGGCCGATCAACAGTCCGCTCCCCGCGAGCACAAGTCCCTGTCGAAGGACCATTCCCAGGACCGACGGGCGGCTGGCGCCAATCGCCATTCGAATGCCGATTTCGCGCGTTCGACGGCTCGTCGCGTAAGCCACGAGGCCGTAGAGCCCGACGATCGCCAGCGCCAGTCCCATCAGGCCCATCCCCGCGATGGTTCCGATGATCACGTTGAAAATCGTCACCGTCCGCATCCGGTAGAGCTCCTCCATCGTGCGCACGTTGAAGATCGGCTGCGTGCGGTCGAGCGCGTGCACCAGGGCGCGCAGCGGCGCAGCGAGGGTCGTGGGATCGCCCGCCGACTCCGTCAACAGGACCATCTGCGACTGGAAACTCTGGCGATACGGCAGGTAAACGAATTCGGTCGGCGGCTCAGCCGCCCAGAGATACTTCGTCGTTGGGACGACGCCCACAATCGTGACCCAGAACTTCCGGTCTCCTTCCTGGAGCTGGAAACGCTTGCCGATCGGATCCTGCATCGCCGAGTAATGCTGCACGTACTGCTCGTTGACGACCGCCACACGCGGGGAGCTGGTTGAATCCTGTTCGACGAATCCACGGCCGCGAACGACCGGGATGTGCATCGTGGCGAAGTAGTTCTCGTCGATCCGCGCCGAGAACAGCGTGAGCGCCTCTCTGCCCACCGGAAGCTGGTAGCCCTCCGGAATCACGTTCGAGGCGTTGACGCCGTCAGTGGCCATCGGCACCGACGACGTGAGCGCGACGGATTTCACGCCCGGCAGCGCCCGCGCTCCTTCCACCAGATCGTGAAAGAGCCGGCGCGTCTGGTCTTCGCTGTACCGTACGAGGCCCGGATCGAGGGTCATCAGGAGCAGGTGATCGGTTCGATATCCAGGGCCGGTCGCCAACTGCTCGCGGAACCCTCGATACATGAACGTTGCAAGCACCAGCAGGATCACCGAGACGGCGACCTGACCCGCAACGAGCACATTCCGTCCCCAGCGCCGGCGCCGACCGGCCATCAGCTCGCCGCCCTTGAGCACCATCGTCAGGTCCGCTCTCGACGTCTGGATCGCCGGAGCGAGACCGAACAGCAGCGCGCTGAGCGTGGCGACGATGAGGCTGAACGCGAGCACGCGGCGATCGAGCTGGAACGTGAGGACGATCGGCAGGTCGGTCGGGATTTGAATCTGGCGAAACGCGGAGATGCCGATCCACGCGACGGCCAGTCCGAGCACGCCACCCGCGAGCGCGATCAGGAGACTCTCGGTCATCAGCTGCCGGATCAGCCGCCACCGGCCGGCGCCGAGCGCCAGGCGCATGGCCATCTCGCGCGCCCGCGCCGGCGCCCTGCTCGTCAGCAGGCCTGCGACGTTCGCGCACGCGACGAACAAGACGGCGAGCGCAAGCGTGCCGAGCATCGCGACCAGCATCGTGTCGGGCGGCGACTGCGCCAGCCTCATCTGCAGTTCCGTTCGCGCCACGACGCTCCGGTTGCGGTTCGTATCCGGATACGCGCGCTCGAGGTCCTTGCCGATGAGCGAAAGTTCGGCCTGCGCCCGCGCAAGGCTCACGCCCGGCTTGAGACGCCCTTTGAGTGTCAAGCTCCGGTTGTCGCGGTCCTCGAGGGGGCTCTTCTTCGGATCGCCCGAGAGCCGTGGCCACATCATCAGCGGGACGTAGAATTCGGAGCGAACGAACAGGTTCATCCCGGTGAACCGCTCGGGAGCGACGCCGACGATGGTGAACTCGATGCCGCTGAGCTGCACATGCCGCCCCAGAACGTTCCGATCGGACGCGAACTGCTGCTTCCAGAGGTTGTGACTGATGATCACGACCGCGTCTCGCCCGGGCACCGTGTTCTCATCGGGCCGGAACGCGCGTCCGAGCTCCGGCTCGACGCCCATCGCGCTGAAGAAGTTCCCGCTGACCAGCGTTCCGAGTTTCAGTGCCGGCAGCGCATCCCGCGTGGCGGCCAGTCCGGCGGTCGTGAACGTGTATCCGACGATGCCGCTGAAGCTGGTGCTTCGATCGCGGATATCGACGTAATCGGGGTACGACGCGCCGATCCGGCTGAAGCCCTCGACCGACATCGTCGACCCGACGGTGACGACCTCGCCGGGGCTCGCGACGGGCAGCGGGCGGAGCAGCAGCATGTCGGCCCAACTGAACGCGGCGCCGTTCGCGCCGACGCCGAGCGCCAGCGAGCACACGGCGACGAGAGTGAAACCGGGGCTGGATGCCAGCGTGCGGCAGCCGTATCGCACGTCCTGCCACAATCGTTCGAGCCAACCGAGGCCGCGGATCCCGGCGCCGGTGTTCTGTGTGGCCATGCCAGATTTGACGTGCCTTGCGCCGGGAGGTTCGGCGATGTTCATTTCAGGAGGTTGGAGCCGTCTACGACAAGGCAGAGCGCCTCCCTGCGCCGGGACTGAGTTCGGCTGGCGCCACGGCCGGGGCCGCGGCCACCCGTATACTCTCCATTCTGGATACCGGGAGCGCATCGCTCAGCACCCAACCCAGTCGTGCGCTGTCGGAAGGGGAGAGGCCAGGGACGAGTCCGATCAGGGACCGAGAACGCGGCGTTATGCTAACCGCGAAAGGGCGTTCATCTTCATCGCCCGACGCGTAACATTAGCAGCGACGTGGGTGGAGATGAATCCGGTCGCATTCAAGGTAATGAATGTCGTCATCCCACCGGTCGGCGGGCTACTGTGCCGTCCGGCCGGTCACGGCAGGATCGCACAGATCGAAAGCCGCAATAAGATCCGCACCATTGAAGGCGTGGAGTTCGCTGCAAAGATTGTCGGCGGCGGCCAAAACATGAAGGAGCTGGTCGATCGGGTCCAGCGAAGTGACTCTCACCGCGCGCTCTGGCTAGCCGAAGGACTTGGGCTCCACCATGGCAGGAGCGCGCTGGCCCGCGGCGAAAACGTTCGCAACATCCTGACGGAAGGTGATGGACGCGAGATTCTGCCAAGCATGCTGCTGATGGTGCATGCCGGAATGGCGATGGCCTTTGCCCGCCACCACCTGGACCGGCTCGGCCCAGCGCCGGCGCCGGGCGAGGTGCGTGAGACCACTCAGCGGATCGTCAACGTTTTCGAGGCGAATGCGATTTCCGGCTACGCCGGCATCGGTTATGAAGCGTGGGGTATGGCCACACGGTTCTTTTACGCCCGCCAGAAGCTCTTCCCATCAGTTGTCGACGCACTCCAGGCCATCGACCCCGCCCACGTGCCCCACTTCTGGCACGGAGCCGGCCGCGCGTCCTACTTCGTCGAGTTCATGCCTCGCTGGAAGGAGCCTTGGCCCGCATTCAAGCTTGTGCGGCAGGATGCCCGAGATCAGGTCAGCCGTCTGAACCTGATCGCCGGCGTCGCATCGGCGTTCGTGCTTGTCAACATGAGAACCCCGGAGATCATGGAGGCTATTCTGCGGGAACGGATCGCCAATTTTCCGCCCGAGGACGCAGCAGCTTTCGCGCAGGGGATCGTCTGCTCGATGGTGTTGCGGCAGGACACGGTGCCCAACGAGACGCACACGATGCAATTTGTCCGACACGTGCCCTCGACGGATGTCAGCGGGCTTTGGGAGCGCATCGTGGCCGCTCCTTCGCGGCAAGCGCTCGATATCATTTACCCGTACCTGCGCGTGCAGCGCCGGTTGGATGAGGTTACGTGCTACCGGCCCCTGAACGAAACACTCTCGGCGGCCGCAGCCAATCCATCCTGACGACTTCGGCCGCCTCGCCGGCGCGCGGATGTGCGGTTCGTTGGGCCCGGTCAAGTCCCAATCTTCGTGTAAAAACCGAGGCGCGGCGCATCCTCATCTTCTCTGCACGTGACATTCCGAACAGCAACAGCCAGCGGAACGACCGGAGATGGCCGTGCCTTCCCGCTGTACCAATACACTTCGCGGTCAGAAGCTGACCGAGACGCGTACGCCCCTGACTCGCGGGGAGAGCACCGGTGAGACGCCGAACGACCGGCGCGAAGTGCTGCCCGGCGTCTCGTAGATGATCTTCCGCCCCTGAATCAGCGCATCGATGCCGGTGCCAACGCCAGCGCCAATCGATCCGAGATAAAGAATGAATCCAACGTCTGCCCATCCGAACGTCTCGTTCTCGCCTCTGTCCGAAAACGCGATCGACGACACGGTCGATAGCGTCATCACGGAGACTGCTCCTATGACTGCTCCGTTCAAGAGCGGATCGGGAAGCCGCTGCCTGATGCGTTTCACGTTGTTCTCACTGAGATCCCGGCGAGTCCCGTCCATGGACAGCAGCAGCGACGAGCGGGACAGTTCAAGAATCCGCGCTCTTCTCTCTCGGCCGGCGTCGTCCGTGACGTACACTGTGTCACCCGGCTTCACCTTGAAGCGCAGTTCCTGGAAATTGCTGGCGACCGCCTGAGCGCTCGCCGTTATTGGCGCAAGCGGGAGGAGCACGAACAGCGCAATGCTCCTGCGATTGAACAAAGCTCCTCGCATGACAACCCCCTTCGGATGGCGCACCTGATCACGTCCACAGGGTATTGCTTACTCTTCCATCCGGCAATGCGCGCCGGCGCCCCTCGCCCGTGAGCCGTTCCAGGCGGTTTGTCGTGCGAATCCGGTGATGATGCGCCGCCGGGAATCGCAGATAGGTTACGCATTCCTCGAGGTCCCCGTTCGAGGCAGTCCATCGCTGCCGAGTACCGGTCCCGGAAGCGCGTGATCAGCGCCCGACCTCGCTTGATAGCGACATCGTAGCCTGGCGCCAGGAAGACCTGTTGCACCAGCCGCTTCATCCGCGCCTGCATCAGGCGCGGCAGCCTGGCCAAGATGTTTCGCATCTTGTGTACTTGGCACCCGCTGTCGCCACACTCGCGGCCACATCCGCTTTATGGCCTTCTTCAACCCGGGCGCCCCGTCGAAGATCACCATCAGGGGCTCCGCCAAGCCGCGGGCGCTCAGGTCCTGCAGAAAACTCAACCATGAATCGGAGGATTCCCGCGGGCCCAGGTCGAGATGCACCAGCACCGGGCGGCCTGCGGCGAGTGCACGGTCTGCGAGGCGCCGCATGAGCGTCGACGGGTTGTGCGCCTGCGGCCTCCGGCCACTGGGCGATTGCTCAGGGCCAATCTGAGCCCTTCCTGCGGCCGTTCCAATCCCCGCCTGGGATGGAGCGTGCACATCTGATAGCATCCGCCAGCCTTGGCACCACGCTTACCTGTCGCGGGGTTGATGCTGGCCGCCGTCGCGGTGTTGGCGGTCCGCCAGACGCCCAACGCGCCGCACCTTGGCGACGTTCATTTCGAGACTTCGTGCAACGAAGCGGCGCAGTCCCATGTCGACCGCGGGATGCGCTACCAGCATTCGTTCTGGTATCGGGAATCGAGGGCCAGCTTCGACGAAGCGCTCCGCGCGGACCCGAAGTGCACCATTGCCTACTGGGGTATCGCCCAGAGCCTGATGGCCAATCCATTCAATCCTACCCCGCCGAAGAACCTGGCAGAGGGACTCGCCCTCATTCAGAAGGCGACGCAACTTGGCGCCGGCACCGAGCGGGAGAACGATCTGATTCGCGCGGTTGGTGTCTTCTACGCCGACTTCGAGACCCTCAGTCAGCGCACGCGTACCGAGTTCTATACGAGGGCGATGGACGCGGTCGCTCGCCGGTACCCGAACGACGACGAGATACAGATCTACTATGCGCTCGCCCTCGACATGAGCGCCTCGCCTGACGACAAGACCTACGCGAATCAGCTGAAGGCCGCCGCGATTCTCGAGCCGATCAGCCGTCGGCAGCCGAATCATCCCGGTGTCGCACACTACCTGATTCACACCTACGACTATCCCGGGCTCGCGGCCAAGGGTCTCGATGCGGCGGTTCGCTACGCCAGGATTGCCGAGGCCGCTCCGCACGCGCAGCACATGCCGTCGCACATCTTCACGCGTGTCGGCCGCTGGAACGACTCGATCACCTCGAATCGCGCCGCGGCGACTCTGGCCAAGGCGGGTAACGAACCCGACGATCGCCTTCACGCCATGGACTACATGGTCTACGCCTGCCTGCAGGTGGCCCGGGATCGCGAGGCGCGCGAAATCGTCGACGAGATGAGCACCGTCACGGGGTTCAACCCGGACAGGAACACTGCTCCGTTTGCGCTGGCGGCCAGTCCCGCGCGCTACGCCGTGGAACGTGGCGATTGGGCAGTTGCCGCCCGGTTGCCATCCCGGCCGTCGAAATTCGGCTATGCGGACGCGATGACGTACTTCGCCCGCGCATTGGGCGCGGTCCGTTCCGGGATCCCCGCGGCCGCCAGAGCAGACCTCGAGAGGCTGGCCGACCTTCGCGATCGCTTGCGGGCCGCGAAAGATACGTACTGGGCGGAACAGGTCGACATCCAGTGGCAGATGATCGCCGCCTGGTTGATGCACACCGACGGCAAGCAGGCTGCGGCGTTGACGGCGATGCGGGCCGCCGCCGACGCCGAGGACAAGACCGAAAAGGCGACCGTGACGCCCGGACCCCTGGTGCCCGCGCGGGAGTTATACGGTGCGCTCCTGCTGGAACGCGGCATGGCGAGGGAAGCGCTCGCTGCTTACGAGCAGGCCATGGCCAAGGAACCCAACCGGTTTCACAGTCTGGCTGGCGCCGCGAACGCGGCCGAGCGGCTCGGAGACACGGCCAAGGCGAAAGCCTATTACGCGAAGCTGGTGGCGATGACTGACGGAGCGAACGGTGATCGACGCGAGCTTGTGGCGGCCAGGCAGTTTCTGGAATGGAAATAAGTTGAGGCTCGCCCGGTTCGATTGCGGGTGAGGGTACGAGCGTTTTGGGGCCGTAAGTTGTTGGCTGTATGAAGGCGGAAAGTGGTGAGCCGCATTCTCGCGAGTTGGAACCAGGTGGAGCGGTGGCTCAGGGGCGTTGACTCGCTGCGGAGCGCGGCCTGATGGCGCCGAGGGGCTACGCGCGGAGCGCTCGTACGGCTGGACGGTCGGTTAGCCTCGTGAGGCGAACGGCGCTCTCGGGCAGCGTGAAGCGGGCAAGAGCGATGTCCTCATGGGCCGTCTGCCGGGCATCATTCCCTGGAGAGCTCGAGAGCATGACCCTCTTATGGGATCCGGTTCAGGGGTCTTCGCCGACGAA
>DATHTE010000124.1:0-9439 GCA_035463475.1 Vicinamibacterales bacterium
AATAGGCTTCCGGCGAAAGAGGTGCGGCATACGGTGGGTGAGTCTATCGCAGAGTGCGGAGCTCAGAGGTCAGAGGCCAGAGGCCAGAGGTCAGAGGTCAGAGGCCAGAGGCCAGAGGCCAGAGGCCAGAGGTCAGAGGTCAGAGGCCAGAGGTCAGAGGCCAGAGGTCAGAGGCCAGAGGCCAGAGGTCGGAGGTCAGCCTGGCCTCTGGTCCCTGGCCTCTGGCCTCTACTTCAGGCCGATCAGGTTTGCCATCAACGCGTAGGCGCCGGGTGTGCCCGCGGGCAGCTGGCGCCAGAGCCCCAGCCCGACATAGATCCATCGGCCCTTGCCGACGCGTGCCTCGACGAGCGCGCCGCGTTTCGGTCCCTTGTTGTATTCGAACGGATCTTCCAGCTCCACGAGATCGACGTAACGCGGGTCGCGGTCTCCGAGGAAGTACAGCCCGCGCTCCTGGACCCATCCTGACCACGCCGAGTCGTCTATCGGGTTCGGCGTCGTGAAGACGGGATGCGCGGGCGCCAGGACCCTGACGACCGAGTTCTCGTCGGTCACCCGGTTGCTGCTCACTTTCGCGGGGAACGGCGCGTACTGCGCCTGGTTGAACTCGAACTTGTTGTACTGGACGATCACGGTGCCGCCGCGCTGCGCGTACTCGATCAGCCGCTGGTTGTGCGCGCGCAGATCCGATCTGCGCTCGTACGCCCGCACGCCGGTCACGATCGCGTCGAAGCGTGAAAGGTCTCCCGAGGCGAGGTCCTCGGGACCGAGCATCAGGAGGGTGGCGCCGAGCTGCTCGATTGCCGGAGCGACCTGGTCGCCGACGCCTATCACGTAGCCGACCGTCAGGCGCGGCGCGACCTTGACGTCGAGGATCTTCAGCGTGGATCTCGCCTCGCGAATCAGGTGCCGCCGCTGGATGTGGGGGTACTCGACGACCTCGTAGCCGCGGTCGAACTCGCGGCCGTCGAGTGTGGCCACTGCGCGGACGCTGTACTCCCCGGTCTTCGGCGCCGCCGGCGGCGAGACGGTGAAGCGGACGGTCTGGGCCTCGTCTTCGCGCGCGAAGTTCACCGCGGCCGTGGCCGGCGTCACCGTCCACCCGGCGGGCACTTCGATGCGCACGGAGCCCTGTGCGGCTTCTTTCCCGCTGTTGACGACCGTGACGGTCAGGTCCCGCCCGCGCGATGCGAGCGGAATAATGGCGATCTCCGGGGCCATGGCCACCGCCAGCCGCGGCACCACCGCGAGCTCCATCCGCTTCTCGCCGCTGAAGATGTTGCCCTCGTAGCGATGCTCGAGCGGGCGGTCGATCGTGACCTCGGCCCCCGAAAGATCGAGCGTCATCCTCGCGCGGAACGGGGACGGCGCGAACGCGGCGCCGAAGGGCACGTCCGGACGAAACGTGTATCGCGCTCGATCGGGCAGCCGCGTCCAGTGCGCGTCCGTGAGGCTGGCGTCGGCCGGAATCGTCGTCGCTGAGCCGCACGTCGTCACGCCGGGCTCGGACGACGCGCAGGGGACCGGGCCGTCGGTGGCCATCCCTTTAATCCGAACGTCCTTGACCGTCGCCGGGAAGCCGCTCCGGTTTGCGACGATCACCTCGGCTTTGACCGGCTGCCCGGGCGCGACGATCCCATCGCCGGCGAGCGCCTCGATGCGCAGCGCGTGCGCGAGCACGAGCGCTTCCTCGAACTGCCGCTCCTTCTGCTCGACACGGAAGGCAACCTCGTACGGCGGATCCGAGCGGCGAAGCGTCCGGATCTTCTCGAGACCGGCGACCAGGCGGTTGACGACCTCGGTGTTCTCGCCCCGTTCGAAGGCCTTCTGCGCCGCTCGCGTGTCGCGCGCGATCGCGGCCAGTTCCGCGCGGGTCCCCGCGCCGTACTGCGAGATCCCTTCCACGCTCACGTCGACGCCGTCGAAGAACGACTCTTCGTCGCGTCCCAGGAGCGCCGGGTCCGCAGCCTCGACCAGTTCGTAGCGGGCGGTGCCCGCCTGTCCGGGGAGCACGAGAAGTTGTCCGAAACCCTGGCACTTGTGCATGCTGCGCGCGAGACTGCCCGCCTCGGCGTAGGTGCGGCCGAGCAGCGGATCGTAATCTCCCGTCGGCACGCTCAGCAGTTTCTTGTCGGTCGGGACCGGTTCTCCGCGCGCGCCCCAGGCAGCCATAAAGTAGAACTTCTTCGCCTGCCACGGGCGGAGGCCCTCTTTCACCTGATCGGGGTATCGCGCGGCATCGCCGGCGGCCTTGAACGCCTCGCGGGCGATTCGCGCGGTCGCCTGATGATGCTGCCCGCCGCCACCGCCGCCCGGCCGCATCGAGACGACCACGTCAGGCCGCAGCATGCGGATGTGCCGGACGTAATCGCCGACGATCTCATCCTCGCCCCATTTGTCGAAGGTCTCCTCGACACTGAACGAGTAGCCGAAGTCCACCGCGCGCGTGAAGTACTGTTCCGCGCCGTCCGTCCGGTGCGCCGCCAGCAGCTCTTCGGTCCTGAGCGCCGCGAGCGCATCGAACAGCTCGGGCCCGATCTCGTTCTGGCCGCCGTCCCCGCGCGTCGCCGACACCACCACCGTGCGCGCGCCGAGCCCCCTCGCCAGCAGCGCGAGCACCGCGTTGTTCTCATCGTCGGGGTGCGCGGTCGCCATGAGGAAGGTGGCGGCGGTGTTCAAACGCCGGAGGGCAAGGCCCAGCGCCTGGTGCCCGGTCTCGACCGAAGCGCGCGGGAGCGCGCCCGAGAGGAACACGAGCGACCAGAGGGCCAGTGAGAGCGTCGCGATACGAACTGGACTTCGCATATGCATTACAGGATGCGCGCAAACCCGAACGCGGCATCCGACTTCTCCGGAGCGCCGTGGAAGTGCCGCAGGAGCAGCCGGGCGGCAAGCCAGCAGTATCCGAGTCTATGCGGATCGATGCCGAGCGCGAAGAGGTGACGCGGGTAATTGCGGTGGGTGCCCAGGTACGGCAGGCCATCGACAGTGCGGGCGACGTCCACGTCCCACGCGTGCGTCGGCTGAATGCCGGACAAGACGGGGTACATCAGCGACAGCTCGTACATCAGCTGCCACGCGCGCTGCTCGATCGCCCTGGCACGCGAGCGGACCGGCAGCACGGGCTGCGCCGCTCCCGAAAAAAGCATCGTGTCGTCTTTCATCCACCGGAGCGTGTGCTTCGGACGCTCGACGTCCTCGATCGAAGCGCTGCGCTTCCCCGCGGCGCGCCGCATCGCGGCGTTCAGCGGATCGGTCGTCACGAAGTACTGCAGTTCGCGGTCAAAATGCCGGCGCAGGCCGCGCAGGTCCGACGGTGGGTAACCGGTGGCGATCACGACCGCAGCGGCGCTAATCGCGCCCGACGCCGTTCGTACCTCGACGGATTTCCGTCCGGCGCGAACGCGCAGCGCCGCGGTCCGTTCGAAGATCTGGGCGCCGCGCCGTGAGGCCGCGGCCGCGAGGCCCAGCGCGGCCTTGTAAGGATCGATCTGGGCGCCGTCGCGCGTCCGCATCCCCGCCACGCCCCGATCGACACCGGATTCTCGGGCGATCGGGACCGCGCCGAGCCACGCGACCTCCAGGCCGGCGTCGCGCTGCGCGTCGTATTCGCGGCGGAGCGGCCGCTCCGCATCGCGCGAGCCCCGCGCGATCGTCAGCGCGTCGGCGGCGGCGACATCGGCCCGAATCGCCAGCCGGCGGAGGGCAGCCGCGAAATCGAGCCCAGAGCGGCGCGTCGCCTGCCACAATGCCCGCGCGTCACGCAGGCCGTACCGCCCGGCGGCCTCGCGAAACGACGCGGCCGGATCCGGACGCATCAGGCCGGAGCTGCCCGCCGTCGAACCGGACGCGATGCGCGCCTGCTCGATCATGACCGTGCGCACGCCAGCCGAGGCGAACGCGAACGCGGCCGCGCACCCCACGAGCCCTCCCCCGACGATGACGACGTCGGACTGGAGGGCGCCACGCTGTCGGGGGTAGGACGGGACGCGCGAGGCGGGAAAGCGGTCCGTCCAGACTGGCTGGAATCTCACGCGCGCCGGCATGCAGCGCCGTTATTGTACGTCAGGTCAGCGGCGCTCCCGCTCGAGCAGGGCCTCCTTCCGTTCCACCCCCCAGTGATAGCCGCCCAGCGTCCCGTCCGACGCCACCACCCGATGGCAGGGCACGGCGACACAGACCGGGTTGGTCGCGCAGGCGCGCGCGACGGCCCGGAACGCCCTGGGCTTCCCGATGCGCCGCGCGACCTCCGCGTAGGACCGCGTTTCGCCAACCGGGATCTTCTGCAGTTCCTTCCACACGCGAAGCTGGAACGCGGTCCCGGTGATGTCGAGTGGCACCTGTGCCTTCGGCGCTTTGCCATCGATCATCGCGAGGATCCCCTCGACCCAGCCGCGCAACGCCGGGTCGCCGCTGTCGATCACCGCGGCAGGAAACTCCTCGCGCAGCAGCCGCACCAGCTCAGCGTCCGACGCCCCAAGCTTGACCGCGCAGACGCCGCGCGTGGTGGCGGCGACCAGGAGCCGGCCGGCCGCCGACGAGACGCACGTGTAACGAACGATCGCCCCGGCGCCCCCCTGCGCGTATTGCGCGGGGGTCATCCCCAGCGCCCGCGAGGAGCGCTCGTACACCCGGCTCGGCGAGCCGAAACCAGCCTCGTAAATTGCATCGGTCACGGATCTTTTCTCCTTGAGCGCGCGACGGAGCGCATCGAGGCGTCGCCCCTCGGCCAACTCACGAGGTGAAACGCCGAGCACGTGGCGAAACGTGCGTTGAAGATGGGAGGGACTGGCGCCGACGGCTGAGGCAAGCGCCTGCAGCGGCACCCGGCCGTCCTCCCGCTGACCAGCGAGCCTCGTCCAGGCAGTCACGGCCCGGGCGATCAGGCTCGTCTCGGAGGCTGCGCGCGGGCGGCAGCGCCGGCACGGCCGGAACCCGGCATGCTCCGCCTCGTCGCACGAGCTGAAGAACGCCGCGCGATCGCGGCGCGGCTTGCGGCTGGGACAGGACGGGCGGCAGTAAATGCCCGTCGATCGCACACCGTACACGAACGCGCCGTCCGCCCGGGCGTCACGCGCCACCACCGCTTGCCACCTGTCCATCTCAATCCTCCCGGTCGGGCCGTACTTCCCGCCGGGGCACGTCCCCGGCTACGCTCCTGATTCTCTTGCGGGCGCCGCCCCGGCGCTATCCGGATCTTGTCGTCGAACTGCCGGGCACACAAGTTGCGAATCCCGGCTGCCATGAACCCCACAACGCCTTTGTCGGAACACCTCGATCGGCTGGCTGAGTTCGAGGGCGCTACAGGACCGTTCGTCAGCCTGTACCTGAATGCTCAGCCAAACGACCGGGGACGCGACAACTTCTCGACGTTCCTGAAGAACGAGCTTCGCCGCCGGGTGGCCACCTATGAGCTCGACACGCCGGCGCGCGACAGTCTCGAGCGGGACATCCAGCGCATCGAGGCGTACCTCGCGTCCGAGCTGCTGCCGTCGGCCAACGGCGTGGCGATCTTCGCGTGCGCCGCGGCCGACGATTTCTTCGAGGCCGTGCAGCTCGAGGCTCCGATCGAGGAGCATCGGCTCTACATCTCGGATCGCCCGCATCTGTATCCGCTGGCGCGGCTCGACACACGCTATCCGCGAAGCGCCGCGGTGCTGTGCGATACGAACCGCGCGCGCATCTTCGTGCTCGCGCTCGCGCGAATCGAGCGCGAGGAGGAGATCAGCGGAACCAGGACGCGCCGCCACCAGATGGGTGGCTGGTCCCAGGCTCGCTACCAGCGGCACATCGAGAACTACCACCAGCAGCACGTGAAAGAGGTGGCCGAGATGCTCGAGCGGATCGTCCGCGAGGAGGAGGTCGCGCACGTCGTGCTCTATGGCGACGAGGTCGCCATTCCGATGCTGCGAAAGGAACTGCCGTCGGCGCTCGCCGACCTCGTCATCGACGCGTCAACCCTGCCGACGGGGTCGAACGAGTCGATCGTGCTGGAACGCACGCTCGAACTCGTCGAGCGCCATCAGGCGGAGACGGAGCGCGAGAAGGTCGAGGAGCTGCTCGGTGCCTACCGCGCGGGCGGCCTCGGCGTCGCGGGAGTTGAGGAGGTCAGGAAGGCGCTCGAAGGCGGACAGGTGGACGAACTGCTGATCGCCTCGCCGCAGAACGGGACGAAAGGCTCGCAGCCGCTCGAGGCGGCGGTCGCCGACGAGCTGGTGGCGCGGGCCAGGCAGACCTCCGCCACTGTCACGGTCGTCGAAGACCACGCGCTGCTCGCGGGCGTTGGGGGCGTTGGCGCGCTGCTTCGATACCGTGTGCCTGGCATTCAGCCCGATCGGAAGGGCTCCGTGGTGGGGGCGGCACCATCGAAGGGCTGATCGGTCCTCAGACCGCGGCCGGGCGACCCCGTGCGGTCGTCCGGCCGCGCATGGACGTATAGAGCGCCCAGGCCGCCAGCGCCAGGGGAATGCCCATGATAAGGATGGACCGACCGAGATACCACGCCGACAGGTCGGTCGCGGCCGGCACGATCAGCAGCAGCTCCGTCACGACGACACCAACCATCACCGAGGTGAGCCCCCACCGCAAGACTGTGGCCGCAAACATCGAGAAGTACACGAAGCTGAGGCCGCCATCGATCAGCGGGTGCTCGCTGTTGAGCGTGTTCGGAAGCGAGAAGATCGAGACGAACGCCAGCGCTGCAGCCCATTGATAGCGGAAGACGACCCTGAGCAGCACCAGCAGGAGCACCATGAACAACGCCGTCCGCGTCGCGTAAATGGCGCGGGTGAGCATCTCTCCGATGGTGCTTCGCGTGCCCAGCAGCAGATCGACGGACGGCCAGACGATCGCGTCGCCCGCCAGCGGCTGGGTGGCGCGAATCAGAAGCGAAACCGTAATCCCCAGCGCGACGCCGACCAGCAGGTCCCGCCCGACGATCCGGTCACGAACGCGGCCGCCGAGGATCGTCGTCCAGGAGACGAGCGTCTGTGGCCAGTGCCGCCGCACAAACGGCTCGAGCGCCAGATACGTCGCCCAGAAGAGCACACCGTAGAAGACCGACGTACACACGGCGAGCAAGAATGCCGCAAGCAGCCCCGTCGAGACCGTCACGTGGACGCGGCACACCCACAGCGCCAGGAGCGCCGCGACCGCGAGGCTCGCGAGCGTCACCGCGCCTCCACGATCGCCTCGCCCCTCCCTGAGGTTCTTTCGCGCCAACAGGGTCCCGCCGGTGAGCATCCCGAGCGTCAACAAGAACAGAAAGGTCACCAACGCGGTCTCTCTGCCGGTGCTGTCCGCGGATGACCGCCACGGCCGCGTCCATGGTCCCACGGCTACGAAGGCGACGGGACGACCGCGGAGCGACGCCGCTTCGATGCGAAGAGGAAGGCTGCTGCCGGGCCAGGTGCCGGTCCATGCCGCGCGGGCGTCGGCCGCCGCGAGCCAGTTCCAGCGCGGGTCTGTTGCCTGCAACCTCCCGGGCTCGAGCCCCGCGAGCGTGAGCATCGGGTTCCAGTCGGTGGCCCGGGACGACCCTGCCGCGTCTTCGACTTGCGGCGGTATCGCCTCGAAGTACCTGACGAAGCCCCGGTGATCGAGCTTCAATACGATGGTGCCCGACGTGGTCGGCGTGGGATCGTCCGGCGTTACGATCCCAGGTGTCAGGAGATCGTTGTGGAACTGCATGGCCGTCATCGGGGCTTCGCTGCGCCGGTACCAGAACAGCAACGGCGACGGCGTCGCGGACAGGACGGCGTTCCACTCTGCACGCGTGTGGTGCCGCGTGCGCAGGTCGTCGATCAGCTGTCCATCCCACTCGAAACCATACGCGGCGTCCTGCGCGCGTTCCGCGTAGCCCAGCTGACGAATCGCATCCCGTGCTTTCTGCGCGAGCACGTCGGGCGTCAGTTCTGGTGCCATCGATGGGAGCGGACTCGAGCGCAGCGCCAGCGCGTATGACGCCGCGATGGAGAGCACGATCGCCGCAAACACCGGCAGGGCGACGCGCCCGCTGAGCCCTTCCCGCTCTCCCGCTGCCGCGACCATTTCGGGCGAGGGCGTTTCACCCGCGGCGAGCGCCGCGGCCAGAGGATCCCCGCCGGGCAGCGCCGCAGCCACAGCCAGCGCGGACGTCGGACGGCGCGCGGGATCGGGATCGAGACAACGCAGGATGGCGCGCTCGATCGCCGGGTCGATGGTGGGCACGACGGCGCGCGGCGGCGCCAGCTGCCCGCTCTGATGCTGCTCCACCAGCTCCGCGAGGCTCGCCGCCACGAACGCGCGGCGGCCGGTGAAGAGCTCGTAGAGCACGAGACCGAGCGAGTACAGATCGCTTTTGACCGTGACTTCGCGTCCTAGGAGCTGCTCGGGCGCCATGTACGCGGGGGTGCCGGCGCGCACTTCCTCAACGGCTCCGACGGCCGCAAGCCCGAAGTCCATCAGGCGCACCCTGCCGGCGCCGTCGAGCATCACGTTCGCCGGTTTCAGGTCGCGGTGCAGCACGCCGCGCTCGTGAGCCGCCGACAGGCCGGCGCACAACTGCCGCGCGATGTCGATCCCCTTGTCCTCGGAGAACCGGCCGATCCGCCGCAGCGACGACGCGAGATCCTCGCCGTCAACGTATTCCATCGACAGGAAAAGGTGCCCGTCGGTTTCCCCGATGTCGTGCACGCGGCAGATGTTCGGATGAGACACCTGGCGGGCGCTGCGGACCTCGTTGTGAAACTGCGCGAGCCTGACGGGATCGCCGCCGACGCGGTCGGGCAGGAACTTGAGGGCGACCGGCTGTCCGAGACGCAGGTCGTCGGCACGGTACACCTCGCCCATGCCGCCGCGGCCGAGGAGCCCGACCAACCGATATCTCCCGTCGAGGATCGAGCCTGGCGAGAACCGGCCGTGACTGATCGAATCGGACGAAGTCAGCCATCCGCTCGACGGCGAGCGGGGACGCTCGAGATCGGTTGGCGGCGACGTCGCGGGATCCATCGCCGTGACGGCGTCCGGTGGCGAGCCGGCATTGGCGATTTCTCGCGAGGGCGCAAGCTCTGCCTCGAGCGGACCGCCGCACGACGGGCAGTAGCGGGCCCGAGAGGGGGCCTGGGCGCCGCAGTGGAGGCAGTACATCCGGTGGAGATTCTACGATGCGCGATCACGGAATTGAGTGTTCCGCCCTGAGCCACTCCGGTCGGCCGCCGGGTCCGGGGACACCAACTCGCACGGCCGCCGGGGGTTACGAACAGCCTTCCATCTGCTGGCGCGGGCACCCCCTTTGCTCCGTTCAGTCCCGATCCCCGATAAGGCTCCCGAGGAGGATGTCGCGTGAGAAAGGCGAAGGCGGCGCGGCGACCGATTCGATATCTGCTCTCCGCAGACTGGGGCCACCACAAGATCTCGTTGAAGAAGATATCGGAGCGCTTCAGGAAAGCGAAGCGAGGAC
>DATHTE010000125.1:0-48077 GCA_035463475.1 Vicinamibacterales bacterium
TCCCGTTCGCGGAGGAGATCAATGAAGAGGGAACCGATGCCGCGCCGGCAGCTCGGCCGCGGCGGGCCGATGGTGTCCGCCCTCGGGCTCGGATGCATGGGGATGTCCGAGTTCTACGGGCCCGCGGACGATGCTCGTTCGATCGAGACGATTCACCACGCGCTGGATCTGGGCGTCGATTTCCTGGACACGGCGGACATGTACGGCCCGTTCACTAACGAACGGCTCGTGGGCCGCGCGGTCCGCGGGCGCCGCGATGGCGTCGTGCTCGCGACGAAATTCGGCAACGTGCGCGGCGAGGACGGCGCGTTCCTGGGCATCAGCGGACGCCCCGAGTACGTGCGGCAGGCGTGCGATGCGTCCCTCCGACGGCTCGGCGTGGACGTCATCGATGTGTACTACCAGCACCGCGTCGATCCGCAGACGCCGATCGAGGAGACGGTCGGCGCGATGGCCGACCTCGTGAAAGCGGGCAAGGTCCGCCACCTCGGGCTGTCGGAGGCAGCGCCCGCCACGATTCGTCGCGCGCACCGTGTCCACCCGATCGCCGCGCTGCAGACGGAGTACTCGCTGTGGACGCGCGACCCGGAAGGCGAACTGCTCCCGACCTGCCGCGAGCTGGGCATCGCCTTTGTCGCGTACAGCCCGCTCGGGCGCGGTTTTCTCACCGGCCGCTTTCGATCGCCGGACGACCTCGCGCCGGATGACTGGCGCCGGCAGAACCCGCGGTTCCAGGGGGACAACTTCCGCCGCAACCTGGAACTGGTCGCGCGCGTCGAGGCGATCGCACGCGCCAGGAGCTGTTCAGCGGCGCAGCTCGCGCTCGCCTGGCTCCTCTCCCGCGGTCCTGACATCGTTCCGATTCCGGGATCTACGCGTGCGGAGCGCGTCGAGGAGAACGCCGCGGCGCTCAGGTGGCGGCTGACCGACGAAGAGCTCGCGTCGCTCGACCAGGTCGGCCGCGGCGTCGCCGGGACGCGGTATCCCGAGGCGGGGATGCGGGCCTTGAACCGGTAACTGGGAGGCGTCGCGCGACTGCGCCGTGCCCGCCATGCGCCCGGTTCCGCGCGCCGGGGCGCGGGAACGCCTGATTACGCTATACTACGTAGTCGCTACGTAAAATAACGTAACTCATGCACAATCCGTTCGTGTACGGCGAGGTGGTGCCCGCCGCCGCCTTCGCGGATCGCATCGACGAACTCGACCGGCTCGTCGCCGACCTGGCCGACGCCCAGAAGGTGTTCCTCATCTCGCCGCGGCGATACGGGAAGTCGTCGCTCATTCGCCGCGCCCTGGCGGCGCTGGAGCGGCGAGGCCTGCTCGCCGTCGAGGTCAACGTGGCGAGCTATAGCTCGTACCTGGCGTTCCTCGAGGGGTTTGCGCGCGCCGTCGCGGCGGCCCAGACCCCCTGGGACCGCGCACGGGCTTGGCTGCGCGAGGCGATGGGCTCGGTCCGCCCGGAGGTCCGGCTGGAGCCGGACGCCCGCGGCGGCCAGCTCGCCGTCTCGTTCCCGACGGTCCACTCCACCCGCGATGTCGAGCGGCTCGCGCCCGACGTGTTCGAGCTGCCCGGGCGACTGGCCGCCGCGCGCGGCCGGCGGGCGGTCGTCGCGCTCGACGAGTTCCAGGCGATCGGCGGCTTCGACGGCGGCACGGTCGAGCACGCGCTGCGAGCCGCGATCCAGCGCCAGCGCGACGTGGGTTACGTCTTCGCCGGCTCCGAGCCGACGCTGATGGAGCGGATGCTCGGGCCGAAGCGGCCGTTCTACAAAGCCGGGCCCGTGATGCGCCTCGGGCGCATCCCGCCGGAGGAGTTCGCCGCGTTCCTCGACGCCCGCTTCGCCCGGTCGGGCGTGAAGCCGGACGAGGGGGTCGGCGCCGCCATCGTCGAGCTCGCGGGCAACACCCCCTACGACGTGCAGCGCCTCGCCCACGAGACCTGGGACGATGTGCGCGCGGAGCGGCGCCGGCGCGTGACGCAGGACGATCTCCACCGGACGCTGCGCCGCCTGCTGTCCCAGCACGAGACGATGTTCGAGGAACTGTGGCAGCGTCTCACGCTCGTCCAGCGGGCCACGCTGCGCGCGGTGGTGCTGAACGATGGACGGGAACTGCTGTCGGCGGACGTCCGCGCGCGCTTCCGCCTGGGCGGGACGTCGACCGTGCAGGCGGCGCTCGCCGCGCTGGCGCGGCAGGACCTCATCGCGCGCGACGAGAACACCTGGGGGGTCGCCGACTCGCTGCTCCGTGAGTGGGTGGCGCGGCGGACGTTCTGAGACGCGCCGCGCGGAACTCCACTACTCCGACTTCTTCCGTGTCTTGCGCGCGCGCGGCACGCGGGCGGGCGCCGGCGCGCTGGTGGACTCCAGGGTCACCATCGAGGTGAGAAATCTGCGGGTCCCGTGCTCGTCGAACTCAATCACCGTGTGCCGATCGTTGACCTCCGTGATCGTGCCCGGTCCGTATTGCGGCTGCACGACGCGGTCGCCCTTCGCGAACATCGAAACCTCTCTCTCCTGCAGCATCCATCCGTGCTGGCGCGGGCAGCCGGGCGCCGCGACGCGCTGACCGTCCGGGCCGGCGCGCCGCGCTGCCCGCCGCGTGGAAACCCGTCAGTCCTTCAGACCGAGCTTGCTCTTCGCCAGCGGCCGCGCGTACGCGCCCGTGGGATTGTGCGCGTTTGATCCCAGCGCTTTCTTGTAGTACTCCGTCGCCTTCGCCTGATCGCCGAGCTTCTCGTACGTTTGGGCGACCAGCGTGAGGATGAACGGGTCGTTCTGGTTTCCTTTCTGCAGCTCGGTCAGCGCGGTCTGGTAATCGCCGCCATAGAACGCCACGTAGCCGACCAGGTACGGCACGAACGGCGCCTGCTCCGGATTCGTCCCCCTGGCGAAAATCTGCTGCGCCGCATCGGCGTGCTTCTTCGCTTCGGCGGCATTCCCCCGACGCGCCGCGAGCCGCGCCTGGGCATGCTCCCAGCGGAAGTCCCAGAGGTCCTTCCGCTCCGGCTTGATGTTCGGCTCGCGCGGGCCGACGTCGTACCCCGTGCGGTACCACTTCTCGGCTGTCGCGAGGTCCCCCGATTCCAGGCAGACCCGCGCCAGCTCGTTCGCGATCTCGCCAGCCATGAAGTAATCGCCGGCCTTCAGGTAGTCCTCGTGGAGCGGCGCCTCGTACTTCTCCGCCCCCTTGCAGTTGCGCTCGAAGGCGTACGACATCGCCATCGCGCGCGACGCAGAAATCCTGTTCTGCGGCGCCGGCGCCACCTCGATCGCCTTCGCGATGTGTGTGCGCGCTTCCTCGTAGCGCCCCATCAAATCCAGCACCACGCCGCTCCCGAGGTGTGCCGCGAACGACGAGGGGTTCGCCTCCAGGGCCTTGCCGTACAGCTCGAGGGCGGCCGCGTGCTGCCCTTCGCGCACTTTTTGCTGCCCCTGCTTGACGAGATCGTCGCCGGGTCCCTGCGGGGGTGCGGGGGCCTGCGCGAATACCGCTGATGCCGCCGCCAGGATCAGGGCCGTCGTCAACTGGAGCAGTGAATTCGGCTTCATGGGGTCGGATTATTGCACTCCTGCGTCTTAGGAGGAAATAGCCGGAGAGGGGGGCGCATTGACAGGGGTCAACGGGCTGCATCACATCACCGCGATTTCAGGGCCGGCGCAGGAAAACCTCGACTTTTACGCCGGTATCCTCGGCATGCGACTCGTCAAGAAGAGCGTCAACCAGGACGACCCGGGCACCTACCATCTCTTCTATGCCGACGCAGAAGGAGCGCCGGGAACGGACCTCACGTTCTTCCCGTGGGCGCAGCTGGCTCCCCCCCGCGTGGGCCACGGCCTGACCATGGAGGTGGGACTCGAGGTGCCGCCCGGCAGCCTCGAGTACTGGCAAGGGCGGCTGTCGAAGTACGGCGTTCCCCTTCAGGCAATCCAGACGCGCTTTGGCAGCCGCGTGCTGCCGGTGATGGATCCGCACGGGATGAGGGTAGCGCTCGTCGAGGGGCAGCCCGGCTCCACCCGGCGCTCGACTCCGTGGGATGGGAGTCCCGTGCCGGGCGAACGGCAGATCCGCGGCCTGCACGGCGCGCAACTGTGGGAGCGGGACGCGGCGGAGACCGCCGGCTTCCTGACGGCTGTGCTTGGCTTCGAGCGTCTCGGCGAAGAGAACGGCTGGACGCGCTACGGTTTCCGCCATGCCGCTGGCGTCGTGGACATACGCGAGATGGCCGGCGTGCACCGAGGCGCCTGGGGTGTGGGATCGGTGCATCACCTGGCCTGGCGCGTTGAGGATGAGGCGCATCAGCTGGCGGTGCGCGGGCAGGTGGAGGCAGCCGGTCGGCGGCCCACGCCCGTGATCGATCGCTTCTGGTTCAAGTCGGTGTACTTCCTCGAGCCGGGAGGCGTGCTGTTCGAGCTCGCGACCGATGGCCCGGGCTTCGCGATTGACGAGGATCCCGAGCACCTCGGCGAGACACTGGTGCTTCCGCCGTTTCTCGAACCGCACCGTCAGCGGATCGAAGCGGCGCTGGCGCCGCTCGCTCCGCCGTCCTATGCCGGCGCCCTCGGCGCTGAGCGCGGCTGATGGAGTTCGGGTTCCTGCACCGGTACGGGCCGCCGCGAAGCGCTGGCGCGCCCACGCTCCTGCTGCTGCACGGTACCGGCGGCAACGAGGAAGATCTGCTGCCGCTCGCGCGCATGCTGGCGCCGGATGCCGGCGTCCTCAGCCCGCGCGGCAAAGTGCTGGAGCGCGGCATGCCCCGGTTCTTCCGGCGGCTGGCGGAAGGCGTGTTCGACGAGGAGGACCTGAGGACCCGGACCGCAGAGCTGGCGTCTTTCGTCCGCGAGGCGGGGGCGCACTACGCGTTCGACCCGCGCGAGGTGATCGCCGTGGGGTTCTCCAACGGCGCCAACATCGCCGCGAGCCTGCTCCTGCTGGAGCCCGACGTCCTGTCCGGCGCGATCCTGTTCCGCGCGATGGTGCCGCTCGTGCCGGAGACGCTGCCGTCGCTTCAGGGTCGGTCCGTGCTGCTGTCGAACGGACGGCTCGATCCCCTTGCCGCTCCCGGTGAAACGGAGCGGCTCGCCGCGATGTTGCGCGAAGCTGGCGCCGACGTCGAAGTGGTGTGGCAGCCGGCGGGTCATGAGCTGACTGCGGGGGACATCTCGCGGGCGCGCGAGTGGCTAACTGCGGTCAGGTCTGAAACACCCTGATAGACAACTCGAGCGACACGTCTGTCCATACTGTCAGCTAAAACGGGTGTTTCAGACCTGACACCACGGCTCAGCTGGTCGTCGCGGGACGCGCGGCGCCGCTGCTCGCGCGGATGAACTTCGACACGTCCTCTTTCAGCACCTTGTGCGCGGACGGCCGGATGTACATCATGTGCCCGGCTTCGTAGTACGAGAACGACACCCGCTCGCTGAACGTCTTGTCGTAGCCCAGGTGCGTGGCGTTGAACTCCGCCCCGCCGAACGGTGTCGCCATGTCGTAGTAGCCCTGGACGAACAGCACCTTCAGGAACGGGTTCTTAGCCATCGTCTGCCGAAGCGGCTCGGTCATGTCCATGTAGCGGTTCTGGAACTCGTCCCAGCTCCAGGGGCGGACGTTCCCGCTGGTCGGATAGTGCAGGTCCGACTGCCACTTCAGCTCGTTGCGCACGTAGTCGCGGAACATCGCCACGTACGGACCCGCCAGCGCCGTGTTCGAGGGATCGAACTCCTGCCGCTCGCCGGCGGCGTCGAGATCGACCGCCGTGAAGCGGCTGTCGAGGCGCCCCACCGTCAGACGCTTGTCGCGCAGCAGCTCCTTCCGGAAGCGGGCGGAATCCACGCGCAGGTTGGCCGCAACGACGTAATCGGCCGACAGACCCGTGAGCCGCGCGACCTTCTGCGCGACAGCCTGCCGCTCCGCGTCGCTCAACGTATTGCCGCGCGTCAGCGCCTGCAGGTACTCGCCGAACGCAAACGCGCGCGACTGATCGACGGCGGCCTTCAGATCACCGGCGAGGTCCGCGGGCAGCCGCTTGTGATACCAGGCCGTCGCCGTGTAGGTGGGAATCATGACGGCGTACGCGATGTCGTTGTTGGGCGCAGGGCTCAACGTCTGGTAGGTCAGCAGTGCAGACACCAGCACGATGCCGTTCAACTCGATGCCGTGACGAGACTGCAGCTCCTGCGCGAGCCCAGCGGACCGGATGGTCCCGTAGCTTTCGCCGATCAAGTACTTGGGTGAGCGCCACCGTGAGTACGTATTGAGGTATTCGGCGATGAACTTGCCGAACGCGCCCAGGTCGCCGCGGGCGCCGTGGAACTGCCGCGGATCGATGCCGGCCACGGTCCGGCTGTAGCCGGTTGACATCGCGTCCACGAACACGAGATCGGTCGTGTCGAGCAGCGAGTGCTCGTTCTCGACGAGATTGAACGGCGGCGCGGGCTGGAACCCGTCCTCCGCCATCTGCACCCGCCGGGGCGCGAACGATCCCATGTGCAGCCAGATACTGGCGGAGCCGGGTCCGCCGTTGTACAGGAACGAGACCGGCCGCGTCCGGGCGTCCTCGCCGTCCTTCGTATACGCCACGAAGAACATCCGTCCGGCGAGCCTGCCGTCGTCGAGGCGGAGGGGCAGCGTGCCGGCCGTGGCCGTGTAGCGGATCTCGCGCCCGTCGATCCGGACCGAGTGCGACGTCTGCGAGATCTTCTCTTCCGCGGGCCCTGCCACTTCGTAGCGGGAGGGCGGCTGACCGCCCGGTTCATCGCGCTGCGGGCGGGTCTCGGACGGCGGGCGCTGCGCCGGCTGATCCGGCGTCTGCTGCGGGGGTTGCTGGGCGGATGGAGGCTGCTGCGCCGGCTGGGCTGGTCGCTGCGGCCGCTCCTGCGCGACGCCCGCGGCGGTGGTCAAAAGGAATACGAGCAGTACCAGTATGCGTTGCACCATCGGGTTTTCTCCAGAGGGCGCTAACGTAACACATGCGATAACCCGATTGCAGCGTGGAAAGAGATAAAGCGGCAGAACGCGAACGAAGACGAGACGAGGGCTGCCGCCCGCTCCGAGGCACACGGCAGCCCCCTCCACCCTTAGCGATCGTGCTCGCGATCAACGGCGGCGCCTGGTCCAGACCGTCCGCGATCGGCAGCGCGCCACACGATCAAACGAACACCAGATCGACCTGGCGGTCAGCGCGCGCGATCCGCGACGCCCGTCACGCCGCTGTGTCGCGCGCAGGCCGCGCAGCAGTACATCGTGTCTGCCGCCTCGATGCCGTGTCCGACGATGCGGCAACCGCAATGCGCGCAGGTCGGCGCCAGCTTGTGTATCGCACACTCGAAACTGTCGAACACGTGCCGCGAGCCGGCCGCCGTGACCTCGAAGGACTTGTCATAGTCGTTGCCGCAGACTTCGCACTGTGCCATCTCATTCTCCTTGCGGGCAGGATCAGCCCTTTCAACACGATTGCTTCAGGATTCGTACCAGCAGCGGACGGCGTCCGCTTTCGGGACGCGGCATCTCGCCCCAAATCGCTTGACATCGCGGAATACGAGCCTAGGATTTGCTCAGGGGACTCAGACGAGGTGGATATGCCCGCAGTTCACGACGATGAAGTCGAACTCGCGAAGGCGATTCTCACCGGCGCCAACCGGCGGCCGCTGCAGTCGTTCGGCGAGTACTTCGGACCGGAAGGAGGGTCGTGCGCTCTTGGCGCGGCGTACGAGGGGATCCTCTTGCTGCCCAGGCACGTGGAACACTTCCGTCCCAAAGTGTGGCGCCTCTTCTCGATCCTCGAAGACGTGTCTCGCTCGTGCCCGGAAGGCTGCCGCAAGCACATACCGATTGGCGCGCTGATCGTTCACCTCAACGACGATCACCACTGGTCTCGCGAACGGATTGCCGCCTGGCTGCAGGGGGAGGTCACCGAGCCCAAGCCGGATGCCGCGCCGCCAGCGTCGAAGACCTGACGCGCCGCGGTCGCGCCGTCGCGCTTCACGGCTGCGGCCTGAGCTGTGCGGTATAGCGTTCGGTTTTGAAGACGCGGAAGCCGCGCTCGAGATAGTTGTGCAGGGCGGCAGGATGGTCGAGCGAACTGGTGTGCAACCAGACGCGCGAAACCCCTTCCGCAAACGCGCGTCTCACGGCTTCGCTGAGCAGGTACCCACCGAGTCCCAGCGCGAAGAATTCCTTCAGCAGCCCGAAGTACGCGATCTCGACCCCTTCGTCCTCATCGCGGCGCAACTCGAAGAACCCCGCCGGCGCGCCATCGACGTACATCACCCGGAGCTCGATGTTGCGCTGCGCGAGGTGCGAGCGGATCTGATCGTCGGTCCAGTCAAGACGGTCGATCCAGTGGTACTCCGCGCCGACGGTCGCGTAGAGAAACCGATAGAACGCCGGAGGGCAGCGAAGGACCTGCTGGACCGCCGCGCGATGGGACGGCGTACGCGCGGGACGGAAGTCCGCCGCGCTCGTCAATTCAAGGTAGGTGCGCGTCGCATCGACCGTGCTTGGCGGGCCCATGCACCGGAAACTGTAGCGTAGAATGGCGACCGAATGGCCATCGAATGCTGCCGCCTGGATACGCCGATCGGAGCGTTGCGCGTGTTTGCGCGCGATGGCGCGGTCTGCCTGATCACGTTTGGCGACCATCGCGACGCGGTCGCCGCGCTCGCGAAGCGATTTCCGGGCGACGAGTTCGTCGAGCGTTCCAACCCTGCCGGCGCCGCGTCCGCGCTCCGAGAGTACTTCGCCGGCAGGCTCTCGGTCCTCGACAGCGTGCGAGCGGATCCGGGCGGCACGCCCTTCCAGGCCGCGGTCTGGCGCGCGCTGCGCGGGATTCCGGCGGGCTCGACGATCACGTACGCGGACCTGGCCCGGCGCATTGGCGTCCCCCGCGCCGTGCGCGCCGTCGGCGCCGCCAACGGCGCCAACCCGGTGCCCATCGTCATCCCCTGCCACCGCGTGATCGGCGCGAACGGAACGCTGGTCGGCTACGGCGGCGGCATGAAGAAGAAAGAGTGGCTCCTCCGCCACGAAGGCGCCGACCGGCGGCTGTTCTGATCGCGTGACTTGTGCCGCCCATGGAACCGCACGCTTTGCTCCTCCGCCCGGGCTCAGGACTTCCTGGCGCTGATGCTGCGGATGAGCGTCAGCAGCATGTCGATTGCGACCGCGTTGTGCCCGCCCTGCGGCACGATGATGTCCGCGTACCGCTTGCTCGGCTCCACGAAGTCCAGGTGCATCGGCTTGACGGTCGAGAGGTATTGCTCGATCACAGACTGCACGGTGCGGCCGCGCTCGGACGTATCGCGCTGCAACCGGCGAATGAGCCGGGTATCCGCGTCGGCGTCGACGAAAACCTTGACGTCCATCATGGCGCGCAGCGACGCGTCCACGAAGATCAGGATCCCCTCGACGATGACCGCGGGGCGCGCCCGGGCGGTCTCCGTGGCGGCCCGGCGCGTGTAGCGGGCGAAGTCGTAGGTCGGCACCTCGACCGATCGTCCCGCCTTCAGCTCCGCGAGGTGGCGCACCATCAGATCGGTCTCGAGCGAATCGGGATGATCGTAGTTGAGCGCGGCGCGCTCCTCGAGCCGCAGGTCGCCGCGATCGCGATAGTACCGGTCGTGCTCGAGGACGGTGACCTGCTCTTCGCCCAGGCTCTCGACAATGCGTTGGACGACGGTGGTTTTGCCGGACCCGGAACCGCCGGCGACGCCGATCACGAGCGGCGCGTCGTGGCGCATGCCCGGCGATCGTACCTCACCGGCTGAACCAGTACGAAACCTTCACAAGGAACACGTCGTCGCCCGGCGCGCGGAACAGAGCGCGCGCGTCGCGGAAGGTGGCGAAATCACCGCGGGCGGCCGAGTCCTGCCGCTGCTCGGTCCAGACCAGGTACAGAGTGGAGCCGAGGCGCCATTCCCAGCGGAACACGGCGTTCAGCCGAAGCGAGCGGAAGTTGAAATCCGGATCCGCGACGTCGAAGCGCGGCGCGGGCCCGCCGCCGTCCGGGTCGATCGCAAAGCGGCGCGCATTCGGGTCGTGCGCGATCGTGCTCGCGCCGTCGCCGTACACCAGAAACTCGAAGCTCCCCGGCCGCGCCAGTTCCTTCAGGCCCGAATAGTCCGCCGCCGACAGCAACGGCTGCGCGTACACCTGCAGCGACATGTCAGGGCTGAGAACCCACGTGACCCTCGTCGTCATCGTGAGCTCGGTCTGGTCGAGCGTCGAGAACACGTAGCGTGAACCGTATGTCTGCGTCGCGAGGGGATCTCTGATCTCGGTGACGTACTGGGCCAGCGCATGCGAGCGGTACAGCTCGGGGCCGGTCGAGACGCTGATTGAGGATGACGGCTTCAATCTCAGCTCCAGACCGAGATCGTCGCCGTACCCGCCGTACTCGTTCCAGCTGCGGGCCGCGTACGCCTCGAACGAGATCGGCCTTCGCGAGTCGCTCTGGCCGCTCACGCTGACGGACCCGCCCGCGGGCCCCGTCATCACCGGTCCCCCCCGCGTGAGCCAGTTGTCGCGCGTGCGATGGCGCATCGACCACCCGCCGCTCACGTCCCAGTAGTTGTTGAAGGTGATGGAGCCGTTCGCGTTGTATCCGTTCCCCTGCAGCCGCCGGTCGGCATCCCACGTCCACCACTTCCCTGCCCAGACGGTACGCGAGCGCGACCAGCGGTTCGGCGTCGGATCGCGGCGCTGGAGCACGACGTGCGCCCCGTTGATGCCCGTGCGGTACGTGAATCCCAGGTCGCCGGACTCGAACCCGGGGCTGACGCCCCAGAGGCCCGCGTTCACGATCCACACGCCGCGGTTCCGGTTCAGGAACAGGCGGCCGGCCCACCCGGACAGCGACGTCGCCTTCGCATCGACTCGGAGCCTGTCGGGCCGCTGGAAGTAACGTTGCGGCGCGCGCTGCAGCCGCTCGATCGCGGCCGCGCTGCCGGCGACGCGGCTCGCGGAGAGCGCGCCCGTCACGACCCACTCCCGATCGCGGTCGAAGAAGACATAGCCGTCCGCGCCTACGACGTTGGCACGACGCACGAGCGTGTCCGCCAGGGTCGAGCCGTCCACCGCACGTTCGACGCTCGTCGCCAACATGCCGACGCCGGCCCGGCCCACCTCGCGCTGCACGCGCCCGACGAAGTAGTTCGTGAGCGGCTCGACCTCGGGCCGGCTGAACAAGCTGCCCTCGCGAGCGCGCGCGTGCTCCCGACTGGTGACCGCTTCGAGCACACCGATGTTCCAGCCGGACGACGTCTTGCCCGTGAGTTTCGCGGCCCCGAGGATGGTCGTCGCCGGCGGACGATCGACGTGCTCGCCGGCGGCCGATCCCTGCGGCGCGCGGCCGATCCGCCGCGAGTAGAAGATGTCAGGCTCGAAGTTGTTGAACCCCCAGAAGGAGTTCGCGCCGCCGCTCCCGTAGTTGCCGAAGATCTGCGCCCCCTCGATGAAGAACGGGCGTCGTTCCTGGAAGAAGGTCTCGAACGCCGTCAGGTTGACCACAGCCGGGTCGACCTCTACCTGCCCGAAGTCCGGATTCACTGTGGCGGCAAGCGTGAAGCTGCTCGTGACGCCGTACTTGAGATCGACCCCCGCGCCGCCAAAGATGCGCGATCCATCGTTGAAGGGATCGCCGGGCCCCGAGGGTTCGATGAACTCGGCGCGGCCGGACGCGTACGGCATCACCTCCAGGTGGCGCGGGGGATCGATGCCGCGCACCCCAACCAGGTGGGCCATGCGCGAGGCGAGGCCGCTTTCCTTCTTGGGAACCAGCTCGAGCCAGTCGGATTCGTTGCGGCGCTGGATGAAGCGCTCGGCGTTGATGCCCCAGGCCTCGGTGTTCGCCGTCGTGAATCGCAGCTGCGACAACGGGATTCGCATCTCCGCCGTCCAGCCGTTGTCGTCCACGCTGACTGCCGCTTCCCAGACGGCGTCCCACGACGAGTCCGTCCAGCTGTCGTTGTAGATGATGGCGTCGGCGAGCGCGCCGCCGGCGCTCACCGTGAACCGCGCCCCCGTCAGATGATCGAGGCGGGGATCGAGGTAGACGGTGAAAGTGTCGGCGTCGGCCGACTCGTCGCGCCGCGAGAGCCGCCGGACGACCTTGAGGGGCTCACGATCGAACAGACGCGCGCCGACGTAGATCGCGTCGTCGTCGAAGGCGACGCGAAGCTCCGTCCGCTCGGTGGGCAGTTTTCCTTCGTCGGGATCGCGTTGCCGAAAGCCGCTGGCCGGGGCCGCTGTTCCCCATACCGCCTCGTCGAGCCGCCCATCGACGCTTACCGGCCCGGCGGCGCGGACGGCGGTCACGATGGGCACCGCGCCGTGCGGCTGCCTGGACTGCGCTTCGACGCTCCAGGCCACGAGGAGCACGGCCACGGCGCAGCACGCCAGGCGGTAGGCCCGCACGGCCCTTTGGACGAGATAGCAGGGTCGAAAGTTGGTACCGCCCGTGGTCCAGCTTTCATGGTTCGACGATCACGATGGAGTTCGTCCGCGGCTGCGGGTCGCCGCGCTGATCGTCGCCGCCGGTATGCTGATGCGCGTGCCGACGGCTATCCCGGCCTCGCGAGGATCTTCTTCCTGGTGGCGGTGGTGGCAGCGGCGCTGCTGGCGCTGAGCATCGTGGCCCACGATCGCTCGCCACGGCATCAGTGAGGGCGGCCCGCAGAACCGGGGGTACGCCTTCCCGGGCCGCAGCTTATGATTCCCGAGGAGGAGAGAAGTATGCAGATCGTTCGCAGGGTCCTGGCCGTCATTCTTGCAGTGTGGCTGGTCGCGGCGCAGGTCAGCGCGCAGCAGGCGGCCCCCGAAGCACAGACCGCCGCGCAGGCGGCCATCGATCGCGCGCTCGCCGATCGCGCGGCCCGCACCGAGGCGGACCGGGACGTCATCCGGCGCGTGCTCGATCGCAGCGACGTCAAGCAGATCGCGGCGGGCATGGGCGTGGACATCGCCCGGCTGCAGGCGGGCGTGGGCGTCCTCGATGCGGAGGAGATTGCGCAGGTCGCGGGTCACGCGCGCGCCGTCGATCAGAACCTCGCGGGGGGCGCCACCACAATCGTGATCACCACGACTACGATCATCATCATCCTGCTGATCGTCATCCTGATCGTGCTGATCGCCGATTAGCCTCCGTCACACGCCGGTGAGACGCACCGCTGCCGCACTCGCGTGGTCGCTCGCGATGGCTGCGCCGTTATGGGCGCAGGACGGCGGCCGTGCGCCTCGCCGGGGACCGCTCCACGTCCCGTACGTGTCGCAGGCCGAGCAGTTGTGCGGCGGCGCGGCGGCCGCCATGCTCATGCGCTACGCCGGCGCGCGCGGCGTCCACGCCGCCGAGTTCGCGACGCTGATCGATCCGTCCCAGGGGGGCATTCACACGCGCGATCTCGCCACCGCGCTCCGGGCGCGCGGCTACGCCGTGGCGGTCAGCACGGGGAGTGCCTCCGCGGCCGCGGAGCGGCTCATCGCAGGACAGCCGGTGATGGCGCTCATCGAGGACCGTCCTGGGCGCTATCACTACGTGGTTCTCGTCGGCTGGACCGACGGCGAAGTGATTTTCCACGACCCGGCGCGCGCGCCGTTCCTCGCGCGTCGCGAACGTGATTTCGACCGCGCCTGGGCGGCGACGGATCGATGGATGCTCACGATCCAGGCGGCGCCGGCCGTGCCCCCCGCTGCCGCATTCGCACCGTCGCGAGGCGCACGCGATCCCGCGCTGCAGTCGTTCGCCGAGGGACGATACCGCGACGCCGAAACGGCCGCGGCACGCGAGGTCGCGAGCGATCCTGCCAACAAGGACGCGTGGCGCCTGCTGGCGGCATCGAGATACCTCGTCGGAGACGAACGTGGCGCCCTCGACGCCTGGAACCGGGCAGGAGACCCCAGAGTCGATCTCGTCCGCCTCGAGGGGCTGGTGCGCACGCCGCACCGCGTCGTCGAGCGCCTGATCGACATCCCGTCCGCAGATCCGCTGACCGCCGAACGCCTGGCCCGGGCCGATCGCAGGCTGGCGCTTCTCCCCTCCCGGCAGGCCTCGCGCGTAAGCTTCACGGCGCTGCCCGGCAACCTGGCCGAAGTGCGCGGCGCCGTCGTGGAGCGGCCGATGACGCCCGCGCGTGCGGACTGGTTGCTCGAAGCGGCGAGACTTCCGATCGATCGCGAGCTGCGCGCGTATTTCGCGAACCTGGCATCGGCGGGCGACCAGCTCGCCGCGTCGTGGCGTTTCAGGGAGGGGCAGCGGCGCGCCGCGGTCGAATTCGCGTTCCCGTCCTCCCGCGCACCGGGCGTCTGGACACTGGCGGTCGCCTGGCAGCGGGAGCAGTACTCGGCCGCTTCAGACACCGAAGTGCGCGAAACGCGCGTCGGCTGGACCAACTGGACGGCCGCGCGGCTCCGCCTGAGCGCAGCGTCCGGGATCGCCCGGTGGGCTGGGCGGGGGACCGCCGCCCTGTTCGATGTCGGGGCGGAATACCGGCCGCTCTCGCGCCAGGTTGCCCTCGACGTGTCGGGCAGCGCGGCCGCGGCCGGCGGCCGCGCGTTTGCGACGTTGGGCGGCAGCGCGCGAGCGCAGTGGGGTACGCGCCCCGCGCGCCTGCTGGGGAGTGCCACGCTCGTGCACGCGACGCGCGCGGCGCCGCTCGATCGCTGGCCGGGCGCGGGCACCGGTTCCGCGCGTCCGCTGTTGCTGCGCGCCCATCCGCTGTTTGCCGGCGGCGCGATCGACACGGGTGGCGCCTTCGGCCGCACGGTGGCGCAGGCAACGGTCGAGACGCAGCGGGACGTCGCTTCTCGCGGCCCGCTCAGTGTGGGGCTGGCGGCGTTTGCCGATGTCGCGCGCGCGTGGAACCGCCTGGGCGGCCTCGACTCGCGCCCGCAGGCGGACGTCGGGGTCGGGCTGCGCGTTCGGCTCGCCCCCGGCCAGCCGGCCATTCGCATCGACGTCGCCCGCGGCGTGCGCGACGGCGCCACGGCCGTGTCGTTCGGCCTCGACGCGTTCGGCATCCGGTATTAGGCATCAGGCATTGCCTTTAGCCCGTGGAGCCAAACCCGCCGCGCGACACGGCCCGCGTTTCCCCTTCCTGCCACGTCGTCTGGATCGTCGGAATGAAGATTCCCTGCGCGAGGCGATCGCCGCGTGCGACCACGATCTCCTCGCGCGTGAAGTTCAGCACCTGCACGAGCACCTGGTCCTCCGGCCCCGCGTAGTCCGGATCGATCACGCCGACGCCGTTGGCCACCATCAGTCCCCGCTTCAGCGGCGTGCTGCTGCGGGCGAAGATGCCGAGGAAGTAGCCGTGCGGCACCTCGATGACGAGGCCGGTCGGCACCAGCCTCACCGCGCCGGGCGGCACGCGGACCTCCTCGCTCGCCGCGAGGTCGAACCCGGCGGACTCGGGCGTCTGGTAGGATGGCAGCGCGACCGAGGGGTCGAGCCGCCGGATGCGGACGTTCATGATCGTCTGTCCTCGTTGAAAATCTATCTCGCGTGCACCGTTCGGGGCGACCGTGCCGCGGTTGCCGCGTTGCGCGAGGCCTGCGTGCGGCTCCACGCCTACGGACACGACGTGCTCACCGCGCACCTGCTGCAGGACGATGTCGAAGCGCAGGAAGGGTCGTTAAGCGAGCGCGAGGTGTACGAGCGCGACATCGCCTGGCTGAACGCGTGCGATGCGCTCATCGCCGACGCCTCCGGCTCGAGCTACGGCGTGGGTTTCGAGGTCGGCTACGTGCTGGCCCGCGCCGCGCGCACGGGCCAGCACGTCTACCTGGTCTACGATGCGGCGCGCGCCGGCCGCATCTCGCGGCTGATCACCGGCGTGGCCGACGAGCACTGCACCACCGTCGCGTACGCGTCCCCCGCGGACCTGCTCGCGTTCATCGACCGGTCCTTCAGCGGTCGGTCGTCTTCCGCCGGAACATCCCGCTGACGTCGCGCGTGCCGCGCTCGAGGTACGGCACTCCCTTGTCCATCCACTCGGGGCGCGGTGCGCCGAGGAGGTAGTGGTCGAAGAACTCCGCCATGTGCACGGTCCAGTGCTTCTGGTTCTCGCGCTGCCTCAACCCGTGCTTCTCACCGTTGTAGTTGAAGAAATACGCTTCCTTGCCCAGGCGACGCATCGCCGTGAAGAACTCGATCCCCTGGTACCAGGGCACCGCATCGTCGTCGTCGTTGTGGACCGTGAGATACGGCGTCTGGATCTTCTCCACCCAGAAGATGGGCGAGTTCTCGATGAACTCGAGCGTGTTGTCCCAGGGAGGCGCGCCGATCCGGCTCTGGGTCTTCTCGTACTGAAACGCCCGCGACATGCCCGTGCCCCACCGGATGCCGCCATAGGCGCTGATCATGTTGGCGACCGACGCGCCGGCTTCCACCGCGCGGAACATGTTGGTTCGCGTGATGAGGTACGTGATCTGATAGCCGCCCCAGCTGTGCCCCTGGATGCCGATGCGCGCCGGGTCGATGTAGCCCTTCGCCACGAGCGCCTGCACAGCCGGAATGACGCACTTGTACGCGCTCTGCCCTGGATAGCCGGTCTCATAGATGATGTCCGGCATCAGGACCACGTAGCCGTTGCTCACGTACCGGGTGACGTTGACGCTCGTGCCCGGGGCCGGCGCGGTGTACCGATGCAGGCCCTCGGTCAACGTCTCGTAGATGTAGGCCATCAACGGGTACTTCTTGGATGGGTCGAAGTTCTCCGGCCGGATCAGCGTTGCGCGCAGCGGTTTGCCGTCCGCGTTGATGTAATCCATCAGCTCGGCGCGTCCCCAGACGAACTCCGCCTGCTGCGGGTTGGCATCGCTGATCTTCTTCAGATCGGTGAATCGCGGGCCGCTCACCCACAGATCCGGGAACTCCTCGAAGCGCGAGAGCGTGAAGACGAAGACGTCGGCGTTCTTGGCCTTGCGAAGATTGCCGAACGCCTTGTCGAGCACGAGGAGCTTCTCCGGCGGCGCCGTGCCGCCGGCCGCGATCCGGTAGACGCCCGATGCCTTGGTCCGCTCGTCGGTTGCCGTCAGCAGCAATGGCGTGCCGGACGGAATCGTCTTTTCATCTGCGTCGAGCCGCTGGTATCGGAAAACGATCTTCTGCGCGCGTCCGGCGCCCCGTGTGAGCTGGCGCGCGCCGCCGCCATCGGGCTTGATTTCCCAGATGTCGTACCGGTCGTACAACAACACGGCGCGGTCCCCGTCGAACCAGCCAGCTGTCCCGTAGGGACGCGGGGCGCCCGGCGTGTCCCAGTCCTCGTCCTCGAAGGACGGGCCGAGCTTCTCGGTGAGGTTCACACGTCGGCCATCGCTCACCTGGACGCTGATCCAGTCGTGCTCGCGGTCGTCGTAATACAGGACGAAGGAGCCGCCCGGCGAAAGCCGCGCGTCGAACGCCGCCTTCTCGATCAGCCGCTGCTTCGTCCCTTCGCGCAGGTTGACGATGTAGTAGTCGTTGTAGTCGCCGTCCCAGGAAATCAAGCGCCGGTACGGCACGTCGGATACGCCAAGCAGCGTGTTGGCCCCCTCGGTGACCGTCAACTCAGGCAGCTCCGGCGAACCGAGCGGGACGAACCTTCCGTCCTTGAGGTGGACGACCGCAAGGTAGCTCCGCTTCTGTTCTTCCTCCGCTCGCGTCTTCTGCATCGACTGCAGCAGCGGGTCGCGATAGTGCCAGATGTCGACCTTGACGGGCTCGGGGGCGTCGTCGGGCACGCGCGGCGGAACAGGTGCCATGCCGAAAAAGACGGCGCCGCCGTCCTTCGTGAACGAGACCTTGCCATGCTCGCTGACGGAGAACCCGGTCGGCATGCCCGAGATCGTCGCGGACGCCGCCTCCCGCGCGGCCGTCGAGCCCGCTGTCCAGTGATACAGCTTGAACTTCGCCACGGCGGGATCGGGCGCGTGCTCGTCACGATCGGAGACGAACGCGAGCTGGGTCCCCTTCTCGTCGAACGCGATCCCTTTGTAGAACCCTTTGCCGGTGATGAGCGGGATGGTGGTGCCCCCCTGTGCCTGTCTCACGAACGCTCCGTCGCGCTCGCCGGTTTTCGAGGAGACCGTATACGCGAGCGACGAACCGTCCTTGTTCCAGCCGTACTCCACGACGTCGGGAATCGTCGCCGACGCGCCGGAAGCCAGCTCGCGGACCACGAGGTCCGTGCCCGGGTCCTTCTTCTTTTCCTTCTTCCGGCCGGGCCGCTCGCGCTCGCGCGCGGACGTGGCCGTCTCGTCCGTCTTCTCGGCGTCCTTTTTCTCCGGAGCCTCCAGCAGGTAGGCGACCGCCGCGGACCCCTCGTCCGCCAGTTTGAAGCTCTTCACGCGATCCGCGGTGAAGACCTGACCCGTCTCGATGTTCAGTACTCCGAAGCCGTTCTTCGGCAGCTCGTCGTCTTTCTTGCCGGCCTTCTTCGCTTTGTCCACCTCCTCCTTCAACGCGGTGATGGTGAACGCGACGAAGCGGCCGTCGGCGGTAAACGCCGGGTCCTTGCCTCGCGGGTGGCGGCGCTCCGCGCCGGTGCGCAGGTTGCGCACGACGAGCGCGCCGTCACCGTCCTGCGGCACGAGCGCGTAGGCCAGCCACGCGCCGTCGCGCGTCAGCACTGTGCCTTGTATCGATCGCCAGGAGTCGTAGACATCGTGCGTGATCGGGCGTTTGGCGCCGAGCGCGGGTGACGGGGACGGGGACTGGGCCTGCAGCGTGGGGGCGGCCGGCAGAAGAACGCATGCGGCGACGAGCGCCGCGAGAATCCTTCGGGAACGCATGGATTCCCTCCTTGGGACGAGGGGCTTATTATCCCCGGAATGAGATTCCCGCAATGCGCTCTTGCGGCCCTTGTTTTCGCGGCGCTGACTCTGCCGGCCAGCGCGCAGCCGTCACGGCCGCGCGCGCGCGATCTCGGCCTCGAGCCGGGCGTGCTCGAGCCGGGACCGCACAACGCGATCACCGATGTTGCCGGCGTGAAGGTTGGCCACATCACGATCGTGAGCGGCGATCGCGTGCGGACGGGCGTCACCGCGATCGTCCCGCACGATGGAAACCTGTTCCAGGACAAGGTCGCCGGGGCGGTGTTCGTCGGCAACGCATTTGGCAAGCTGGCCGGCTCGACGCAGGTGCGCGAGCTGGGAACGATCGAGACGCCGATCGTGCTGACGAACACGCTCGCGGTCGGGACCGCGGTGCAGGCGGTCGTTGACTGGACGCTGACGCGGCCGGGCAACGAAGACGTCCGGTCGGTCAACGCGCTCGTGGGCGAAACCAACGACGGGCGGCTGAACGACATCCGGTCGCCCAGCGTGACCGCCGACCACGTCCGGCGCGCAATCGACGATGCCGGGAGCGGCCCCGTGCTGGAGGGCGCGGTCGGCGCCGGGACCGGGACCGTCGCCTTCGGCTGGAAGGGAGGCATCGGCACGTCATCGCGCCGCGCCGGCGCGCACACCGTGGGAGCGCTGGTCCAGTCCAACTACGGCGGCGTGCTGATGCTGGACGGCATACCTGTCGGGGAGGAGCTGCGGGCGCGGCCCACGCCGCGTGGCGCGACGCGGCTGATCAACGACCCGCGGGCCGGCGACGGCTCCTGCATGATTGTCGTCGCGACCGACGCGCCGCTCACCGCGCGTGACCTCGAGCGGCTCGCCGCGCGCGCCATCTACGCCCTCGCGCGCACCGGCTCGAGCTACTCGAACGGCAGCGGCGATTACGCGATCGCCTTCTCGACAGCGCCGGACGCGCGTGTCCGGCACGGCGCCACCCAGCCTCAACCGCGGGCGACCCTCCCGACCGACGCCCTTTCAGGCCTGTTCCAGGCGGCGCTCGAGGCGACCGAGGAAGCGGTCTACAACTCCCTGCTGCGCGCCCATACGACGTCAGGCAACGGTTCCACGGTGGAAGCGCTGCCGATCGACGCGGTGAGGGGATTGATGAGGAAGTATGGGAGAGGCGGAGGCGAAGGGAAGTAGTCAAAGGGACCTGCCCGCTCCCCCGGCGCGGCGCCGCAGGTCGCGAGCAACCTCGCCCGCTCGCCAGCCGCGGGCGCGAACGATCGCTCCCGCTCCCCAGCCGCGGAACGCGATCGATCTCGCCCGCTCGCCCCGGCGCGGAACTAGGCGGCCGGAATCGGCGGCTGTCGGCCTCGGCGCGAGCCGCTATTCATCCTCATCCGTCGCCGGCCCTTCCAACAGCCCTTCAATCGGCGCGAGTTGCGCGCCGTTCTCGGTGCAGACGGCGTAGCGCGCGCGCTCGCCGCCGTAAATGGCGACGCCCGCGTACTCCCCCTTCGCATTGACGATGTAGAAATTCACGTTGAAGTTCGGCAGGCCGCGCCCGTTCAGCAGCCGCTTCTCCACCGTGTTCGCCTGGATCCGTTTCACCGCCTCCATCCCGGCGTCCTTCGGGTGCATGCCGCGGCGCATGCTCTCCACGATCAGGAACGAGCACAGGTTGTAGAGATTGGCTTCGCCGCGGCCGGTGGATCCCGCCGCGCCGACCTCGCCGTCCACATAGAGGCCCGCACCCAGGATCGGCGAGTCCCCCACGCGCCCCGGGATCTTCCACGCGAGGCCGCTCGTCGTGGTCACGCCGCAGATCTCCCCCTTCGGGCTCACGCCGTCGCAGTTGATGGTGCCGTAGACGTGGTTCTCGTCGATGAGCCCTTCCGCGATCATCTCGCGCAGCACGCGCTGCGCCGCCACTTCGCGCTTGATCGGATCGAGGTAATGCTGGGGGTCGGTCCGCCGCTTCCATTCGAGCCAGATCTTGCGCGAGCGCTCGGTATTGAGGTCGTCCTCGATGGCAAAGCCCATGTTGCGCGCGAAGGTCTGCGCTCCCTTGCCGACCAGGAGGTGGTGGTCCGTCTGGTCCATGACCGCCCTCGCCACCAGCGACGGCGTCCGCACGCCCTCGAGCGCGGCAACCGCGCCCGCGCGCTTCTTCGGACCGTGCATGCACGACGAATCGAGCTCCACCACGCCGTCCGCGTTAGGAAGCCCGCCGTAGCCGACGCTCGTGTCCTCCGGATCGAGCTCGACGATGTTGACGCCGGCGATGAGCGCGTCGAGAACGTCTTCCCCCTTCACGATCATCGAGAACGCCTTCTCGACGCACGTCACCGCCCCGCCGTTCTTGAAGCGGTGCCCGTTCGCCGACGCGACGACCACCGGCTTGACGGACCTCGGGGTCATCATCGTGGGTGCCTGCGGCTTCTGCTCGGGCGAACTCTGCGCGCCGATCGCGCGGGGGGCGGCGGCGGCAAGGCCCGCCGCGGCGCCGGCGACGACGAACTCGCGGCGGTTGATCTTCTTCGTCATGGTCACACTCCCGTCCGGCCGACGCCGGACCTCGCGGGCCGATGCCCCGTCACGTCACGCGGAGACTAGACGCCCGCCATGTTCCATTTGCGGATGGTCTCTTCGATCAGCTTTGCCATCTTGTCGTTGACGCGCGCGAAGTAGGTCTTCGCCTTCACCGGATCGAACGTCGGGTAGCCCTGCCCGGGCTGGTAGAGACCGATCGCGGACACGGACGGATAGGCGCTCCACGTGCCCGGCGGCGCGTTGGGCGTGGCCAGCTCGGGCCCCGTGTAGCGTTCGCGATGCACCAGCGCCGGATCGATCGCCTGCATGAACGCGTTCTCGTTCTCTCCGGCGTGCCCGCCGTCCTCGCCAAACACCTCGAGGGTGACGTCGCTGCAGTACGACCACCAGTTCACGACCAGCGTGCGGACCCCGGTTTCGCGGCCGACCTCCGCCGCGATCGCGTTGAGCACCGCCGTCTGCCCGCCGCCGTGGCCGTTCAGCAGGATCACATTGCGGAACTTGTTCTTCGCGAGCCCGAGCAGCACCGCGCGCACGTACGGGCGGAACGCCTCCTCCGGGATCGTGAAGCCGCCGGGAAAAGCGTCCAGCCCGCCGGTCATGCCGTACGGCACGACCGGCGCGATCAGCGCGTTGACGCGCGAGGCGATCGCCCGCGCGATCGCCACCGGCGCGATGATGTCGGCGCCGTTCGCCGTCACGCCGTGCGCTTCGAGCGTGCCGAGCGGCAGCAGCACCGTGTCGGTCTTCTGCGGTACGAGCTCGCGGAACTCCATCCAGTTGATCCGCTCCAGCTCGCGCGTCGTGGGGCTGACCGCCTGCGGACCGGCCCCCTGCGCCGCGGCGGCCACCGGCGTCAGCAGGGCGATAACGAAGAGCGCGGGTTTCATGGCGGGCGTAGTGTAGCGCACGCGCCCGCCCGTCGAGCTCGTGATACCATCCACAGCCTGTGCTCGTGACGAGACGCATCTCGCTCGACACGGTCCGCGACGCCGCGCAGCACGTATACCGGGCCGCCTTCCGCACCCCGCTTGTCCGCCTGGACGTGCCCGGCCCTTCCGAGCTATACCTCAAACTTGAAACTCTCCAGCCGATTGGTTCGTTCAAGATCAGGGGGGCGTACAACGCCGTCCGGCAGCTCTCCTCTGACGAGCTCGGCCGGGGCGTGTGGACCGTCAGCGCCGGTAATGCCGGGCAGGGTGTCGCGCTCGCCGCGCGGCTGATGGGCGCGCAGTGCTCCGTGCTCGTCATGGACACTGCACCGGAAGCAAAGCTCGGCGCGCTGGCGCGCCTCGGCGCCACGATCGTGAAGGCGCCTTACGAGGAATGCTGGCGCACGGTCGAGGACCATCGTTCCGAACGGATGCGCGGCCACTTCGTCCACCCCTTCGATGACGACTCGTTCATCAGCGGCAACGGGACCATCGCGGTGGAGATCCTGCAAGACCTGCCGGACGTGGACGTCGTGATCGCGCCGCTCGGCGGCGGCGGACTGCTCTCCGGCATCGGCTGCGTGCTGCACGCGCTCAAGCCGGGCGTGAAAGTGTTCGCGGCCGAACCGGAAACGGCGGCCCCGTTTTCGTCGTCGCTGGCGGCGGGGCGGCCGGGGTATTTTCCAGGCTGGCAGCCGTCGTTCGTGGACGGCGCCGGGGGCCGATCCGTGTTGCCGTCGATGTGGCCGCTGCTGCGCGAGTGGACCGACGGCTCGATCGTGGTCTCCCTCGACGAGGTGCGGCGCGCCATGCGGCTCACGGCCGAGCGCGCGCGCGTGATTGCCGAAGGAGCCGCGGCCTGCGCCGTCGCCGCGGCGCGGCGTCCCGAGGCGGGCATCGGCAAGATCGTCGCCGTGGTTTCGGGCGGCAACATCGACCTGTCCAAATTCTCGGAGCTGGTAAGCTCGTGACGGAGACATTCAACCCCGCACCTGGTCTCGCCGCCGTGCCCGAACGGCTCGCGCGGCTTCCCGAACTCGCGTACGACCTCTGGTGGAGCTGGAACTACCAGGCGCGCGAGGTTTTCCGGCAGCTGGATTACCCGCTGTGGCGGCAGACCGCGCACAACCCCGTGCTGATGCTGCGGCAGATCCAGCCGGAGCTGCTCGAGCGCGCCGCGTCGCGTCCGTCGTGGCTCGCGTTGTACGACGCCGCAATCGCGGGGCTCGAGAGCGCGCGCGCGGCGCGCGAGACCTGGTGGCAGTCGCGGTTCGGGGATATCCCGCGCCGCCCGATCGCCTACTTCTCGGCGGAGTTCGCGCTGCACCAGTCGCTGCCCATCTACGCCGGAGGCCTCGGGGTGCTGGCCGGCGATCACTGCAAGGAAGCCAGCGACCTCGGTATGCCGTTGCTCGGCGTCGGGTTCATGTATCCGCAGGGGTACTTCCACCAGCGCGTGTCCGCGGAAGGATGGCAGCAGGAGAACTACGAGCGGCTGAACTGGGCGGACGCGCCGGTCGAAACCGCGATTACGCCGGAGGGCACACCCTGCGTCATCGCCGTGCCGCTCGGCAACCGGACGGTGCTGGCCTCCGTCTGGCGCGTGCGCCTCGGCCGCGTGAAGCTGTACCTGCTCGACACGGACCTGGAGGAGAACGCGCCGTGGGATCGCGAGCTGTCGGCACGGCTGTACGGCGGCGACCGCGAGACCCGGATCCAGCAGGAGATCATCCTCGGCGTCGGCGGCGTCCGCGTGCTGCGCGCCATGGGATCCGATCCCGGCGTGTGGCACCTCAACGAAGGGCACGCCGCGTTCGTCATCCTGCAGCGCATCCGCGAGCTGATCGAGAAGGGTGAGTCCTTCGACGCGGCGCTCGAGGAGGTGCGGGGCACGACCGTGTTCACCACGCACACGCCGGTCGCGGCGGGACACGACGCGTTCCCGTTCCACCTCGTGGAGACGCACCTCGCCGGGTGCTGGGGCACGCTCGGCGACTACCGCGAGCGGTTCCTGGCGCTCGGCCATTACGACAGCGGCACCGGCCCGCTGTTCAACATGACCGCGCTCGCGATGCGGAGCGCGGGGAAGATCAACGCGGTCAGCCGGCTCCACCGCGAGGTCACGCGCCAGATGTGGGCGCCGCTCTGGCCGGACACACCCGTAGACGCGCTGCCGGTCGAGCACATCACCAACGGGGTTCACGCCGCGACCTGGGTGGCCTCCGAGATGGCCAAGCTGTTCGAGCGCTACCTCGGCGAGGACTGGCGCGATCGGCACGACGATCCCGCCTTCTGGGATCGCGTCAGCGACATCCCCGACGAGGAGCTCTGGACGGCCCGACAGGCCCTGCGGCAGTTCCTGTTCGCATTCATCCGTGAGCGCGCGCGCAACCGCTGGGGGCACCAGGGGGTGAGCGCCGGGCAGGTGGTCGCCGCAGGCACGCTGCTCGACCCGCAGGCGCTGACGATCGGCTTCGCGCGCCGCTTCACGGGGTACAAGCGCCCGGACCTGATCTTCCGCGAGGCGGATCGGCTGGCCGCCATCCTGAACGCACCCCGCCGGCCGGTGCAGGTTGTGTTCGCCGGCAAAGCGCATCCCGCCGACGACGACGGGAAGCACAATCTGCAGCGCGTCTACCGGCGCGCGCTGCACCCGTCGTTCGGCGGCCGGATCGCCTTCGTGGACGATTACGATCTCCACGTGGCGCACTTCCTCGTGCAGGGCTGCGACGTCTGGCTGAACAACCCGCGGAAGCCGCTCGAGGCGAGCGGCACCAGCGGCATGAAGGCCGCCGTGAACGGCGTGCCGCATCTCAGCATCGGCGACGGCTGGTGGGCGGAAGGGGCGAACGGCGCCAACGGGTGGATCATCGACGGCGGCGTCGTCGGCGACGCCGACCAGGTGGACGCCGCCGACGCGGCGGCGCTCTATCGGATCATCGAGGAGCAGATCGTGCCCACGTTCTACGATCGCGACGACCGGGGGATCTCGGCGCGCTGGCTGACGATCGTGCGCGAGGCGATCCGCACCGTGGCGCCGCGCTTCAGCGCGCGGCGCATGGTCAAGGAGTACGCCGAGCGCATGTACACGCCCGCCATCGCCGGCACGGCGGTCAAGTCGCCGACGGGGTCCTGACTTCAAGTATCATCGAGGCATGCCACGCAAGTCCGTCGCCCAGTCCCGCTGCGCGCTCTGCGGCGCCAAGGAGGTCTCCGAGCCGCGGGGCGAGGAGCGCTATTGCCGCGATTGCTGGGACAAGAAGCTCGCCGTCGAGGAAATCGTCGCGCGCGAGTTCGCGCTGAAGCGCTACATCCGCGCCCACAGCGCGGAGAAATACCTGATCTACCACTCCACGCTCAAGCGCCCTTGCGGCCAGTTGATCGTCGTCGACGACGGGTACGACCTGTTCCTGACCCTGGTGCTGTATCCCGCGTTCTCCTGGGACGAGCAGGCGTACCACCTCGAAGGAGATCCGGAGGGTCGGACGTTCGCCGAGATCCTGGTCGACGTCGTGGCTGCGGAGGTGATCGAGCCGTGGGGCGGCGGGAAGTGGCACCTCGAGATCTTCCGCTCGTCGGCGCCCGAAGCCGAGGAGTGGAACGGCGAAATCTGACTCACCCGCCGGGCTGGGCGGAAACTGGAACCCGGCGTTCTGAAAGTTTTATACTAGCCGTGTCCACCCCATTGCTCTCTTTCGCGGAGGCCCCAATGTCCCGTTCCGCGCTGACGTTCGCGTCCGCCGTCGCGTGTTCCTTTCTGCTGAATTCAACGGTATTCACGCAGTCGAAGCCCGCGCCTGCCGCGCCGGCGAAGCCCGCGCCCGCGCAGGCCGCGCCGGCCGCCAAGACCAAGTGGGTGCCGCCGGTCCGCGGCGTCGCGACGATCGGCATGCTGCGTCCCGACACCAAGGTCGTGAAGGACGAGGTCATCACGAAGATCAGGCTGAAGAACCTGTCGACGGGGTCCATCGCGCTGCTGCGGATCGACGAGTACTGGTACGACAAGCAGGGCAACATGCTGCCGGGCGACACGCAGCGCGTCCGGAAGCCGATCCTGCCCGGGGAGATCATCGAGGTCGAGCTGAAGGTGCCGAGGAACCCGAAGTTCTTCCAGAACCAGTACAAGTTCTCGCACGCCAACGGCACGATTGAAGTGAAGGCGATGAAGACCCTCAGCTAGATCCGGCGAGACGCTCCGCGATGTCCGCGGCGAGTGGAATTCTCCAGCGCTCGCCGCGGAACGCCTTCACCAGGCAGACAATCCACAACCCCACGCCCGCCGCCCAGATCCCGAGCGCGATCCAGAGTATCGCCACGAAGCCGCCGGTTCCGGCCGAGAGCGCGACGAACGCGAGCGCGTACACGGCGGCACCGAGCAGCCACACGCCGCCGAGTGCCGCGAGCGACTGGGCGGCATGAAACCGCACGAAGCGGTCACGCCGCTCCACGATGAGCATCAGGGCGCCGGTGACCCACCACGCGAGATAGGCGAGCATGGCGCCGGTCCGCGGCGGCAGACCGGTGCTGCTGCCCTCAGCGCTCACGGGCCGCTTTCACGAACGTGACCTCGCCGGCGACGCGCGGCACCGAGATGATGTGAAAAGGTGAGGTGATCACCTGCGCCGTCATCTCGTCGGGCGCCGGGGCGCGCTCGCGATAGCGGACGGTCGCCCCCGCCGGCCGCGTCTCGATCTCCGTGATCTCCACGTCGAAGCCGGCCGTCATCTTCGATCCCAGGAAGACGGCGAGCACGGTGCGACGTGTGAAGTCGACCTCGGGGGGAATCTGCCCCGGCGCATGCGCGCGCCAGAGCGCCTCCCAGTCCTCCCGGCTCTGGACAACCGCCTGGCGCGGTTCCTCGATTCCGCTGAGCGTTCCGCGGGCCACCGTCTGGAGATCGGCGGGCCCCGACAGCACGGACATCATGACCCACGCAACGAGCATCGGCGCGCCTTACGTCCGCCCGCGGACGCGGAACGGAATGTCCTCGCGGACCGTCGGGTTGCCGCTCAGGCGAGAGCGCGCCTCGACGGTCAGCACGTACGAGCCCGGCTCGAGATCCTGCAGCGGAATGTCCGTGCGGTAGCCGAAGCCGCCGCGGGCGCCCTGCAGCTCCTCGGTGCTGCGCTCTTCGCTCTGCGAGACCATGCTGCGCCCGCCGTCCGCCTTGATGGTCGCCGTGATGTCGATGCGGTGCGGGGTCGAAGCCTGGTTGTCGTACACCTCGGCGAAGACGCCGAGCGTATCCTCCCGCGAGAACTCGCGGATCGCGGTGGGCGGGCCCGGGAGGATCTCTTTCAACTCGGGGTCGGGTGACGCGGTGGGCCTCGCGCCCGCGGCGCGCGACGTCAGCACCACGCCGCTCATCGAGAGCGGCGCCTTGAAGAAGTTCGGCACCTCCAGATCGTAGGCGATGGTGCCGATGGCGCCCCCCTTCTGCTCGCGCGCGCCGATGCGAAGCGTGTACCGCCCGGCCTTGAGCGAGAGCCGCTGCGTCACGCGGAACCCGCGGGTGACCACGGCCTCGTGCGTTCTGGGCGTCAGGTTCAGGCTCACCGTCGCGGGCGGCGGGCCGTGCACGTTCCCGCGCTCATCCACCGCGATCGTCGTGACTTCGAGGGCGTTCTGGAACACCCCTTCGCGCTCGGTGAACGGCAGCTGGCGGCCGCCGAGTTCGATCGTCACGAGGACCGACGCGTCCGGCGCCGTCCCCTTGAACGGCGCCGCAGTGACGGTGAGGGGCAGCCCGGACACCGGCACGGGGCTGCTGAGCGCCTCGGTCAGCTCCGCGCTCAGGCCGCTCTTGTCCGGCCGCAGTTTGTTGTTTGCGTCGCGGGAACGCGGGGCCACGTAGCCCCGGCGCGCGCGCACCTCGAGGCCGGGGCGCTTCACCCGCACGGTGATTCGGCGGTAGCGCCCGTCCAGGCGTTCGTTCGAGGAGTAGTACCCGAGCAGGTAGTACGTGCTGTTGTCGCGCTGAATGCGCTCGAACCCGTTCCGGAAATCGTTGGTGTTCACCAGGGCGAACCCGCCGGTCTGATCGGCGAGCGATCGCAGGCTGTCCTGCGAGAGCCGCAGCTCCTCCTGCAGCCCGCGCGAGTCGAGCCTCAGCGACGGGTCCTCGGGCGGCGACGCCATGTCCATCGACTCGTCTCCCATGGTCGTCAGCCCGCGCGCGTCCACCGAGTAGATCGTGACGTTCGACCGCGTGGCCGCGGCGATCGCCTCGCGCAGGTCGTCGCGAATCGAGGTGGCGAACTGCGCCTCGAAGGGGTTGTTGATGTCGTAATCGATCCCTTCCCCGAACAGCACGACAGCCTTGCGGCGCCCCTGGACGGCGCCGAGGACGCGCGACACGTTCGTCAGCGTGTCCAGCATGTTCCGCGCCTTCGCGGCCCGCTCGAATTCGAACGGATCCCGCAGCGGGTCGTTGGCCATCGGCGTGCCGCGCATCCGGTAGTACTCATCGAGCTTCTCGGCGGTCGCCGACCGCAGCTTCTGGCCGATGAAGTTGTCCACGGCGCGCAGCAGCAGCGGCTTGCTGCTCGTGAACTCCTGCGCGCCGCGGGTGTTGCCGCCGGTTGTCACGACCGCCGCGAGGTCGTTCGCGCCGACGTAGCGCTCGATGAACTGCCGCGCCCCGGCGCGCACGCGCTGGCTGCGGAGGGCGGCGGTGTGCAGGTCGTCGAGGATCAGGATATAGATCCGGCCGTTGAACTCCCGTTCGTTCGACGCGACGTCCGGCGCCACCTCCGGCGCGAGCAGCGGCACGTCGGCGCGCTCGATGGGCACGTCCACCACCGAGAAGGCGGTCACCTGCTGCGGCTTGCCGTCTTCCAGCACCTCGAAGTCTTCGCGCCGCAGGTCGCGGACGAAGGTCCCCTGCGCATCGGTGACGACGGCATCGATCTCGACGTAGTTGATTTCGACGCGGAAGCGCGGCGGTTGCTGCGTCTGCTGCGCTGGCTGCGGCGGCGGCTGTTGTTGCGCGGAAAGGCCGGCGGCGAGCCCCGCGGCCAGACAAAGGGCGATACAGATTCTCTGCATAGGTCCACGAGGTCTCAGGCGGGCGGCACCACTCACATTATGCCAAATCCACGGGGCGCGCCCGGGCCTACCCCTTTATGACGCCGAGCGGCCTCAGCTGGGCGACACGGCGGCTCAACCCGGCACCCTCCACGACCCGGACCACGTCCGCCACGTCTTTGTAGGCCTCGGGCATCTCCTCGGCCACGGTGGCCATCCCCGCCGCCATCACATAGATGCCCTTCGCTTCGAGCTCCTGCAGGAGAGAGCGGCCCCGGACAGTCCGCTTGGCCTCGGCCCGGCTCATGCGGCGTCCCGCGCCGTGGCAGGTCGAACCGAACGTCTCGTCGTACGCTCGAGCGGTGCCCGCGAGCACGTAGGAGTAGCGTCCCATGTCTCCGGGTATCAGCACGGGCTGCCCCACATCGCGGTAGGCCGCCGGGGTCTGTGGATGCCCGGGCGGGTACGCGCGCGTGGAGCCCTTGCGATGCACGCACACCTTCCGGGGCTTCTGCCCGTCGCGCTCGAACGTCTCGAACTTCGCGATGTTGTGGCAGACGTCGTACACCACCGACATCCCGGTGCGATGCGGCGCGAGACCGAGCGCGGCGGCGACGCTCTCGCGGACCCAATGGCTCATGACCTGGCGGTTGGCGAACGCGAAGTTCGCCGCCGCCGCCATCGCCGCCAGGTACGCCCGTCCCTCTGCCGAGCGGATCGGCGCGCAGCAGAGCTGTCGGTCCGGCAGCTCGATCCCGTAGCGGTGCGCGGCGTCCACCATCACGCGCAGGTGCTCCTGGCACACCTGGTGCCCGAGGCCGCGCGAGCCGCTGTGGATCATCACGGTCAACTGGTCCGGAAAGAGCCCGAACGCAGAGGCGATCCTCTCGTCGTAGATCTCGGCGACGTACTGCACCTCGGCGAAGTGGTTCCCGGACCCGAGCGTGCCGAGTTGCGTCGCGCCGCGCTCCCGCGCGCGATCGGACACCTGCGACGGGTCGGCGCCGGGAAGTCTCCCCCCCTCTTCGATGTGATCGAGATCCGCCGCGTCGCCGAACCCGCGGGAGACCGCCCACGCCGCGCCCTGTTCGAGCACGCCGTCCAGGTCGCGGCGCGACAGCTTCAGATCGCGGCGCCCTTCGCCCACCCCGGTTGGCACGTTGCGATACATCTCGGCGACGATGTCGCGGACCTTCGGCAGGATCTCGGCGCGGGTCAGGGACGAGCGCACCAGGCGTACGCCGCAGTTGATGTCGTACCCCACGCCGCCGGGCGACACGACCCCCTCGGCCGCGTCCACGGCCGCGACGCCGCCAATCGGAAAGCCGTAGCCCCAGTGAATGTCGGGCATCGCGAGCGACGCACCGATGATGCCGGGCAGGTGCGCCACATTGCGCACCTGTTGCAGGCTCTGGTCGCGGCTGATCTCCTCCATCATGGCCGCGTCGGCGAACACGATGCCGTCCACCCGCATGCCGCCGCTGCGCGGCAGCCGCCACCGGTACTCCGACTCGCGGACGATGTCCATCCTTCCGATGCCTTTCATTCACCGCAAAGGCCGCACGGGACGCAGAGAGCCGTTCCCGGCCTGGCCGCTGGCCCGCCTCTGCGTCCTCCGCGTCCTCTGCGGGTTGCTCCAGGTCTCAAATGTCGAAGATCACCGTTGCCTCGTACCCCTCCTCGGTCCGCGTGACCCGCAGGCCGTGATACGTCACCCCCTTGATCAACAGCTTCAGCGGGTGCCGCAACGCGTCTCGCGGCTCCCCGCGCACGGTCGCGCGGAGGCGGTGCGGTCCCCCGCCATCGATCGTGACGCGCGCGTCGGCAACGAGCAGCCCGTCGATCTCGAAAACGAACAGCAGCTCGGCCAGCCAGTCCACGAGGAGCAGCTCCAACTCCGGCGCGCTGAGCTCGACGACGCGTTCCTGCGCCGGCCGAATCGCCGCCCGGTCGGTGAGCGCCTCGGTCAAGGCGGCGGCCGCGGCCTCGAACAGCCCCGCCGCCGTCGGGGCGCGCAGGCGCGCCGCGATGTCGGCGGTGTGCTCGATGAATTCAAAGGCTGGGCCGTCCAAAAACTTTCTCTCTGCCGCGGGCGTCAAAACCTAAGCATGCCGGAAATCCCGGCCGGCGGCGAACGGATCTGGCGAACGGACCTGCAGTCCCAGGGCTGCTAGAATTGTGCTGTGGCACTCAATGTTCCTGCGATTCAACGCGCTCTTGCGTCCGAAGGGGTCGATGGCTGGCTGCTGTACGACTTCCAAGGCTCGAACCCGATCGCGGCGGGGCTGACGGGACTCACAGCCTCCTCCGGCAAGATGACAACGCGCCGGTGGTATTACCTCGTTCCGGCCACCGGCGAGCCCCGGGGGCTGGTCCACGCGATCGAGCGGCACAATCTCGATGCGCTGCCCGGCGCCAAGAAACCTTACGCGGGACGCACGCAGCTCGAACAGGGGCTCAAGGAGCTGCTGTCAGGCTGCCGTCGCGTCGCGATGGAGTATTCGCCGGACTGCGCGATCCCGTACGTCTCTCGCGTGGACGCGGGCACGGTCGAGGCGGTTCGCCGCCTCGGCGTGGAAGTGGTTTCGTCAGGGGACCTCGCCCAGCGATTCCAGGCGGTGTGGTCCGACGACGTGTTGAAGACTCATCGCACGGCCTCCGAGGCGCTGTATCGCATCAAGGACCGGACGTTCGCCGCGATTCGGGACGGGTTGCGCGCCGGCCGGCGGATGACGGAGTACGGCATCCAGCAGCAGATGGTGGGCTGGTTCGAGGACGAGGGGCTGGTCACCGACTCGGCGCCAATCGTCGCGGCCCAGGAGAACGCGGGCAACCCGCACTACGCGCCGAGCGCCACCGCGGAGCGGGCGATCCGGGCGGATGAGATCGTGCTGCTCGACCTCTGGGGCAAGACGAAGGAGCCTGGCGCGGTGTTTGCGGACATCACGTGGGTCGGCTTCACGGGGGCGCGAGTGCCCGAGGAATACGGACGAGCGTTCGCGGCCGCGCGCAGCGGGCGCGACGCTGCGATCGCGCTGGTGCAGGACGCGGCGCGCGCCGGGCGGTCCCTGCACGGCTGGGAGGTGGATCGCGCCTGCCGCGACGTGATCGATCGCGCGGGGCTGGGATCCTTCTTCATCCACCGCACCGGCCACAGCCTCGGGGAAACCGTCCACGGCAACGGCGTGCACATGGACGACTACGAGACGCACGACGAGCGGCGGCTGATTCCCGGCACCGGCTTCACGATCGAGCCGGGGGTCTACACCGACCGGTTCGGCGTCAGGACCGAGATCAACATGTACGTCGGCGAGCGTGACGCGACCGTCACCGGGCCGGCGCAGGCGGAAATTGTGACGCTCGTTTAGGGGAGAACGATCGATATGTCAACCCGGAAGACCACGCTGTTCTATGCCGTGCTCATCGCGGTGGCGTCGGCCGCGGTGGGAATGGTTATCGCCTCGCGACTGGACATGTCGCCGGCCTCGTCGGCGCAGACCGTGACGATGCCGCCGGCGAACTCGGCGCCGCTCACCGGTCCGATCGACGCGACGACGTTCCGCAACATTGCCAGGGGGCAGATGCCGACGGTCGTCAGCATCCGCACCGCGGCGCGCCGCAGCAGCCGTGAGTTGACGCAGTTCGAGGGGGACGACCTCTTCGAGCGGTTCTTCGGCCGCCCGCGCCCGCGGGGACAGCAGCCGGACGAGCCGCTGCAGGAAGGCGCCGGCAGCGGGTTCATCATCGACAAGGCCGGCTTCATCCTCACGAACAACCACGTCGTCGAAGGGGCGAGCGAGATCAGCGTGACGCTGTTCGGCGCGGCCCGCGGGGAGCAGTACCCGGCGAAGGTGATCGCGCGCGACGCGCTGACCGACTCGGCGCTGATCCAGATGACGGAGCTGCCGAAACAGGCGCTGCAGGAGGCGAAGTTCGGAGACTCCGACCAGCTGCAGCCCGGCGACTGGGTGATGGCGATCGGCAATCCGTTCAGCCTGAACCACACCGTGTCGGTGGGGGTCGTCAGCGCGCTCGGGCGGCCGTTCGGCGGCTACTCGGGGCGCGAGCAGAACATGATCCAGACGGACGCCGCGATCAACCCGGGTAACTCGGGCGGCCCGCTGCTGAACATCCGCGGCGAGGTGGTCGGCATCAACACGGCGATTTACACGGACGTGCGCGCGGCGAACATCGGCATCGGCTTCGCGATGCCGATCAACACGATCCGCGACCTGCTGCCCATGCTGCGCACGGGCAAGGTGGTGCGGGGACGAATCGGCGTCCAGGTGCAGCGCGATCCGCTGAATGAGCGCGCGGCGCAGAACCTCGGCCTCCCGAAGCCGGCAGGCGCGGTGATTTCGACGGTGAGCGAGGGTGGACCAGCCGACAAGGCGGGCCTGCGCCCCGGCGACGTGGTCACCGAGTACAACGGCAAGCCGGTGGAGGACAGCGACGACCTCGTCAACATGGTCGTGCACACGAAGCCGGGTACGACGGTGCCGCTGAAGGTGTACCGCGGCAAACAGCCACGCTCGCTCAGCGTCACGATCGAGGAGCTGAACGTCGAAGAGGAGATGGGCATCCGCAGCGGCGGCACGGAGGAGCCCGACGAACAGGAGCGGCTGGAGACCGGCCTGGGTCTCGACCTCGCGCCGGTGACGCCGGAGGTCGCGCGGCGGCTTCGCGTGCCTGACGGCGAGGGGGGCGCGATTGTGACGCGCGTGCAGCGGAACAGCGCGGCCTTCCGGGCCGGCATCGCTCCGCAGGACGTCATCCTCGAGATCAACCAGCGCGCGGTGTCGGACATGAATGACGTCCGCCGGGAGCTGCAGAAGGTGCAGCCCGGCGACACCGTCTTCCTGCTCGTGTGGCGTGGCGGGCAGGAGACGTTCGTCACGTTGCAGAAGCCGTAAGCTACGTCTTCTGCCCTTCACGACCTCATCGTCGAGTCCATACGCCGCGACGGTCCGCTGACCGTCGCGGCGTTCATGGATCTCGCCCTCTACCATCCCGGTCACGGCTACTATGCGTCGCGCGCCCGGCGTTCGGGCCGCGCCGGTGATTTCTACACCAGCGTTGACGTCGGCCCGCTGTTCGGCGAGCTGCTGGCGGCGCAGTTCGCAGAAATGGCGAGGCTGCTCGCTGGTGACTTCGACCTCGTCGAAGCGGCGGCGGGCGATGGCCGGCTGATGCGGGATGTGCTCGACGCGCTCGCCCGCGAAGCGGTCGAGGAGTACGGGCGGGCGCGCGTGCACCTCGTGGAGCGCAGCCCGGAAGGGCGCGCCGCGCAGCGCGAGCGGCTGGGCCCCCACGCGGAACGGCTCCGGACCAGCGCGACGGCGCTGCCCTCCCCGATCCACGGCGTCGTGTTCGCCAACGAGCTGCTCGACGCGCTGCCGGCGCACCTGCTCGTGTCGCGCGACGAGGGGCCGCGCGAGATCTACGTGGACGTGAAGGGAAACAGGCTCGTCGAGCGCGAGAGCGATGTGTCCAGCGAGGCGCTGCGCCGCGAGGCGGAGGCCGACCCGCTCCCTCCTTCAGGGCTCCGCTTCGAGGTATCTCTCGACGCAATCGACTGGGTACGCCGCGCCGGGCGCGCACTCGGCCGCGGCTTCCTGCTGCTCATCGATTACGGCGACGCGGCGCGGGCGCTCCGCTCGGCGTCGCGGCCCGATGGAACGCTGCGAGCGTTCAACGCGCACCGGGTGTCCGCCCGCTGGATCGACAGCCCAGGGGAACAGGACCTGACCGCGAACGTGAACTTCACGGCGATCGTCCGTGCCGCGTCGGCGGCCAGTCTGGAGCATCTCGGAGAGGTCGAACAGACCCGGTTCCTGCTTGGTCTCGGCGCGCTCGAGCGCCTCGAGCGCGACGAGGGGGCGCTCCCGCCGCTCGCGGCGATACGCCGGCGGCTCGCCGCGAAATCGCTGCTGGTGCCCGGCGGCATCGGCACGACGCACCGCGTCCTCGTTTTCGGGAAGAATACGGGGAGGCCGCCCCTCGCCGGCCTCTCGTTCGCGCGATGAGATCCCTTCCCCGCTACGGCATCGCCGGCGTCCTCATCATGCTGGTGTCAGAGATCGGCATGTTGCTCCAGGTCGAGCCCTTCTGGTCGTGGCATACGCCTACGGCCTGGACCGGCTACATCCTTTTCGTGGACGCCTGGGTCTGGAAGCGGCGCGGCCACTCCTGGGTGAGAGACGCGCCCCGCGAGTTCCTGTTTCTCGCCGCCCTGTCAGTTCCGTTGTGGCTCGTGTTCGAGTGGTACAACAAGTACTTCATCCACAACTGGCATTACGTCAACCTGCCGGAGAACCTGGCGCTGCGATACTTCGGCTACGCCTGGTCCTTCGCCACGATCTGGCCCGCGATTTTCGAAACGAGCGAGCTCGTGGCCTCGTTTCGAAAATCGCGCGATATCACCTTCGGCATTGACGCATTCGGCCTTCGGCATCCGGCCCTCGGCATTGCAGTAGGAGCCGTTCTCTTGATCTGGCCGATTGCGTGGCCTTCGCCGTATCTTGCGGCACCAGTGTGGTTAGGCTTCATCTTCCTGCTGGATCCGGCTAATCGCGGGCTTGGCGCCGAGGGGCTCACGTGGCACCGGACGGTCAACCTCGCCGTCGCGGGCATCATCTGCGGCATCGTGTGGGAATTCTGGAACTACTGGGCCCGGACCAAGTGGATCTACGACGTGCCAATCCTGCCGGAACTGAGAATCTTCGAAATGCCTGTGCTTGGGTACGGCGGGTTCCCGGCGTTCGCCCTCGAGTGTTTCACGATGTATGTTTTCGTCCGGTGGGCTTTCTGGCGTGGAGCGCGGCGCCCCATCTCGATATAATCCCGGGGTCCCGCAGGAGGTGACGCATGGCAGTCGACGTGGCCCTCGAGCGCGAGGTGAAGCTCCGGTTCGATTCGCCTGAGAGCGCCCGCGAGGCGATCCTGAAAGCCGGGGCGACGCCGCTGCGCGGCCGCCGCCTGCAGGAAGATTTTCTGCTCGACACCGAAGACGAGACCCTCCGCCGCCGCCGCTGCGTGCTCCGCGTCCGCCTCGAGAACGGGAAGAGCCGCCTGACGTTCAAGGGCCCCGTCCAGCCCGCCGAGATGAAGGTGCGCGAGGAAATCGAAACGGTCGTCGGCGATGGCGAAGTGCTGCTGCGCGTCTTCGAGGAGCTCGGGCTGCACGTCTGGTTCCGATATCAGAAGTACCGAGAAGAGTTCGCCTACGAGGACGTGATCGCGTCGATCGACGAAACCCCCGTGGGCACGTTCGTGGAGCTCGAAGGGGGCGAGCACGGGATCGAGCAGCTCGCGGCCGCCCTGGGCTGCGGCCCCGCGGACTACCTCCTCGACTCGTATCGCGGGTTGTTCCTGAAGCTGCGCGACGCGTACGGACTCACCGGCTGCGACATGGTCTTCGAACCGTAGCGGCCGTGACACTGACCGCCAGAAGCAGAGAACAGTGACGGCGGTGCCGGCGCCGGTGCTCCTGCCCGCGCTCGTGCTGACGGCGGGACTCGCCACGCGTCTGCGACCCCTCAGCCTGATACGCGCGAAGGCCGCCTTGCCCGTCGCGGGCGAACCGCTCGCTTCCCGCGTCATCCGCGTTCTCGCCGGACACGGCGTGCGCGACATCGTGCTCAACCTGCACCATCGCCCGGAAACGCTCACACGCGCCGTGGGAGACGGCGCGGACCTGGGAGTGCGCGTGCGGTACTCGTGGGAGAACCCGGTGCTCGGGTCCGCCGGCGGGCCGCGGCACGCACTCCCGTTGCTCGACGCGCCGCGGTTCCTGATCGTCAACGGGGACACGCTCACCGACGTCGACATCGCGGCCCTCGCGGCGGCGCACGAGCAATCGGGCGCCCTGGTGACGATGGCGCTCATTCCGAACCCGCACCCCGAACGCTATGGCGGAGTGCTCCTCGACGAGGATCGCGTGGCGGGGTTCGTTCCGCGGCACGCCGGCGCCGTGAACCACCACTTCGTGGGGGTGCAGATCGCCGAGACCGCCGCGTTCGCCGGTCTGCCCGACAACGTGCCGTCAGAGTCGGTGCGCGACCTGTACCCGCGCCTTCTGCGCGAAGCGCCCGGGTCGGTGCGGGCGTTCGTCTCGCGCGCGAGCTTCGCGGACATCGGGACGCCGCGGGACTACTTCGAGACCTCACTCGCGATGGCGGCCCGCGAGGGAAAGCCGGACAACCAGGCGGGACGTGGCGCGCGGATCGCCGCAACCGCGCGTGTGTCCCGCTCGATCGTCTGGGACGATGTGACCGTCGAGGGGGGCGCGGCACTGACCGAGTGCATCGTCGTGGACGGGGTGCGCGTCCCCGCGGGCGTCGAACTCGACCGGAGCATCGTGCTGCCCGCTGCAGCCGAATCCCTCGGCGCCGAAGGACATCGGCGCGATAATCTGCTGATTGCACCGTTCTGACCGATGCCGACGACGAGCGAACGACGACAGCCGGAAAACGCGATAGTCCGCGACCGCGTGCGCGAATACCTCGACCGGAACGCGCTGGGGGGCGATAGCGTCCGCGTCGTGCCGCTCACGGGCGACGCCTCCGACCGGCGGTATTTCCGCCTGCTGCTGGGCGACGAGCCATCGCGTGTGCTGTCGCTCTATCCCGGCGCGTTCGAGTACGACGCGATGCCGTTTGTCAACGTGGCCGGGCTGCTCGCGCAGATGCCCGTGCCGGTTCCGGCCATTCTCGACCACGCCGACGACCTCGGCGTCATCGTGCTCGAAGACCTGGGAGACGTGACCCTCCAGGCGCACCTCGGAGTGGCGACGCCTGCGGATCACGCGGCGCTCTACCGCCAGGCGGTCGCCCTGATCGAGGTGCTCCAGCGGCGCGGCGGCGAGCTCGAGTCCGACGCGTATGTGCCCTATCGTGTCGCGTTCGATGTCGAGAAGCTCACGTGGGAGCTCGACTTCTTCATCAAGCATTTCCTGCAGGCCTACCGTGGTGTGGTGCTGGACGAGGCGACCCGGGCGGCGTTGCGGGCCGAGTTCGCCCTCGTCGTGGATGAGCTCGCCGCGGAACCGCGAGTGCTCTGCCATCGCGACTACCACAGTCGAAATCTGATGCTGCACCGCGAGGAGCTTTACATCATCGACTTCCAGGACGCCCGCATGGGCCCGGACACGTACGACCTGGCGTCGCTCGTTCGCGACTCGTACGTGGATCTCTCGGACCAGACGGTCGAGGACCTGATCGCGTACTTCCTCGCGCTGAAGGGGCTCGCCGGGCGCGAGCGCGAGTTCCGCGAGCGGTTCGACGTGATGGCCCTGCAGCGGAACCTCAAGGCCCTGGGTACGTTCGGCTACATGACGATCGCGAGGCGCAACCCGGTGTACATCCAGTACATCCCGCGCACCCTTCGTTATGTGCGGGACAATCTCGCGACCCACGAAAGGTTCGGGCGGCTGCACGACATCATGGGCGGGCTGATCGATGAGCTGCGCTGATGAGATCGGAAATTGACAATCGGGAAATCAAATCGGGTAATGGCACGATCGGCAATCGGTAATCGGGTCATCGGGTAGTTGGAGTGGCAATCGGGTCGTTGGCGCTCGATTGCCGTTCGTCGATTGCCCGATCAGATTACCCGATTGCCGATGACCCGATTCCCCGATCGTGCCATGACCCGACGACCCGATTACCAATTACCCATCCGCAAACGATCTCCCCAACTGGGTTACAATCGTTCGTTTCACGCCCATGCGTTACGGCATCTCTACGCACCTATACCACCGCACTCGGCTCACGAGGGCGCACCTCGAGGACATCGCGTCGTTCGGGTTCGAGGCGGTCGAGGTGTTCGCGACCCGATCGCACGTGGATTATCACGACCCCGCCGCGCTCGACGCCGTCGCGGGGTGGTTCAGCGAGCTCGGGCTGAGGCTCCACGGCATTCACGGGCCTATCATGGAGGGGTACGGCGCGGGCGATAGGTGGGAAGGAAAGAAGTTCTCGATCGCAGCCCCGGACCAGGCGCAGCGGCAGGAGGCGGTGCGCGAGACAATCCTCGCGCTCGAACTGGCGAGGCGCGTGCCGGCGGAGGTGCTCGTGCTGCACCTGGGGTATCCGCGCGGCGTCCAGTCTGCACTCCCGGCCAACGCGCACGACGCCGCACTGCGCAGCCTCGAGGAAATCCACGCCGCCGCGCGGCCGCTCGGGCTTCGCCTCGCAATCGAGGTCATCCCCAACGAACTCTCGACGCCTGACGCGCTGGTGCGGCTGCTCGAGGACGATCTCCCCGTGGCCGAGGCAGGCATCTGCCTCGATTTCGGCCACGCGTTCCTGCTCGGGGACGTGGTGGACGCGGTCGAACAGATTTCGGGGCACCTCATATCCACGCACGTCCACGACAACGATCAGCGCACCGACAGCCATCTCGCCCCATTCGAGGGACGCATCGACTGGGCGTCGGCGCTCATAGCGGTCCAGAAAGTCGGCTACGAAGGAACGCTGCTGCTGGAACTGGCTGACACGTCCACCCCGCGCGAGGTGCTCGACAAGGCGCGGAAGGTCCGCGGCCGCTTCGACGGGATGCTGATCTGAACATGGCGACGGTTGCGTACATCGAAGACATCGCGCGGCACGAGGGACAGGAGGTCGCGGTCCGCGGGTGGCTGCACGCCCGTCGCTCGAGCGGGAAGATCCACTTTCTCGTCATTCGCGACGGCACCGGCTTTATCCAGGCGGTGATGTCGAAACAGGCGGTGCCGGAAGACGTGTTCACCCGCGCCGATCACCTCTCCCAGGAGACGTCCCTCGTCGTCCGGGGGACCGTCCGCGCGGACAAGCGCGCGCCGGGGGGCTACGAGCTGGACGCCGCGGAGATCGAGATCATCGGGGAGTCGCAGGACTACCCGATCACGCCGAAGGAGCACGGCGTCGATTACCTCATGGACCGCCGGCACCTCTGGATCCGAACGCAGCGGCAGCATGCGATCCTGCGGGTGCGGCACGAGGTCATCGACGCGGTCCGCGACTACTTCAACTCGCGCGGCTTCATCCTGGCCGACACGCCGATCTTCACGCCGGCGGCCGCCGAGGGCACGACGACGCTCTTTCCTGTCGAGTATTTCGAGGGGGAAAAGGCCTACCTGACGCAGAGCGGGCAGCTCTACAACGAGGCGAACGCGATGGCGCTCGGCCGCGTGTACTGCTTCGGGCCGACGTTCCGCGCGGAAAAATCGAAGACGCGCCGCCATCTCACCGAGTTCTGGATGGTGGAGCCCGAGGCCGCGTGGGCGACGCTCGACGACGTGATTGCGCTTGGCGAAGGGCTGGTGGTCGAGATCGTCGCGCGCGTGCTGGATCGCCGGCGGCGGGAGTTGACCGTGCTCGAACGCGACACGTCGAAGCTGGAAACGGTGAAGGCGCCGTTCCCGCGGATCACCTACGACGAGGCCGTGCAGATCCTCCGCGAGAAGGGGCAGCCATTCGAAGACGGCAACGACTTCGGCGGCACCGACGAGACCGTCCTGTCGAGCCAGTTCGACCGGCCAGTCGCCGTGACGCACTACCCAGCCCAGGTAAAGGCGTTCTACATGCAGCCGGAGCCGGGCCGGCCCGACCGCGTCCGCTGCGTTGACGTGCTGGCGCCGGAGGGCTACGGCGAGATCATCGGAGGGAGCGAACGCATCTGGGATCGCGCGTTGCTCGAACAGCGCATCCGGGAGCATAATCTCCCGCCCGAGTCGCTCGAGTGGTATCTGGACCTGCGGCGCTTCGGCAGCGTGCCCCACGGCGGCTTCGGGATGGGCATCGAGCGCACGGTGGCGTGGATTTGCGGGCTCGAGCACATCCGGGAAGCCATTCCGTATCCGCGGATGTTGTACCGTATTTATCCCTAGGGTCGGGTCCATCTCCGAATCAGCAATGACCTTTCTGAAAGTCATTCAGCCGTCGGCGGCGCCGCCGCCGTTCATCGTCACCGCCGCCGACGTGACGTTTGGGCCCGGCTTCTACAACGAGGAGCACCACGAGGGGCAGGCGTACCGATGGATGGGCCTGTCGGGCGAGTTGCAGTTCGCCGCGCACCCCGAGCCGCGCTATCTCGAGCTGTGGGTCTTCTCGGAGTTCCACAACCTGTCACAGCGGCTCATGGTAAGGGCGGGCACGCAGTCGGACGACTGCGTCCTGACGCAGGGCTGGTCTCCTCTTTCCCTGGCCGTGCCGGGCGGCGCCGATCGTCTCTCATTGACACTCAACCGGCTCTTTCCGGCCGAGTACTACCCGACCGATCCGCGAACGCTCGGCGTTCGCGTGCGCGACGTGCGTCTCCACGCCGATCGGGAGCGTCACGCCGCGATCGCCGCGCAGTATCGAAACCTGGTGCTCAACACGCAGGAGATCATCGAGGGGAAGACGGACCTGCGCTCGACGCCCCCCAGCCTCGGGATCGATCTGCACGGCGTGTGCAACGTCAAGCCGCCGTGCGTGTACTGCGAGTGGGACTACAGCAAGGCGCTCGAGGGCCCCAACGTCGACGTGCCATTCACGGTCGAGACGCTGCGGGAGTGGGGACCCTTCTTCGATCAGTCAGCCAGCCTCGTGAACTGCTCGATTGGCGAGCCGTTCATGATGAAGAACTTCGACGACCTGCTCGACGCCTTCGGCAACGCCGGTAAGGCGCTCGAGATGACCACGAACGGCCAGATCCTGACCGACCGCAACATCCAGAAGCTGCTCGGCCGCCCCATCGATCTGTACATCTCGCTCGACGCCGCCACGCCGCTCACCTACTCCAGGCTCCGGAACAACACGTTCGAGAAGATCCTCGCCAACCTCCGGCGGCTGGTCGCGGCCAAGGGAGAGCGCACGGGCCTTCCGCGCGTGCACCTCGTGTTCATGCCGATGAAGTGCAACGTCCACGAGCTGGACGCCTTCGTCAGGCTTTGCGCGGATCTGCCGGCGGACCGGATGGTCCTGCGCCCGCTGAACTACTCGGACAGCATCGCGCTCGACTGGGAACGCGCGGGTTATCGCTTCACCTACAAGGACGAGCTGCTGCCGTTCGAGACGCTGGTGCGCGTCAGCGGGCGCGCGGCACGGCTGGCCCGCGATCTGGGCGTGGACCTGGCCGACCAGATGGACTTCGGTGGGTCCATGCGCGAGCTCTTCGAAGACGAGTTCGCCAAGGGAGAGCAGATCGACACGGGCCCGATGATCACCCTCTCCTCTGAGATCCCGCCAGGTGAAGGACTCACGGCCGCGCAGCCAGCCGGCTCCGCGCCTCCTCCACCCGCGGAGGCGATGGCGCCCGTGCAGACGTTCTCGGCGGAAGGGGCGCCGCTGCCCTCGCTGGGCGCTGAGCAGCGGCCGGCCTGCCTCGAGCCGTGGAAGAGCCTGTACATTCTCCGCCGCGGGGTGCTCCCCTGCTGCTACGGCGGCAGCCCGATCGCAGAGATGAAGGACTACCGGCAAGCCTGGAACTCGCCGCTCATGCAGGCGATCCGGACCGAGCTGCTGCAGGGGCGTTTCCACGATTACTGCCTGCGCTCTCCGGCGTGCCCCATCGTCCGGAAGTCCGAGGAGGCCGCCACGCTGCCTTTCAAGCAGCGTCTGCTGATGCGCGCGCGCCACGTCTGGTGGCGCTTCAACCGGGACACGCGGGGTCTGCCCAGCCGCTACATCTACTTCCCGATCCGCTGGTTCGCCATCCGCGCGCGCCGCGCGGCGACCGATCCGCAGTACTGGGTCCTCCACACGAAACGGGCCTGGCGGAAGCTGACGGGTCAATAGCCAGCTTCGCCTTCGCGGAGAGACTTCCGCACTCCTGCAGGCGAGCCGACTGTGTGGCGCGTAACAGCAACCCCTGCGCCTGCTACAATGGAACGTTTGGCGCCCGCATGAAAATCGGTTTCGTCTCCCTCGGCTGTCCCAAGAACCTCGTCGATGGCGAGGTGATGCTCGGCCTCGCCGAGCAGGCCGGGCACGAGATCACCGCCACCGCGTCGGAAGCGGACGTGCTCGTCGTGAACACGTGCGCCTTCATCGACTCCGCGAAGCAGGAGTCGATCGACGCGATCCTCGAGATGGCGGGACAGAAGAAGTCCGGCCGGTGCTCCAGGCTCGTAGTCACCGGCTGTCTCGCGGAGCGCTATCGCGAGGAACTGAGGAAGGAGATTCCGGAAATCGACATCGTGCTCGGGACGGGCGAGGTGCCGGAGATCGTCGGAGCGCTGAGGCCCCGCGAGCACGAGAAGAAGCTGACACCCGTCACGTTCTACAAGAAGCCGACGTACCTCTACGACGCGGCCACGCCGCGGCGCCTGAGCACGCCCCGTCACTTCGCGTACGCGAAAGTCGCGGAAGGCTGCGACTACACCTGCTCGTTCTGCATCATTCCGACCCTGCGCGGAAGCTATCGAAGCCGCACGCTGGAGTCGATCCTCGCCGAAGCGCGCGAACTCGCCGGGCGAGGCGTCAAGGAACTGATCCTCGTCTCGCAGGACACCACGTTCTACGGAAACGACCGCGGCGAGCGTGGCGCGCTCGCCAGGCTGCTCTGCGAGTTGAACGCAGTGGACGGGCTCGCGTGGATCCGCCTGCTGTACCTCTACCCCACGACCATCACGGACGACACGCTCGCGGCTATGGCCGATTGCGAGAAAGTCTGCCCGTACGTGGACCTGCCACTCCAGCATGCGTCCGCCTCCGTGCTGAAGCGCATGCGCCGGCCGGGGCACGGCGGCACCTACCAGAAGCTGCTGACCCGCATTCGCCGGCGCGTTCCCGGTGTCACGCTGCGCACCACCTTCATCGTCGGCTACCCGGGTGAGACCGAGGCGGAGTTCGCCGAGCTTCATGCGTTCGTCAGGGACGTCGAGTTCGATCACGTCGGCGTCTTCACCTACTCGCACGAAGAGGGGACCCGCGCCTTCGCTGGCCCCGACGACGTGCCCGCGGCGACGAAGCGCCGGCGGCGCGACGAGCTGATGGCGATGCAGAAAGACATCGTGTCGCGGGCGCAGCGGCGGCGCGTCGGCGAGCGCGTGACCGTGCTCGTGGACGGGCCGTCGGCCGAGCACGAGCTGGCGCTGCAGGGACGGCTGCCCGGCCAGGCGCCCGAAATCGATCCGGTGGTGTTCCTGACTGGTTCGGGGCCAGATGAGCTACGGCCCGGGGACCTGGTCGACGCCCGAATCGTGGAGGCCAGGGACTACGACCTGGTGGCGGAGCCGGCCTGCCGGTAAGTGCCCTATGTGCTATATTTAGTAAGAGCTCCTAGCGGGTAACACCGAGTGGGCGTTTTGAGCCCACTTTTTGTTTTTGGGGGGTCCTCCAGCGAAGGTGACCGGACAGGAAGCGCAGCGGGACCGGATCCGGTCCGTCGCGGAGCGCGTCGCGCACAGCTGCGGCCTGGACGTCTTCGACGTCCAGTTCCGCCGCGAGTCGCACGGCTGGGTCCTGCGTGTCATCATCGATCGTCCGGACCCCGGGCCCGCCGCGGCCTCCGGCGTTCTCGAGGAAAGCATCGGGATCGCCGAGTGCCAGCAGGTCAGCCAGGACCTGAGCGCGATTCTGGATGTCGAGGAGGAATCGCTCGGACTGGCGCTGCCCGACAACTACACCCTCGAGGTCTCGTCACCCGGGCTCGACCGGCCGCTCCGCCAGGCGGCGGACTACCGTCGGTTCGTCGGGCGGCTCGCGAAGGTCGTTTCGCGCGAGCCGGTCGGCGGCCAGTCGGCGTTCGCCGGGCGGATCCAGGCCCTCGAGGACGGGCCCGAGGGGCAAGCCGTGCTGCTGACGGAGGGACGCCGCACGCATCGGATTCCGCTCGCGATGATCTCGCGGGCACACCTGGACGTGGAGTTTTAGAGGGCGCCGCCCGAGGGCGGCGCCGCTGGACGGAACCATGAACAACCCGCTGCAGCAAGTGATCGACGCGGTGGCCAAGGAGAAAGGGCTCGACCCCACGATCGTCGTGTCGGCGATCGAAGAGGCGGTCGCGGCCGCCTCGCGCAAGTACTACAAAGGGGACGAGCGCCTCAAGACCAAGTTCAACACCGAGACCGGACAGGTCGAGCTGTACGCCATCAAACAGGTGGTCGAGACCGTGACGAATCCGGCCGCCGAGATGTCGCTCGAGGAAGCGCGCAATCTCTATCGCGAGAGCTACGGTGAAGAAGTGGCCAATTCGATCGAGGTCGGTGACGAGATGGAGCTGCCACGCTCCACCGAGGTCCTCGGCCGGATCGCCGCGCAGCTCGCCAAGCAGGTCATCTTTCAGAAGGTGCGCGAAGCGGAGCGCGAGAACGTCTACGGCGAATACAGCACGCGCATTGGCGAGGTCATGAACGGCACGGTCAAGCGCTTCGAGAGCGGCGACATCATCCTCGAGCTCGGACGCGTCGAGGCGATCCTGCCCCGCAAGGAGCAGTCGCGCGCCGAGAACTACGTCGTCGGTGACCGGGTCCGCGCGGTCATCAAGGCCGTGAACAAGAACGCCAAGGGGCCGCAGATCGTGCTCTCGCGCACGGATCCCGCCCTGCTCATCAAGCTGTTCGAGCAGGAGGTCCCGGAGATTTACGACGGCACGGTCATGATCCGCGGCGCCGTGCGGGAAGCCGGAGACCGCGCAAAGGTGGCGGTCTACTCGCGCGAGCGTGACGTCGATCCGGTGGGGGCCTGCGTCGGGATGAAGGGCACGCGCGTGCAGGCGATCATCCGCGAGCTTCGCGGCGAGAAGATCGACATCGTGGAGTGGTCGGAAGACCCCGTCCAGTTCGTCACCAACGCGATCAGCCCCGCGAAAGTCCAGCGGGTCTCCATCGTCGATGACGCCGAGCGCGTGATGGAAGTGATCGTCGAGGACAAGCAGCTGTCGCTCGCCATCGGCAAGAAAGGGCAGAACGTCCGCCTGGCCGCGAAGCTGACCGGCTGGAAGATCGACATCAAGTCGGAAGAAGAGAAGCGCAAGGAAGTCGAGGCGCAGCTCGAGGGGCTCGACTTCGCGTCGCCTGCGCCTCCGCTGTCGCTGCCCGGCATCCACGAGGAGGTCATCAACGCGCTGCAGCAGGCCGGCTTCGATTCCCCCGAGAAGATCCTGAACGCGTCGATGGACGAGCTGACGGCGGTGCAGGGGATCGATGTCGAGACGGCGGAAGCAGTCATTGCGGCCGCGCGCGAGGCGCAGGCAGGCACCACGACCGCGGAGGGCGAGGCGCCTGGCGAGGCCGCGGAAGCCCGGGAGACGGCTGGTGAGGCCGCGGAGGCCCGCGAGGCCGAGGCGCCTGGCGAGGCTGCGGCGGCCCGCGCCGAGACGGCGGAAACGCCGGCCGGCGAGGAGCCGGCGCCGCAGGAGCAAGAGAGCTGACGTGGGCGGGGCCGCTGGCCACGACCACTGATCACTGACTACTAGAATCAGAGTAAGAGCGTTTGGCAACAGTTCGGATTTACAAGGTCGCAGAGCTGCTGAGCACTTCGAGCCAGGAAGTGATGGCGCTGCTGAAGCAGCGCTCCGGCATCGAGGTGAAGAGCGCATCGAGCACGATCGAAGAGGTCGTCGCGCGCGAGTTCGTGCAGAAGCTCGCGCGCGAGCGGAATATCACGCTGCCCCGCGCCTCCGAGATGTTCAGCGAGGCAGCGCACCACGCGCCGGCGCGACCCGCGAAGAAAGGGGCGGCGAAGCCGCCGGAGCCTGCGCGCCCGGCCGCGCCTGCTCTCCCGCCGCCGCGGCTCGTGAAGACCGTGAAGCCGGTCCCACCGCCGGCGCCGCCGGTAGAGGTTCCTCCCGCCGCGGCGCCCGCAGAGCCGATGCCGGTCGCCGAAGCGCCCGCCATCGTCGCGCCGCCAGCGGCGGAACCAGCCGCTCCCCCGACAGTGGAAATGACGCCGCCACCGGCGCCGGAACCGCCGGCGATCGCCGCGCTCGCCCCCGAGCCGGCCGTGGAGCCGGCCCCCACGCCACACGTCGCAGCGGAGGCAGCGGAAACGGCGCCCGAGCATGCCGCCGGCGTGCCCCCGTCGGCCCCGCCGGCTGCCGCGCGCCCGGCGGTCCCGCACCCGACCGGCCGCGTGGTGCCGCCGACCATCCGCTTGCGGATCGAGGACCCGCGGACCGGCCAGGCTCCACCGGCGAGGCCGACGATCGTTCGATCGATCGTCACGCCGCCGCCACCGCCGCCGCGCCCAGCGCCCGCGGCACAGCAGCAGGCACGGACCCCAGGCGCGGCGCCAGCAGGCACCCCGCGCCCCGCGGCGCGTCCCGCCGGCGGCCGCCCGGGAATGCCGCAGCAACCGCTCGGCGGCCCGCGACCGCTGCCTTCGCAGCCCGTGCGCCCCGGCCAGCCTGGACAACCCGGTCAGCGTCCCGGGATGCCCGGCCAGCGTCCCGGGATGCCCGGGCGTCCGGCGTACCAGCAGCGGCCTGCACCGCGCCCCGCGGGCGCCCGCCCCGCGCGTCCGGCCGCGCCGGTCGCCGCGCCGATGGCGCCTGCCGCGCCACCACCCGTCACGCGCACTATCACGCTCGCTGAAGGTATGACCGTCAAGGACCTGGCCGACAAGCTGGAAGTCAAGGCGAAGGACGTGCTGCGGAAGCTCCTCGAGCGCCGCATGATGATGACGATCAACTCGACGATCGACGAGGAGACGGCACGGGTGATCGCGCGCGACTTCGGCGCCGACGTGCAGATGCGGTCATTCGAGGAGGAGATCCTCGAGGTCGAGCAGGAAGAAGCGCATCCCGAGGACGTCGTCACGCGGGCGCCCGTCGTGACCGTCATGGGACACGTCGATCACGGCAAGACGACGCTGCTCGACGGCATCCGCGAGACGCGCGTCGCCG
>DATHTE010000126.1:0-55356 GCA_035463475.1 Vicinamibacterales bacterium
CCGTGCCCGCGACAGCGGAAGCGGCGGCCGATCCGCGCGCGGATGGTTCGGAGAACGTGCGGCTCGTCGGCCACCACGATCTGCAGGGGCGCGAGTCGCTCGTCGTCACGACCAGGTCCGACGCGGCGAACGGCAACTGGGTGTACGTGGGGCACCACGAAAGCCTGGACTCGCAACCGAAGCAGAACCCGGTAACCGGCAAGGCGGAGTTCAACGGGACGTCGATCCTCGAGATCACCGACCCGGCGACGCCGCGGCTGGTCTGGCACATTCCGAACCAGGTCAGCGCGAACTCGCGCGGGGTCTGGGTGGTGTACGACTACAAGTTCAACTCGAATCCGGCGGGGCGCGATTACCTGATCCGGAACTCGGAGGCGGGCGACGATCTCAAGTTCCAGATCTTCGACATCACCTCGCGCCACACGGACCCGTCGCAGATCTCCCTCGTGTCGGAGATCACGGGAACGCCGGTGGACTCCTGCGGCCGCGGTTGCGGCGGCAAGTTCATCCAGCGCGCGCACAAGGGTTGGTGGTCGGAGGAGACCGGATACTTCTACTCAGCGGCCGGCGAGCCAGGATTCCGCTCGACGATCGTGCAGATCTTCGACCTGAAGGATCCGAAGAACCCGAAGTTCGTGGGGCGGCTGTGGCTGCCGGGGCAGAAGGAGGGTGAGCCGGGCTTCGAAGGGCAGTACGCCCATCACCCGATTCCGGACGAGCAGAACAAGCGGCTCTACGTCGGGTACCGCAACGCCGGGGGCCAGGCGGCGTCGTTCGACATCTCGAACCCGGCGGCCCCGAAGCTGGTCTGGTCGATCGACATGAACCCGCCGCACCGCGGGCCGCACACGGTGTCGCCGATCGTCTACGACGATCTGCCGAACTTCGGCAAGGGCGCCCTCCCGCGCACCTACGCGTTCATCGTGGACGAAGCGGGCGGGGCGGCTGACATGGCGCCGTGCGCGAACCCGGTCCGCGCGAAGTCGTACATGCTCGACATCACGCACGAGACGCGGCCCTTCCCGGTCTCCGTCTGGGAGGTGCCGGTGGGGAACTACTGTTCGAAAGGGGGCCGGTTCGGCCCGCACCAGTCGGCCGAAACGGTCAACGGGACACTGAACCGCTTCGAGAACAAGCTCGCGTGGATCGCGTACTTCAACGCGGGCATCCGGGTCGTGGATCTGTCGGATCCGTACCACCTGAAGGAAGTCGGCTACTACGTCCCGAAGACGAACCAGAACTCCCGCCCGATCGCGAAGGGGCAGCCGGTCGCGATCCAGATCAACGACGTGGACATCGATCACCGCGGGCTGGCGTACGCGTCGGACCGCGTCGGGGCGGGGTTGTTCGTCCTCGAATACACAGGCAGCCGAAGGCAGGGAACGTAATCGCCCGCCGACGGGCGCGTTGCCACGTAGCGCAGGCCGTCAGGCCTGCCAAAAGGGGGAGAGCCGTGACGAAGAGAATTTCCGGAACCGCGGGAGCGCTCGCGCTCCTGTTGACCGCGGTGAGTCTTGCGCAGGCGCCGCAGCAGAAGGGAGGGGGCGACGAGTTCGGCCCGTACGAGCTCGTGGCGAACTGGCCGGAGAATCCGTGCGGCGAAGGCTACCAGTTCGGATCGACCGCCGGCATCTTCGCGCAGACGCCGGACCGCGTCTTCATCTTCCAGCGCGGCTGCCTGCCCGCGCTGACCGACAACTCGTTCGGGCGCCCGCAGAGCCTGGTGCCGAGCCGCAACGCCTCGGGGTTCGACCTGTCGCGCAAGGAGCCGGAGCGGCGGCCGCGCTGGGACCACAGCCTGTACATCGTCAACCGCGCGGGCAAGATGATCGACTCGTGGGAGCAGCACAACACGCTGTTCGTGCGGCCGCACAAGGTGTTGATCAGCCCGTACGATCCCGAGCAGCACGTGTGGCTCGTCGATGATGGGGCGCACATGGTCTACAAGTTCACGAACGACGGGAAGAAGCTCGTCATGCAGCTCGGCGAGTTCGGCGTCGAGGGCAACGACGAGAAGCACTTCGCGCGGCCGACCGACATCGCGTGGCTGCCCGACGGCACGTTCTTCGTGAGCGACGGCTACACCAACACGCGCGTCGTGAAATTCGACAAGAACGGGAAGTTCCTCCTGACGTGGGGGCAGAAGGGAACGCCGCCCAACGAGACGCGGCCGTCGTACATGAACACGGTCCACTCGATCGCGATCGACGCCAAGCGGCGCGTGTACGTCGCCGACCGGGCGAACTCGCGCATCCAGATCTTCGACGAGAACGGCAAGTTCCTCGACGTGTGGCCGAACGTGCGGCGCCCGTACTACATCTACATGTCGCAGGACCAGCACCTGTGGGTGTCGGATGGCATCACGCAGAAGTTCACGAAGTTCGACCTGACGGGCAAGCTCCTCTACTCGTGGGGCACGTTCGGGGCGTTCCCCGGCGGGTTCTGGGGCGTGCACCAGTTCAGCGTGGACAGCGAGGGGAACCTGTACACGGCGGACGTGCACATCGGCCGGCCGCAGAAGTTCGCGCCGAGGCGCGGGGTGGACCCGTCGCAGCTCGTCGGCAAGCCGGTGTCCCCACGGACGCTCACCAGTTCACAGTGACAGTCATTCGCAGCGGGAGAGTGGGATCATGAGGCGTTTCGCAGGCGCAGCAATCGTGGCGGCCGGCATCGCGGCCGCGGGCACCATCGCATCGACACAGACCCCCGGCGGGGCCACGCCGTACAAGCTGGGGACGTTCTCGCAGGGGGGGCGCGTCTTTGCAGGCCTGGTGCTCGACGACAGCGTGGTGGTCGACCTGTCGAAGGCCGACCCGGCGCTGCCGGGCGATCTGAAGACGATCATCGCGCGTTACGACACGGTGCGATCCAGGCTGGCGAGCATCGCGTCGAGCGCGGCGGCGAACCGGCCGGCGCACGCGTACGACGTCACGTCGCTCAAGACGCTGCCGCCGGTGATGCCACAGAACATCCTGAACGCGGCGGTCAATTACACCGAGCACGCGAAGGAGATGATGGGGCGCGGCGCGAACGATCCCCCTCCCGCCCAACAGCCCGCCGCTTCGCAGTCGATCCCCGGCATCTGGGAGCGCAAGCCGGGTGACACGCGCCACAACCCCTACGTCTTCCCGAAGCCGGTGGGCGCCGTCATCGGCAACGGGGAGCCGATCCGGATGCCCCCCGGGCGCGCCCAGGTCGACTGGGAGTGCGAGCTCTCGATCGTGATCGGCCGGCCGGCGAGCCACGTGCCGGTGGACTCGGCTCGCGACTATATCTTCGGCTACACGCTCCAGAACGACGTCTCCGATCGCGGCGGCCGCGTCGACGGCCGGCACGGCTCCGACTGGTTCATCGGCAAGGGACACGACACGTTCGCCCCGCTCGGGCCTTACGTGGTCCCGAAGGAGTTCGTGCCCGACCCGCAGAAGCTCGGCATCAAGTTCACGCTGAGCGGGAAGGTGATGCAGGACTCGAACACCGACAGGATGACGCACAACGTGTACGAGATGGTGAGCTTCGTCACGCACATCCTGACGCTGCAGCCGGGCGACATCATCTCGACCGGCAGCCCCGCCGGGGTCGGCGCCGCGCGCAACGTGTACATGAAGCCGGGGGACACCTCGGTCTGCACCATCGAGCGCATTGGCACCATCACCAACCCGGTGGTGGCGGCCGGCAGCATGACGTCCAGCGCATCGCGGTAGCGCTCACGGGGGGATGACCATGGCACGCCTGATGATCGGGATCGTTCTTTCCGCGCTGCTCCTCGCCGGGGGAGGCGTCTCCGCGCAGAGGGGCGCCTCGCCCGCCGAGCCGTTCAAGCTCGGCACGTTCGCCATCGACGGCCGTCCGACCGTCGGCGTCGTGCTGCGCGACAGCGTGGTCGTGGATCTCGCGGCCGCGAACCGGGAGCTCGAGCAGCGCCCGGAGTTCGTCCGGCTCGCGATGCCCGCGGACATGCGCGCGCTGATCGGCCAGTACGAGTACGGGCTGAAGCTGCGGCTCTACGAGATCGTCGACGCGCTCGTGCGCGAGCAGCGGCTCGATCGCGACCGGCGTCCGTCGTTCGTCCACGATCTCGCGAAGCTCAGGACGATGGCGCCGATCCTGTATCCGAGCAAGATCCTGAACGCCGCGGGGAACTACTACGGCCACGTGTCGGAGTCGAGCACGCCGGAAGAGCAGCGCAAGGTGGCGGAGGCGCGGCGCAAGGCGCGCGGCACGCCGTACCTGTTCCTGAAGCCGACCCTCGGCGCGATCGTCGGCAACGGCGACGACATCGTGCTGCCGCGCGGCCGCGACAAGATCGACTGGGAGTGCGAGCTGGCGGTGGTGATCGGGCGCCCGGCCAAGTACGTCACCGCCGCCCAGGCGAAGGACTACATCTTCGGCTACACGATCGAGCTGGACATGTCGGACCGCGGCGGGCGGCCGGGCGAGACCGAGCCGCGGTCGGACTGGTTCGTCGGCAAGGGGCACGACACCTTCGCGCCGATGGGCCCCTTCATCGTCCCGAAGGAGTTCTTCGCCGATCCGATGAACGTCCGGCAGACGCTGACCGTCAACGGCAAGATGATGCAGGACTCGCGGTCGAGCGACATGATCCACAACATCTTCGAGCTGATCGAGTACGGCTCCTCGATCATGACGCTCTTCCCGGGTGACGTGATCTCGGCCGGCAGCCCGGCCGGCACCGGGATGTCGCGGTCCGTGAGGCCGGAGCAGGTGTTCCTCAAGGCCGGCGATCGGATCGTCGCCACGATCGACGGGATCGGGACGATGACGCACACCGCGCGGGCCGAGGCGGGGAGCGTCATCGGGACAGGGACCGGGACGCGCTAGCGATGAACGCGCTCTGGATCCTCATTCCGGCGCTGTGCTGCATGGCGATCGCGTATCGCTTCTACAGCGCCTTCCTCGCCGCGCGCGTCGCGGTCCTCGAGGACGAGCGCGTCACGCCCGCGCACACGCGGTACGACGGGCGCAATTTCTATCCCGTCACTCGCTGGGTGCTCTTCGGGCATCACTTCGCGGCGATCGCGGGCGCGGGGCCGCTCATCGGCCCCGTGCTCGCGGCGCAGTTCGGCTTCCTGCCGGGCGCCATCTGGCTCGTCATCGGCGTCTGCCTCGGCGGCGCGGTGCACGACTTCATGGTGCTCTGGGCCTCGACACGCCGCGGCGGGCGCTCGCTCGCGGAGATCGCGCGCGAGGAAGTCGGCCCGGCCGCGGGCGTCATCTGCGCCATCGCCATCCTGTTCATCATCGTCATCGCGCTCGCGGGGCTCGGGCTCGCCGTGGTCAACGCGCTGCGCGAGAGCGCCTGGGGCACGTTCACGATCGCGGTGACCATCCCCATCGCGATCATGATGGGGCTCTACATGTACCGGTGGCGCAAGGGGGATGTCCTGACCGCGAGCGCGGCCGGCGTCGTCCTCCTCGTCGCGGCGGTCGTCGCCGGACGCTGGGTCGCGGAGTCGCCGCTGGCGCCGATGTTCACGCTCAGCCGGGCACAGCTCGTCTGGGCGCTCGGCATCTACGGATTCGCCGCCTCGGTGCTGCCTGTGTGGCTGCTCCTCGCCCCGAGGGACTACCTCTCGGCGTTCATGAAGATCGGGACCGTCGGGTTCCTGATCCTCGGCGTGATCATCGTCCAGCCGACGCTGCACCTGCCTCCCGTGACGGAGTTCGTGGGCGGGGGCGGCCCGATCGTGCCGGGCAAGGTCTTTCCCTTCGTCTTCATCACGATCGCGTGCGGCGCGATCTCCGGGTTCCACGGGCTGATTGGATCCGGCACGACGCCGAAGATGATCATGCGCGAGTCCGACATCCGGCCGATCGGCTACGGCGCCATGCTGATGGAAGGCGTCGTAGGCATCGTCGCGCTGATCTCCGCCGCCGCGCTGTTCCCGGGTGACTACTTCGGCATCAACGTGCCGACGGACAAGTTCGCGGGGCTGGGCATTCCGCCGGTGAACCTCGACGTTCTCTCGGCGCAGACGGGCGAGCAGGTCGCCGGGCGGACGGGCGGCGCGGTGTCGCTAGCCGTGGGGATGGCGCAGATCTTCAGCGCGCTCCCCGGCATGTCATCGCTGATGTCCTACTGGTACCACTTCGCGATCATGTTCGAGGCGCTGTTCATCCTCACGACGATCGACGCCGGCACGCGGGTCGCCCGTTTCATCCTGCAGGAGTTCGGCGGCCGCATCTACGCGCCCTTCGGCAGGACGGACTCGGCGCTCGCCGCATCAGCCGCGACCGCGATCATCGTGTTCAGCTGGGGGTATTTCATCCACACCGGCAGCATCAGCACGATCTGGCCGCTGTTCGGCATCGCGAACCAGCTCCTTGCCACGATCGCGCTCGCGGTGGTCACGATCGTATTGGTGAATCTGGGCCGCGCGCGCTACACGTGGGTGACGCTCGTGCCCATGGTGTTCCTCGCCGTCACCACCATGACCGCGGGCGTGCTCAGCGTGCGGGACAACTTCTGGCCGATGGCCGTCGGCGCGGACCCCGCGGTACGCGTGCAGGGCTTCGTGAACACGATCGTGACGGTCGCGATGCTGGTGTGCGTGGTCGCCATCCTCGTCGGCGCGGCGCTGCGCTGGCGCCGGCATTTCGCGCTGCCGGTGCCGGCGGTGGGGCAGCAGGAGGTGTAGAGAAGGTTCGACCAGCCGGAGCACCGGCGCGTGCTCATGGGGCAGTTCCGGAAGAAGATCGAGCCGGATCCCGTCGCGACACGCTATCTGCTCACGGAACCCTGGGTCGGTTACCGGTTCGCCGCGGAGGAGGAACAGGTTCCGGAAGATCCGAGAGATACAGCGCGCGCGCCGGGCGCGCCGGCCGCGGCCCGTTCGCGGCGGTGGCCGCGAGCACCCGAAGGCGCCGGTCGGCGGGCAGTCGGATCTCGCGCGCGCCGGCGGGCAGGTCGATGCGGTACACGAACAGATAGCTACCGACGTAAACCTGGTTGCCTCCGGGCTCGTGGCGGTGCGTGCCGATCCAGCCGATCTCGTCCCGCTTGACGAAGCCGGGACGGATCGTGTCGACGCCGGCCACCTCTCCTGTCGCCGGATCCCACCGCACCACCAGGCCCTGCTGGATCTCCTGCTGAGAGGGGGTACCGCCCCCAGCGGGCACGAACGGCTCGCGAAGCGCGGACGGCGAGACGAGAGCGCTGTGCCACTGTCCAATCGCCCCTTCCCACTCGCGCACGGTCACCGTTCGCGGTGTCACGCCGGCGGCAACGGTCATCGGCACATCGCCGCCGACCGCGGCTGCGAGCAGATACACCGCGTCGAACGTTCCCTCCGGCAGCGCGAGACGCGCGCCGTCGGGGACGTACACGTTCCTCGCGCCGGTCGTCCGGGGTCCGAGCGCGAAGCGCACACCGTTCACGTCGAGTCGTGATGGGAGCAGCTCTCCCGCGATCGTCCGCTTGCGGCCGTCGAAGTCGCCGTCAGCGCGATCGTCGTCGGTCGAGATCCCATCGAGGTTGAACGGCAGATCGATCGGGACCGACACCACCGGTGTCGCCGCGGACGGCGGTGGCGCGAGCCTGAACGCGAGCGTACGCGGCTGGTACGGCTTCAGCTCGACGGTCAGCGTTGGCCGCGGCCCTGGCGGATCTCGCCTGCCGGGCGGCGGCTGCGGCAGCGGCCCGACCTCCTCCTCCGCGCCGTTGATCTCGCGAGCTGCCGTGACACCGGCCGGAAAGCGAAGCGTCGTGCGAGCCGGCCTGCCGTACTGCTCCTGGAGGCGTACGACGAACTCGTCGGAGTCCTCCGCGTTCTTCACGGCGGCGACCGTGACCTGGCCGGCGAGGTCGTCAAGCGAGAGCAGGGAGAACGAGCGGCCGAGCGGGCCGTCGTGCTTCGTCGTTTCGAAGGCGATCAGCGGCTGATTGAGCTGCGCCGCCCGCGCCGGCAGCCGCCCCTGCCGCCAGTCCCCGGCGTGCCCGGCGATCGCGAACGTGAACCGGTGGCGTCCGAGGTCGTTGCTGCTCTGATACGTATAGTTCCGGTTGGGGCGAGGCGTGTGCAGCAGGGTCAGGCGCAGCGTGTCGTCGGAGGGCTTGTCCCAGCCGTACTTGCTGTCGTTGAGGATGCCGATGCCGAACGCGCCGGAGACGTCGGTGAGGTCCGCCCACTTCTGTCCCGGCACCTCGTACTTGTCCGGCTCGTTGTTCGTCCGCTCGATGGTGCCCAGGCCGATATCGTACGTCGCCTTCGGGTTCGAGGCAGCCAGGGGGAACGACACCTTGAGCAGCGAGTCCGGCGATCGCCAGTCCACGTCGTTCTCGACGTCCACCCGGTCGCCCCCCTCCGTCAGGCTGACGCGCTGTACGAAGGTCGATCCCGCCGCGCGCCGCGTGATTTCGAGCGCCGCTCGGACCGGCCCGCGCTCGATGACCGACACGCTGGGGCGCGCGACGTATTCGCGCGCGGGCGCCTGCACCGTTTCGTAGAGCACCTCCCAGGCCGGCCACGCCGGCGAGTAGTTCCCACGCAGCTCCAGCATGATCGGCGCGCGCAGCAGCTCGCGCTTCGCGTCCTTGTCGTAGATCGACGCGATGTCGCCGTTGCGATCGATCCGCGCGCTGATGCGGTTGTTCTCCAGCGTCGAGCGGGTCGCTGCGAGCGAGCCGCCCTCCGGGGCCGCCGCTTGTGCCGCAGAGACGTGGAACACCTTGTAGCCGAGCGGCGGTACGTCGGCGAGGAACAAGACGCGCAGCGCGCCCGCTTCCCGTCCAATCACCTGCGCCGGGGTGTCGCGCCCCGTTACCGCGTCCGTCGCGCGCACCGACGCGGTCAGCGTCCCGCCGAACCGCACCGTCGCCTCGACCGGCTCGCGACGCGCCACCGACAGCGGGTTGTAGACGACCAGCGCGACGCCCGCACCCTGCGTGTTCATCGCGCTCGCCACCGCGCTGACCGAGCTCGCGAGCACGCCGGAGAACTGGTTCATCGACGCGACCTCGTCGTTCCACGAGAACTGATACGCCTGCGGAATGCTCGTCCCCGTGAGGTCGTCGTGAAACTGGTGCCAGAGCACGCGAATCCACGCTTCGCGCAGGCGCTCGGTCGGGTAGGCGAGGGCGCCGAGCCAGTCGGCGGCCACGGCCGCCTTCTCCGCGGCGTCGGCGAGCAGCTCGTTCACGCGGTTGAACCGCTTCATCGCGGCCTGCGCGGTGTAGCAGCCCGTTCCGTGCGTCCTGAGAAGCAGCTCGCCCGCGTACTCCGGCAGCGCCGCCGCCTGTGCGGGCGTCAGGTCGCGGGAGAGCTGGTCGGCGGACGTGTTCCTGATGGCGATCTTCGCGGCGGGGTTGTGGAGCGCGCGCTGGAGATTCTGGACCGATTCCTCCGTGGGGCCGCCGCCGACGTCGCCGGTGCCGAAATAGCGGAACGCCACACTTGCCCCGTCGCCGAGCGCCGTGAACTCGCGCGTCCAGTCCGGCTCGACCGAGATGTCGCTCTGCAGCCGCGTCACGTAGTCGCCCGGGTTGAGTCCCGCCAGGATCTCGCTCCCGTCCACGCCTTTCCACCGGCCGATTGGGAACGGAATCGGCCGTCCCCATGTCAGCTTCTGCGTGGAGAACGCCTTCAGGCCGCAGTGAGCGCCGATCGACGGGAGCGAGAAGCCGAACCCGAAGCAGTCCGGAAGGTAGATGTCCTGGCTGGTCTTACCGAACTCCTGCCGGAAGAAGCGCTTGCCATAGAGCGCCTGGCGAATCAGAGACTCCGCCGACGGCATGTTCGTGTCCGCCGCGTTGATCCAGGAGCCCGCCAGGCGCCAGCGCCCGTTCGCCACATGTTCTTGCAGCGTCGGCCACTCCGCGGGGTGGTACTCCTTGAACCACATGTAGTGGATCGCCCCTTCCCACGTGAACACGTAATCGGGGTACTTCTCGAAGTACTTGAAGTTCGTGTGAACGGTGTCCGGGATGAAGCGCCGGATGGTGTCCTGCACCGTCCAGTTCCACTGAGTGTCCAGGTGCGCCGTCGCGACCAGGTACAGCGTCGGCTTCGTCGGCGGATCCTCCTGGCCGGTGCTGACGGTCGCCATCGCGGCGAGCAGCGCGAAAAGCAGGAGCCACGAGCTGCGCATGGACGTCTCCGGCGCGTATTACACCATGCCGCGCGCCGCGCCTTGGGGTCTGACCCCATTTTTACGGATTTCGTAAGTCACTCTAACAAAACTGTAAAACATGGCCGCCGGCCGAGCCCTGCGGTATCATCAGAGCGATCATGCGCAGCGTCCTCTCTCTCGGAGTGGCCGCTCTGCTGCTGCTTCAGCTCCCGGCGACGGCCGACGACCTCGTGGTGGGGCTGTTCGAGCGCTACATCGAGGCGCTCCGGCGGCAGGCGGGCATCCCGGGGCTCTCCGCGGCCATCGTCGGGCAGGATGCGATCCTCTGGGAGCGCGGGTTCGGGCTGCAGGACGTCGATCGGTCCATCGCGGCCAGGCCGGACACGCCTTACCCCATCGACGGCATCACGCAGGTCTTCACCGCGGCCATGACGCTTCGCTGCGCCGAGGAGAACCGTCTGTCGCTCGACGTTCGGATCGGGCAGTTCGACAGCGACGCGCCAGACCCGAACGCCACGATTCTCCAGGTGTTGACGCACACGTCCGGCTCAGGCGCCGGCCTGGCCTACGACTACAGCCTCGACCGCTTTCCGCCTCTGACGCGCGCCATCCGCACCTGCACCATCGGCTCGTACCGAAAATCGCTCGGGGAACTGTTCGACCGTCTCGCGATGCGCGATTCCGTGCCCGGGCCGGACGTGTTGCGGCTCGTGCCGCCGGCCGAGGGCATTCCGGATCCGCCGACCTCGGCGCGGTACCGGGCGATCCTCGAGCGCCTCGCCACGCCGTACGCGGTCGATCGGCGCAACGGGCGCGCGAGCCCCACGACACACCCGGTGACGGAATTAACGCCGGCGCTCGGCATCATCTCCAGCGTGCGCGATCTCGCGCAGTTCGACCTCGCGCTGCGAAAGGGAGTCCTGTTGCGGCCCGAGACAGTCGACGCGGCGTGGCGCAACCCGCTGTCGGCGGAGGGCCAGCCGCTGCCGCACGGGATCGGCTGGTTCGTGCAGACCTACAAGGGCGAGCGGGTGGTGTGGCAGTTTGGCATCGCAGAGAACGCCTCGTCGTCGCTGATCGTGACGGTGCCGGCGCGGAACGTCACGCTCATCATGCTCGCCAATAGTGACGGGCTGGTGTCGTCATTTGCGCCGGAGGAGGGGGACCTGAGCATCTCGCCCTTCGGCCGGTTGTTCCTGCGGTTCTTCATCGGCTGAGGATCGCGCAGGAGGATGCGTCTCGAGATCCTGGTTGTGTTGTTCGTGGCGGCGGCGCCGCGCGCGGCTTCCGCCGAGTGGCAGGTCAAGCCGTTTCTCGCAAACGCGTTCGGGGGAAGCACGACGATCTTCGACCTCGAGGAGGCCGCGGACCGTCGCCACGTTGGCGTGGGCGGCAGCGTCGTGCTCCTGGGCAACGTCTTGGGCGTGGAAGCCGACGTCGCGTTCTTCCCGGGCTTTTTCGATCGCGGGAACCTGACGCTCGTGCTCGGCAGCAGAGTCACGACGCTGACCGGCAACCTGGTCGTGGCGTTGCCGCGCCGGTTGAGTCAGTACACGCTGCGGCCGTATGCCGTGGTTGGTGCGGGGCTCATGCGAGTGCGGTTCGACGACCCGACGTTTGGGCCGCGCGAGAACATGCTGGCATTCAGCGTGGGTGGGGGCGCGACCGGGTTCCTCACCGAGCGCCTGGGGCTGAGCTGGGACCTGCGGTATTTCCGTGGAAGTGGCGACAGGAATGAAGAGGCGCCAATCAGTTTCGTAGACCCGAAGCTCTCTTTCTGGCGTGTCAATATGGCACTGGCCGTGAGATACTGACGTGCGCATGCGGCGGCTGCTGGCCTTATTCGTCCTCTTTCTGGCCCTGGGCGTCTCCGACGCGACGCCGCGCGCGGCCGAGAGCCTGCGCATCCTGCCCGTCGTGCGCGGGGAACACGTCCTCATCTCCTTCGAGCTGGCTGACGCCTTCACCGCGGAGATTCGCGAAGTGATCGCGAGCGGGCTGCGTACAACCTTCACCTACAACGTGGAACTCAGGATGGAGGTCCCGGTCTGGGTGGACCGTACGATTGCTTCCGCGGTGGTCAGCACCAGCGACGACTATGACAACCTGACGAGGCGTCACAGCCTGGTGCGGACGCTCGATGGCCGGGTCGAGGAAGCCATCGTCACCGATGACGAGGCGGTGGTCCGCCGGTTCATGACCACGCTCGAGCGCATGCCGATGTTCCGCACGTCCAGGCTCGAGCCGAACCGGACGTACTACGTCCGCGTGAGCGTGCGGGCGCGTCCCAACACGGCGCCGCTGCTCGGCTGGGTCAGCGCCATCACCGGGCAGGCCCGGTTCACGTTCATTCCCTAGCCCGCGCCGCTCATCCATCCGCGCGCTTCTTCTTGCTGAAGACGACGACGGTCGAGTCAGGCTCGAGCACGTGCGTGTGCTCGCGGCAGACGGCCTGGAACTTCTCCGCCTGCTTGTAGAAGTTCCCCATCGGGCCGGTGCGATGCGCCTCGAACCCTCGCCTAGTCATCGAGCATCGCCGCCAGGAAGGCGATGACCACGAGCGTGGCGGCGACGGCCACGCCCGCCGCGATCGCCGCCGCTTTCGCGATGGAGCCGCCGTTGTGCTCCACTTCGACGTCTGAAACGTCTTGCAGCGGGATTCGCCGCGGCGGTTCCGGGAGACGCTTCCGCTCGCGCAGCACGAGGTCGTCATCGTCCACCAGCATCAGCACGCCGCGAAGCCGGCTGCCGTCCGCCAGCGTCACCCGGACGCGCGTGCCCGCCGCGATCTTTTCGACGTAGGCCCTCAGCACAGGTACCTGCTCGTCCTCGGCCGGTTGCGCCACCACCGGGGTGGCGACCAGTGTGACTATCAGCACTGTCGACACAACGCGCAGCATGGTCATGGTTCCTCAGAAATCGAATCCGAATCCCGCATGGAAGACGACGCTGTCCGGCCCGCCCCGGAGCGCCACCTGGCCGTCGCCGCGGAAGAACGCGCGGGGAGTCAGGTATGCCTTGACGGCCGCCGCGATCATCGGCGCGGCGACGGTGGTGGCGCGCGGGGGGAGGCGCTCGCCCGGCGCGATGGTCTCCGCCGTCCCCCGGTCGCTCCGGTAGAGCGTGGCCGGGGAGTATTCCGTGACGATCTCGCGCCGGAGCAGGACGACGCCCGCGCCGAGGCTGGGATGGACCCACTGGTTGCGGCCGAACTGGTAGAACTGCGCGAGGGAGAAGCGGCTGAACGTGACCTGGTGATAGACGCTGCGTTGCGTCGAATCGCGGCCCACCTGGACGACCTCGGAGTCCCAGACGTCGGCGGTGGAGGAGTGCTCCGCCGCGATCTCGATCTTCCAGTGCTCGGTCCAGTACGCGCCGGCCGTTCCGGCGATCGTCGCGTGGCGCGTCCAGTCTCCGGCGCGGAAGAAGCCGGTCGTGAGGTCGTCGACGGGCGCGTGCAGCCAGCCAACGGCGCCGGCGACATCACCGCGGGGGAGATCCGGGCCGGGAGGAGTTTGCGCGGCCGCTACGGCCGGCCAGAGCAGGAGGAACGCGGCGAGGGTGCGCATGAGGGTCTCTGCCTGGTAATGCGCAGTTTCCAGGCAAGTCGGGTCAGGTCAGGATTGCAGACCTGACCCCATTACGGCGGCGGCTCGAGGCTCGACATGATTTGTGTGAGCCTGACCGCCTGCAGCATGTCGGGGAGAGTCGTGCGCACGGTGTGCGCGTCCACGCGGCTCACGCCGGGTATGTACGAGACACGCTCCGCGTCGAGCGTGAGCTTGAAGCCCACTTCCAGTTCCACCGGCGTCTTGACGCGGTACGGCTGGAGCGCGCTCAGCTTGCCGAGCGCCCGCGTCACCCCCTCGCGGATCATCGCCTGCCCGCGCGCGGGGGTCACCGTGACCGCGGAGTGATAGCCGAGCCCCTCCTTGACGATGACGCCCTCGACCGACGGCACGGCACGCTGCAGCTGCGTGACCGCGCCCCGGTCCCCTGAGATGAACGCCACGGGCACGCCGAAGTGCCCGGCGATCGCCGCGTTGAAGATGCCTTCCGAGACCTCCGCGCCGTTGATCTTGACGCCAAGCAGGCGCGCGCTCGAGAACGTGTGGCCCCGCACGACGTCCACGCCGAACTCGCTGGCGTGATACCCGATGTAGATCGCCGCGGAGAACGTGTCGTCGATCCCCTGCATCATCGAGAGCGGCCGGGGGAACCCGCGGACCACGCGGACGTCATCCGGGAGCTGGTCGATCAAGAGGTTCTGCGCGTTGCCGTGCGAATCCGCCACGACGAATTCGGCGGCGCCGGCCGCGCGCGCGGCCTCGATGGCCGCTTTCACCTCGCCCGTCATCCACTCGCGCGCCCTCGCGTACTCGAAACCGGTGGGCCCGAGCTGCGCCGGCTGGACGACGCCGGTGATCCCCTCCATGTCGGCGGAGATGAAGATCTTCATCGGCCGGCGCGACGACTGGGCGGCGCTGGGACGCTCAGCCGCGAGCGGAGCGAGCGCGACGACCGATGCCGCGGCGATCAGGCCAGAACAGAGTCGAAGGGCTATTTGCACACGCGGAATCTACCATGGGGTCAGGTCTGACCCAGACTCGACGCGCAGAACCTCGCCGAGCGACCAGGCCTGGAACGGGCAGCCGCGCGCGACGTGCGGCGGCTCCGCGTCCGTGATTTCGCAGAAATGCCCGGTGCCCTGGGAATCCAACGCGGCAATGAACGGGTCGATGAACCTGCGGCGGCACTCGGCCCGGGCAGCAGGTCGACCGCCGTGGACGCGGAGCCAGGCCTCGACGAACGGCCCGATCAACCATGGCCAGACCGTCCCCTGGTGATAGACCGCGTCCCGTTCGGCCGGGCCGCCCAGGTACCGGGGCGCGTATCCTGGCTCCGTGGGCGCGAGCGACCGCAGCCCGGTCACCGTCACGAGGTTACGCTCGACCACATCGACCACCGTGCGGGCGCGCTCTCCGTCGAGGATCTGAAGCGGGAGCCCGCCGACCGCGAAGATCTGGTTGGGGCGCACCGTCGCGTCCACGCGCCCGGCGACGTGATCCACGTCCACGACATCGAAGAGGCATCGCCGTTCCGGATTCCAGAATCTTCCATTGAACGCCGTCCGCGCGCGCGCCGCGACGGGCGTCCACGCGTCGTCGAGTTCAGCGGCGATCGACAGCGCGTTGATCCAGAGCGCCTGCACTTCGACCGGCTTGCCGATCCGCGGCGTGATCACGCGCTCGCCAACGCGAGCATCCATCCACGTCAACTGCACGCTGGGGACCCCCGCGGCGAGCAAGCCGTCGGCGTCGGCTCGAATGCCGAACCGGGTGCCACGGTCGTACCCATCCACGATCGCGAGCACGGCGCGGCCCAGCTGACGGCGTTGGGCCGCCGTCATGATCGATCGGTCGTCCGCCGCACGCTCCATCAGCTCGTGCACGGCGATCACGAACCAGAGCGACGCGTCCACCGCGTTGAACTCCGGCGATTCTCCGTCGTCAGGAAAGCGATTCGGCAGCATGCCCTCGGAAATGGCCGCCGACCACTCGAGCAGGATGTCGCGCGCGTCCGCCAGCCTGCCCGACGCGATGCACAGTCCTCGCAGCGTAATGAACGTGTCGCGGCCCCAGTCTGTGAACCACGGATAACCCGCCACGATGGTCTTGCCGCTTCCGCGGCGCACGACGTAGGCATCGGCGGCGCGATGCAGGCGCGAGGCGAAGGCCGCCCGGCGCGCGCGCTCGGCGTTTCGGATGCCCGCGGCCAGCGCCGCCGGATCCGACGCGGCCTTGCTCTGAAGGAGCGCCTCTCCGGCGGCGAGGATCATGGCCGCCTCGGCGCCGTCCCGTTCCAGCTCGAACGCGAACGTCCCGGGTGAAGCAAGGTCCTCAGTGTCGTCGAGCCCGCGTTCCCGTTCCGCGGAATACAGGAAGTTGCGATACCACTCGGGCGCGTGGGTGTACGACCCGTTGCTGCACGCGGACACGGGCGGGACTCCGGCGTACGGACGCCATGTCACCATGGCGCCGCGCCGCTCGCCTTCGAAGCGGAACGCGCCGTTTTCGTGGTGGAGCGCGTGGTAGTCGCGTCCCGAGAGGAACGGGCGCACGGACAGCCTCACTGGTCCCGCGCCCTTCAATAGGGTCCAGACCAGCGCACAGACACCCGTCTCGTGCTGGATCACGATCTCGTGCCGGACGCGCGTGCCGTCGGGCAGCGCATAAGTCCAGGCGGGCCAGGGGTCCGCCTCGAAAGACTCGATGGTTCGCGCGTGGTCGGGGGCGAGCACGCCCGGTTGATATCGCTGTGATGACAGCGCGGTCGCGCCTGCCTGCGTTTCTGCAAAGACATCGACGCCGTTGACGAGCACCATGCGCCCGGTCGGAGGCGCGGCGGCCGTCAGCAGCAGCGCGTGATAGCGACGCGTGCGTGGTCCGGCCACCGTGCCTGACGCGAACCCGCCGAGCCCGTCGGCCTCCAGCCACTCCGCGCGTTCGTCGATCATGAGACCACCTCGTGCTCGGGCACGGCCGTCGCCCCGGAGCGGACGGTGAGGAACTGCACGATGTCCTTCGCGAACAACAGGTCGAGTGTCCAATCGATCGCGACCCGGACCTTCCTGTCCAGTCTTGGGAGCTTGCCGAGATAGATCGTCCGCCACAGCCACCACGCGACGAAGCCCGAGAAATTCACGCCGAAGATCCGCGCCACGCCTGTGCGACGGCCAATCGCGGCGAGCTGCCCGATCGTGCGGAACGTGAACGGTTTCAACTCACCGCCGCGAAGTGTGGCGACGATGTTGCCCGCCAGGGTCTTCGCCTCGCGCAGCGCGTGCTGCGCCGTCGGCGGGTGCGGCCTGCCGGTGGCCAGGTCCGGCACCACGGCGCAGTCGCCAAGGGCCCACACCCGATCCGCCCGCTGCGCCTGCAGCTGGGGGTTCACCACCACCCGGCCGTGGTCGAGCGCGCAGGGCAGCTGTCGCAGCAGCGGGTGCGGCGAAGTGCCCGCGGTCCACACGACGAACTGGGAGCGAATGGTCCGCCCGTCGCTCAGCGTCACGGTGTCCGGACCAACACCGGTCACCTTCACGCCGGTGATGATCTCGACGCCGCGATCGGCGAGCTTCCGCTGCGCGTAGGCGCCGAGATGCTCGCCGAGCTCCGGCAGGATCACATCGCCCGGATGGACGAGCACCATCCTGATCCGGGAGGGATCGATGCGCGGGTAGAACCGGCACGACTCCCGGACGAAATCGTTCATGGCCGCGAGCGTCTCGACGCCGGCAAATCCCCCTCCGGCCACGACGAACGTCAGTAGCCCGTCGACGCAGGACACGCACTCCGTGTCCGCTTCTTCCAGGGCCGCGATGACACGGTTACGCAAGTGAATCGCGTCGCCCAGCGTCTTCATGGTCATCGTGTTGGCCTCGAGCCCCGGCAACCCGTAGAAATTGGTCGTCGAGCCGAGTGCCAGCACGAGGTGATCAAATGGAAGCGTGTGGGAGTGGTCGTCGGAGCCGTGCACGAAGGAGACCCGCCGGGCCCCGAGATCCACTCCCGTCACCTCCGCGACGACGACCTGCGTGCGCCGCAGCAGCGCCCGCAGCGGGCTGACGATGTGGGTGATGTCGAGGTCGCTCGCCGCGACCTCGTGGAGCATGGGCGTGAACAGGAAGAAGTTGTCGCGGCTCACCAGGGTGATCTCCACGCGATCGGAGTCGCGCAGGAGCTTCTCGAGGTGGATGGCCGTGTAGACCCCTCCGAATCCGCCGCCGAGGATCAGGACGCGCGTGGTGTCTGGGTTCACGCGCGTTTGATGTTTTCCCCTCGGCGCGCGTTTCACCGCGCACCGAAACCGGTCCGCCGCGCCCCGCATCAAACGGGGCGCTTATGAGAGCGACGCCGTACCCGCATTGGCCGGAATACTTGATCGAGGCGGTCTGCCTCGCCGCCTTCATGGTGTCCGCTGCGGCCTTCGCCACGGTGCTGCAGCACCCGGCGTCACCGCTGGCCGGCGTGGTGCCGACGCCCGGCATGTCCCGGGTACTGATGGGCGTGGCGATGGGACTGACGCTCGTCGCCATCGTCCAGTCGCCGTGGGGGCAGCGATCCGGCGCACACATGAACCCGGCGGTGACGCTGACGTTTCTCAGGCTCGGACGGATTGAGCCCGTCGATGCCGCGAGCTACATCGCCGCGCAGTTCGCCGGCGGCGCGGCCGGCATCGCCGTTGCCACGGTGCTTCTCGCGCGCCTTCCGGCGCACGCGTCCGTCAACTACGTGGCCACGGTTCCCGGGCCGGCCGGGGCCGCCGTTGCCTTCGCCGCGGAAGCCGCGATCTCGTTCGCCCTCATGCTGACGGTGCTCGCCGTGTCCAACCACCCACGGCTGGGCCGCCTCACCGGGATCTTCGCCGGACTGCTCGTCGCGTTGTTCATCGTCTTCGAGTCGCCGCTGTCGGGGACGAGCATGAACCCCGCCAGATCGGCCGGGCCGGCCGTGCTCGCGCGCACGCTGGACTCGCTCTGGATCTATTTCTCGGCGCCGACCCTGGGCATGTGGCTCGCCGCTGACGTGTTCGTGCGCCGATGCGGCAGGACCGGCGTGCGCTGCGCAAAGCTCGTGCACCCGGTCGGCGGGCGGTGCATCTTCCGGTGCGGCCATGCCGCGCCCGTCCAGGAGGTCCTGTGAAGGCCGCGAATCACTACGACGTCATCATCATCGGCACGGGGGCCGGCGGAGGAACGCTCGCATACCGCCTCGCGCCTTCCGGGAAACGCATCCTGCTCGTCGAGCGCGGCGACTACGTCCCGCGCGAGAAGGAAAACTGGGATCCGCACGCCGTCAACGTGGCGGCGCGTTACCAGACCCGCGACGTGTGGCGCGATGGCGACGGGAAGCCGCTCCACCCGCACACGAATTACTACGTCGGGGGGAACACGAAATTCTTCGGCGCGGCGCTGTTCCGGTTGCGCCAGGAAGACTTCGGCGAGCTGCGGCACCAGGACGGCGTCTCGCCGGCGTGGCCCATCTCCTACGCCGACCTCGAGCCGTACTACAGCGAAGCCGAGCACCTCTACCAGGTCCATGGAAACCGCGGCGAGGACCCGACCGAGCCCTGGGCGAGTCGTCCGTTTCCACATCCGGCGGTGAGCCACGAGCCGCGCATGCAGCAGCTTCATGACGACTTTGCCGCTGCGGGCCTGCGTCCGTTTCACGTGCCGCTCGGGGTGATGATCGACGAGCGATCTCCTCGCACCAGCCGATGCATCCGCTGCAACTCGTGCGACGGCTACGCCTGCCTGATCGGCGCGAAGAGCGACGCCCAGGTGGTGTGCGTGGACCCGGCACTGCGCTCGCCCAACGTCTCGCTGCTCACCAACGCGTACGTCAAGCGGTTGCTGACCAGCGCGTCCGGGCTGGAGGTGTCGGGGGTGGTGGTCGATCGCAACGGGGAGGAGGAGGTCTTCTCGGCCGACGTCGTCGTGTCCTCCTGCGGCGCGATCAACTCGGCCGCCCTGCTGCTCCGATCCGCGAACGATCGGCACCCGAATGGCCTGGCCAACCGCTCCGGCGTCGTCGGCCGCCACTACATGGGACACGTGAACTCGGTGCTGCTGGCGATCTCCAGAACGCCAAACCCGACGATCTTCCAGAAGACGCTCGCGCTGAACGACTTCTACTTCGGCTCCGCCGAGTATCCATACCCGATGGGGCATATCTCGTTCGTAGGGAAGCTCGACGCGGTGTCGCTGTCCGCCGGGGCCCCGCCGCTCGTGCCGGGGCTGACGCTCGAGATCATGGCGAGGCACTCGCTGGACTTCTGGCTGACGTCCGAGGATCTGCCCGACCCGAACAACCGTGTAACGCTCGACCGCAGCGGCGGCATCGTCCTGAGCTACGCGCCGAACAATGTTCAGCCGCACAAGCGGTTGATCGCGGCGCTCGAGAGACTGCTTCAGCACCTCGGGTGCGAGCGCCATCTGCTGCCGCGCAATCTCTTCGTGGGACAACGCATTCCCCTGGCGGGCGTGGCGCACCAGAACGGGACGATCCGGTTCGGCCGCGACCCGGAGACCTCCGCGCTCGATCCCGACTGCAAGACGCACGATCTCGACAACCTGTACGTCGTGGACGCGAGCTTCTTTCCGTCGTGCGGCGCGGTGAATCCCGCCCTGACGATCATGGCGAATGCGCTCAGGGTGGGAGACCGGATCCTGGAGCGGCTCGGCGCGAAGGTCGAGGCGGTGGCGGCCTCATGATCCGCACGCTCTCGTTCGCCCTGGCGATCGTCGTCATCTTCGTTGGCGGCGCGCGCACGCCCGCCCGCGACATACCCCTGCCCGTCGCCGCCGTTGAGAGCATCGGGATGACGGTGTCGGATCTCGAAGCGGCGCTGAGCTTCTACACGCGAGTCCTCGCGTTCACGCTGGTGGACCGGCGCGAGTCCTCGGGGCGGCCATTCGAGCTGCTCACCGGCGTCTTCGGCGCCCGCGCCCGTTCGGCGCGGCTGCGGCTCGGGGAGGAAACGATCGAGCTGACGGAGTTCCTGGCGCCCCGAGGTCGTCCGATCCCGGACGACCTCCGTGCCAACGATCGGATCTTCCAGCACATCGCGATTGTCGTGAGCGACATCGACACCGCGTACCGGCAGCTTCGCGCGGCCGGCGTCGAGCACGGGTCGAGCGGTCCGCAGCGACTGCCGGACTGGAACACGGCGGCGGGCGGCATCGCGGCGTTCTACTTCCGCGACCCGGACCGCCACTTTCTGGAGGTGATCCAGTTCCCGCGAGGCAAGGGATCGCCACGGTGGCAGGACCGCAGCCGGACCTTCCTCGGCATCGACCACACGGCGATCGTGGTGGAGGACACCGCGGCCTCGCTCCGGTTCTATCGCGACGCCCTCGGCCTGCAGGTGGCGGGACAGAGCGAGAACTACGACGTCGAGCAGGAGCACCTGAACGGCGTGTTTGGCGCGCGGCTCCGGATCACGGGGCTGCGCGCCGCGAGCGGACCCGGTATCGAACTGCTCGAGTATCTCGCGCCGCGCGATGGCCGGCCCGCCCCCACGGATCTGCGGGCCAACGATCTCGCTCACTGGCAGACGACGGTCTCTGCGGGGCGGCTCGAGGCGCTGCTGCCGCTCGCGCGCGACCATCGGATCGCGCTGGTTTCGCCCGGGCCCATCGAGCTCGACGCCGCGGCGTTCGGATTCAGCGCGGGCGCGCTCGCCCGGGATCCCGACGGTCACGCGCTGCGCATCGTCTCAATGGCGGCGCCGCCGAGCGGCGACATCCGCGCCCCGCGAAACGCGCCGCGCCGCGTGGAATCCAATGTTCCAGAATGGAGGAACGCTCGATGACCCGTGTTCGAGACATCGTCGTGTTCGTGTTCGTCGCCGCGCTGGCTCTTGCCGCTCCGGCATCCGCGCAGTCCCACGTCAGCAAGCCGTTCGCCGGCGCGAAGGTGAACGGTGGAACCGTGACCCACACCGTGCAGAACGGCAAGCACGTGCTGACGCTCTCCGATGACTTCAAGGTGCCCGACACGCCTGACCCGCACTGGCAGGTGGTGGACTCCAAGGGACGCGTGTACCTGCTCCAGCGCCTCGGAGTGAAGAACGGGCTCGGTCTGATTGGAGCCGACAAGGTCAACCGGTCGATCGTGCTGCCGGCCTACGTCGGCGACATCGCCAAGGTCCAGATCTACTGCTCGTGGGCCGAAGCGGTGCTCGGGGAGACCACGTTCAGCGGCAATCTCATGACCATGGCTCGTTAGGCCACCCGCCGATCGCACCCGCCAGAAACCCCACCTCACGCACGGACATCGAATGGCCAGCAGGAAAGGCACTCGATGCTCCGTGCGTTCTCCTTTGTGTTGCGGTTGCCGCCCTTTCGCGATCTCTGCCGTCGCGCCCGCGCCCGCGCCCGCGCCGGCGGCGCCGCGCCGTTCAGCGCGCGTGCACTCGACTCGCTCGGCGTGCGGGTGACCACCGCGCTGGCGGACCTTGCGCGCATCCCGCCAACCGGTCCTCTCGTTGTCGTGGCGAACCATCCGCACGGGCTCATCGACGGACTGCTGCTGCTTGACCTCGTCCGAAGGGTCAGGCCGGACGTTCGCGTTCTGACGAACTACGTTGCGGCGACGATCGCGGAGCTGCACGACGAGTGCTTCTTCGTTGACCCATTCGGCGGCCGCCGCGCGCCAGGCAGAAGCCGGGCCGGACTGCGGCAAGCCGCACAGTGGTTGCTCGCCGGCGGTGCGCTCGTCGTCTTCCCGTCCGGTGAAGTCGCATACCGGCGAGCAGGATCAGTCTCTTCGGTGTCGGGGACTCCCGCAGACGCGGCGTGGATGCCGGCGGCCGCCAGGCTGGCCGCCCGCGCGGGCGCGCCGATGCTGCCGGTCCACATCGAGGGTCGCAACAGCGCCCTGTTCTACGCCGCCGGGCGCGTGCACCCGCACCTCCGCACCGCGCTGCTGCCCTGGGAGATGCTGCGGCAGCGGGGGAGATCGATCGCCGTTCGCGTCGGCACGCCGATCGCGCATGACGAACGCGTCCCCGCTCTCCACACAACCGCGGCGGCGAAAGCGGCGTGCGAACAGCTCGCGCGCCCGCTCCATCCGATCGAGCCGCCGCTGCCCCGGGCGGTTCTCGCCGCGGAGATTGCCCGGCTGCCGGCCGGCGCGGCGGTCCTCGAGTCCGGCGCGTACCAGGTGTGGTGCGCAAGAGCCGCTCAGATTCCGCAGACGCTGCGCGAGCTGGGGCGGCTCCGCGAGGTCACGTTCCGGGCAGTGGGGGAGGGCACCGGCCGCGCCACGGATCTCGACGAGTTCGACACGTGGTACGAGCACCTGTTTGTGTGGAACACGGAACGTCTCGAGGTGGTGGGTGCCTATCGGATTGGCCGGACCGACGCCATCCTGCCGGCGCGTGGCAGCGCCGGCCTCTACACGAGCACGTTGTTTCGCTACCAGCGCCCGCTGCTCGAGCGACTGTCGCCCGCCCTGGAGCTCGGGCGCTCCTTCGTCCGTGCCGAGTACCAGCGCAACTCGAGTGCGCTTCACCTGCTCTGGAAGGGCATCGGACGGCTCGTCGCGCGCGAGCCAAGGTATCGCGTCCTTTTCGGCCCGGTGAGCATCAGCAGCCAGTATCGCGACACGTCGCAGCAGATGCTGATGTCGTTCCTCTACGAGAACCATTACAACCGTGACCTCGGTGCGCTGGTGCGCGCGCTGAACCCCGTGCCACGCGCCGTGGGCCCCGCGACCGGCGGCCGGTCCACCGCGGCCGACGTGGCCGGTCTCAATCGTCGCGTCTCGGCCGCAGAAGACGATGGCAAGCCCATGCCGGTGCTGCTGCGCCAGTACCTGCGGCTGAACGCGACGCTGCTCGCATTCAACATCGACCCGCAATTCGGCGACGCGCTTGACGCGCTGATGATGGTCGACCTCTCGCGCGTCCACCCGGCCATCCTTGCCCGGTACGTAGGCCGGGACATCGCCGAGGCGCTGCGGGCCGCGTGATCGGAACGCCGGAAACCCGCCAGATGCGCACGACATCAAACCCCGTGAAAGGACGACTCACGATGATGGGACTACCGAAGTCGCTTGCCGCGGTCAGCTGGGTCCTGCAGCTCTCCGCCGCCGCGATTCTGCTGCAGACGCTGTTCTTCAAGTTCACCGGCGCCGAGGAGTCGGTATTCATCTTCTCGACGCTCGGCGCCGAGCCCTGGGGACGGATTGCGTCCGGAGTCGTCGAGCTTGTCGCCGCGGTCCTGCTCCTCTACGCGCCGACAGCGACGGTGGGCGCCGCGCTTGCCATGGGCGTGATGGTCGGCGCGATCGGCAGTCATCTGACCATCCTGGGCATCGAGGTCAGGAACGACGGCGGGCTGCTGTTCGGGCTCGCGCTGACCGTGTTTCTGGCGTCGGCGATGATCCTCGCCATCCGGCGCGCCGATATTCCGGTGGTCGGCCGGCTGTTTGGAGCGGTCGCATGAGCGCTGCGCTCCTGCAGCACCGGCCGGCGGCCGAGCGTGCGGGCGACGCCGGCGTCGCCCTGGTTCGGCTGCTCGATCGCCTCGCGCGAACGGTGCGCGCGATTCCTTCGTCGGCGTACCGCGCGCGGCCGTCGCAGCTCTCGGGAAGCGTGGGCGAGCACGTCCGCCACTGCCTCGATCACGTCGCGGCGCTCGTCGATGCCGCGCTCACCGAGCACCTCTCTTACGACCATCGCCTGCGCGGCACGGCGATCGAGATCAGCCGGGAGGCCGCGCTCGACAAGATCGACGGTCTTTCATCTGAGTTGATGCGGCTCGTCGCCGTCCCACTGACGCGGCCGCTCGCCGTCGACGTGCTGCTGGAGCGCGATGGCGCTCAAATCGTCGCGCGGTCCAGCCTGGGGCGCGAGCTGGCTTACCTGGTGCAGCATACGGTGCACCACTGCGCGGTCATTTCGCTGCTGCTGGAGCGCCTGGGGATCCCGGTCGAGGCAGACCTGGGACTCGCGCCGTCGTCACCGGCGCGCCATTGATGCCGGAGAACGGCGCCGATGTGCACCGTCAGCCTGATTCCTTGCGACGACGGGTTCCGGCTCGGCTGCAACCGGGACGAACGGCGAGACCGCCCGCCGGCCTCGCCCCCACGCCTGCACGCCGCAGGCTCCCGGACGGCGATCTTCCCCGTTGATTCGGCCGGGCCCGGCACCTGGGTCGGCGTGAATGACGCGGGCCTCGCGGCCGTCTTGCTCAACCGGTCCACCTTGAACGCAGCGGTGCCACAGCCGATGAGCCGCGGTCTGATTGTTCCCGAGATCCTTGCAGCGTCTTCATTGGCACAGGCACTTGCGTTCCTGCGGGTGCTCCGGCCGCCGTCATTCCTACCCTTTGTCGTCGTCCTCGCCCTGAATCGGCGGCTCGCGATCGCGACAAGCGACGGCCGCGCGTTGTCCGTGACGATCAGGTCGCTTTGCCAGCCAGTGGTGTTCGCGTCGTCGTCGCTTGGCGATCGTCTGGTCCAGACGACGCGTGGCCGCCTGTTCGAGCGGCTGGTCCTGCGCTCTTCCGATCCGACTGGAGCGCAGCGGCGGTTCCATTCGCATCGATGGGTCGATCGCCCCGAGTTGAGCATCGTCATGGAGCGCTCGGACGCCCGTACCGTGAGCCGCACGTTCATCCAGGCGCGATCTCGAACGATCGAGATGCAGTACGAGGCGCTCTGATGATCGTGATTCTCTCGCTGTTCTTCGGGACGTTCCTGACGGAAGACACGACGTGCGTTGCCGCCGGCGTGCTCGTGCAGCAGGGTCGCGTGGGAGCCACCACCGCGGTCGTCGTGACCGCGCTCGGCATCTACCTCGGCGACCTCGCGCTCTGGGCGGTGGGACGGGTCGCGGGGCAGCGAGCGCGTCGCTGGCCCGTTCTCGGGCGACATCTCAATCCTGAGCGGCTCCAGGGCGTGCGCGACTGGTTCAACGCGCGCGCGGCGACGCTGATGCTCGCCAGCCGGATGCTGCCGGGCAGCCGGCTTCCGCTGTACCTCGCGGCCGGAGCGGCCGGAGGAACGTTCCGGCAGTTCGCGCTGTGGAGCGGCGTCGCGGTGGGACTGTGGACGCCGGCCGTGGTCCTCGCATCGGCGAGCAGCGCGGGAATGGCCGCCGCGGTCACCGCGGCGCTGATGCTGCGCTTCCTGCTTCGCGGCCGTGCGCGCGTACGCGTCCTCGCCGTCATCTCGAGAGCCTGGCGCTGGGAGTTCTGGCCCACGTGGCTCTTCTACCCGCCTGTGGCGCTCTGGACGGTCCTCCTCGCGCTGCGTTATCGCGGGTTCGGAACGGTCAGCGCCGCCAACCCCGGAATTCCCGATGGCGGCATCGTGGGAGAGTCCAAGTACGAGATCCTCAGGCGCCTCCCACCGGATGTCACCGTGCCCTCCTGGCGGCTCGCGGTGGACGACCTGAACGTGCGCGTCGCAGCGGTCGAGAGCGAACTCGCCGCGCGCGGGTGGAGCTTTCCGCTCGTGCTCAAACCGGACGTGGGGCAGCGCGGGGTGGGCGTGCGGACCGTGCGCTCGACACAGGAGGCGCGCGAATACCTCGTGCGCGAGCGCGGAGCGGTACTGGTGCAGCCGTACGATCCCGGGCCGTTCGAGGCTGGCGTCTTCTATTACCGAAAGCCCCACTGGCCCCGCGGGCTGATCCTGTCCGTCACCGACAAGCGCTTCCCGGTCGTCACGGGAAACGGCGCATCGACGATTGAGGATCTCATCTGGGCGGATCCGCGGCTTCGAATGCAGGCGAAGACGTTCCTCGCGCGGCTCGGGTCGGCCCGTGCGCGGGTGCCCGCCGCAGGGGAGCGCGTGACGTTGGCCCGTGCCGGGAACCACGCCCAGGGGACGATGTTCCTTCGAGGCTCGCACCTCTTGACCGCGGCGCTGGAGTCGCGCATCGACGCGATCGCCCGCAGCTATCCGGGGTTCTTCATCGGGCGGTTCGACATCAGGTACCGCGACGAGGAGGCGTTCAAGGCCGGCCGCGACTTCGCCATCGTAGAACTGAACGGGGCGACCGCGGAAGCGACGGATCTCTACGATCCGTCGCGGTCGCTCTGGTCGGCGTACCGGATCCTGTTCCGGCAGTGGGCGCTCGTCTTCGAAATCGGCGCGGCGAACCGCGCGGGCGGCGCGGCGACCAGTTCGCCGGCGCGGCTCGCCAGGCTGCTCTGCGCGCACCTGATATCGCGTCCGGCGAACGCGCTCTCAGATTGAGCGCGCTCGAAGGCAATCTCACCTGCGCCTCTGCCCGCTCCAGTCCAGGTTGAAACGCCTCGCGCGCCCAGGGCATCAAATGCCGTGACGATGGCTACCGCGACATTCACTCTCCCCGAAAAGCAGCCGGGCCTCCTGGCCCCGGATACCGCCGAAGGGCGGCGCCTCGAAGAGTGCCGGCTCCGGCAAAAGCACTGGAAGCGGTGGGGACCCTACCTCAGCGAACGTGCCTGGGGCACGGTGCGGGAGGACTACAGCGAGCACGGCACCGCGTGGGACTACTTCCCGCACGACCAGGCCCGCTCGCGCGCGTACCGCTGGAACGAGGACGGCCTCGCCGGAATCTGCGATCGTCACCAGCGCATCTGCCTCGCGCTCGCCCTGTGGAACGGCCGCGATCCCATCCTGAAAGAGCGCCTCTTCGGCCTGACCGGCAGCGAAGGCAATCACGGCGAGGACGTGAAGGAGTACTACTTCTACCTGGACAGCACTCCGACGCACTCGTACATGAAGTTCCTGTACAAGTACCCGCAGGCGCCGTACCCCTACTCACAGCTCGTCGAAGAGAACCGCCGCCGGGGCCGGCAGAGCCCCGAGTACGAGCTGGTGGACGCGGGAGTGTTCGATGAGGGCCGTTACTTCGACGTGCAGGTCGAGTACGCGAAGGCCGACGTCGAAGACATCCTGATGCGCGTCAGCGTGACAAACCGCGGGCCGGAGGCGGCCACGATCGAGGTGCTGCCGGCCGTCTGGTTCCGGAACACCTGGTCATGGTCGCCGGCGGCGGACCGGCCGCGTCTCGAACGCGCCATGGGACCGCGCCCGGCTGTGGCCCTGCGCGAGCCGCGGTACGGGATGCGCTGGCTGCACTGCGGCGGCACGCCTGAACTCCTGTTCACCGAAAACGAGACGAATGGTCGGCGACTCTTCGGCGACGACAGCGCGCCGCGATTCGCCAAGGACTCCTTCCATCGCTACGTGGTCGATGGGGAGATCGATGCGGTCAATCCGGAACAGGTCGGCACGAAGGCGGCGGCGCGATATCGGCTCGAAGTCCCGGCCGGTGGGAGCGCCGTGCTGCGGTTGCGCCTCAACGACAGCGCGCCGCCTTCGCCGGCGGCCGATCTGGGCGAGGTGTTCGACTCGCTGTTCGAGCGGCGCCTCGCCGAGGCCGACGAGTTCTACGCGACCGTCATTCCCGCAACGCTGTCATCGGACGCGAAGAACGTGATGCGACAGGCGCTCGCGGGCCTGCTCTGGTCGAAGCAGTACTACCACTACGTGGTGCGCGACTGGCTGGCGGGGGACCCGGCGCAGCCGGCCCCCCCGCAGGGCCGCACGCAGGGTCGGAACCACGAGTGGACCCACCTGTACAACTCGGACGTCATCTCGATGCCCGACAAGTGGGAGTACCCGTGGTACGCCGCGTGGGATCTGGCGTTCCACTGCGTGCCTCTCGCGCTCGTCGACTCGGAGTTCGCAAAGGAGCAGCTCGTGCTGCTGCTGCGCGAGTGGTACATGCATCCAAACGGGCAACTCCCGGCGTACGAGTGGGCGTTCGGCGATGTCAACCCGCCGGTCCACGCGTGGGCGGCGCTCCGTGTGTACCAAATCGAAAGGAAGCGCACGGGCCGGGGCGATCGCGCCTTCCTCGAGCGCATCTTCCAGAAACTGCTGCTGAATTTCACGTGGTGGGTCAACCGGAAGGACGCCGAAGGGATGAACGTCTTCCAGGGGGGCTTCCTGGGGCTCGACAACATCGGCGTGTTCGACCGCAGCGCGCCGCTGCCTACCGGCGGGCACCTCGAGCAGTCGGACGGCACGAGCTGGATGGCGATGTACTCGCTCAACATGCTCGCCATCGCGCTCGAGCTCGCGCGCGACAACCACGCGTACGAAGACGTCGCCAGCAAGTTCTGGGAGCACTTCCTCAACATCGCGCACGCGATGAGCGGCGGCCGCCAGCACGGCGGCGAAGGGCACGACCTCTGGGACGACGGGGACGGGTTCTTCTACGACGTGCTGCACACGCCGGACGACCGGCGGATGCCGCTGCGGATTCGCTCGCTCGTGGGGCTCATCCCGCTTCTGGCCGTGCAGACGCTCGAACCGAAGGTGCTCGAGAAGCTCGGAGGGTTCCATCGCCGGCTCGAGTGGTTCGTGCAGCATCGGCCTGACCTGACCAGTAACGTCGCCTGCATGCGTTCCCGCGGGCGCGGGGAACGTCGCCTGCTCGCCATCGTCGATCGCGACCGCCTGCGCCGCGTGCTGAGCGTCATGCTGGACGAGCGGGAGTTCCTGTCGCCGTACGGCATCCGCGCGCTCTCACGCGTCCATCGGGATCGGCCGTTCCGAATCACGGTGAACGGCGCGGTGCACACCGTTGCGTACGAGCCGGCCGAGTCCACCACGGGCCTGTTCGGGGGCAACTCGAACTGGCGCGGCCCGATCTGGTTTCCGATCAACTACCTGCTCGTCGAGGCGCTCCAGAAGTTCCATCACTACTACGGCGACGATTTCCGCGTCGAGTGCCCGACCGGATCGGGACGCCTGATGACCCTGAACGAGGTTGCGGCGGAGCTCTCCCGTCGCCTCACTCGCATCTTCCTGAACGACCCGCGAGGGCGGCGTCCCGTCTTCGGCGAGGTGGAGCTGTTCCAGAGCGAGCCGGACTGGCACGACCTCGTGCCGTTCCACGAGTACTTTGACGGCGACACGGGGGCCGCCGTCGGCGCGAGCCACCAGACCGGCTGGACCGCCCTGGTCGGCAAACTGCTGCAGCAGAGTGGAGAGTGAGATGAAAGCGATTGCCGTGCTGCCCGGACGACCCAACAGCGTGCACCTCGCCGAGCTGCCGAAGCCGTCGGTTTCGGACGTGCCGAACGGGCGCGGCGTCCTCGTCAAGGTGCTGCGCGTCGGCGTGGACGGGACGGACAAGGAGATCAACGCCGCGGAGTACGGCGCGGCCCCGGACGGCTACTCGTTCCTCGTGATCGGGCACGAGAGCTTCGGGCGCGTCGAAGCGGTGGGCCCGAACGTCACGTTCCTGCGACCCGGCGATTACGTGGTCGCCACGGTTCGCCGGCCCGGCACGAGCCTGTACGACGCGATAGGGCTCCAGGACATGACGACCGACAATACGTACTTCGAGCGCGGCATCAACCTGCGCCACGGCTACCTGACGGAGTACTACGTCGAAGACGAGGAGTTCGTCGTCAAGGTGCCCCAGGGGCTGAAAGAGGTGGGCGTGCTGCTCGAGCCGATGACCGTTGCGCAGAAGGGCATCACGCAGGCGTACGAGATCCAGCGTCGCCTGCGCGTCTGGCGCCCGAAGAGATCGGCGGTGATGGGAGCCGGCACGCTGGGGCTGCTCGCGAGCCTGGTCTTGCGGCTGCGGGGGCTGGACGTGACGACCTTCGGGCGCACGTCACGACCGTACCTGAACGCGGACCTGCTCGACGACATTGGCGCCCGGTACGTGAACACCGCCGAGCGCGGCGTTCTCGACGCCGCCTCCGAGTTCGGCCCTTACGACCTCGTCTTCGAGGGCACCGGATCGTCCGCCGTCGTCTTCGACAGCATGCGCACCGTCGCGAAGAACGGCGTGCTCGTGCTGTCGAGCATCACGGGCGGATCGAAGACGCTCGAGGTCCCGGCCGATCGCATCAACCTGGAGTTCGTGCTCGGGAACAAGGTGATGGTCGGCACCGTCAACGCGAGCCGCGAGAACTTCGAAAGCGGTGTGCGCGACATGGCGGCCGCGGAACTGGAGTATCCAGGCTGGCTCGCGCGGCTCCTGACGAACCCGGTCAAGGGGCTCGAACGCTTCAGGGAGCTGTTCGCGCAGCTGCAGAACCCGAACGGGGCGATCAAGATTTACTGCGAAGTGGCCTGACGGAAGTGCCTGACGCGACCCGGCCGAACGTCCGCGTCGATCTTCCGCCTCCCGATGGTAGGCTATGCCGCATGGCCGCTGCCGATCAGGACGGCCGGCCGGTCGGCGTCGCCGACGAAGCCGGCCTCGTAGCCGCGCTGTGCGCCGGCGATGCGGCGGCGTACGAAGTGCTCGTGCGGACGCACGCAGCGCGCCTGACCCGGGTCGCACGGCACATCCTGCGCAACGAAGAAGACGCCCGGGATGCGGTCCAGGACGCGTTCATATCCGCCTTCCGCGCCATCCAGTCGTTCGACGCGGGCTCGCGGCTGTCGACGTGGCTCCATCGCATCGTCGTCAATGCCTGCCTGATGAGGCTGCGCACGCGGCGGCGCAAGCCGGAGGAGTCGCTCGAGCTGCTGCTGCCCGCGTTCCTCGAGGATGGACACCACGCCGGGCGGTTCCGCGAGTGGGAGGACGAGATCCACGGGGCCATCGAGCGGCGGCAGCGGAGCGCGCTCGTGAGGAGCTGCATCGACCAGTTGCCGGACACCTACAGGACGGTGTTGCTGCTTCGGGACATCGAGGGGCTCGACGGCGACGAAACGGCGCGCATGCTCGGCGTGACGCCCAACGCGGTAAAGATCCGGCTGCATCGCGCACGACAGGCGCTGCGCACGTTGCTCGATCCACATTTCAAGGGAGGCGGCCAGTGAAGTGCCGCGAGTTCACCGAGTTCATCCTGGAGTACCTCGAAGGGACGCTTCCCGACGACGCGCGCGCGGCGTTCGAACGGCACCTGTCGCGCTGCGACGCGTGCCGCACGTACCTGTCCAACTACCGCGCGACGATGGCGATGGAGCGGCAGGCGTTCGAGGACCAGGACGCGGAGCTGCCGCCTGATGTCCCGGAGGAGTTGATTCAGGCGATTCTCAACACCCGCCCCCGCTGAAACGCCCCGCTCGCGCCGGACATCCAACCGGCATGCGCACACCGACTTCGCCCCGCACATTCGTCCTGCCAGTTTTCGTCGTTCTGCTCTCAATCGTCGCCGCTGCCACCGCGGTGCTCGCCGGCAAGGACCGACCCGTGAACACCGGGCGCGACGGCCTCGCCGTGAAGGGTTACGACGTGGTCGCGTACATGACCGAAGGCAAGCCGGTCGAAGGCAACCCGGCGTTCGAGATCGAGTGGAATGGCGCTCGCTGGCAGTTTGCCAATGCTGCGCACCGCGACCTGTTCGTCCGCAGCCCGGAAAAATACGCGCCGCAGTTCGGCGGGTACTGCGCCTGGGCCGTGAGCCGCAACTACACGGCGGACGCCGACCCGCAGGCCTGGTCCGTGGTGGACGGCAGGCTGTATCTGAACTACTCCAAGCGTGTCCAGAGTCAGTGGCTGGAAGACGTGCCGGGCCACATCGCCCGCGCGCGGGCGAACTGGCCCGCCGTGCTCGAGAAATGACCCCGCTGATCCGCGCGCCGCGCCTCCGCTCCGTTGCCGGGGAGCCGGCCCGCAAGGTCACCTGGCTGGAGCTGTTCTTCGATCTCGTCTTCGTTGCAGCGGTCGCCCAGGTCGCCGCGCCGCTCCGCGAGGATTACTCCGCGCATGGGCTCGTGCGCTTCGCCGTCCTGTTCGTCCTGATCTGGTGGGCGTGGACGGGGTACAGCATGTTCGCCACGCGGTTCGACGCTGACGACGGGATGCAGCGCGGCCTGACGCTGCTGCAGATGTTCGCCGTCGCCGTCATGGCGGCGAACGCGCAGCATCCGCTGGGGAGCCGCGACTCGGCCGGTTTCGCCGCGGCATACGCCGGCGTGCGGCTGGTGCTGGTGATTCAGTATCTCCGCGCGCGAACGGTGCGTGCCGCCCGGAGCCTGGCGACCCGACACGTCGCGGGTCACGGCATCGCCGCAATCCTGTGGCTGGCCTCGGCATTCACGGAGGCGCCCGCGCGGTTCGTGCTCTGGACGATCGCCATGGCGATCGACCTTGGCACGCCGTGGTCCGCCGTCGATCACAGCGCAAAGGTGCCGCCGGACGCGGCGCATCTCCCCGAACGATTCGGGCTCTTCACCCTGATCCTCCTCGGGGAGTCCGTCGTCGCCGTGATGGAAGGGATGGAGAGCCAGGAGCACTGGAGCCTTCCCGCCGCGGCCGCCGCGTTTCTCGCGATGGCCACCGCGTTCGCGCTCTGGTGGTGGTACTTCGATCGCGTGCGCGCCGCCCGCGAACAGCCGGTCCGGTCGCGGCGTGACGCGGTCCGCCTGCACGCGTGGAGCTACGCGCATCTGCCGCTGTATCTGGGGATCGCGGTGAGCGGAGTCGGGCTGCAGCGCATCGTGCAGAGGGCGGACATGACGCTTGCGCCCGCGTCCGAGCTTGCGATCCTGGCGGGCGCGCTGGCGCTTGCCGGCGTCGCGATGAGCACCCTGGGCCTGCTGGTCAATGGGGCCAGGTTTCAGAAGGCCGGTTTAACGGACTCCAGCGACAGGTTGACCGGATTCCTCCTGGCGCGAATCCTTCAGGTTCCACGGGTTCGCACGCGCGAGCCCGAGGGAGCGCGCGCCACAGATTGACGTTAGAGTTCGTTAAATCGGTGTTTCGAGACCTGACCCCGGAACCCGCCGCGTTCCGCCGTCGTCAACAGGTGCATGAGGTCACGCCGAGGCGCGTTCCGCCTGGTCGTCGTGGTTCTCGTCGCGGGCGCCGCGCTGCTGGTCTGGCGATACGGGACCGTCGCGGCGTTCCACTTCCTGCCACTGGGCTGGACCGGTGAAGCGGACCGTCTCGCCGCCGTGCTCAGGATCGGACCGGGCTCGCGCGTCGCGGACATCGGCGCCGGCGACGGAAGGTTCGCGCTGGAAATGGCCCGGCGGGTTGGCGCGAGCGGCCGCGTGTACGCTACCGAGATCGCGGAACGCCAGCGCGAAGTCATTCGCCGCCGGGCGGCCGACGCCGGGCTCCCGCAGCTCGAGGTCGTCACGGCCGGCGAGCACGCGACCGGACTGCGAGAAGCGTGCTGCGACGCCGTGTTCATGCGCAACGTGCTCCACCACATCGACGACTGGCCGGGCTACGCTTCCCGCGCCTCCGCGGCGTTGCGGCCGGGCGGGTTCTTCGCGGTCATCGACTTCTCGCCCGGCGCGTTCCTGCACCTGGCCGGCGATCACGGCGCGAGGCCGGATGACGTGGTCACCGCGTTCTCGCGCGCCGGCTACACGGTCGTCGAGCGAGTCGATGACTGGGGAGGCGACTTGTACCTGGTCCTCTTCAGGTACTCGCCCGGGCAGCGTTAAGCACGGCTCACGGCACGGGCCCGGTCGCCACGGGAAGGTCCGTCCGCTCCGACCATTCCTGGAACGAGCCGTCGTACAGACGCACGCGATAACCGAGCAGCCGCGCGGCGAGATACACGTGGCTCGCCTGCTGTCCGATGTGGCAGTAGACGACGAGTTCGCGTTCGGCGCCGCCGGCCGCCTTCTCGAACACGCCCCGGAGTTCCGCCTCGCGCTTGAACGTCAGGTGAGGCGCGTCCGTCAAGGTGCTGAACGGAATGCTGACGGCGCCCCGGATGTGGCCGGCGCGCGGGAAACGCCCTCGGTTCTCGCCGGTGTAGAACTCCGAATCGCGCGCATCGATGATTCGCACGCGCGAATCGTCGAGGTGCGCGCTCACCCACGCCGCGTCCGCGAGCACCGACTCGTTGGCGCGGACCGTCAACCGCCCTCGCGGGCGCGCGGTGGTCTCCGCCGTCACCGCGTGCCCGGCGGCACGCCACGCCGCAAGCCCTCCGTCGAGCAGCGACACCTGCTCCGCGAGACCCAGATAGTCGAGCGTCACGAACACGCGCGCGACCGGCGAGATCCACTCGGCGTCCTGGTAGAGGACGATGCGGGTGCCATCGCTGATCCCGCGCTGCTCGAAGGCGTCGCGGAGCCGTTCGACCGACGCCATCTGGAGCATCAGGCGCGTGTCAGGCTCGGAGACATCCGCGAGCGCTATGAGCTGCGCGCCGGGGATGTGCGCCTTGTCGTACCCCTCCTTCGGCCCGACGTGCAGCACGACGACCTTGTCGTCACCGAGCCGCGCCTTGAGCCAGTCAGGGTTGACGAGCAGCTCTCCAGCGGTGGCAGACGCCGCAGATCCCAGCGCCAGCGCCGCCAGACACAGAATCAGGATCGCCCGGCTCAGGCCGGCCGTTGAGGGTGTGCGCGCCATGACTGTCCTCCGTCCTCGATGCAAGAGAGTACCCAAGATTGGACGCGGACGCGATCTGATCGGTTCGTTTGGGTGCGCCCGCACCCTTGACAACCTCTGCCGGTCTGGCGGTAGGCTGCCAGCGCTGCGCGGCCACGCGGCCGCGGACGAGAAGGTGCCCATGCCGCGACATCCCGCTCTCCTGGCCACGACAGCGCTCATCGTCTTTCTGCACTGCGCGGCGAGTGGGTCCGGTCAGGCACCCTCCGTGCTGCCGTTCCGCAACCCGGACCTTCCGATCGAGCAGCGCATCGACGATCTGATCGCGCGATTGACGCTGGAGGAGAAGGTCTCCCTCATGATCGATCGCGCGGCGTCGGTGGACCGGCTCGGCATCCCCGCGTTTCCATGGTGGAACGAGGCGCTGCACGGCGTGGCTCGCGCGGGGCGCGCCACCGTGTTCCCGCAGGCCATCGGCCTCGCCGCCACGTGGGACGTGGGCCTCATGCAGCGCGTCGCGACCGCCATCTCGGACGAGGCGCGCGCGATGAACAACCGCTGGACGAGCCGCGGCCTGCGCCACATCTATCAGGGCCTGGTCTTCTGGTCGCCGAACATCAACATCTTCCGCGATCCGCGGTGGGGGCGCGGGCAGGAGACGTACGGCGAGGACCCCGTGCTCACCGGCTCGATGGGCGTCGCGTTCGTGAAAGGGATGCAGGGGGACCATCCGCGTTACCTGAAGACGGTCGCCACACCGAAGCACTTCGCGGTGCACAGCGGTCCGGAGCCTCTGCGGCATACGTTCGACGCGAAGATCAGCGAGGTCGATCTGCGAGAGACCTATCTGCCGGCATTTCGCGCCACCGTGATCGAAGGGCGCGCCGAATCGGTCATGTGCGCGTACAACGCCGTCGGCGGTCTGCCGGCATGCGGGAGCCCCGAGCTTCTCCAGAAGATCCTCCGGACCGAGTGGGGCTTTGGCGGATACGTGGTGTCCGATTGCGGGGCGGTGCAGGACATTTACGAAAACCACAAGGCGCGGAAGACGGCGGCGGAGGCGGCCGCGATGGCGCTCATGGCCGGCACGGACGTGGAGTGCGGCAGCGGCTCCTGGGCGCCGGGTTCCCCTGACGCGTTCCTCACGCTTGCCGACGCGGTACCGTCAGGGCTCGCCAGCGAACAACGGCTCGACGCGGCCCTGCGCCGATTGCTGAAAGCGCAGATGCGGCTGGGCGTTTACGACCCACCGGACCGCGTCCCATTCACGCGACTGGCGTACGAGAACGTCGTCAACTCGCCCGCGCACCGGGACCTGGCGCTCGAGGCCGCGCGCAAATCGATCGTCCTGCTCAAGAACGAACGACGCACGTTGCCGCTGCCCGCCGGGCTCGGCACGATCGCCGTCATCGGCCCCACGGCGGACGACGTCGAGGTGTTGCTCGGCAACTACAACGGCACGCCCGTGGCGCCAGTCACGATTCTCGCGGGCATCAAGGCCGCGGCTGGCCCGCAGACCAGGATCCTGCACGCGCGCGGCGCGCCGCTCGCGGCCGGCATTCCAGATCTTCGCCCGGTGCCGTCTTCCGCGCTGTTCACGGCAAGAGCGGCTGGACGCGAGAACGGCCTGAGCGGCGCCTACTATGGTCCGCACTTTCACGGCGCGCCCGTCCTCACGCGAATCGACCCGACGATTGAGTTCGACTGGGCGGACGGCAGTCCAGGTCCCGGGCTCGAGTCCGGGCGGTTCAGCGTGCGATGGACCGGCGAGCTTCGCGCGCCGGTGACCGGCCGCTATGCGATCGGCTTTCGCGGCGCCACGGCGTTCCGCGTTCTCATCGGCAACAAGGTCGTTGCACAAGGGCGCACGGACCACGAGCCGACGCTCGCCACCGGCCAGGTGACCATGCGCGCGGGACGCGCGTATCCCATACGCGTGGAGTACGAGCACGAGAAGTACGACGCCGTGGGGACGCTGCTCTGGGACGTGCCCGGCGGGGACAGCCAGCAGCGCGACGAAGCGCTGGCGGCGACGCGCGCCGCCGACGCCGTGGTGCTCGTGCTGGGCCTGTCGTCACGACTCGAAGGCGAGGAGATGTCGGTCCGTATCGATGGGTTCGATCGTGGCGACCGCACCTCGCTCGACCTGCCGGCCCCGCAGCAGTCGCTGCTCGAGGCCGTCGTCCGCGAGGCGGCGGCGAAGCCGGTCGTGCTCGTGCTGCTGAGCGGCAGCGCCATCGCCGTCAACTGGGCGAGCGAGCACGTGCCCGCGATCCTCGAGGCGTGGTATCCCGGGCAGGCCGGGGGCGCGGCCGTCGGCGATGTGCTGTTCGGGCGCGTCAGCCCGGGAGGGCGGTTGCCGGTCACCTTCTACCGATCGGTCGATCAGCTGCCGCCGTTCGACGACTACGCGATGAAGGGACGGACGTATCGGTACTTCGACGGCGAGCCGCTGTTTCCGTTCGGCCACGGCCTGAGCTACTCGCGGTTCACATACTCGGACCTTGTCGTACCCGCGAGCCTGCCGATCGGGGCGTCCGCGGAGATCTCCGTCCGCGTGCAGAACACCGGAGACGTCGCCGCAGACGAAGTCATCCAGGTGTATGTCACGCGTCCGCACGCGACCACGCCGGTCCCGCGGCACGCGCTGAAAGCGTTCGCGCGGGTCCCGCTCGAGCCCACCGACGCGCGCACCGTCCGGTTCACGTTGTCCGAGCGGGACTTCTCGGTCGTCTTGCCGGCAGGGGACCGCGTCGTCGAGCCGGGGCGCGTCACGATTGCCGTCGGCGGCATGCAGCCGCTCCGCGCGGGATCGAGTCAGCCGCGCGCGAGCCAGGTGTTGACCGCCACCATGGAGCTGAAGGGCACGACGGCACGGCTGAAGCCCTGAAGCCTCCTCCGCGCGGTAGACTCGTTCCATGGTGGACCTTGGCGACATCAAGCTGGACAGGGGGCCGGCGGACGCGACCGCCGACGATGAGGCGAGGAGCGCACGACGGCTGATCATCGGCGCGGCGCTGCTGGTGGCGGCAGCCGCGGTCGCCTTCTATTTCATCCTGCACAGGAACACGCAACCCGAGCCCAGCGCGACGCGTGCCGCATCGTCGGTGGTCGGCAAGGCGGCGGACCCGTCGCTCCGCGCCGAGCCGGGCGAGAACCTTCGCCTGCCGCCGCTGAACGAGATGGATCCGGCGGTCCGCGAGCTCGTGCGACAGCTCTCGCTGCACCCGACGATCGCCGCGTGGCTGGCCGGCGACGACCTGGTCCGGAACTTCACCGTTGTCGTGACGAGCATTGCCGTTGGGCGCACGCCGGTCCGGCACCTGCGCCGGCTGGCGCCGGAGGACGAGTTCCTGGCGCGCGGCATCGAGCCAGACCTCACGGTCGATCCTCGCAGCTACGCGCGCTACGATGTCCACGCCGACGCGATCGGCGCGGTGGACGCGCGCGGCGCGGCCAGGCTGTACGCCACGCTGAAGCCGCGCATCGCTGAAGCGTACGTGGAACTCGGCGAGGCCGAGCCAGACTTCGATCGCGTGCTCGAGCGCGCGATCGTCGAGCTGCTGCGCGCGCCAGCGCTCCGCGAGTCCGGGCCAGTGCGACTGACGCCGAGGCCGATGGCTTACGCCTACGCCGATCCGAAGCTGGAGTCGCTGTCGCCCGCGCAGAAGCAGCTCCTCCGCATGGGCCCGCACAACGCCGCCATCGTGCAGGACAAGCTGCGGGAGATCGCCGCGCATCTCGGCATACCATCCTCGCGCCTGCCATGACGAACGCGCAGTTCGTTCACCTACTCCGAGCGGAGCGCGATCACCGCGTCCACGCGCGCGGCCCGCCGCGCGGGGACCCAGCTCGAGATCGACGCGACCGCCGTCACCAGCATCGCGGTCCCGGCGTACGTCCATCCATCGCCCGGCGTGACCTGAAACAGCAGGGCGCGCGAGGCCGAGGCGGCGGCTGCGCCACCAGCCATTCCGACTGCCAGGCCGACCAGTGCGGGCCGGAGGCCCTCGACGAGCGCCTCGCGGGTCAGCGTCCAGGGGGTTGCTCCAACGGCGGAACGAATGCCCAGTTCCCGCGTGCGAGCCGCCAACGAGAACGCGAGCACACCGTAGAGCGCGAGCGCGACGAGCGTCAGTGTCGCCGCGGCGAACGCGCCGACGACGGTGGCATGGAACCGACGCGACGCGATCGTCTCCTCAATCCGCTCCTCCATCGTCGACACGTCCGACACGATGACCTGCGGCTCGATTTCGCGCAGCGCGCTCCGCACGTTCCCGACGATCGCCATCGGATCGCCCGCCGTCCGGACCATCACGAACATCCCGTTCCACGGACGTTGCGGGTGCGGCTCGTACGTCGCGAAGTCCGGTCCTCCCTCGAGCGTCCGGTTCCGCACGTCGCCGACGACGCCGACCACGCGAAGCCAGGGCTCACGATCCGGCACGCCGACCTTGATCCGGCGGCCGACGGCCTGGCCGGGCTGCCACAACCGGCGCGCGAGCGTCCGGCTGACAATGACCGACTTCTCGACGGCACCATCGTCACGATCGGTGAAATCACGTCCTTCGACGAGCGGGATGCCGAGCGTCGCGAAGTAGCCCGGCAGCACGCGACGGTACGTCACCAACGTGCCTCGGCGACCGGGCTGGCCTTCTACGGTGAGGTCTGCCTGGCCTCCTTCTTCCACCGGCGGCCGGTTCGTCGCCGCCGCCGCCGCGACGCCGGGCAGCGTTTCCAGGCGCGCGATGACGGCCTGATAGAACCGGGTCAGCTGCCCGGGTTGCTGATAGCCGGAGAGCGGTGCGTTGACGCGCATCACGAGCAGCCGGTCGGCACGGAATCCCGGGTCGACGCGGAGCAGGCGATCCAGGCTGCGTCCGAGCAGCGCGGCGATCACGAGCAGGACGCACGAGACCGCCACCTGGGCGGCGACCAGGCGCCGATGCGAACGGTGCTGGCACGCGGCTCCCGACCGCACGAGCTTCAGCACCTGCGCGACGGGCACCAGTCCGCAGACGAGCGCTGCGATCAGCGCCGCCGCGGTGGCGACAACGAGCGCGCGCACGTCGAGAGCAGGCGTGACGAGGGGCGGCAGCGCCTCTCCGAGGCCGCGCACCAGGAACGCGAGGAGGACCGGAGCGGCCACGAGGCCTCCGATGGCGCCGAGCGCGGTCAGGCACAGCGCTTCGGTCACGAGCTGTCGCGCCAGCCGCGCGCGGCTCGCGCCGAGCGACAGGCGAATCGCCACTTCGCCGCTGCGCGCCGCGGCGCGAGTGAGGAACAGCAGTGCAACGCTGCTGCACGTGACAACTAGCAGGAGGAGGGCCGCGCACGCGAGCGCCGAAACGGCTGGCCGCGCGCCGGCGCTGACCTGCTCGGTGAGCGTCCGCACCAGCATGCGATGGCCGGGGTCGGCGGCTGGCTCGCGGGCCTGGACGGCATCCATCCACGCGCCCAGTTCCGCACGCGCTTCATCGATCGAGACCCCGTCACGCAGCCGCCCGACCACCTGTGCCAGGTGCACGGCACGGCTGCGCATCCACGGCTCGCTTCCCATCTGGCCGATCGGCAGCCACACGTCGACCTCATCGTCCGGGAAGCGGAAAGTGGCCGGCAGCACGCCGACGATCGTGGTCGTGCGATCGTCCACGAGGAGAGCGCTGTCAATCGCGCGTTCCGCCGATCCGAACCGGCGGCGGGCGAACTCGTGGCTGACCAGCGCGACCGCCGCACCCGCGGGCGCATCTTCAGCCGCGAGAAAGCCACGGCCTATGAGCGGCTGGACGCGCAGTGTTTCGAGCAGGTTGGCGGAGATCTGGGCGGCGTTGGTCAGCTCCGGCTCGGGTCCGCCGATGAGAATGCCGTTTCGAACGTGCGCCGCGAGCGCCTCGAACGACCTGGAGTCGCGACGCAGCTCGACATACGACACGTATGAGAGTTCCCACGGCCGCGTGTCTTCCCGCGTGATCTCGTTGACGGCGACGAGGCGTCCGGCGCGGTCGAACGGGACCGGGCTGAGCAAGGCGGCCCGGACTATGCTGAACACCGCCGTCGTCGCGCCGATGCCAGCCGCGAACACAACGATCGCCACGACCGCAAATCCAGGGTGACGTGCCATCACGCGCCGCGCGTGGCGGACGTCGCCGGCGAACTGGCTGATGTGCTCACGCGGCGCTGTGCGCAGGAGGTCGCGCACCGTTTCGGCCCAGAGCCGCAGCACGCCGGCGCGTTCGCGCATGGCGTCGCGCCGCTGCGCCTCGAACGTCTGTTCCATCTCGCGCGCGTAATCGTCGCGGAAGTCAGCTGGCAACAGCGTCAGCAGCCGCCGAAACCATCGTCGGTGATCCATAACGGGCCTGTCGCTCGGCCTGATCGTTCACGCCGTGCGGGGCTTGCGGGCGAGCAGTTTCGCGCGCGCCTGCTCGATCGCGGTTTCCATCCGGTTTGCCTCCGCCAGGGCCAGCGCCCGGCCGTTGTCCGACAGGCGGTAATAGCGGCGCCGTTCGTCGTCGAGGGCGGGGTCCGGCCGCTCGTCGCACTCGACGATCAACCCGTCATGGAGGAACCGCCTGATGATCGGGTAGAGCGTCCCCGCGCTGAGCCGCACCTTGCTGCCAGTGCGGCGCTGCACTTCCTTGATGATGGCGTAGCCGTGCTTCTCGCCATCGGCGAGCGCCACGAGGACGTGGAACATTGCCGGCGTGAGCGGGAGGAAGGGCTCAGGGTCGAACGTTCGCTTCCCCATGCGATGCGGAGGATATATCGTGGCTCGATACAATGTCAATGACGACGATAGAGACGCGTCCCGACCCCAGCCGCTGTAAGATCCGAGCGGCACGACCGCCAGGAGACCAGTGACATGTCGCATTGGCGCGGGTATTCCGGAGTCGTCTGTGTGCTCATCGTTGCGGCCGGCGTCCTTGCCGGCGCAACGCAGGCCGGCGGTCCGGCCGGCTCGGCTCCGGGCTCGTACGACGACCTGTTGAAGCTCTTCGCCGACTGGCGCGCGTTCCAGAAGCCGCGCCTGGTCAATGGCGTTCCGGATTACTCCGCGAGTGCGATGGGCGCGCAGTATCGGGAGCTGGCCTCGTATCGGCGGCGCCTCACGGCGATCGATCCCTCCGCCTGGCCGATCGCGCAACAGGTGGACTGGCGCTTGGTCGAGGCGGAGATGTATGGCCTCGAGTTCGACCATCGCGTGCTGCGGCCATGGGCGAACAACCCTGCCTTCTACGTCACGGTGTTTCCGTCACAGAGCGACCAGCCGGCGCGGGAGGGCCCGTTCGCAGCGGGAGCGGTGGAGTTGTGGACCTACACGTTTCCGCTGACGGCCGAGCGCGCAGAGCAACTCGCCGCCGGACTCCGGACCATCCCGGCGCTGCTGCAGCACGCCCAGCGGAACCTGGTCGGCGACGGGCGCGATTTGTGGATGTTCGGCGCCCGCAGCATCCGCGAGCAGAGCCAGGACCTCGAGCGCCTCGCGTCGCGGGCCGGCGACGCCCCGGCGTCGCTGCGTGCGGAGATCGAGCGCGCAAAGCAGGCGACGGACCGCTTCGCCGGATGGCTGGACGCGCAGCTCCCGCTGAAGCGGGGCCTATCGGGCGTCGGCATCGACAACTACGACTGGTACCTGCAGCACGTGCAGATCGTGCCCCACACCTGGCGCGACGAGGTCGCCTTGATGACGCGCGAACTGGGGCGGTCGCGCGCGTTCCTCCAGCTGGAGGAACAGCGGAACGCGGGTCTGCCCGAGCAGGTCCCCGTGTCGAGCGCGGAGGAACACGCGCGCCGCTTCGACGATGCGGTGACCGAGTACATGGCGTTCCTGCGCGACCGCGACATCCTGCCCGTCCGCGACTACATGGACGAAGCGCTCCGCGCGCGCATCGGGCGCTTCAGCCCGGGACCGCGGGAGTTCTTCACCGAGATCGACTACCGCGACCCCGTCATCATGCGGACGCACGGCTATCACTGGTTCGACCTGGCGCGGATGCGGCACGACCCGCATCCCAGCCCGATTCGCAGGGGACCGCTTCTCTACAACATCTTCAACACGCGCACCGAGGGGCTCGCCACCGGCTGGGAAGAGATGATGCTGCAGGCGGGGATGTTCGACCAGCGGCCGCGATCGCGCGAGCTCATCTACATTCTGGTGGCGCAGCGTGCCGCCCGCGCACTCGGTGACCTGCGCATGCATGCCAACCAGTTCACGCTGGAGCAGGCGGCGGAGTTCGCCGCAGCCCATACGCCGCGCGGGTGGCTCCGCCTCGATGGCGCGCTCGTCCGGTCCGAGCAGCACCTGTACCTCCAGCAGCCCGCGTACGGCACGAGCTACCTGATCGGCAAGATGCAGATCGAACAGCTCCTGGCCGAACGGCGGCGGCAGCTCGGCGCCTTGTTTACGTTGCGGCGCTTCATGGAGGAGTTCGACGCGGCGGGACTGATCCCGGTCTCGCTCATCTCGTGGGAGCTCACCGGAACGACCGACGCCCCTACGCGGTGAGCCGGTGCCCTGAAAGGAGCGAACATGTCTGCCGGATTCCCCGCAACGGTATGGTTTGCCGCGGCTGGAATGCTGCCGCTCTCAGCAGCGAATTTCGGAGCGGGGCAGGGGCGACCCGCGCCCCGCATCGAGCGCAAGACATGCGTCGCGCCGGACGGAGTCACGATCGTGTACTCCGTGGCGGGGCGCGGCGAGACGACGCTGGTGTTCGTCCACGGAGGACTCGCGGACCGCACGTTCTACGATCGGCAGCTCACCGTGTTCGCCGACCGCTACCGCGTCATCGCGCTCGATCTGGCAGGCCACGGCGAGTCGGGAACGAACCGCAAGAAATGGGGCGTCCCCGAGTTCGGCGCCGATGTGAAGGCGGTCGTCGACGCGGAGCAGGGGAAGCAGGTCGTTCTCTTCGGGAACTCGCTCGGTGGCCCTGTCGCGATCGAGGCGGCGCTGTTGATGCCCGGCCGGGTGATCGGCGTGGTCGGCATCGACACCTTTCAGGATCTCGGTCACCCGGACACGCCCGAATACCGTCGCGAGGAGTCCGAGTTCATGCAAAAACGGTTGGAGAGCTTCCGGCAGGACTTTGCCGGGGCCGTGAAGGCGATGGTCCGCATGCTGTTCCATCCCGACGCTGACCCGTCGCTCGTCGCCGAAACGGAACGGAGGATGGCGCGCACGTCACCGGCGGCGGCGTACGCCACGCTCGCCGGGCTAGCCGGCTATGACGTGAACGCCCCGGCGCGGAAGCTCGCCGTGCCCCTTCGGGCGATCAACGGCGACCTCTATCCCACGAACATCCAGAGTGCCCGCAAGGTGAAACCGGATTTCGACGCGGTGTTGATGCGGCACATCGGGCATTACCCGATGCTCGAGAGCCCAGCGGCCTTCGAGCAACACGTGGCCCGGTTCGTCGCGGAACTCACCGACGGGAAGTAGACGCCGGCCGCCCCGACGTGCGCCGGGCGGGAACCCGGCGATCCTGCCATTTTTCCGGCAGCGACAGCCATCGCCCGCTTCCTCGGCGCCGGCGTGTGGAGCTTCGCCGGGACGCTGCTGCAGATCGACCCGGTGGGTGCACGGCACGCTCGTGACCGCGTCACACGGTCATTTCGCGTTCTACGGCGCGTTCTCGATGCTGGTGTTCGCGGCGATGACCGCGATGCTGCCGGCGCTCGGCTTCCAGGCGTCCGCGTCGCGGCGCGCGATGGTCAGCTACTGGTTGATGAACACCGGCATGGCCGCGATGGTGCTCGCGTTCACGATCGCCGGCGTCGTGCAGGTGTACCTGCACCGGATGATCGGCCTCGACGGAGACGGTCGCCGCCTGACGCGGCCGCGCCCGCAAACCTCAGGGCCGGCGGCGCGAACGCCGGCCCTGCGTCTTCCTGCCCGACGCCGATCCCCCGCGCGCGGACGTCCTTGCGCCCGCGGGCGATACCTCCCGCTCGTCGCGCTCGACGAAGCGTTTCAACCGATCAAGTGCGTCGTCCCACTGCGCTGAGATCTGCTGAAGGTATCGGCGCGCCTCGGCGAGGCGTCGCTCCTCCAGTTGCCAGAGACTCTCGCGCCCGTGCTGGGAACCGCGGACGAGGCCGGCGCTCTCCATCACGCGCAGGTGCTTGGTGATCGCCTGACGGCTGATATCGAAGCCGGCCGCCAGCTTCGTGATGGACGTGGGACCCTGGTCGCAGAGCCGCGCGACCAGGCCCAGCCGCGTCTCGTCCCCCAGCGCGGCAAACACCGCCGCGGAGCCTGCGAGGTCCGCCCCCGCGCTCTCGCTACCTGGCCTGGGCAAGGTACTTCTCGATCAGCTTCATCTGCATCGCCCAGCCGCCTTCATTCGCCGCGAACGCCTTCGCCCGCCGTTCCAGCGGAACGCGATCGAAGCCGGACTCGGTGACGGTCAGCAGGATGCCGTTCTGCGCCTCTTCCAGCGTGAAGACGACGAGCGTGGTGGGCTCGTGCGAGTAGTCCGCTCCCGGCTCGACCGCGTAGGGATGCCAGCGGAACGAGAAGAGCCGCTCGGGCTCGACCCGGTCCACGGTGATCTCGAACGCCGTGCCCACGTAGGGCTGCTGGGCGCTCGCGACCTCGGCGTCGACGCTGGTCGGGACGATGACGCCGCGCAGCGCCGCTCCGGCCTTGAACGGCCCGTCGAATTTCACGCCGAACCAGTGGCCGAATTCCCTGGCGTCGGTCAGCGCCTTCCAGACGCGGGCGCGCGGCGCGTTCAGAAGCACCTTCTTCTCAATCCGATCGGACGTCGTCACGGTCATGCGCAACCTCCAGGTTGCCCATGGTACACGCGCCGCCGGACATTTGCAACCTCGAGGTTGCATATTGCGCAGGTTGGCGCGGAGGGTCGGACCCCACGGCCCGCGCCGGCTGCGCGCCGGGCTGGCGCCCGCGCCGCTCGATGCATTGCGGCCCGGCGTCCAACGGGGTAGGCTCAGTGCATCGCCTCGAGTGAGGACCAGGAGCGGGGCCCATGTCGCTGCTGACGATCAACGGCCATGATGTGGACGCCCGGCCGGGAGAGAACGTCATTGACGTGGCGCGCCGTCATGGCCTGCACATCTGGTTTCTGTGCGATGGCCGCGGGCTGTGCCGGACGTGCGAGTGCCGGGTCCTCTCGGGCGGCGATCAGCTCAGTCCGCCTTCGAGATCGGAGTGCGAGTCGCTCTCCAAGGGGCGCCGTGCGGAGGGCTTTCGGCTGGCGTGCCAGGCGACCATCGAGGGCACCGGCAGGGTCGACATCATCAGCACGGCCGAGCACCTTCGCCGCCTGGGCGCCGCGCTCGACCTGCGGGAACTGCTCTCGGAGCTGACCCGTTTCTCTCTCGACTTTTCGAGTAACCTGCCTGGCTCCGCGATGAAGGTCGTGCCGCGGCTGCTTTCGATGCCGCCCAGCCCGCGAGGAGTGCAGCGATACGTGCGCGACGGCCTGCGCATGATCGCCAGGTTGTTCTAACCCTGCCCTCCAGCCACGCGCCACCAGATAGCGCCCGTGACGATGCCTGCGAGCGGCGCGAGTGCGTTCTTCAACCGGGAAGAGCACTTGACGTAAGCCGCAATGTCCGCGATCTCGCCCGGGAACAGCCGATCCAGGAGTTCGTCCTCAACCAGTAGAACGGCATCTTCCTGCTGCGCCAATTCCCTCGCGAGGGTGGACTTGCCGGCTGCCATCTTGCCGCACACGAAGATCAACTTCACCGAGGTACTCATGTTCTGTGCGTGCGCAGGCGGCGAGCCGCGGTTCTGACCGTTGACAGCTTACGCGCGCGCGGGCTTCGCGCCGCGGACGTGCTCGTCCCACTTCTCGGTCCTTACCCCTTTCGCGAGGAGCCACAAAGCCAACGACAGCTCCGCGATCAGCGACGGGATGAGAATTGCGGGAAAGAGTCGACTCGAGAGCGCCGGCGACAAGAGCAGTGCGAAGCTGTTGATGACGTAACAGACGCCGCCGATCTGCATGAGAACGCCGATGGACCTCGGCATGTATCCCGACCGGTAGATGAGATAGCCGAGTATGACGCACTCTACTCCGAAGAAGATGAGCGCCGTGCCGAACCCGGCGCTGTGCGCCCGGACCGACAACAACGCCATGGCGTCGAGCTGCGCAGGCGCGAATGCGTTCAGGTACGAGACGCCGGCAACCGGAAACAGCGCCGCCGTGAGAGCAACCGCGGCGACTCCTTCGATTGCGATGCTGACGAGATTGAAGAAGACCGCCGCCAGCGCGAGGTCGCGGCTGACGTCGCGTAGGAGAACGTACAGGATGAGTGCAACTCCGGTCGCGCAGGTCAGCAGGACGACCTCTCCGGCGACCCCGAGACGCCAGAGCCACTCCATCGATCGAAGGTTGGCCGCCGTCGCCGCCGCGTCGCCCGGCACGACGATGCTCCCTCGGACCACGGCCTCGCCCAGCGCGCCGAGGACGATGATGATCAGGTACAGCACACCGCCGACCCTCGCGATCCGCTGCGCACGCGTCGCGTCCGGCCGCATCATCTCTTCGCCATCCACGCCGCCGATGCCTCCTGATAGGCCATCCTCTCAGCCTGCATGACCGCCCCCTACAGGCTGTAGTTTAAACGCCTTCGCAGGGGCTGTGAGCGCCCGCGACGGCTTCCACGCGCGGGCGCGCGGCGTAGAATGTCGTCTGGATCATCGGTAGCGAGGGAACCCTCGAATGCAGAGCAATCTTCCGGGCACGGAAACGTGGCGCGCCGTCAGCCGCGCGCCGAATGCGCGGCGTCATCGGCACATCGCGCTGGTGATGCTCGCGGTGCTGGCGCTCGGATCGGCCGGCGGTTGCCGGAGAGACACGAGGGAACCCGCTTCGGTTGCGCCGGACACGGCGTCGGCCGACGCGGCGGTGATGGCCTGGCGGGCGAAGCACGAGTCCGACTACCGCCGCGAATTCGCCAGCATCGCTGGATTGCACCTCCTAAAACCGGGCCAGAACCGCGCCGGCAGCGCCGCCTCCAATGACGTCGTCCTGCCGGCCTCGACGCCTGAGAGCGTTGGCCGCTTCACGCTGGTCGGCGAGCGCGTTCGATTCGAACCTTCGCCCGACGCGCGCGTCCTGATGAGCGGCCAGCCAGTGACGCGCCCGGTGGACTTGAAGGACGATTCGCGGCCCGGGGCCGACGAGCTGGTGGTCGGGGACGTGCGGCTGGTCGTCCACGTCAGCGGCGACAGGCGCGCCATCCGCGTGCGCGACCCGAACGGTCCGCTGGCCCGGGGATTCCTCGGTTTTGCGTGGTTTCCGGTGGACGCGCAGTACAGAACCGTAGGCCGATTCATCAAGGATCCGGAGCCCCGGAAGGTCACCGTGGGGAACACCTACGGCGACGAGGCCCAATACACGACCGAGGGAGTTGTCGAATTCCAACTGCGCCGGCAGACACTTCGGCTGCGCCCGTTCACCACGAGGCCGGGCCGCCTGTACTTCGTGTTCCGCGACGCGTCGAGCGGCGAGGAGACCTACGAGACAGCGCGCTTCCTGTATAGCGACCTGCGGCCGGACGGGACGACGGTCCTCGACTTCAACATGGCGTACAACCCGCCGTGTGCGTTCAACCCGTACACGACCTGCCCGATTCCGCTCCGCGAGAACCGCCTGCCGGTGAAGATCCTTGCCGGCGAGAAGGACTACCCGGTCGACGTGGCGTTGCCAGACGACCGGAGATAGGCCTGATCGTCTCCCGATTCTCTCATCGCGGCCATCGCGCGCTGCGACGCATGTTAGGCTGCGCCAGTGAGTGACGCGCTCGGTCTCGCGCCCGGCATCGTCCGCGTTGTCGAGTACGACGCGCGCTGGCCGGGCCTCTTCACGGCGGAACAGCAACGGATACGGGAGGCCTGCGGGGCGCTTGCCGTTCAACTCGAACACGTCGGCGGCACTTCTATCCCGGGTATGTGTGCCAAACCGGTCCTCGACATCGCAGCCGGTCGCCCCGCCGGCACCTCAGCGCTGGACTATGTCGCTCCCCTCGCGAGGGCCGGTTACGAGCACCGCGGAGAGCGGGGTGTGCCGGGTCGGGAGTTCTTTCGACGCGGGACGCCCCGCGCCTACCACGTTCACCTCGTGGTGGAAGGCGGTCCCTTGTGGCGCGACTACCTCGCCTTTCGCGACTACTTGCGGTCTCATCCCGGCGCCGCGCAGCAGTTCGCCGATCGAAAACGTGCCCTCGCCGCGCGCTTCGGACAGGATCGGGAGGCCTACATCGAGGCGAAGTCGCCGTACGTCCTGGAGATCCTGCACCTGGCAAGCGGTGCAGCCTGACGCCTACGGCTCGTGCATCACGAAGCTGGGCGGGCGTCAGCAGCCCACGCTGCGCCGGAGCATGAGCGGCGCGTCGATCAGCGCACACATCACGAACCACAATGCCAACCGACAAACCCCCGCGCGCCCCGGCGCCGGGAACCCCCCGCGCAGGTAGCCGCGCATCGTTGCTTACGGTTGGCGCCGGAGGTGCGCCGGCAGCTCAACGCCGAAGCGGGCTTGCAGCAGTTCCATGTCTCGGATGTCCTTCTCCGTCGGAAGATACCCGTGAGCGTGGCAGAGCACCTGAATCTCCGGCGCGAGACAACGAACAGCGAGTCCTCGAATCTCGCCCCGTCCGCTAAATCCGCTGGCTGGGAAGATCCAGTCCGACCCGGCCTGCATTCGATACACACCATTGCCGGCTCGGTCGAACACGATGGCGTGGACATCAACCTCCCGCCCGGAGTGGTCCGCGAGAACGAAGTTCGATTCCGTGCCGCCGTCCCGCACGCTGAAGCCCACGCTTCCCAGAGTCTGCTGCAACCGTGGCAGGTCCGACACGCGCAGAATGATGTCGAGGTCTTTGTGCGACCGCGTCTCCTCGCCGAGGGCCGCATCCACTGCCCAACCGCCGTCGAGCCACACTTCGATTCCCGCACTCTCGAGTAGCCGAAGAAGATCCACGACCGACTGCGCGGTCATTTCAGGGTCCATGCTGGTGCTGTTTCGCCCAACGAGATGCGGCTCTCCCGCGGCGGCCGCGCCGACAGCTTCAGGCGCCTGTCAGCCGGTGACTCGCCCAGGTCCCACGCGACTCGACCGCCAGGTGCTCAGACTGAACAGAATGGCGCCGACAACGAAATACCAATCCCAGATTCCAATGATGGCGAAGCGAAACCGCCCCACCCCGACCAGGTAGCCGGTCTGGACCAGCGCGGCTGTCAACCGGAGTAGCAAGAGCGCGGAGCCGGTGCACGCCAGCGTGTAGATAATGCCTCGGGGTAATCGCTGGCCCCATGCCGTCACGGGCGCCAGAGCCACCGGCACCGCCACGACACAGATGGCCGCCACTACCACATCGAAGGCCCATTTCCATGGGGTCGCGAATGCGATCCGGGCCTTTTCAGCATCCAACAGCGGGTACCAACCGGCCGCCCAGATGATGTGGAAGACCGCAAACACCGCCGCCCACAGCGCCGCGGCGTAGGCCACCCAAATCCCGACGGGCGGTCGTGGGGCATTCACAAGAGCATCCTCGCACGTCGCGCAAACCGGGCGCCGCCTGACGGCCCCGTGCTGATCCACCGTCGGTGAATTCCAACAACACCAGCCACCATCGCTTGATGCCCGTCGGATGCGGGTTGACGTCACAGGGTCGAAGGCCGTGATGTCGGCCGCATCTGATCGGTGCTCCTTCGGCCGTATGCGGCCAACGGGCCGCGCCCAGGCTGCGGCGCGCGCGCAGTCACATCTGGTGGTAGTGAAGGTCTATCCCATTAAGGAGTCCCGTATAGGTCCGGGACGGGAAACCGGGACACCGCCAGCGCCGTGAACTCGCGCGTAGAGCGCTGGCGTGATCTCGTAAGTAAGCCCCTCGCGCCCCTGTGCGTCGGTGATGGTGCCCGCGCGCGCGCCGCCAATCTTCTCGACGGCGCGCTGCGAGCGCTTGTTGTTCAGCCCGATGAGGAAAATGACGCGCTCGACCGATCTGAACGCGTACTCGAGCATCAGCCGCTTCATCTCTCCGTTGTATCGACCGCCCCAGTACGCGCGGGCAAGAAACGTCCAGCCGATCTCGACGACGCTGCGGTCGGGATCGTAGCCATGGTAGCGTGACGACCCGATGATCTGCCCGTTGGTGCGATCGATGGCCGCCAGCGCGCCGCCGGAGGCGAGGGCCTGGTCGAAGAAGGCCCTGAAGACCGGCTCCCGGTAGCGATCGCGTTCAGGATGCTGCTCCCAGATGAGCGGATCCGAGGCGACCCTGAACAGCGCGTCGAAATCGTCCGGGCGCAGAGGCCGCAGCTCGAGGAGTTCTCCCGCAAGGACCGGTTGTCGATCGAGGGGCACGATCATATGACGTCGATCTCCGTATGCTGCGTCGGCAATGTCCCATCGCGAACGGCAGCGCGCCGGATCGCCCTGAGCATCGCGCGTCGAATGATCCCGCTGCCCGGGCGCACCACGAGCCAGTAGAGCCGGAACCTGCGCCGCGCGTCCGGCGCGCACCAGACGCGCGTCTCGGTCCGGAGCTCGACGCGGCCTTCGGTCAAGGCGTGGATCGTGAAGTTCCAGCCTGCGAGCGCCTGCCCCGGGGGCGGGCCGGCGCGGAACGTCTCCGCGCTCACCCTCGCGCACACCCCGCCCCGCGGCGTCCAGAAGCGGCCGAGGAGCCCGATGACGAGCTCCTCCGGCGCCCGCTCGGCGACGACGCGGAACCCGGCCCGCTCGAAGTCCGCGAGTCGCGCACCCCGCCGCGGCCTGTGCTCGCGCCACTCGGCGAGCGCCGCGCGTGGAGAGCGGCTGACGGCGATACAGGCGGCCGGCAGCGCGCGGAGGACGAGCAGCGCGCGGGTCACCGGCCCGCCGGCGAGGTCCGCCTCCCGGATCGCGGCATAGACAACGGCCGGCGCAGCGCACACCACCGTCCGGTGGCGCTCGGCGACATCGTACCGGGGCATCAGCTCGTCCAAGAGCATAGCGGTCGGCTCACAGGCTCCGTTCAGCGCGCCGACGCCCGCTCGTGAAGCAACATCCACGACGTTCCGAACCGATCCCTGAACATCGCGAAGCGATGGGCGAAGAACGTTTCTTCCATGGGCATGAAGATCTGCCCGTCTTTCGTCAGCAGGGCGTAAATCCGCTCCGCCTCATCGACGCTGTCCACCATCAGAGAGAGGTACGCGCTGCGCATGGGCTGGAAGCGGTCCGGTGGTATGTCCGCGCCGAGTACCATTGTGCCGCCGATTTCGATGCGGGCATGGACGATCGCATCCTTCCATTCCGGCGGAACGTTGCTCGACTCCGACAGCTCGCCGTGCGTCGTGATCGATGTGATCCTCGCGCCAAGGTGCTCCGCGTAGAACTCGAAGGCCTGGCGACAGTTGCCACCGTAGTTGAGATACGTGTAGAGCTTCATGAAGGGAGAATCATGTCTCGGACGCAGCGTTCTTATCAACAGTACCCGCCGACTGCCACGCGACGGTGTCACGCGCTCTAGCCTCAGCCCGTTTGTGCTCGACGTCTTCACGTGCGCGCGTCCAGGCCCATTGACCAACCCAACTGCCGTTGACGTCCAGCCCAGGTGAGGGTGCAGGGAACGGAATAAAAGGCCGGCCAGTCGAGTTCTGATTCAAAGAACCAGAGTTCTGACGCGCGGAGCCGCTTGCCGTGAGCCGGCGAGTGCAGCGACTGGCCTCATCGACGCTGGAACGGAGCAGAGACCGAACTTGCTGAAGAAGTATGACCATCAAGGAGACGGCATGAATTCGAAGACAACACCCACGACACAGAACGGAGTGCTGCTGGCACTCGCCAGCTTAGCTGTGGCCGCGCTAACGGCGACCGGCATCGGAGCGCAGACGGCCGGATCCAATGGCGCCGATCGCGAGCCGAACTTCCGCTCGCTCCGGGAACGCGGCGACATCAAGTTCCTGCCCGCGCCGCTGCAGGATCGCCTAGTGGAACTGGCCCGGCGGCCACATTCGTACCTGCCTCTTACGGTTTTCAGCGAGGCAAACGAGCCCAGTCAGCTGTTCGGGTACTACCTGCTCGACACGACGCGATTCCAACCGAACGTGTTCACGAGCATCGTTCCCGGCATCAATGACAATGGGGTGATCCCGACGGGCGCAAACTTCGCCAACGGCGGACTTCCGACGGTGGCAGCGGTGCGCGTGACGCTGGAGCCGAAGCCGGGCCTCCCGACCGATCCCGACGATCCGCGCGCGTTCATCGACATGTTCACCGACATTTCGGGCCTGTTCGTCATCAACAACGAGTCGGGCTGGTACGAAGGATGGATGCTTCACGACCTGCGCGTGCCACCTGTTGCGGCGCCGCTCGCGGACGGCCGCGCGCAGTTCGGAACGATGACACCAGCCGATGCGGCGGCTCTGGCCGCCATGGGAACCGGTAACAACGTGCCGGGCCACTTCTTCACCTTGGACGGCAACGCGGTGCGCTTTTCGAGCGGTGGCGGTGTGGTTCCGCCGATCCCGGGCAACACGGTGGGGTTTTCGGTGAGCACCGGTACGTTCAATGCTCAGCAACAGAGTGACGTGCACGCGTACTGGGAGTTCAACCGGGGCACCAATTGGGTATTCCCGCACTACGAGCTGCCCTTCACGGGTGGATTGCCTGGTACGTTCCCGGCCCTGCAGTACGGACTGCAGTCGGTGATTCCGGGATCGGGCCCCTTCGGCGTGGTCAACACGACGGCCACCCACGGTGACGACCCCAACAATCCTCGCGATCCCGATCGTTTCGAGCCGGTCAGCTCGGGACAGACCGAGACGCGCAACCGCTTCATCCCGAGCGGGCTGACTGCCGAAATCTTCCGGAACGTTTTCACACGGCCAGCCTCGTTCCTGCCCGGCGTCACCGATGTCGGCCAACGGCTGCTGCGCGCCTATGCGATCGAAGTCGCCCGGGTCGACCAGAATGGCGACGGTGCACTCTCATTCGCGGAGTCGGACGTGGAGGGGTTCTCTGACGGGTTGCCGAACACACGGCTCTACCTCTCGCCGAGGTCCTTCGACCGGTTCTTCGTGACGCGCGAGATCAACGATGGCCTGCTGGCGCCGCGATTCGAACCGAGCCAGCGCGCATGGGTGCTGAGCGGGTTCCTGACGCTGGTGCAGCCCGCCGTACGCGCCTCGGTTCCGCAAGATGCCGACCTCCGCTGAGCCGCCGGTGCTGGCCGGGCGTGTGCCACATTGAGCCCATCTCTTTCCGCGCGACGCCCGGCACACCGTCGCGCGGGTTCTTGCCTGACGATCAGCGGCTGCCGGCTCCATCGTCGTATGTCGGTCGCATGGTCGAGTGCGTCCTGCCGGTCGCGCCATTTCCAGGCCTTGCAGAAGCGCGCCGCTGTGATCGTTGCCGTCGCCGGGGTCGAACAGAACACAACTGGAGCCCGGGACATCTCCGGCCCGTCCGCTGCATGAGCGGCTCAGGCAGCGACCAGGAGCTCACGAGCCGTCGTCTGGTCGGACCACGGCATCGGCCTCGATCTCGACCAGCCACTCGGCGTCGATGAACCGGCTCACTTGCATGATGGTGTTGACGGGTCGTATCTCGCGAAAAACTTCGCCGTGGACACTCGCGACCACTTCCCAGTCTTCGATCCGCGTCAGGAGAATCCGGGTGCGCACCACGTCCTGCAGCGAGGCATCCGCCCTCTCCAATGCTGTCCGGATGATCTCTAGGCACCGTCGAGTCTGGGCAGCGGCATCGCCGCGGCCCACCGTCTGACCGTCGGGACCTAAGGGCGCCGTGCCTGCCACTGCCACGAAGGGTCCAAGACGGACGGCGCGACTGATCCCGACCCGAGGCTCAAAAGGACTCCCGCTGGAGATGTTCCGTCGGATATAGGCCATGACTCTGTCGCCCCGCAATGCTCGCGCGCCTGGCGTAACGGCCCGCGGCTCACCCGCGGTGGCCGCAACCGATGTTGCTCGCTCGTTAGCTCCCGAACGGGCCGCCGCCGGGTGCAACCGATGGAATGGACTCCTCCCGGTTCTGCGGCATAATGTGCCGCTCAGAACCGATCGCCAACAGTTGAGCCGAGGAGGAGGCCGTGATGGATGCTACGACGATCGGGTCGACCTGGCAAAAAGTGTGTTCGAGCTCGGGCTGGCGAACGCGCATTGTGGTGATTGCGGTACGTGCGCCCGTAAGAAAAGCCGCTCTGGCCAGAGTCATCGCCAAAATGGACAGCTTCGATGGGTTCGTGCATTGGCCGTCCGTGGTCATTGTCGTAACAAATCCGACGGTCGGTCTAACGTGCACGCTGAGCCGCGGCGCAGTCCATCACTCGCGCCGTCGGCTCAAGTGTGACGTCAGCCGGCGTGGGAATCCTCACTACCAACACACACCCACCGCGCCGCTGAGATACCTGTTCTCCGTCAATTGATTCAACATG
>DATHTE010000127.1:0-61920 GCA_035463475.1 Vicinamibacterales bacterium
ATGGCCCGATGACCCGATGGTCCGATGACCCGGTGACCCGATGACCCGATGGCCGATGACCCGATGGCCGATGACCCGATGGCCCGATGGCCCGATGACCCGATGACCCGATGGCGCGATGACCCGATGGCGCGATGACCCGATGACCCGATGGCCGATGACCCGATGGCCCGATGACCCGATCCAACTGCCCGATTCCCCGATACCCCGATTCCCCGATCGTGCGATTACCCGATTGCCCGCTTGTCAATTGCCGATCGGAACGCCCTTACCCGCAGATCGCCTGTCCCGTCCTGTTGATGATCCGCTGCCAGCGGTCCTCGATCGCGGCGCGCGCCGCTTCGAGCGTCTCGGGTTGATTCAGCAGGAACCGGAAGCGCCCCTGCGTCTTCAGGTACTCCTCGAGGGGGGCGTGGCCCGGATCGAGCGTGATGCGCCAGTCTGTGCCGTGCTCGATCTCGACGAGCGGAAACACGCGCGCCATCACCGCCATCCGCGCCACGGCGATCACCTGTTCCGGCGGGATCTTCCATCCCGGGGGGCAGGGGGCGAGGACGTGCAGGAACTTCGTGCCGCGGATCCCTCTCGCGCGGGTCAGCTTCGCGGCGAGATCGTCGGGGAACGCGACCGTGCCCGTGGCCGCGTAGGGGATGCCGTGCGCAGCCATGATCGCGAGCAAGTCCTTCTTCGGCTGCTCCTTGAGGCGGCCGCCCGGTGTGGTCGTCGTCCAGGCGCCGAGCGGGGTGGCGGAGCTGCGCTGCACCCCGGTGTTCATATACGCCTCGTTGTCGTAGCAGATGTACAGGATGTTCTCGTTGCGCTCGGCGGCCGCGGAGAGCGCCTGGATGCCGATGTCGAACGTGCCGCCGTCGCCGGCCCACGCGCAGACGTTGGTCTCCGTGTCCCCCTTCAGATCGAGCGCGGCGCGGACGCCGGACGCCGCGGCCGCCGCGGAGGCGAACGGCGTGTGCATGACCGGGACGCTCGCGGCGCTGTACGGCGACGGGCCGTCGATGACCGACCAGCAGCAGGCCGGAATCACGAGCACGGTCTGGCGGCCGAGCGCCTTGAGGGCGATGCGCATCGCCAGCGCCGCCCCGCAGCCGGCGCATCCCATGTGCCCCGGCGCGAGCACCTCGTCCGGGGGAAGATCGAAGTTGACCTGACGCAGCAGGGTCACGGCTAGCGCTCCTTCAGGCCGACCCAGAGCGTCTCGCGCTCCGGCTCGTCGCGCTCCAGCGCGTAGGTGATCATCGATTCGAAGGTGTCCGGCGTCACGTCCCGGCCGCCCAGGCCGCCCACGAAGGAAAAAACGGGGACACTGCCGACGGGGACAGTCACACTTTCCGCAGCATCACCGCCGGAAAGTGTGGTTGTCCCCCTTTTTTCTGTCCCCGTTTTCTTCCGCGGCGCGCAGTGCAACGCGGCGCGCACTTCCGACGCCATGATCCCGCCGTGGCCGAAGGAGATATTGCGGTCGAACGCCACGATCTTCTTCGCGCCGTCGAGCGCGGCGCGGACCGCGTCGAAGGGGAACGGCCGGAACAGCCGGATCTTCACCAGCCGCACGCGCATGCCGCGTCGCTGGTAGTCGTCCACGACGGCGCGTGCCGTGGCCGCCGCCGTTCCGGAGGTCACCACCGCCACGTCCGCCTCGCCCGACGCGCGCCCGTCGTCGCACGGGTAGGTCTCGACGATCGGATGGCGCCGGCCGAACAGCTTCGCGTACTCCTCGTTCGCGTCGATGGCGACCTTGCGCGCCTCCTCCATCGCCCGCGCCATGCGCGCGCGCAGCTCCATGTAGCTGTCGTTGGCGGGCAGCCCGCCGAACGCGCTTGGACGCGCCGGGTCGAGCACGAACTGCGGCCGGAACTCCGGGAGGAACGCGTCCACGAGCTTCTGGTCGGGGACGGAGACCGGCTCGCTCGTGTGCGACAGGAAGAAGGCGTCGAGGTTCACCATCGCCGGCATCAGCACCTGTTCGGCGACCCGAAACGCCTGGATGATGGTGTCCAGCACTTCCTGGTTGTTCTCGCAGTAGTACTGGATCCAGCCCGTGTCGCGCTGCGAGAGGCTGTCGTTCTGGTCCACGAAGATGTTCCAGGGGGATCCCATGGAGCGGTTCACGTTGGCCAGCACGATCGGCAGCCGCGCTCCCGCGCACCAGTGGAGCATCTCGTGCATGTACGCGAGGCCGTGCGACGAGGTCGCGGTGAACGCGCGCAGCCCGGTCTGCGACGCGCCCGCGCAAGTGGCCAGCGCGGAGTGCTCGGACTCGACGGCGACGAACCGCGCGTCGAGGCGGCCGTCGGCGCACATCTCCGACAGCAGCTCGACGACGCCCGACGAGGGGGTGATCGGATACGCCGCGATCACACGCGCGCGCGCCCGCTGGACGCCATACGAAATGGCGTGGGTGCCTTCGATGACCTTCGTGAACGCGCTCATCGTTGTTCCTCGGGCGCGAGCGTGATGGCGCCGCGCGGGCACTCGGTAGCGCAGATGCCGCACCCCTTGCAATGGGAGAGGTCCACCGAGTAGGTCCCGGCCCGGGCGTCATGCCGGACCGCGGCGTCGGGGCAGAAGACCAGGCAGTTGTCGCACTCGGTGCAGCTGCCGCACGTCATGCAGCGCCGCGCCTCCCGGGCCGCCGTGCGCCAGTCGAGCCCGGCGACGACCTCCTCCATCGTCGCGATCGCGCGCGTGCGAGGGAGGTGCGCCTGCGGCGCGCGGGCCGCGGGTCGGAAGTAGAAGAAGTTGACGTCGGAGAGGCCGACGCGTTCCGCCTGGCCCAGCTCCACGGGATCGCGCCCCGCGAGCCACGCGTCAATCGCCTCGGCCGCGTGGCGGCCGGATCCGATCGCGTTGACCACCATGCCGGCGCCCGTGGCCGCGTCGCCGCCCGCGAACACCGCCGGCAGCGTCGTTCGCCCCCACACGTCCGCGTAGAACCGGCCGCGATCCGTGTCCACCGCCGGCACGAACGGATCGATCTCGACGTCCTCGCCGATCGCCGTGAACACGTGCCTCGCCGGGATGCGGAACTCGGAGCCCGGCAACGGCTCAGGCCGCGGCCGGCCGCTGGCGTCCGGCGCGCCGAGGCGCATGCGCTGCAGCTCCACCGAGGCCACGCGCCCCGCGCCGTCCGCGAACTTCACCGGCGCCACCTCGAACAGGAACTCGATACCTTCGGCCTCGGCCTGCGCGATCTCGTCCGGGTGCGCCGGCATGTGCTCGCGGCCGCGCCGGTACGCGACGGTCACGGCGGCAGCGCCCAGGCGCAGCGCGGTCCGCGCCGCGTCCAGCGCCGTGTTGCCGCCTCCGACGACCACGACGCGACCGTCAATCGCCGTCTCCTGACCGGCGTTCGCCGCCCGCAGGAAGTCGAGCCCGGACCTCACGCCCGGCAGGTCGTCCCCCGTGACCCGGGCAGGCCGCGATCGGTTCGCGCCGATCGCGATGAACACCGCCGCGTAGCTGTTCAGGTCCTCCCACGCGAGCGATTCGCCGAAGCGCGCGCCCCCCTGGAAGCCCACGCCCAGGTGCCAGAGCGTCTCGAGCTCCGCGTCGAGCACCTCGCGCGGCAGCCGGTACGGCGGGATGCCGTAGCGCAGCATGCCGCCCGGTTCCGGCATCGCATCGAACATCGTCGGCAGGTGGCCGCGGAGCGCGAGGTGGTACGCGCAGCTCAGGCCCGCGGGGCCCGCGCCGATGATCGCGACGGCGCGCGCGTGGTTCGACGGCGCGGACCGCTCGACGACCAGCCGGCGCAGCCGCGCCTCGTCCGCGATGGCGCGCTCGATCGCGTGCACGGCGACGGCGCCGTCGAGCCCCGTCCGGTTGCAGTTGCGCTCGCACGGGTGATAGCAGACGCGGCCGCAGATGCCCGGCAGAGGGTTGTGTTCGAGGATGGTGCGCCACGCGGCCTCGATGTTGCCGTCCGCGGCGTGCTGCAGGTACGCGCGCACGTCGGTGCCCGCGGGGCAATCCAGGTTGCAGGGGGACGGCCGCGTCGCCCACACCGGCCGGAACGTGCGCCAGTTGCCGGTGACCAACTCGCGCGTGCTCTTGAGCGACACCGCCATCGGGGTGCCGGACGGGACCTCATCGACTGTTGTGATGCGCGCCATGGACGTGGGTTCTCAGTGAGCGGCCTTGAGAGCTTCCTGGCCTGCGTGGTTCAGGACCGTGACCGCGCCGAACGCTTCCCGCGCCGCCGCGATGTTCGCTTCCGACTTGGCGGGGACCAGCGACGTCACCTCCGCGACGATTGCCTCGAGCGAGACCAGCCGGGTCAGTGATGCCCACGCGCCGAGGATTGCCGTGTTCACGATCGGCGTCGTGCGCGAGCCCAGCCCATGGCGCAGCGCGATGCCGGTGGCGTCGCACGTGGCCACGACGAAGCCTCCCTGCAGCGCCAGTTCCTCCGGCGACCGCGGCGTGTTGACCAGGATCGTGCCGCCCGCCTTCAGCCCCGACGTCACCGCCACGGTGCCGAGCAGCACCGGATCGAGCACGACCACGTGATCCGGCTCGTAGACCTGGTAGTGAATCGTGATTGGCGCGCGGTCCGCGCGCAGGAACGCCGCCACCGGCGCGCCGCTGCGCTCCGCGCCGAACGAGGGGAACGCCTGGACCTGCCAGCCCTCGCGGAACATCGCCGAGGCAAGCAGCTTGGATGCGATGACCGTCCCTTGTCCGCCGCGGCCGTGAAACCTGACTGCCAGCATGGTTACCAGCCTCTTTCCGTGGGGCTCTGCCCCAGACCCCGGCTCGGTCGCTTGCGGGGGCCCCAGGCCCCGCGCCGCTTCCTCGCACGCGCGCCGTGCGCGCGTGGAGCGTGGGCTCCGACGCGAATCGGGGCTCCGCTACGCACCGTCGGGCAGCGGGTTCGACAGGTACTGGTCGATGGCGCGCGCAGCGCGCCGCCCGGCGCCCATCGCCGATATGACCGTCGCGCCGCCGGTGACGATGTCTCCGCCGGCGAACACGCCTTTCTTCGCCGTCGCGCCGGTCTTGCCGTCCGCGACGAGGTTGCCCCACTTGTTCGTCGGCAGGTCCGGCGTGGTCTGCCGGATCAGCGGGTTGGCCCCCTGGCCCACCGCGAACACCACGGTGTCCACCTCGATCTCGAACTCGGATCCCTTGATCTCCACGGGCGAACGGCGGCCCGAGGCGTCCGGCTCGCCGAGCTCCATGCGGATGCACCGGAGCCCGCGCACCCGGTTCTTGTCGTCGCCGAGCACCGCGACCGGCGCCGCCAGCAGCGTGATCTGCACGCCCTCTTCTTCGGCGTGCTCGATCTCCTCGAGCCGCGCGGGCATTTCGTTCCGGGAGCGGCGGTAGATCAGGTACGAGTTGTCGGAGCCGAGCCGGAGCGACGTCCGCACCGCGTCCATCGCCGTGTTCCCGCCACCGATCACCGCGACGTTCTTCCCGCGAATGATCGGCGTGTCGTACTCGGGGAAGCGGTACGCCTTCATCAGGTTCGACCGCGTGAGATATTCGTTCGCGGAGTAGACGCCGATCAGGTTGATCCCGGGGATCTTCGGGAAGTGGGGGAGACCGGCGCCCGTCGCGATGAACACCGCGTCGTAGCCCAGCTCGACGAACAGCTCGTCAATCGTGAACGTGCGCCCGATGACGTGGTTGCACTTGATCTCCACGCCGAGGTCGCGCAGCGTGTCGATCTCGTGCTGGACGATGTCCTTGGGCAGGCGGAACTCCGGGATGCCGTACATCAGCACGCCGCCCGGCTTGTGCAGCGCCTCGAAGATCGTGACCCGGTGCCCCATGCGCGCGAGGTCGGCGGCCGCGGTCAGGCCGGCGGGTCCGGAACCGACGATGGCCACCGCGCGGCCGGTGGCCGGGCGCACGGCGGCGTCGCTCTTCAGGCCGGCCGCCGCCGCGTAGTCTGCGACGAACCGTTCGAGCCGCCCGATCGCCACCGGCTCGAACTTCACGCCGAGCGTGCACTTCTCCTCGCACTGTTCTTCCTGGGGACACACGCGGCCGCAGATCGCCGGGAGGATGTTCTTGTCGGTGAGCGTGCGCCACGCCCCCTCGAAGTCCTGGTGCGCCACCTGCTCGACGAATTTCGGGATGTCGATTTCGACCGGGCATCCGTCGATGCACGGCCGGTTCTTGCACATGATGCAGCGGTCCGCTTCCTCGGTGGCGACCTCCGCGGCATACCCGAGCGCCACCTCGGTGAACGCATGGCGGCGCTCCTGCGGATCCGCGCACGGCATCGGAAAACGTGTCTTGCGCCCGACTTTTTTTGCCATCGCTCCCTACCACGCCTCCATGCCGACCGCCGCCATCTGCTCGGCGCGGCGGATCGAAATCAGCTCCTGCTCGCGGTACGCGTCGAGGCGCGCCGCAAGCTGCGCGAAGTCCACCTGGTGCCCGTCGAACTCCGGCCCGTCCACGCACACGAATTTCTGCTCGCCCCCCACGGTGACCCGGCACCCGCCGCACATGCCCGTGCCATCGACCATCACCGGGTTGAGGCTGACCGTCGTCCGCAGGTTGATCGGGCGGGTCACGTCGCATACCGCCTGCATCATCCGGATCGGGCCGACCGCCACGACGTTGTCGAAGCGCTGGCCCGCGGCGAGCAGATCGCGCAGCGCGTCGGTGACCAGCCCCTTCCGGCCGTAGCTCCCGTCGTCGGTCGTGACGATGACCTCGTCGGCGATCTCGCGCATCTCCTGCTCGAGGATGACGAGGTCCTTCGAGCGACCGCCTACGATCGCGACGACCGTGCCCCCCTTCGCCTTGACGCCGCGCGCGATCGGGTACACGACCGCGGTGCCGATCCCGCCACCGATGCAGCAGACACGCTCGCGCTCGGCGATGTGCGTCGGCTGGCCGAGGGGCCCGACGACGTCCACGATCTCGTCGCCCGTGTGCAGCGCGCAGAGCTGCCGCGTGGTCTTGCCAACGGCCTGGACGATGACCGAGATGGCCCCGCGGGCGACATCGACGTCCGCGACCGTCAGCGGGATGCGCTCGCCGTTTTCATCGATGCGCAGGATGACGAACTGCCCCGGCCGGCGCTTCTTCGCGATCGTCGGCGCGTCGAGCCAGAGGCGCGAGACGCCGGGAGCCAGGGAGGAGATGTCGAGAATGCGCGCCACGAAATGAACCTCCACGGAATGCCGGCTTTCTGGCAGGCGGACAACCGGCGAAGGGCAGGGGAGCAACGGCAGTGCCAGAGGGTCCCGCAGGTGCTCACCGAGATGTCCATTGAAATCAGGTATTTACGGGCAGAAGTCGGTTGAAGCGCCGCCGAGAATCCGGCGGGGCTTGACATTCATCCGTGTATCCGGATAAATAGATACATCGTGCAGGCGGCCATCCTCGACGACTTGTCGGCGCTGAGCGACCTGGCGCGATCGCGCATGCTCCTGCTGCTCGATCGGCACGAGTTGACCGTCGGCGAGCTGTGCTCGGTGCTGCAGCTCCCGCAGTCCACCGTGAGCCGGCACCTGAAGGTGCTCGCCGACGCGGGCTGGGCGGCGTCACGCAAGGAAGGCACGAGCCGCTTCTACACGCTGGCGCCGAGGGACGCGGCCGACAGCTCACGCCGGCTCTGGCAGGTCGTGCGCGAGCACGTCGCGGCGCTTCCGGCGGCGCAGCAGGACAGTCGCCGCCTCGCCGCGCTCCTCGCGCGGCGCCGGTCGGTCTCGCAGGAGTTCTTCGCCTCGGCCGCGGGGCAATGGGATCGGCTGCGCGACGAGCTGTTCGGCGCCCGCTTCTACGTGGACGCGCTGCTCGCGCTGCTCGATCGCTGCTGGACGGTGGGCGATCTCGGGTGCGGCACGGGAGAGGTGGCCGCGGCGGTCGCCCCGCATGTCGCGCGCGTGATCGCCGTGGACGGGTCGGCCGAGATGCTGAACGCCGCGCGGCGGCGGCTGCGCGACCTGCCGAACGTGGACCTCCGGCGCGGTGAGCTCGAATCGCTGCCGATCGAAGACGCGTCGCTGGACGTCGCGCTCGCCGTGCTGGTGCTGCACCACGTGCCCGATCCCGCGCAGGCGGTCCGCGAGGCGGCGCGCGTGGTCAAGCCCGGTGGACGCGCGCTCGTCGTGGACATGTTCCCGCACGATCGCGACGAGTACAAGAGGCAGATGGGGCACGTCTGGCTCGGGTTTGCCGACGAGCAGATCGGCGGCTGGATGACCGAGGCAGGCTTTCGCGAGACCAGGATTCAATCGATGGCGCCAGCCCCCGAAGCGAAGGGGCCGGCATTGTTTGTGGCAACAGGGGTACGCAGAGAGGGGACACGATGAGCACGAACGTCGTAACGGAGCTTCACCCGTTCGAGGCGGCGGCCAGGGCGGGCCGCGTGCCGTACAAAGTGAAGGACCTGGCGCTCGCCGAGTTCGGACGCAAGGAAATCCGGCTCGCGGAGCACGAGATGCCGGGGCTGATGTCGGTGCGCAGGCGTTACGCCGGGCAGAAGCCGCTCGCGGGCGCGCGCGTCATGGGGTCGTTGCACATGACGGTGCAGACGGCGGTGCTCATCGAGACGCTGGCGGACCTCGGCGCGGACGTGCGCTGGGTCTCGTGCAACATCTTCTCGACGCAGGACCATGCGGCCGCGGCGGTCGTCGTCGGCCGCCCGGAGACCGGCGGCACACCGCAGAACCCGAAAGGCATCCCCGTCTTCGCCTGGAAAGGGGAGACGCTCGACGAGTACTGGTGGTGCACCGCTGCGGCGCTGGCCTGGCCGGACGGCTCCGGGCCGACCCAGATCGTGGACGACGGCGGGGACGCCACCCTGTTGATCCACAAGGGGGTGGAGTTCGAGCGCGCCGGGCGCGTGCCCGCGTTCGACGCCGAGAAGGAGCCCGAGGAGTGGGGCGTCATTCTCGACCTGCTGCGCGCGCAGTTGAAGGAGGATGCGTCGCTCTATCAGCGGGTGGCCAGGAACATCCGCGGCGTCTCGGAGGAGACGACCACCGGCGTGCACCGGCTCTATCAGATGGAGCAGAACGGCACGCTGCTGTTTCCCGCGATCAACGTCAACGACTCGGTGACCAAGAGCAAGTTCGACAACATCTACGGCTGCCGGCACTCGCTCGTCGACGGGCTGAACCGCGCCACCGACGTGATGCTGGGCGGCAAGGTCGCCGTGGTCTTCGGGTACGGTGAGGTGGGCAAGGGCTGCGCGCAGGCGCTCCGCGGTCAGGGCTGCCGCGTGATCGTCGCGGAGATCGATCCGATCTGCGCGCTGCAGGCCGCGATGGAAGGCTTCGAGGTCAAGACGATTGACGACGTCGTCGAAACCGCGGACATCTTCGTGACGGCGACGGGGAACCTCGACATCATCACCGTCGATCACATGAAGCGCATGAAGGACAAGGCGATCGTCGGCAACATCGGCCACTTCGACAACGAGATCGACATGGCCGGGTTGAAGCGGGTGGCCGGCATCGAGCGGATCAACATCAAGCCGCAGTACGACGAGTGGGTGTTCCCGGGCGGCAAGAGCATCCTGGTGCTCGCCGAGGGGCGCCTGCTCAACCTGGGTTGCGCGACGGGTCACCCGAGCTTCGTGATGTCTGCGTCGTTCACCAACCAGGTGATCGCCCAGCTCGAGCTGCACCAGAACGCGAGCCAGTACGAGAAGAAGGTGTACATCCTGCCGAAGCACCTCGACGAAGAGGTTGCGCGGCTGCACCTCGATCACCTTGGCGTCAAGCTGACGAGGCTGACGCCCGAGCAGGCGCAGTACATCGGCGTCCCGGTGGACGGGCCGTACAAGCCGGCCCACTATCGGTACTAGACTCGGGCTTCAGGCGTCAGGCTTCAGGAAACGGGTGCAGGGTTCAGGGCTCCGTGGGATGGCGTGGACCGTCACCGTCCCGAGCCTCGAACCCTGAGCCCCGAGCCCGAGCCGGCAGCCCCGATTTCGACATCATGGATGCGACCGGGCTGCCCAGCGGCACGGTGTACCCGATCCTTCGACGCCTGGATAAGGAAGCGCTGGTCCGCGCCAGGTGGGAGAAGGCTGAACTTGCGCAGCGGGAGCAGCGGCCACCCCGTCGCTACTACGAACTGACGGCGAGCGGCGAGGCGCTCGCGGAATCCGCCGTGCAGCGGTACCGGGCCCTCGAAGGTGTGCCCGCGCGCTCCTCGCGCCGTCTCCGGCCCGCGAGGTCCTGAGATGCCCCCTCGCGAACCACGCGATCCGCTCTCGCTGCGTGCCGCGCTCGCGGTGATCCGCGCGTGCGCGCTGCTGTTGCCGCAGGGTCACCGCTACGACTGGCGCCAGGAGTGGGAGGCCGAGCTGAGATACTGGTCGGCGCGCCGTGGCAGGCACGACGACGTGGAACTCCTGCGCCGCGCGTCAGGCGCGCTCCCCGATGCCGCCGGGATCCGCCGAAATGGCCACGCTGTCCGCACAGCTCGCACGCGAGTACCCGCGGACCAACGAGCTGGTCACCGCGGTGGTGGTGCCCCTGCGCGAGCACATGGCGGGCAGCCTCAGGCCCGTGTTGCCGTTGCTGATCGGCGCTTCCGCCCTCGTTCTGCTCGTCGCCTGCGCCAACATCGCGAACCTCGTCCTGGCCCGAGGTCTCGCGCGAGCGCGCGAGTTGGTCGTGCGCCGCGCGCTGGGCGCCGGGCGCGGACGCCTCATCCGGCAGCTGCTGGCCGAGACGCTGCTGTCGGCGCTCGGCGGTGGTGTGCTCGGTCTGGTGCTGGCCCGCTGGGCACTCGCGTTGATCGCGAGGATCAAACCTGCCGACGTGGCAGGCCTCGATCACCTCACCATCGACGTTCGTGCCGCGGCGATCGTGACGGGTGTGTCGCTGCTCGCCGCGCTCGCCGCGGGGCTGGCGCCTGCGTTGCACCTGGCGCGGCTCGACGAGACGCAGGGCGGCGCCACCATTCTGCGCGACGGGGCCGGGGCCACCGCCGCGCGACGCCCCGTCACCACCGTCCTGGTCGTCGCGGAGCTGGCGCTTGCCGTCGTGCTCCTCTCTGGCGGCGGGCTCCTGCTGCGCAGTTTCATGTCCCTGCATCGCGTCAACCCGGGGTTCGCGCCCGACCGCGTGCAGGCGCTGCAGGTGTTCGCGTGGGACCGGCAGAAGAGCAACGATGCGCGCCGGATGTTCTTCGAGCAGGTGCAGGAACGGATGCGCGCCGTGCCTGGCGTCGAGGCGGTCGGCGCCGTCTCGGCCATGCCCTTCATCGAAGCGAACATCAATATCGAAGCACCGTTCCGCATCGAGGGTCGCACGATCGCGTCGGACGCCGAGGCGCCGGTCACCTTCGCCACCGTCGTCGCGGGCGACTACTTCCGCGCGATGAGCATTCCCTTGATCCGAGGGCGGTTGTTCGAGCGCGCCGATCGACCGGGCTCCCGCACGGTCTTCGTGATCACGGACGCACTCGCCCGGAAATACTGGCCCGATGCCGATCCACTCGAACAGACCCTCGAGATCACGTTCGTCGGCCGGCCCCTCAACGGGCAGGTGATCGGCGTCGTCGGCGAGGTGCGGCACGACGCGCTGGATCAGCCGGCGCGGCCCGAGCTGTTCCTGCACCACCCGCAGGTGCCGTACGGATCGATGACGTTCGTCGTGCGGTCCGAGCCGCGCGCGACGGTCTCCGTCGCAGCGCTCAAACAGCAGGTGTGGGACGTGGATCGGCTGCAGTCGATTTACCGGATCGCGACGCTCCGGGAGCTGATCGATCGCACGCTCGCCGGCCGAAGGTTCAGCCTCGTGTTGCTGAAGCTGGCGAGTGTCGCAATCCTGCTGCTCGTACTCGCCGCTGTCAGTTGCTGGTTGCCGGCGCGCCGGGCGATCCGGGCGGATCCGGTGACCGCGCTGCGAGCAGACATGTAGGGTCGGGCGAGGGTCCGCCAGTTCCCTCATTCGGTCCGCCACGCGAGAATTCGGGTAAACTTCCGGCCAAGACGTATCGTCTAACGATACGTCCCCGTCCGGAGGAGCTCGTGACCCAGCCGCGCCACAAGCCACTCTCGCGCCCCGTTCTGCACATCCTGCTGGCGCTTGCCGACGGGGCCCGGCATGGATACGCCATCAAGTCCGACGTTGAAGCCCGCACGGGCGGAGGCCTTCGCCTCGGCCCCGGAACCCTCTACGAAGCGATTCAGCGACTTCAAGAAACCGGTCTCATCGAGGAAGCCACCGCGGCTGAAGCCGATCCGGCAAACGGCCAGGAGGCGCAGCGCCGCTACTACCGCCTCACGCCGCGCGGATGGAGCGCGCTGCGCGAAGAGGTGCGGCAGCTGCAGGAAATCGTGAACGTCGCCCGGGCCAATCCTCGACTCCGGAAAGGACTGGCATGAGGCGCCTCTACCGCATCCTCCTGGTGTTGTATCCACCAGCGTTCCGCGAGCGCTTTCGCGCGGAACTCCTTGCGGCGTTCGATGACGAACGCGTCGCGCGAGGCGCGGGCATGCGCAACGCGGTCGCCTTCTGGGTGTTCATCCTACAGGATGCGCTGGCCACCGCGGGTCGGCAACGCGCGCGACAATTCGTCTCCTGGCTTCACCGATCGAACGCCGATCTCCCACATCTCCCGGAACCACAAAAGAGGTCGCACATGGAGACCGTCGTGCAGGATGTTCGCTACGCGGTTCGGCAGTTCGCGGCTCGCCCGGCGTTTGCGCTCGTCGCGGTGCTGTCGCTGGCGATCGGCATCGGTGGCAACAGCGTCATCTACGGTCTTGTCGACGGCTACGTCCTGCGCCCGTTTCCGTACCCGGAGGCAGACCGCCTGGTGTCCGTCGGGGTGACGTTCCCCAGGCTCTCGTCGGAGACCACGCACGTGGAGGCGCTCTCGCCGGCCGAGTACATGGAAATCAAGGGCGCGACATCGCTCCGTCACGTGGCAGCCTTCGATCTTGGCAACCGCAACATCTCTGGCGGCGACGTTCCCGAGCGGGTGTTTACGGGACTCCTTCTCGACGACCTGTTCCCGGTCATCGGCATGCAGCCCGCACTGGGGCGTGGCTTCACCGGGGAGGAACTTGCTCCCGGAGGGGCGCGGGTCGCGATCATCAGCCACCGGCTGTGGCAGAGCCGATTCGGCGGCGCTCACGATATCGTGAATCGCACCATTCGGATCGGAGGAGAGGCGGCGACCGTTGTCGGGGTGATGCCTCCGGGTCTGATCCTTGCCGGCACGGACTTGTGGGTTCCGTGGGGTGGAGATGCCGCGCGACTTCCGCGCAACATCCGGCAGTTCACGCTGATCGCCCGCCTGGCCCCGGGCGCTTCGCTCGACCAGGCGAATGCGGAACTGACAACGATCGCCGGCCGGATCGCCGGCACGCACGGCGGACAGTTCAAGGAATACGAAGGCTGGAACCTTTCGGTCACGCCGTGGGCCAGCGCCATCATGCAGGACGCGCGGCCTGCCGCGTTCATGCTGCTCGGTGCGGTGGCCCTCGTTCTCCTGATTGCCTGCGCGAACCTCACCAACCTCCTGCTCGCGCGCTCGACGACCAGGCAGCGCGAGCTTGCGGTCAGGCTGGCGCTCGGCGCCGGACGGCCGCGGATTGCGCGGCAGTTGTTGACCGAAAGCCTGTTGCTCGCGATCGCTGGCGCGCTGGCGGGACTCGTCCTCGCGTATTTCGCGCTCCAGAGCGCGACCGCTCTCATCCCGCAGCAGATCACGATGCTTGGACAGCAGGCGGGCCTGAACATCCGTGTTCTCGCGTGGGGCATCGCGCTCGCACTCGCGTCGGGTCTGCTCGTGGCGCTCCTGCCGATCCTGCAGGCGACGCGTTCCGATCCGCAGGAATCACTGAGATCCGACGCGCGTACCGGCGGCTCGCGGCTGGGCCGGCGTGTCCGGCACGGGCTCGTCGTCGCGGAGATCGCCCTCTCCGTCATGCTGCTGCTGGGCGCGGGACTGCTGATGCGTAGTTTCTGGAAGCTGCAGCACGTCGACCTTGGATTCCAGCCGAGCGGCGTCGTGACGATGCGCCTGACGCTCCCACGCGAGAAGTACCCGGAAGACGCGGCTGGTGCCTTCTTCGATCGGCTCGCGGAAGAAGTCCGGGCGCTTCCCGGCGTTCGCGCCGTCGCGGCCGCCTCCCAGTTCCCGCCGGCGAACAGGTTCAGCACGCGGTTTGCCCTCGAGCGCGATGACGCGTCAGACGTGACGCTGCCGACCGCCGCGATCACGGTTGCGAGCCCGTCGTACTTCGAGACGCTTGGCGTGGCGCTTCGTCGCGGCCGGCCGTTCGCACAGACCGACAACCTCGCTGCGCCCACGGTCGTCATCGTGAACCAGGCATTTGTCGCCAGATACCTCGCTGGCCGGGACCCGATAGGAGAGCGGATGACCATCGGCGATCCCTCGGACCGGCGCGGGCCCGCCACGATCGTGGGTGTCAGCGCAGACTACCGAAACAGCGGCATCGCCAGACCCGCGCGGCCGGAGATCTTCTACCCCGTGCGGCAGCAGACGTTATGGAATCAGCTGTTCCTGCTCCTGCGCGGCGACTCCACCGCGGGACTCGTGGCCGCCGTGCGAAGAACGGTGGCCAGGCTCGATCCCGAGCAGCCCATCTACGCGGTTCAGACGATGGAGGAAGCCCTGGCCGCGGCGTCATTCCAGCAGAAGACTGCCACGGTGTTGCTCGTGCTCTTCGCGGGCGCGGCCCTCGTCCTGGCGTCGATCGGCATCTATGGAGTGATGGCCTACACCGTGAGCGCGCGCGTCCAGGAGATGGGTGTTCGCCTCGCGATGGGCGCGCAGCGCCGCGACGTCATCTGGATGGTCGTGCGGCAGGTGCTGTCGCTGAGTGTGGCCGGTCTAATCATCGGCATTTCGGGCCTGCTCGCGGCAGGGAAGGCCTTGTCCCGTTTGCTCTACGGGGTCCATCCGGCCGATCCGATCACCGTCGCCACGGTCTCAGCGCTTCTCTGTGCGGTCGCGCTCGTGGCGGCGTGGGGACCCGCGGCTCGCGCGTCGCGCGTCGATCCCATCGAGGCATTGCGGTACGAGTGATGCGATTCGATGCGTGCTCCCGTCCAGCCGGAAATCCGACGGGCGGGCGACTTTTATGGCCGAAAACCCGTCGGGGCAGATGCCCAAAGTTCGCCTTCTGTCCGACGAAGTACGTCGCTGCCGCTCAGTCGAACATCCTCGGCTGGCCTGGCCCGGGAACGGCGCTTGCGTGAATTGCCCCGTTCCCAACTGGAGGAGACTGTGCGTCGCAAGTTCGTCTGGTCCTCCCTGCCGTCGTTCTGAAGGCAAAAAGGGGCCGGGATCCGCTCTCCCGCCATCGCCGGGGAGAGGGTCCCGACCCCTTTTTCAGCTTCCGCGTTCTCCCAGAGTACGATGAAGGGCCGGCGTGACAACGCCGGCCCTTTTTTGTCTGGAGGCGCGCGCGAACCGTGAAGAACGCAGCCATCGTAGCCTGGGCCCAGGAGATTGCCGGCCTCACCCGGCCGGACCGGATCGTCTACTGCGACGGATCAGAGGCCGAGCGGCAACAGCTCATCGCTGCCGCGGTCGCCACGGGCGAGTTGATCGAGCTGAACCAGCAGAAGCTGCCGGGATGCTACCTGCATCGCAGCGCGCCGCACGACGTCGCGCGAACCGAGCACCTGACGTTCGTCAGCACCAGGCACGAAGCGGACGCGGGTCCCAACAACAACTGGATGGATCCGACAGTGGCGCGGGACAAGCTGACGCCGCTCTTCCGCGGCGCGATGCGCGGCCGGACGATGTACGTCGTACCGTTCCTCATGGGGCCGCGCGGGTCCCGGTTCTCGAAGGTCGGCGTCGAGATCACCGATAGCATCTACGTCGCTCTGAGCATGCGCATCATGACGCGCATGGGCACGATCGCCCTGGAACACCTGGGAGACTCGGGGGACTTCACGCGGTGCCTCCATTCGCTCGGCGATCTGAGCCCCGAGCGTCGCTTCATCATCCATTTTCCGGAGGAGAACGCCGTCTGGTCCATCGGATCCGGCTACGGCGGCAACGCGCTGCTCGGAAAGAAGTGCCTGGCGCTCAGGCTCGCGAGCTGCATGGCACGCGACGAAGGGTGGCTGGCGGAGCACATGCTGATTCTCGGGCTGAAGGATCCCGAGGGCCGGACGCGCTACATCACGGGGGCCTTCCCGTCCGCGTGCGGGAAGACGAACCTCGCGATGCTGCAGCCGCCCGCGTCGCTCCCCGGCTGGACGGCGCTGACGGTCGGCGACGACATCGCCTGGCTCCGGCCCGGAGCGGATGGCCGCCTGTGGGCGGTCAATCCGGAAGCGGGGTTCTTCGGCGTCGTGCCGGGCACGAGCCGCCGGACCAACCCGAACGCCTTCGCGATGATTCAGCGCAACACGATCTTCACAAACGTGGCGCTGCGCCCCGACGGCACGCCGTGGTGGGAAGGGCACGACGACCCGCCGCCGGCCGAGGCGCTCGACTGGCAGGGACGCCCGTGGACGCCGGTGTCTTCGGAAAAGGCCGCGCACCCGAACAGCCGGTTCACGGTGCCGGCGTCGCAGTGCCCGACCATCGCTCCGGACTTCGAGAGCCCTGAGGGGGTGCCGATTGCCGCGATCCTGTTCGGCGCGCGGCGGCAGCGCCGCGTGCCGTTGATCTACGAGGCGCGCGACTGGCAGCACGGGACGTTCCTCGGGGCGACCGTCTCCTCGGAAACGACGGCGGCCGCCAGCGGTGCGGTAGGGGTGCTCCGGCGCGACTCGATGGCGATGGCGCCGTTCTGCGGCTACAACATGGCGGACTACTTCGGGCACTGGCTGAAGATCGGCCGGGCGCTGAGGACGCCGCCGCGGCTGTTTCGTGTGAACTGGTTCCGGACCGGCGCGAAGGGGCGCTACCTCTGGCCCGGGTTCGGCGACAACCTGCGCGTGCTGAAGTGGGTGCTGGAGCGCTGCGACGGACGCGCGCCAGCCGCGGAGACGGCGATCGGCCTGGTGCCGACGCTCGCCGCGATCGATCGGACCGGCATGGACCTGTCGGACCACGTGATGCAGGAACTGATACGGGTGGACTCGGCCGAGTGGGCGGACGCGGTGGCCGGCCAGCAGGAGTTCCTGAGCTCGTTCGGCGACCGCATGCCCGCCGAGATGTGGGACGAGTACAACCGCCTGGCGCGCCGCATCGACGCTGACATCACGCCGGCGGACCTGCGGGAACGGGAGAGGTTTGAGGAGTGAAGAGCCGCGGTCGATTGGTGATTGATCAACGGGGAATCGGGTAATTGCCGCGATCTGCCCACGACTTCACAGGTCTTGGGCACGCGCTTGTGTGCTACTGTCCTGCCGTCGAGCTGATGGTGCGGCCGCACGTCAGCGACCCGCGTGTATCCGGCTGATCCGCGTCTATCCTGCCGGGAGGAAACATGATCACGACCCAGACGAAACGTCTCTGCGCGGTCCTCGGCGCGGCCGCGGTCGCTCTCGCGATCGCGGTCGGGACGACGACAGCCGCACAAAGGGGCGGCGCGAATGCCACGCCCGTGTCCCACGACGCGATCGGGTCCTGGTTCGGCCGCGCCGTGCCGGTGCCGGGACAGACCATTTGCGACCCGGGTCCCGGATGTCCGGTGCCGCCGGAAATCGTGATGATCTTCACAGTTGGAGGCGACGGGACCTTCATCGGAATCGACTCGAACATCTTCGCCGGCGGCAACCACTCGACTGCCCACGGCCAATGGAAGCGTTCGGGCCCCCGCAGCATTCGGGCGGAGTTCACCTTGCTGCAGTCTTCGCCAACCGGCACCTTTATCGGCGGCTTCAAGAATCTCTTCGACGCAACGGTCGTCAGCCGTGACGAGATGCGCGGCTCCATTGATGCGCGGCTCTACACCTATACCGACGCCACGGGCGCAGCCATCGTGGACGCCGATGGATTCCCGACCCCCAGCCCCCTCGCTCCCGCTTCTGGATGCTCGACGACGGCCGGCTGTACTCATCTCGGCACCTTCTCGTTTCTGGTCCGTCGTGTGAAAGTCCAGTAGCTGCGTGCCGGGCAGCGGAGGAGCTGCATGAGCAAGAAGTTCTTTGCGATTGCGTCGGCGACGCTGTTCGTCGTGCTCTTCAACGTCGGCTTCGTGTTTCACGAGCCACTGATGGGCGCGTGGTTCCAACGCCAGGAGGCGGCGATTGCGCGCGAACAGTTCATCATTCCTCTCATCGCCGTCGCGTTCCTCGCGTATTCGCTGATCCTGGCGTATCTGTATCCCATCTATCGCAGCTATTACGCTGATGCGCCGCTGATGCCGATGTCGATCGCGTTCGGCATTCTGATGGGCTTCGTGTGGGACGGGCTGCAGGGTGGGATCATCGAGGTGGCGACGTTCGAAATGCCTTTCATCGTGTTCGTCGTCGACTCGGGCTATCACGTGTTCGTCGAAGGATCGATCGCGGGCGCCGTTCTCGGCCTCGTGGCGCGCAGATGGTCCCCCGTGCTCCGAACGGCATGATCCTCCGCGGGCCGCGGGCACGCGGAACGAGAATCAGCGCCTGGCCGGCCGGAAGCGAGCCCCGATCGGCTAGCTCTTCCCCCTGCCCGCCAGCTCGATGAACTGCATGAGGTCCGCGTTGAATTGCCCGGGGTGCTCGCGGTACGGGAAGTGGCCCGCCTCGTTAATCACGATCAGCTTCACGCGCGGGTTTTTCGCGCCCACCAGATCGAAGAAGCCCAGCTCGCGGCGCATCATCGCGTGAGGGTCGTTGGCGTCCCACGAGAGCGTGTCCTGCTTGCCCGAGAAGATCAGGATCGGCATCTGCAGCCCGCCGGCCCGGGCCTTCTCCCACGCGCGTTGCCGGTACGCCTCGTTCTCGCGATCCGGCCACCCGGGACGCGCCGTGCGCGTCGCCGCCATCCGCTTGCGCCCGTCGCGCGATTTAGGCAGGTTGCCCATGAAGTCATCCGCCTTCTCGTAGTACGGCGGGAAGGTCTTCGGCGTGTGGCCCAGCGCGAGGAGCCGGCACTTCAGGTGCTCGTAGCTGGTCCTGTCAGGCGGGCACTTCGCCAGCAGCGCGTCGAACTTCGTCGGCCCGTCTCCCGCGGGCGGCATCTGGGGCCCGGCTGAAATGACCGTAAGGGTCTTGACGATTTCGGGGTGCTCGGCCGCGACGTAGAACGCGGTGCCTCCTCCCGCCGAGTGGCCGACCAGGTGGACCGGCCCGAGCTTCAGCGTCTGAATGAACTGATAGACGTGATTGGCCGTGCCCTCATTGGTGAAGCCGGCATCGTCCTTGGGGTTGTCCGTCATGCCCTGCGCGAGGCGGTCCACCGCGATGACGCGAAACCGCTTTGCGAGGCCGGGGAGGTTGAGCGAGAAGTTGTTCGCGGTCGAGGCGCCGGTGATCATGCCGCCGTGCACGAGGACGATCACCTCGCCCTGCCCGTAGTCGTAGTACCGCGTCCGGACGCCGTTGACGTCCACGAACTTCGCGGTCAGGCCGTCAATCTCGCCGTTCGGTCCCATCTGCGCGTCCTGCGCGCTGACTGCGAGGAGCAGCGCGATTGCGAGTGCGGTCGGAATCATGACGTTGGACCTCCGGAAAGAAGGTGTGGGCGATCCGCTATCAGCTGACAGCTGCCCTTCACAGTCCCAGGAATTCCCTTCGCGATCGGCCGAAGTACACGCTCGTGGGCGTCTGGTCGTCCCAGCCGCGGTTGCCGTGCGGGACCGTCCAGCGGTCGATGCGCCGCGGCTCGAGCACCGGCTTGCCGAGCGCGGGACTCGACAGACAGTACGTGCCCTCGTGCGTGCCAATCCAGATCAGGTTGCGGTCCCACTCGACGAACACGTTCTCCGAGGTCCCGCGGTACCAGCTCATGTAGTCGTCCATCTCGCCGGTCCGCCGCGGCACGAAGTAGGCGAGCTCGCGCGGCTGCGTGGGATCGGAGATGTCGTGGATGCGCACGCCTGCGTTGAACCAGGTGATCACCGCGATCTCCGGGCGCGCCGTGCCCGGCGCCAGCCACGCCTGGATGTTGTGCGTGCCGAAGCGGCCGCGCGCCTGGCAAAAGTCCGCGTACGGCGCCTCCTTCGGCGGCACGGGACGCGGGAACCGCCCGATGACGCGCGGGTGAGCCGCGTCCTTGACGCTGATCAAGTACGGCGTCTTGAACGGCTCCCGGCAGTCGCCGTAAATCGTCTCCGGCATCCCGATGACGATGTCCTGGAGCTGCGGGTGCGCGGCGTCGGCGATGACCGGCGCAACGCTGTGGTAGGGAATGCCGCCAATGGTCTCGAAGTCGTACATCAGCCGGCCGGCCGGCTTCGGTTTGCGGACGTCGCTGAAGTCGAACACGAACATCCCGAAGTGGCCGAAGCCGCCGTAACCGTAGCGTCCGCCGTCTTCGATCCGCTTCGGCACGGTGGGCGCGCCGTGCACGCCGGTCCACGACGACTGGTCCCCGGCAAACCAGTACTTCTTGTATTCCTCTTCCTCGCCGATGCGCTGCCCCGGCACCCACCAGCGTGACATTTCCTTCACGCTGGCCGGATCCGTCATGTCCACGATCATGATGCCGTTGCTCGAAGGGCGCTGCGGGTTCTCCATCCGCAGCTGATCGTCCCAGCCGCAGTCGAGGAACGCGTACTTCCCGCCGTCGTAGAAGTTCGTGTGCGTGCCGAAACCGGTCCGCCCTGTGTCGAACTCCTGCAGCAGCACGGGCCTCGCCGGGTCGGTGATGTCGTAGGTGCGGAACCCGCGCAGCCCCTTGTACGCGAGCGTCGTCTTCTCGACCCACTCGCGATGGTGCTGCCCTCGCGGGTACTCCGGCGTGTGGCGGGGCATCGGCGGCTCGACGGATTCGAGAGCGATCCACTTCCGCAGCGCCGTGTTGTACGCGACGCAGATCTTGCGGAGCCGCGTTGAACCTGCCTTGACCGCCACCGGCTTGGTCGGCTCGGTGATGTCGAGCCACCCGCCGTCCGCGGGCAGGAAGCGCTGCCGCCCTTTCGCCCACAGGTTCATCAGCGGCTCGCCGCCCGCTGTCTCGGGGCCCGGCACGAACGCGTGAATCTCCATGTTGTGGACGTACTGGTTGCGATCGAGATAGGGGAGCGCCCCCATCGGAAGCCGGAACGGCACGGCGCCGCCGCCGGGCGTGACCCCGGTGACCTGCGCGCGGGCGCCGACAGCGCTCGCCACCGTTCCAAGCGCGGCGCCCGCGGCCCCCTTGAGAAGATCCCGCCGACTCAGTCCGTCCATAAACTCCTCCAGGTCCAGCTCACAGAGGCAATCGAGGACGCGGAGGAAAGGCAACCAGAGAGGCGCGGTGCCTGCGCCTCCGCGGTAACGGTTTCCCTCTGCGTCCCCGCCAGTCTCCCCCGCCCTCTACAGTCCGAGCACCTGGCGCAGCGATCGCCCGAAGTACACGCTGCTCGACGTCTGCGCGTCCCAGCCCACGTTGATGTGGGGCACGGACCAGCGCTCAACGGGCCTCGGCTCGAGGATCGGCTTCCCGAGCGACGGCGACGACATGCAGTAGGTGCCTTCGTGCGTGCCGAGCCAGATCAGGTTGCGATCCCACTCGATGTACACGGTCTCTGCAGTGCCCCGGAACCATGTCTCGTACTCTTCGATCTTCCCGTCGCGCGGCGGGACGAACCACGCGACCTCCCTCGGCTGCCGCGGATCGGTCAGGTCGAAGAGCCGGATGCCGGCGTTGAATGCCGTCATGCCGAGGATCTCGGGGCGCTCGACGCCCGGCGCGCCCCACCCGTGGGTGTTGTGCCAGCCAAACCGGCCGCGCGCCTGGCAGAAGTCCCCGTACGGCGCGTCCTTCGGCGCGACCGGCCGCGGGAGGACGCCAACGAGCTTCGGGTTGCGCGGATCCCTCACGTCGATGATCTGGACCGGCTTGTACGGCTCGCGGCAATCCGGCTGCACCGTCTCCGGCACGCCGATCACGAGCCCCTGCAGCTGCGGCGTCTTCGCGTTCGGGGTGACGGGATACACGGTGTGGTACGGGATGCCGCCCATCGACTCGAACGCCGCCTGGAAGCGGCCGACCGGCTTCGGGTTCTTGATGTCGCTCAGATCGAAGACGAACATCCCAAAGTGGCCGAAGCCGCCGTAGCCGGCCGTCCCACCGTCTTCGACGCGCTTTGGCACCGTGAGGGCGCCGTGGTTGCCGGTCCACGACGACTGGTCGCCGGCGAACCAGTACTTCTTGTATTCTTCTTCCTCGCCGATGCGCTGGCCCGGGACCCACCACCGCGAGACTTCCTTGATGTTCGCGGGATCGGTCATGTCCACGATCATGATCCCGTTGCTCGACGGGCGCTGCGCATTCTCCATGCGCAGGTCATCGTCCCAGCCCGCGTCGAGGTAGGCGTACTTGCCGCCGTCGTAGAAGTTGTGGTGCGTGCCCCCGCCGCGCTTGCCGGTGCTGAACTCCTGCAGCAGCACGGGGCTCGCCGGGTTGGTGACGTCGTACACGCGGATGCCACGGTGCCCTTCCCAGTTGAGGATCTTGTCGCGGTATTCCTTGTGGTGCTGGCCGAGCGGGAACTGAGGGTTCGCCCCGGAGAGCGGACGCCCCGCCGAGACCATCATGATCCATTTCTTCAGGCTGTTGTTGTACGCCACCGCGCCGCCGGTGCGCACCTTCGGCGTCTCCATCAGCACCGGCTTCCGCCCGTCGCTGATGTCGAGGAACCCGGGCCCGCCCGGCAGCAGGCGCTGGCGTCCCTTCGCGTACATGACGACGAGCGGCTCGCCGCTGGTGAACCGCACGCCCGGCAGGTGGGCGTGGATCTCCATGTTGTGGATGTACTGTTTCGAGTCCAGATACGTCAGCGCGCCGAGCGGCAGGCGGAAGGGCACCGTGCCGCCTCCGGGCGTGAGCCCGGTCACCTGCGCCCGCGCGCTCGCGGCATGCGCGAGCGTGCCGATCGCCGCGCCCGCGGCACTGGTAAGGAGCGCGCGACGGCTCATGCCGCGCCGTTCCTCGCCCGCTTGCTGCCCCTGTACCTCCGGTGGATCCAAATCCCTGCGCGGAATCGACATGTTGTCACCTCATTGAGTCAAACGGGGACAGGCGCCGTTTCGTCGTTTCGCAGGCGAAACGGTGGATGCCCCCTAACGATCCCTTACGACTGCGGTGCCATCTGCTTCTTGAAGAAGTCCAGCGCCTGCTGGATCGCCTGCAGCTGAATCTTGTCCGGGTGGTAGACCCCCTTCTCGTCTTTCGGCACCCGGATGATGTAGCCGTGGACGGGGTGGTCGTACGATGTGCGTTCGATGTTCTTGCCCGCTTCCTTCATCCAGAGGTACACGGTCTCGAAGACGCCTTGCAGCTCATCCTGGTCGCGGTTGAGGAGCAGGATCGGCATCGTGATCCGGCGGATGCGCTCCATCGCGGCTTTCTTGTCCAGGTGCGGCGCGATCGATTCCGGCGTGCGGTAGATGGGATTCTCCGGCGAGAACACCGACTCCTTCATCTCGAGGAACTCGCTCGCGTCCGGTTCGGACACCACCGCGGCGCGGGCGCCGATGCCGTCGGCCGCGGCGCGGAGGATCATCCCGCCGCCGTGGCTATTGCCGCACAGCCCGACGCGGTCGGGATCGACGTAGGGCAGCCGCTTCACGTACTCGACGATCGTCATCAGGTCGTCGTACTCGAGGACCGGCCGGTTCGTGGCCTGGTTCGCCTGCTGCTTGCCCACCCGGAGCGGCGGCGCGACGGTGTAGGTGAACCAGCTCTCCGCGCGATAGTTCAGGAACGCGACGGCGAATCCCTCCGCGAGGAAGCGTTCCATCGTGTACGCGCGGTTGTAGATGTAGTCCCGGACGTGCGCGAGCCCGGAGCCGCCGTTGCCGGTGAAGAACAGGACGATGGGAAACGGCCCTCGTCCCTTCGGCTTGCGGATGCCGATCGGCGTGAACAGCCCGTCCACCGTTTCGAGCAGCGTGATGTCCACCGGGATGTCGGAGTTCGGCACGGCTTCGGTGAACACGATCGCCTCCCAGGGCTCGGTTACCCTGGCGGGGCCGAAGGCCTTGGTGAGTTCCTGGCCGAACACCTTCGTGGGTTGCTGCGCCGCGGCCGTGCCGGACAGCCACAACCCAACGCAGCAGACGAACAGCACCGTCCGCACCATGAGGCTCCTCCTCGCTCGTGCGCGATCAGCGGCCGGTCTTCAGCGCCGCGAGCGCCGCATCGTGATAGGTCGCGTCGTAGTACTTCCCGGGGTCGGGCGCCCGCCCGCCCCACTGTCCTTCGATCTCCGCGCGCAGCTTCAGGACGCTGCGCAGCCCGTCGAGATCCATCCGCGCGTCCGGCGCGAGCGCGGCGCGGCCGCGCTCGAACGTCTGGGCCGCCACCTCGCGTTCGAGCTGCAGGGCTTTCGCGAGCAGGTCGATCGCGTCCGCCTCGTTCTCCGGCGCGAGGAACCAGCGCTGCGCCTCGAGGAAGGCGGCGAGGTAGTCCACGAGCGCTTGCCGGTTTGCGCGCGCCCAGTCGCGGCGCACGAACGCGCCCATCCCCTGGTAGGGACCCAGCAGGCGGGCCGCGGTCCCGAGAGAACGGAGCCCGCCGCGCATCGCCTGGATGGAGAACGGCGGATTGAGCATGGACGCCGCGTACTTCCTGTCCGCGAGCATCGCTTTCATCCGCTGCGGCGTGCCGCCGACCGTTGCCATCTCGTAATCCGACTCGCGCAGGCCCGCCCCGCGGAGGATCTTCCGCAGCTGCAGCGCGTAGGCCGTGTTCGGCGCGTCCACGGCGACGATGCGTCCCTTGAGGTCGTCGACCGAGCGGACGTCCGGCTGGACGATCAGCTCGTTCATCGAGTTGTCGCCCCCCATCACGATGATCACGTCCGCGCCGGCGGTCTCGACCATCGCGATCGCGTTGTCCACCGCGGCATGCGCGATGTCGTACTTGCCGGCCGCGAGCCCGTCGCGCAGGACCGGCGAGTTCGGCGTGATCTCGGTCTCGACCTTCAGGCCGCGCCGCGCGAACAGGCCGCGGGCCTCCGCGACCCGAATCGGAATCGTGGGCACGCCCGAGAAGGCGACCACCTTGAGCGGTCGCGCCTGCGGCGCCTGCGCAACGAGCGGCGGGCCGGCACGCGTCGCGGCAGCGATCGCGACGGCGGCGAGGAGCACGCGGCCGCGCGATCTCATGTGCGCTCCATTTCCGGACGCGAGGCGAGGGGCGGCAGTTCCACGCCTCCGAGGTCGCCGCTGAGCGCGCGTCGCAGCAGCGGCAGGTCCAGCGCCTTGTCCCACCACGCGACGAAGATCGTCACGACGCCATTGCAGATCATGTTGGTCGTCCCGCGCGCCATGGACATGAAGCGCTCGATGCCGAGCAGCAGCGCCATCCCGGCGACCGGCAGCGTTCCCACCGACGCCAGCGTCGCCGCCAGCACGACGAACGCCGACCCCGACACGCCCGCCGCGCCCTTGGAGCTGAACAGCAGCACCGTGAGGAACGTGAGGATCTCCGCCCAGCTCAGATGGATGTTCATGGCCTGCGCGATGAACATCACCGAGATCGTCTGGTAGATCGCCGAGCCGTCCTGGTTAAAGGAGTAGCCGGTGGGCACCACCAACCCGACGACGCTCTGCTTGCACCCACCGCGCTCCAGCTTCACCATCAGGCGCGGCAGCGCGACCTCCGACGTCGATGTCGCGAGCACCAGGAGGATCTCCTCCTTGATGTACGCGAGGTACTTCCAAATGGAGAAGCCCACCATCCACGCGAGCAGCCCCATGAAGACGATGATGAAGAAGAAGCAGGTGAGGTAGACGAGCGCTACCACCTTGAACATCGGGATGAGCGAACCGATCCCGTACCGGCCAATCGCGAACGCCATCGCGCCGAAGGTGCCGATGGGCGCCAGGTTCATGATCAGCGCGAGCGCCGCGAAGAACGCGGACGACAGCTGATCGATCAGCGTCACGAGCGGGCGCCCTTTTTCTCCGAGGCGGAGGAGCGCAAGCCCGAACAGGATCGAGAAGAAGAGCACCTGGAGGATGTAGCCGGTGGCGAAGGCGCCGACAACGGTATCCGGGATGATGCCCAGGAAGAAATCCACCGTGCCGACCTGCGCCCCCGAGCGCCCGGCGTACGCCGACACGGCGCCGGCATCGAGCGACGCCGGGTCGGCGTTGAAGCCGGCGCCGGGCCGCCCGAGGATGCCGACGAAGAGCCCGACGATCATCGCCAGCGTGGAGACGACCTCGAACATGATCACGGCGCGCACGCCGATGCGGCCGACCTCCTTCATGTTCGACATCTTGCAGAGCCCGGCGACGACGGTAACGAAGATGATCGGCGCGATGATCATCTTGATGAGCTTGATGAACGCGTCGCCGAGCGGCTTCATCGACGCGCCAAGGGCAGGCGAGAAGTAGCCGAGCACCACGCCGACGAACATGCCTGCGAGGACCTGGATCCAGAGCTGGCGGTAGAGCGGTTTCTTGCGAGCGGCTTCGGTTGCCACGTGTCCCTCCCGCGCCGCCTATGCTCGGCGGTTGTAGGTGACGAGCTTCATCTCGGTCATTTCCTCGATCGCGTAGCGCACCCCCTCCCGGCCGAACCCTGAGAGCTTCACGCCGCCGTACGGCATGTGGTCGATCCGGAAGGTGGACACGTCGTTCACCATGACGCCGCCCGCCTCGATCCCCTCGATCGCGGCGGTGATGATGCGCTCGTCGTGCGTGAACACGCCCGCTTGCAGGCCGAAGTCGCCGGCGTCCGCCGCCGCGATCGCGGCGCCCACGTCGTCGTAGCGCACGAGGCCGACGAGCGGCGCGAAGACCTCCTGGCAGGACACGCGCACAGCCGGGTCCACGTTCTCGAGGAGCGTCGGCTGCCACACCGATCCGCGCGCCTCGCCGCCGGCGAGTACCCGCGCGCCGGCCGCGCGCGCCTCGTCCATCCACTCCCGCACGCGCTCCCCGGCCGTGCGGTCGATGAGTGGCCCGACATCGGTGGACTCGTCGAGCGGGTCTCCTGCCTTGAGCGCCTTGACGCGCGCGACGAGCAGGTCACGGAACTTCTCGTAGACCGGCGCGTGCACGTAGACCCGCTGCACCGAGATGCAGGACTGCCCGGCGTAGGAGAACCCGCCCCATGTGATCCGCTCCGCGGCGTACTCGAGGTCCGCGTCGCTGTGGACGATGACCGCCGCGTTGCCGCCCAGTTCGAGCGTGACCCGCTTGCGGCCCGCGCGGCGCTTGAGGTCCCAGCCGACCGCGGGGCTGCCGGTGAACGACAGCAGCCGGATGCGATCGTCCTCGACGAGCGGCGCCGCGTCGCCGGTGCTGCTGGGCACCACGCTGATCGCGTCGGCGGGCCAGCCCGCCTCGAGGATGATGTCCGCCAGCTTCAACGAGGAGACCGGCGTCTGGCTGGCCGGCCGGATGATGACCGGGTCGCCGGCCGCCATGGCGGGCGCGACCTTGTGCGCGACCAGGTTGAGCGGGAAGTTGAACGGGGTGATTCCGGCGACCGGGCCGAGCGGCACGCGGATCACGTGCGCCTCGCGCCGTTCGTTGCCGGGCAGCCAGTCGAGCGGCACGATCTCACCGTAGATTCGCCGCGTCTCCTCCGCGGCCACCTTGAAGGTGAACACGGCGCGCGTCACCTCGAGGCGGGCCGCCTTCAACGGCTTCCCGGCCTCCAGCGCGATGACGCGAACGAACTCGTCGGTGCGCGCGGCGATCGCCGCGCTCACCTTCTCCAGGATCTGCGAACGGTGCCAGGAGGGCAGGCGCCGGGTGACGGCGAACGACTCGTCAGCGCCGGCGATCGCCTGCTCGATCTCGCGCGGGCCCGCGCGGTGCACGGTCGCCACGAGCGAGTCGTCGTAGGGGCTGCGCACGTCGGAGACCTGTCCGGTCGTCGTGTGCCGCCCGCGGATCACGCAGGGGAAGTCGGCGAGGGCGGGACGATCGAGACTGGCGCCGGCGCGCTCCCCGCTCTCGCCGCGAAGACGATCGGTGGGGCTCATGACAGCGACCTTTCTGCCTGTTCGACCGAATCCGCGACGTCGGCCAGGAACGCCGCCGCGCGGACGCCATCGATGACGCGGTGATCGGAGGAGAGCGTCACGCTCATCATCGGGCGGACCACGGGACTTCCGTCCCGCGCCACCACGCGATCGGCGATGCGTCCGACGGCAAGGATTGCCCCCTGCGGGTCGTTGACGATGGCGGTGAAGGCGTCGATCTTGAACATCCCGAGATTGCTGATGGTGAAGGTGCCGCCGGCCAGGTCCGCGGGGCGGCTGCGGCCCGCGCGGGCGCGCTCGACCAGCTCGCGGCGGCGCCCCGCGATCTCGGCCAGCGTCAGGCGATCCGCGTCCTGGATCACAGGCACGACGACCCCGTGCTCGATGCCCGTCGCAATGCCGATGTTGACGGCGGTGTGCGTCTGGATCGTGCCCTGCACCGTGTCGAGCTCGACCCAGCTCGCGTTGAGACGCGGGTGGCGCTTGAGCACGCGCGCGACATGGAAGACGAGTAGGTCGGTGATCGTGATGTCTCGGCCGGACTCGGCGGTGTTCAGGTTGGACCGGAGCTGGAGGAGCGCCCCCGCATCGATGTCGCGCGACACGTAGAAGTGGGGCACGGCGGCCCAGGAGGCGGCCATCCGCTCCGCCATGATCTGCCAGACGGTCGGCAGCGTCGCGAGCCCCTTCGCAGGCGCGGCGCTGGCCGCCGCCTCGAGATCGGTCGCGAGGATCGCCCCGCCCGGCCCGGAGCCGCGTGTGGCGCGCGCGCCGGTTTCGGCCATCAGCCGCCGCGCCTTGGGGGACATCAGCTGGCGCTCGCCCCTATCGGCCGTCGGCGCGGGCGGGGGCGGCGCGCTGGCCGGCTGCCGATGGACGGTCTCACGACCGGTGCGCGACGGCTGCTGTTCGGCAGGCACCTGCTCCCCCGGCGCGAGGATCCACGCGATCGTCTGGCCGACCGCGACGACGTCTCCTTCCTTCGCGCGCACGCCGCCCAGGATCCCGTCCGCCTCGGCTTCGATCTCGACGACCGCCTTGTCGGTCTCGACCTCCATCAGCAGTTCGCCCTTGCGGACGGCCTCACCCTCCTGCTTGCGCCAGGCGACGAGCTTGCCCGTTTCCTGCGCCATCTCGAGCGCAGGCATCACGACGCTGGTTGCCAACTGTTCTCCCCCAATATCAACCGCAGAGAACGCGGGAACGCCGAGGTTCTCAGATCAGGTCGGAGCGTCCGACCGGCTGGCGTGACTGCGCCAGGCCGGCGCCGCGAAGCGGCGACCGGTCGGACGTTCCGGAAGCCTCTGCGTCCTCTGCGTCCTCTGCGGTTCAGTCATGCGTCTTCTGCGGTTAAACACCCACGCGTTCGGTGCGAGCGCTTGCCTTGATCAACTCCCGCACCTCCGCGTTCGGCTCCGTCTCGACTTCGCGCGTGGACGGCAGCGGGCCGTCCACGGTCACGTAGTGCGCGCCGGCGACGAGCAGCTTCTCGGCCGGGAAGCGCGTGATGACCTCGTGACCCGTCTGGGTGACGACGATTTCCTCCTCGATTCGCGCGGCGCTCCAGCCGTCCGTCGACGGCCAGAAGGTCTCGAGCGCGAACACCATGCCCGGCTTCAACTCGTACGGATGCTCGAGCGAGACGAGCCGGCTGATGACCGGCTTCTCCCAGATGGCGAGCCCGACGCCGTGCCCGTACTGGAGCGCGAAGGCCGCTTCCTCGTTTGCGAACCCGAACTCCTGCGCGCGCGGCCAGACGGCGGCGACGTCCGCCGTGGTCCGGCCGGGACGAATCAGCTCGATCGCCGCGTCGAGATAATCGCGGCACCGCTTGTACGCGTCCACCATCGCGTGCGATCCGAAGCCGACCGAGAAGCAGCGGTAGTAACACGTGCGGTAGCCCATGTACGAGTGGAGGATGTCGTAGTACACGGGGTCTCCGGGGCGCAGCACCCGGTCGGAGAACACATGCGGGTGCGGATTGCAGCGCTCGCCGGAGATCGCGTTGACCGCTTCGACGTACTCCGAGCCGAGGTCGTAGAGCACCTTCGAGACGAGCCCGACGGCTTCGTTCTCGCGCATGCCGGGCTTCATCGCGCGGTACAGCTCGTCGTACGCCGCGTCCACCATCATCGCCGCCATGTTCAGCAGCGTGATCTCGTCCTGGGTCTTGATCACGCGCGCGTCGGACAGCACCTGCTGGCCGTCCACCACGGTGAGCCCTTCCTTCTGCAGCGCGAAGAGCACCGGCGGCTCGATGATGTCGATGCCGACCGGCGCCTTGTGCAGGCCGCGCGACTCGAGCTCGGTTCTGATCTTGCGCGCGACGTCCTCGGCGCGCCCCATCTCGGGGGACATCGCGCCGCGCAGCATCGAGATGCCCGGGCGCGAGCGCTCGCCGAGCCACGGGCAGTGCAGCTGATGGTGCCGGGCGGCCGACCCGAAGTCCCAGAGGATCGGCTCGTGGCCGCGCGGCAGCAGCGTGAACCGGTTCGCCTTGTCCTGCGCCCACGTGCCGATGTGCGTCGCGGTGATGTACCGGACGTTGTTCATGTCGAAGCAGAGCAGCGAGCCCAGCTCCGTTCTCTCCATCTCGGCGCGCGTACGCGCGAGCCGTTCGCGTCGCAGGCGATCGAAATCGACGCGCTGCTCCCAGTCGACCGCCATCGTGCCGTACGTCTTCAGCGCCATAGTTGTCCTCAATGGCGGGGGACTTCGTCCCCCGGACCCCCTTACACGCTCGCTCGCGGGGGCCCCCGCTGTCCCCGCTCCGCTCACGTGGCTCGCTCGCGGCGCTCACTCGCCGCTGACGAGCGATTCATTCACCAGCTCTCAGGTCCGGCCGCACAGGGCGCGGGCCTGTTCAAACACCGTCTGCGCGGTCGGGACCGTGACGTCCTCGAGCGGCGGCGAGAACGGCACCGGCACGTTCATCGCCCCCATCCGCTTGATCGGGGCGTCGAGGTAGTAGAAGGCCTCGTCGGCGATCACCGCCGCGATCTCCGCGGTGACGCCGCACTGTTCGTATCCTTCGTCGATGACGATCGCACGGGAGGTCTTGCGCACCGATTCGACGATGGTCGCGCGGTCGAGCGGCAGCGTCGTGCGGGGATCCACCACCTCGGCGCTGATCCCGACCTGCTCCAGCAGCTGCGCGGCGCCGAGCGCGACCTGCACCATGCTGCTCGTGGCCACCAGCGTGATGTCGCGCCCCGCTCGCTTGATGTCCGCCACCCCGAGCGGAATCGTGTAGTCGTCGTCGGGCACCGGGCCGGCGACCTTGTACATCATCTTGTCTTCGAAGAACACGACCGGGTTGTCGTCGCGGATCGCCGTTTTGAGGAGCCCCTTCGCGTCGAACGGCGTGGCCGGTAGCACGACCTTGAGCCCGGGAATGTGGCTGTACCAGGCGTGCAGCGACTGCGAGTGCTGCGCGGCGGAGCGGCGCGTGGCGCCGAGCGTCGTCCGGAGCACCATCGGCACCTTCCACTTGCCGCCCGACATGTAGTGGATCTTCGCCGCCTGGTTGACCATCTGGTCCATGGTCAGCGTCAGGAAGTCGCCGAACATGATGTCCACGACGGGGCGCATGCCGGTCATGGCGGCGCCCACGCCGATGCCGGTGAAGCCGGCCTCGGAGATGGGCGTGTCGATGACCCGCTGGGTGCCGAACTCGTCGGCGAGCCCGGACAGGACCTTGAAGGGCGTGCCCGCCTCCGCAACGTCCTCGCCGACGATGACGACGCGCGGGTCGCGGCGCATCTCTTCGGCCAGCGCCTCCCGGATGGCCTCGGCAAACGTGATCTCGCGCGTGCCCGTCGCCGCCTCACGCGTAGACATGACGCTCCACCTGCGACGGATCCGGATACGGCGCGTTCAACGCGAACTCCGCGGCCGCGTCGATCTCGGCGGCGATCCGCGTGCGCAGATCACCGAGCTCGGCGGAGGTCGCGAGGTGCTCGTCGCGGAGCCAGTCGCCGAGCCGCGTGATCGGATCGCGGTTCGCCATCCAGTCCTGCTCCTCATCCTTGCTCCGGTAGTACGAACGGCTGACGTCGCCGACGTGGTGGCCGCGGTAGCGATACGTGTCGCAGAGCAGAAAACCGGGGCCGTCCCCCCTGCGCCCGTGGGCCACCAGCCGTGACGCGGCGGCGAAGACCGCGCGGGCGTCCTGCCCGTCCACGCGCTCGTTCGTGATGCCGAACGCGGCGGCGCGCGTCAGGATGTCGCCCGCCGTCGTCTCGGTGAAATGTGTGTACTCGTTGTACTGGTTGTTCTCGCACACGTAGATCACCGGGAGCCGCCAGAGCTGCGCGATGTTCATCACCTCGTACAGCACGCCCTGGCCGAGCGCCCCCTCGCCGAAGAAGCACACCGACACACGGTCGGTGCCGAGCCACCGCGCGCTGAACGCGGCGCCGGTCGCGATCCCGGCGCTGCCGCCCACGATCGCGTTCGCGCCGAGGTTCCCGGTGTCGGGGTCGGCAATGTGCATCGAGCCCCCCTTACCCGCGCAGTACCCCGCCTCCTTCCCGAGCAGCTCCGCGAACATGCGGTCGGGCGTCGCCCCTTTCGCGAGGCAGTGCCCGTGACCGCGGTGCGTGCTCGTGACGTAGTCGTCGCGCCGCAGCGCCTGGCAGACGCCCACCGCGACCGCCTCCTGCCCGATGTAGAGGTGCGCGAGCCCGGGCATGATCGCGTGTGTGTACAGATCGTTGACCTTCTCCTCGAACGCCCGGATGCGAAGCATCTGCGCGTACGCATCGAGCCACCGTTCCACAGCCGCGACCGGTTCGACCTGTTGTGCGTTGCGAGCGAGGGTACTCATCTCGACACTCCAGCCATGGACGCCAGCACCTCGAAGACCACCGCGAAATCCCGCGCGGTCAGTCCCATCCCGCGCGCCGCGGAGAGGAACTCGTTGCTGACCGACGTGGTGGGGAGCGGTACGCCCAGGCGCTGCCCCATGTCGATCGCCAGGTTGAGGTCTTTCTGCATCATGTCGACGTTGAACCAGGCCTCCTCCGGCATCGACAGCACGAAGGGACCGCGGTACTTCACCATGGGCGAGGCGATCACGCTGTTGGTGAGCACGTCCACCGCCGTCGCGCGCGGGATCCCGCTCTTCTCGGCGAGGAGCACCGCCTCGCTGAAGGCGACCATCTGCACGGCGAGGCTCAGGTTGGTCGCGATCTTCATCGAGACCGCGAGCCCGTTGTCTCCGACGTGCGTCACCTTGGGCCCGATGTCCCGCAGGATCGGCAGCACGCGCTCGAAGGCGTCCTTCGGCCCGCCGACCATGAGCGACAGCTTCCCCTCCTGCAGCGTGATGACGCTGCCGGAGACCGGCGCGTCGAGCATCTGCGCGCCGGTGGCGGCGACCCGCGCCGCCACTTCGCGGCTCATCGCCGGGCTCACCGTGCTGATGTCCACGTAGGTCTTCCCGGGGCCGAGCGCGGCGAGGATCCCGTCCGGGCCGTCGGTGATCGCCTTGAGCGCCTTCGTGTCGGTGACCATGCTGAACACGACGTCGCCGGCCTGCGCGGCCGCGCGCGGCGAGTCCGCCCAGCGCATGCCCGCCTTCACCAGCCACTCCGCCTTCGCGCGCGTCCGGTTGTAGCCGGTGACCGCGTGCCCGTGATCGAGCAGCCGCTTGACCATCTGGCCGCCCATCGTGCCCAGACCGACGAAGCCGAGATGTGCCATACGGTGCGCCTGTGGCGGGTCAGGCCCGCGCTCCCTCCGCCTGGATCCGCGCGCCCGCCTCCGAGTCTTCGCGGACCTGCTTCATGTGATCGCGCATCGCGTCGCTCGCCGCGGCGGCGTCCCGCGCTTCCACGGCGGCCAGGATGCGCTTGTGGTGATACTGCCCGCGCTCGGGGCCGCCCGGAACGAAGGAGATGCGGCTGCGCTGCTCGCGCAGCAGGACGACGATCGAGTCGATCAACGTCAGGAAGATCGGATTGCCGGACGCCTCCGCGAGCGCGAGGTGGAAGTCGAGATCCGCCTCGATGAACGCTTCGACCTGGGTGAGCGCCGCGTCCATCGCGGCGACCGCCTCGCGCATGGCGGCCAGGTCGGACGCGCCGGCGCTCGTCGCCGCGCGCGCCGCGATCGCGGGCTCGAGAATCTCGCGCACCTCGACGAGGTGATCGAGTCCGTCGGTCTGCGCCGTGCGCGCGATGCGCGCGATCGAGTCGCGCATCGCGTTTGCCGTCTGGTTGGTGATGAACGTGCCGCGTCCGGGGAAGGCTTCGACGAGACCTTTCTCCCGCAGGGTCTTGATCGCTTCGCGCACCGCGGTCCGGCTGACGCCGAAGCTCTCGGCCAGCTCGCGCTCGGGCGGGAGCTGGTCGCCCGATTTGAGCGAGCCGTTGACCACGGACGCCTCGATTTGCTCGACGATCTGCTCGTAGAGGCGCGACGGTTGCTGGACGGCCCGGTACATTGGTTGGACCACCATATCACAATACCAATCGCTTGACTTGGTCTAGTGGTCTGATTATAGTGCCGCCACTCGGCCTTGGAAAGCTATCGGGCGCGTTTTGTCCTTCGGCAACCGGGGAGGCGCTTCCATGAACCGTCCTCACACGTGGCTCACGGCGACCCTGCTGCTCTGCGTGGTCGTCGGCGCGGGCGCGGTCCGATCCAACGATTCCCGAACGGGAGCAGGTGGCAGCGAACAGGCGCGCGGCGTGCCCGGCGCGCCGCCGGCGCCGGAGGCGGCGTCGCACGGCTACACGATCACGAAGCGGATCAACGGCGCCTCGACGCCGGTCGATCTCACCTTCGTGCTCACGCACGACGAAATCTACGTCCCGATTGGCATCCGCAAGCCGGCGGGCAACGGCCCGTTTCCCGCGATCCTCATGGGATCCGGCAACGGCGCGGGCGGGATGCCGGAGGTCGAGCGGCAGGTGGGACGCCTCGGTCCAATGACGGACCAGATGCTCGCGCGCGGCTACGTGGTCGCATACGCTGAGTACCGGAACGAGATTCCGTACCTGTACGAGGAGATCGATCGTTCGGTGAACCTCCCGGACAACATCAGCGGCGGACAGCGCACGCTGAAGTCGAACCCCTCGCTCGATTCCGACGACTACATCGCGATCATTCAGTACCTCCAGTCATTGCCGTACGTCGACAAGGACGCCGTGGGGACCTACGGCGTGAGCCACAGCGGCGAACTGATGCTGAAGGCCGCGAGCCAGATCACCTTCGGCGCGGCGGTGCCGAACGAGGGGGCCGCGCACGAGTTCCTCAGCGTGGATACGGGCCCCGCGGCGCCGCGGAAGGGGACCGAGATCCAGTTCCAGGACATCGAGGTGGTGAAGAAGCACGCGAACAAGGAGAAGGGCATGGCGCGCATCCGGCGGATCCGGACGCCGTTCCTTCACCTCGGGCGCGACGACGACCACCTGCAGGGCATCTTCAAGCTGACGCACGAGTGGATGAAAGAGGCCGGCAAGGACTCGACCTGGGCGAGCTTCGATCATCCGGTGCACGGGTACGGCTTTCTGTACGCGGAGAAGGACGGGTCGTACAAGCCCGATCCGATCCAGCAGAAGGCGTTCGAGGTCGTGATGGGATTCTTCGACAAGCACTTGAAGCACTCACATACCACATCGTCGCGGCGCTGAGTCGCGGGCCGGGGCCGCGCGACGGCCTGGATCACTGTTCACGCGGAGAGCGGCCGGACCGACGTCTCTGCACGGAGGGGACATGAATCGCATTATTCGGTTGATATTCGCGGCGCTGCTGTTCTGCGGCGCGGCCGTTCCGCTGCATGGCCAGGTGGTCACCGCCACGCTGCTCGGCACCGTGACCGACAACACCGGCGCGGTGGTTCCCGGCGCCACGGTAACCGTTCGCAACGTGGGCACGGACCGCACCTGGTCCCACGTGACGGAGGGGGACGGGCGTTACCGGGAGCCGCTGCTGCCGGTCGGGACCTACGAAATCAGGGTGGAGCTGGCCGGGTTTGCGCCGCAGGTGCGGCGCGGCGTGCAGCTCACCGTGGGCAGCGAGGTGACGATCAACTTCGTGTTGAGCCCCGCCTCGCTGCAGGAGGACGTGATCGTGACGGGCGAAGCGCCCGTCGTGCAGACTAGCTCGTCGGAAGTGGGCGCGCTGGTCGATCAGAAGCAGATCCAGCAGCTGCCGCTCAACGCGCGTGACGTACAGCAGCTGGCGATCCTGCAGCCCGGCGTGCAGTCGCAGAGCGCGTACAACGGCCTCTACGGGGCGAACATCAGCGTCCGCGGCTCGCGGCCGGAGCAGAACCGGTACCTGCTGAACGGCGTTGACGCGGGCACGACGTTCGGCACCGCCCCGGTCAGCGCGGCGAACATCATCATGGGGGTCGAAGGGCTGCAGGAATTCAGCGTGCTCACCAGCGACTACAGCGCCGCGTACGGGACGAAGCAGGGGGGCGTGATCAACATGATCACGAAGGCCGGGACGAACAACTTCCGCGGCAGCCTCTACGAGTTCCACCGCAACGAGAAGTTCGACTCGAAGAACTATTTCGACCAGGGTGACATCCCGCCGTTCCAGCGCGACCAGTTCGGCGCTTCCTTCGGCGGGCCGATCGCCCGCGGCAAGACGTTCTTCTTCGCGAACTACGAGCAGTTCCGGCAGCGCCTGGGCCTGTCGCACGTCGGGATCGTCCCGGACGAACGGGCGCGGCAGGGCTACCTCCCCGACCCTGATCGGCCGGGGCGTGAGATCTTCGTCGGCGTCGCGCCGCAGATGCAGCCGTACCTCGCGCTGTGGCCCCGCGGCAACGGCCGCGTGCTGGGTGACGGGACGATGGAGTATTTCAGCAATCCCGAGCAGAGCATCGACGAACGGTATTTCACCACGCGCGTCGACCATGCGCTGACCTCGAAGGACAACTTCTGGACGGTCCTCACGGGCGACTGGTCCGAAAGCCTCACGCCCGAGGAGAGCGGATCGTTCGGCGCCCACGCGGCCCGCGACAAATTGATCTGGAGCGCGCAGAACTCGCACGTGTTCTCGAACAACCTGGTCAACAGCGTGCGCGTCGGGGTCAACTGGAACAGGTACCTCGATGAGAACGACCCGCTCGTGGATATCGACCGCGCGATGTACATTGGACCGGATCCGTTCCTGACGCCGTCCGGGCACGGCCAGTTCCCGGGCATCGAGGTGGGGGAGCTGAGCGGGCTCGCCGGGTCGGGCAACGGGCCGGTGTGGTACGACCATCTCGGGATCAATATCGACGCCGAGTTCAACTTCACACGCGGCGCGCACTCGTTCCAGTTCGGCGGCACGTGGTCGCGCTCGATGGACGACGGCTCGTACGTGGCGGAGCAGGCGCGCGGCGAAACGCTCTTCGACACGCTGGAGCAGTTCATGCGCGGGCGCGCGAGCCGCGTCAACATCATCCTGCCGGGCAGCTACGGCGAGAGCAACTTCCGCAGCCAGCTCGGATCGGTGTACGTCGAAGACAGCTGGCGCGCCTCGTCGCGCCTGACGGTGAACCTCGGCGTCCGGTGGGAAGCGCTGCTGCAGATGGACGAGGCCAACGGGAAGGTCTCGAACCTTCGCGGCGGCCCGACGGACACCGCGCCGACCATCGGCAACCCGATCCTCGAGGCCGAAAAGAACAACTTCGCCCCCCGCTTCGGGTTCAACTGGGACGTGTTCGGCGACGGGCGGACCAGCGTCCGCGGCGGCGGCGGCGTGTTCCACAACCAGATCTCGCCGTTCAGCCTCCGCGAGCTGACCAACAACGTGCCGTTCACGACGCAGGTGTCGATCCTGAACGCGCCGTGGCCGAACGTGTTCGACGCGTATTCGCCGAGCACCGCGCCGCCGGACTTCGGCGCCGTTGAGTTCCAGCCGAAGACGCCGGTGCTGTACTCGTACCACCTGTCGGTCCAGCGCGACCTCGGCAAGCGCACGGCCGTGACCGTGAGCTACGTGGGCTCGCAGGGGCGCAACCTGCCGAGCGGCACGATCGTGAACAACGACTTCGGCAACCGCCTCGTGCCGCAGGTGCTGGACGACGGCTCTTATTTCTGGCCGACGGGTCAGCGGCGACCCAACCAGAACTTCGGGCGCATCGGCTACGGGCAGTTCATCTACGAGTCCTCGTACAACGCGCTGCAGTTCTCCGTGGAACGGCGCGTGGCCGAGGGGCTCGCCTTCACCGGCAACTACACCTGGTCAGACTGCATCGACGACGTGTCCGGTGAGCTGAACGTGGCGGTGCAGAACACCGGCGCCGGCACCGTACTGCAGTACGCACGCGATCCGAAGAGCGGCCGCGGCAATTGTTCCTTCACCAGCGTCCACTCCGGCAACATCACCACCACATGGGACCTGCCCGGACGGGACCTCGGAGGGGCCCTTGGCGCCGTGTTTGGGGGCTGGCGCTGGAGCACGATCACGACGCTGCAGAGCGGGCTGCCGTTCAACATCACGACCGGATTCAACCGCTCGCGCCAGAACGTCGCGAACAACGCCCTCGGCGACCGGCCGAACTGGGCGGCCAGCTGCAATGCGGACAGCGTGATCCGCGGCGGCGTGCAGCAGTACTTCGACCCGAACTGCTTCGAGCTGCCGCCGCCCGGCTTCCTCGGCAACGTGCCGGCGCGCGTGCTGCGCGGGCCGGGGCTGATCACGAGCGACTGGTCGTTCGCCAAAGGCTTCCGGTTCAACGGCGAGCGCCGCCTCGAGATCCAGGCACAGATCTTCAATATCTTCAACCGCGCGAACTTCGCCGTGCCGAACGGCCGCAACTGGATCAACGCGAACACGCGGAACACCCAGGCCGGCCGCATCACCCGCACGGTCACCTCGTCGCGGCAGGCACAGTTCGGCATCAAGTTCCTCTTCTGATGCCCGCCTGCGCGATAGCCGCAGCGATGCTCCTGGCTCTCGCCGTTTCTTCGGACGGCGAGGGCCAGGTCCGTTCGCCCGCCGTTGCCCCGAACGCGGCGGTCGGCGGCCTCACGCCGAAGTTCATCGACGTGGGTGGCGTGCCGACGCGCTACTACGAGTACGGCACCGGCGAGCCGATGGTCCTCGTCCACGGCGGCGGCCGCGGCACCACCTCCTCCGCGAACAACTGGTCGCGCAACATCCCGGGCCTGGCGAAGCGGTTCCACGTCTTCGCCGTCGACAAGAGCGCCGCCGGGATGACGGGTAACCCGAAAGACGACAAGGACCTCGGCTCCGAGGGCGAGGTCCGGCACATGTACGAGTTCATCCAGACGCTGAAGCTCGGGCCGGTGCACCTGGTGGGGCACTCGTCGGGCGGCGCGCTGGTGTTTTATCTCGCGACGCTGCACCCGGAAGTCGTCCGGACGCTGACGGTCGTTGCGCACGGGCCGGGCATGCCGCCCGCCGGCGAGGGTTCGACCAAGCTCGAGGTCGAGCAGGAGAAATGCCCGCCGCAGACCACGTACGAAGGGCGGCAATGCCGCCTTCGTCTGCTCGCCCACACGGCGGAGACGTTCGACGAGGAATTCCTCGCGGCCGACGCGTGGATGGCCGACCAGCCGAAGTCGCGCGAGGCGCGCGCGAAGTACGCGGCGATGCCCGCAGCGCAGCGCGAAGAAGCGACGAGGACATTCCGTCAACGCATGTGGGACCGCGCCAGGAATGACGGCGTGCTCAAGATGCCGATCCTGATCTACGCGGCGAAGCAGGACACGCTGTCGTGGGACGCCGACGACGCGCACGCCATGTTGCGCGGCGAGCTTGGCTTCTTCGACATCGTTGGCGCGAAGAACGCGCGGGTGAAGATGATCGTCGTGAACGAGGCCGGGCACTTTCCGTACCGCGAGCACCCGGAACAGTTCAACGCCGACCTGACCGCATTCATCGAATTCACGAAGAGCCGCTCATGAGACCTGCCGCCCGCGCGTTCGCGTTCGTCGCCGCCTGCTCGCTCCTTCCGCCCGCTGCCGCTGCGCAGCCGGCCGGCGTGGCGCCGGACGGCTCGATTGCGGGGCTGACGGCGAAGTTCGTCGACGTGGACGGCGTGCGGACCCGGTACTACGAGGCCGGCCAGGGCGAGCCGCTGCTTCTGCTGCACGGCGAAGGCTGGTCAGGACATTCGAGCGCGAACACGTGGTCGAAGAACATCCCCGGCCTGAGCCGCAGGTTCCATGTCTTCGCGCCAGACAAGCTCGCGTCGGGCCTCACCGGCAACCCGAAGGACGACAAGGACTACAACATCCAGGGAGAGGTCGCGCACATGTTCCGCTTCATCCAGACGATGAGGCTCGACAAGGTGCACGTCGTCGGCCAGTCGCGCGGCGGCGGGCTCGCGTTCTTCCTCTCGGTCGCGCATCCGGAGGTCGTGCGGACGCTCGTGATCGTCGATTCGAACACGGCCGCGCCGGACACGGGGCCGACCGACCGGCAGAAGGTGCTCGCCAGCTGCCCGAAGGAGCCGGACGCCGAGGAGTGGAAGTGCCGGCTGCGCGCGATCTCGTTCCTGCCCGACGTCGCGTTCGACAATCAGTTCTTCGCGACCGGCGCGTATTTGGCGAGCCTGCCGAAGGCTCGCGAGACGGTGGCGAAGATCGCGGCGGGCGCGGGAGAGCCGCTGCGCTCGCAGTTCGATTCATGGAAGAAGGAGGTGCACGAACGAGTACGGAAGGAGCGGATCCTCCACATGCCGACCCTGCTCTACTGGGGACGCAACGATCCGTCGGCGATGCTCCGCAACGGGCTCGCGCTGCTGGACGTCGTCTCCGAGCAGAACCCCAGGGTACGGATGCTCATTGCGAACCATGCGGGCCATTTTCATTACCGGGAATACCCCGAGGAATTCAACGCGAACGTCATCAACTTCATCGAGTACTGGAACGGCCGGGCCGTTCCGTCGCAGTCATCGCGGTAAACGGGGTTCGCAATCGGGCACGAACGCCGGATACCGGCGTTCTGGGGGAGGAACCATGATCAGGAGGAGCAATCTCGCGGTTTTGGCGCTGGGTATGCTGCTGGCGGTTGCCGGCGTGCAGCCCGCGTTCGGCCAGGCGGGACGGGCGGAAATGAACGGTACCGTGTACGACGCCGCGAAGGCGGTCCTGCCGGGCGCCACCGTCACCGTGACGCACGAGGAAACGGGCGTGCAGCGCACGGTCACGGCGAACGACGCGGGTCGCTTCGTCATTCCCACGCTGAGTCCCGGCGTCTACACGGTCACCGTGGAGATGCCCGGGTTCCAGACGCAGACGCGGCGCGGGCTGCCGCTCAGCGTCGGGCAGGAGCTCACCGTGGACTTCAGCCTCTCGATGGCGACGCTCGCCGAAGAGGTGACGGTCACGGGCGAGGCCCCCGTGGTGGAGGTGACGACCAACCGGATCGGCACGAACATCACCAACGAGGAGATCGACAGCCTGCCCAGCGCCGCGCGCAACCAGATGGCGCTGATGCAGCTCGTCCCCGGCCTGACGCCGAGCCTCGACTCCGGGCAGTCCGAGGGCGGGCAGTACAACGCCAACGGGCGCGAGACCGGCAGCAACGTGTTCCTCATCGACGGTCTGAGCAACTACAGCGTGCGCAACGGCGGCGGCTTCGGCGGCCAGGCGCGGCTGACGCTCGACTCGATGTCGGAGTTCCAGGTGCTCACGCACCAGTACGGCGCGGAGTACGGCGGGTCGGCCGGCGTCGTGGTGAACGCCGTGTCGCGCGGCGGCACGAACCGGCTGAGCGGCCGCGGCTTCTATTACTTCCAGGACGAGTCGATGAACGCCCAGGAGCACTTCGCCAAGCGCTCGGGCGAGGACAAGCCGGAGAGCGGCAGCAAGATCTACGGTTTCAACATCGGCGGTCCGATCGTCAAGAACAAGGCGTTCTGGTTCTTCAACCTGGAGCGCAACGAGGTGGACAGCGCCGTCACGCTGGTGTACCCGCCGGAAGCGGCGCCGCTCGCGACGAACTACTCGGACGCCGGGCAGATTCGAGCGCTCAACTCGTTCGTCCGCGGCGACTACCACATCTCCCCTTCGCACAGCCTGAGCGTGAAGTACCTCCGCCAGCGCACGTACGAAGCAGGAGACGAATGGGTCCCCACCGGGAGCACGCGTGACAACATCGAGCTCGAAGACGACTCGGGCGACACGATGTTCAACGCGTCCTGGACCTGGGTGATCGGCACGCGCGCCACCAACGAGCTGCGGTTCGGCGACGTCCGGCAGGCCGTGCTCACGGGGCCGCGCGCGTTCTTCGACGGGCAGACCTTCGTCGGCCCGGGCAACCGCGATCAGTTCGACATCGGCTCCAACAACGAGCACCCGGACTACTCGGCGGGTCCGCGGCCCACGTACGGCATTGCGGAAGAGGAACTGCAGCAGATCGAGGACGTGTTCACGTTCACCACCGCCGGCGCCCACACCTGGAAGGCGGGCTTCACCTACGGGCGTCCGGCAGTCGAGCCGGCGATCTCCGGGACGAACTGGATCGGGAGCTTCGCGTTCCTGCAGAACCAGCCCTTCGATCCGGCGAATCCGAGCACCTACCCTTCGCGCTTCCAGATCCGGCTCGGCGAGATCTTCTTCACCGTGCGCGACACCGTGTTCTCGACGTTCGTCCAGGACAAGTGGCAGCCGACGAAGAACCTCACCCTCAACCTGGGCGTGCGCTACGAGCGGCAGGACCTGGTGCCGCAGACCAAGAACGCGTTCGCGCCGCGCGTCGGCATCTCGTGGGATCCCCTCGGGGACGGCAGGACGGTCGTGCGTGGCGGAGTCGGAAAATTCTACGAGACGCAGTTGATCGGCGTGGGGACCGCGCTCGCGCAGAACGCCGTCATCAGCCCGGCCTTCGTCTTCGACACGGGTGAGGACCGCTCCGCGCTGAGCGGCCGCATCCCGACGCGCCACGTGTGCCTGCAGCCGGTCGGCAGCGGCGGGCTGGCGCTCATCAGCCCCGCCTGCCGGGCCGCGCTCGAAGTCGTGCGCGACCAGGTCGCGGCCGGCGGCTTCATCAACAACCAGCCGACCGTCGACGGCGACCGGCACCTGGGCTACCTGTGGTCGTACAGCGTCGGCGTGGAGCGGCAGATCGCCGGGGACATGGCGTTCTCGGTCGACTACGTCGGCAACCGCGGCTACGACCAGACGGCGCTCATCGACATCAACGAGCCGCGCCTGATCAACGGCACGCTGCGGCGTCCGGGCGTGGACGGGTTCGATCCCGACGGCACGCTGATCCCGCCGCAGGCGCGAGGGACGACGTTCCGGCGCGTGCTGCAGTTCCAGACGCTCGACGCCCTCGACTCGGACTACAACGCGCTCGAGACGTCGGTGGAGAAGCGCTACTCCAACAACTGGAGCGCGCGCATCGGCTACACGCTCGCGCGGGCGCGGAACGTCGGCGTGACGGGCGGCCGCTCCACCAACGTCCAGAAGCGGCTGGATGACGACTTGAACCCGCGCTCCGACTACGGGCGCGCGAACTTCGACAACCGTCACCAGTTCAACGCAAGCTTCAACGCGAACGTCTGGCGCGGCTTCGGCGCCGGCGCGGTGTTCAGCTACTACTCGGGCTTCCCCATCAACGAGACGGTCGGCACCGACGTGAACGGCGACCTGGACAACTTCGATCGTCCCGTGCAGGGGAGGGATGACGCGTCGCGTCCCATCGTGTCCCCGCTCGATGCGAGCGGGAAGGCGATCCGGAACGGCATCGACGGCGAGAACGTCGTCCTGCTGGATCTGCGGTTCCAGTACGTCCTCAGCATGCCGCGCCGCAGCAACGTGGGGCTGTTCTGGGAGATCTACAACGCGACCAATCGCGTGAACTTCGCCAACGGCAGCGGCAACCGCCGCAGCTCGAACTTCCTGGTGCCGGTGGCCACGTCGCGGCCGCCGCGAACGATGCAGCTGGGGATTCGGTACACGTTCTGAGAAAAAAGGGGTCAGACCCCATTTTTACGATTTGCGTAAGCCCCCTCGGGATCGCGCCTGGGCTTACGTAAGTCGCGAAATGGGGTCTGACCCCATTTTTCACCATGCACCTGCTCCTTCTCTTGCTCGTCGCGGCTGCGCAGACGCCGCCTCAGAAGAACCACAGCATCGACCCCGAGCACATTCTGGTGCCCGAGCCGGTCGTCAATCCGCCGGCCGTGACCACCGAGCCGGTCAGGGGCTCGGACATCCCGATGCACCTGATGTATGTCGAGACGGTCGACGGGCTCTACACGCCGATCGGCCTGCGCAAGCCGGCGGGCAACGGCCCGTTCCCGATCGTGCTGTTCGCGCATATGAACGGCGGCATGGGCACGCGCTGGATCCGCGAGTGGACCCAGTACGGCAGCTGGACCCTCGAGCGGTTCCTCGAGGCGGGCTACGCGGTCGCGTGGATGCGCTACCGGGCCGAGGTCGATCGCGGGTACACGAAGGGAGGCCGCCTCACCGAGGGCACGCGGGAGGGGCGCCAGCTGTTCAACCGCGGACCGCTCGAGATCAACGACATCATCTCGATCATCACGTTCGTGAAAACGCTGCCCGACATCGATCCCGATCGGGTCGGGTACGTCGGCCTCAGTCACGGCGGCGAGGCGCTGATGATGGTCACCTCGGAGTTCGACGGTCTCCGCGCCGCCATTGCCAGCGAGCCGGCCTCGATCGAGTTCCTCGCGCGCCAGCCGCGCCCGCCGGCCGCCCCGGGACAGGCCGCTCCAGCCGCGGCGCCCGAACCGGAAACGGCCGCCGCGACGAGCCCGGAGACCCAGCGCCGCGCGGCCGAGGAGATGCGCCGCCGCATCGACGTGGCGCTCGCGCTGCAGCGGATCAGCACGATCAAGACGCCGATCTTCGTGCAGGGGCGCGACCGCGATCACAACCAGGCCATCTTCAGGGTGAACTACGAGCTGCTGCGCGAGTCGGGCAAGGACGTCGAGTGGAAGTCGTACGACCACAACGAACACGGATTCATCTTCGTCCGGCGCAACGCCCGCGGCGTCTACGAGCCGGACGCCATCCAGGCGCAGGCCGTGAAGGACTCCATCGCGTACTTTGACAGGAAGATGACGAAGCGGCCGACGGCCGGATCGGGGGCGCGATGACGCGCGGCAGCTTTGGACGACGCCCGCTCATCGTCGCCGCGCTGCTGGCGCTCGCGGCGTCCCGGCCGGCCGCGGCCGACCTGCTGGCCGACCCGCGCTACGCCGTCGGCGCGAAGTCCCGGCTCGACCAGTTCATCCGCCGCGGCGCCGACGCGAAAGAGGCGGAAGCCATCTTCCGGCGTCTCTCGGATCTCGACGCGGAACGCTGGGTCGCCGAGTGGAGCCGCCTCGCGGAGCCGTGGGAGCGGCGCGCGCCCGCGCTGGAGCGCGAGGGCAGGAACAACGAGGCGCGCGACGCGTACCTGAAGGCGCAGACGTACTACAGCATCGCAAAGTTCCCGGTCCTCAACCATCCGGCGAAGCGGGCGGCCTATCGCAAGTGCGTCGAGATGTACCTGAAGGCGGCGAAGCACTTCGATCCTCCGCTCGAGCGCGTCGCCATTCCGTTCGATCCCCGGCAGGCGGGCCTCGCGCCGGCCTCGTCGAGGGGTGAGGGGAAGGAGATCATCGGTTACCTGACGCTGCCGAAAGGCGTCGTGAAGCCACCGGTGGTCATCGCCACCGGAGGCGTGGACGTCTACAAGGAAGACCGGGACGTCTCCGACATCCTCGGCATCGGCGCCGCCGCGTTCTCGATGGACATGCCCGGCGCGGGCGAGAGCCCGGTCTGGTACACGCCGGAGGCGCACCGGATCTACAGCGCAACGCTCGACTATCTCGAGAAGCGGCCTGACCTGGACGGCCGCCGCATCGCGATCGTCGGGCGCAGCTACGGCGGCTACTGGGGCGGGAAAATGGCGCACGTCGAGAGCCGGCGACTGAAAGCAGCCGTGCAGTGGGGCGGGCCGATCCATCACAGCTTCCAGGCGCCCTGGCTGCGGCAACTGCAGGACGACAAGCTGTATCTCTGGTCGCTGCTCGACTCGATGATCTACGCGTCCAACCTGAAGGACCTCGCCGAGCTGCGGACGTTCGCGCCGACGCTGTCTCTGAAGACAGCGGGCTGGCTCGACAAGCCATCCGCGCCGCTTCTCGGCGTCAACGGCGCGAAAGACGCGTGGCTCTCGATCGACGATGTGTACGTGCTCGCCGAGGGAGGGGAGCCGAAGGCGATCCGCGTGTACCCCGAAGGGGGTCACATGGGCCGCGGCGATCCGGCCGCCCGCACGATTGGCGTCACGGTCATGCGCTGGCTGGCGACCCGGCTCGGCTCCTCGCAGCCCGGGACGGCGTCGTCCAATCCGCGCACGGTCCGCGCGGCGATGTTCGGCGGGGAGCCGCCGCCGTTGTTCGTCGCCGCCCGCGAGAACGGGTTGTTCGAGAAGTTCGGCACGAAGGTCGACGTGCAGACCCGGTGGACCTCGGAAGACCTTCGCGCGGGGCTCGCCTCGGGCAAGTTCGACATCGTCCACTCGCTGGCGGACAACGCCGTCGCGGTGGCCGAAGACCTGCGCGTTCCCGTCGTGATCCTGATGGGCAGTGGAGGAGGCGGGGGCGGCGGCACGCACCTCGTGGCGCAGCCGCACATCAAGTCGATTGAAGATCTGCGCGGCACGACCGTTCTCGTCGATTCGCCGGACACCGGTCATGCGCTGGCGCTCCGCAAGATGCTCCGGATGAAAGGGCTCGAGGCGGGGCGCGACTACAAGATGCTGCCGTTCGGGCAGACGCAGAAGCGGTTCGAAGCGCTGAAGGCGAACAAGGAATACGCCGCCACGATGATGGGCTACGACGAGGAGGCCAGGCAGGCCGGTTTACGCAGCCTCGGCGCGGCGGCGGACATGGTGGGGCGTTACCAGGTCAGCGCCATCTACGCGCGCCGCGACTGGGTCGAGGCGAACCCGGGCGCCGCCGTCGGCTATCTCGCCGGGTACCTCCACGCACTGCGATGGACCCGCGATCCGGCGAACCGGGAAGCGGTCATCGCGGCGCTGGCCGGGCAGTCCGACGCTGCGTCGGCTCGGAAGGTGTACGAGCGGACGTTCTCCGGCCGTGCGGATGCGGCGCCGACATTCGACGTCGAGGCGTTCAGAAACGGCCTCGCGCTCCGCGCCGAGATTGAGGGCACGTGGGGCGGGAAGCCACCGGAGCCGGAACGCTACTACGACACGAGCTACCTGAAGAAAGCCCTCGCGCTTCTGGAAAAATAGGTTGCTCGCTGGATCGCTGCTGGCCGCCTCGGTACTGATCGGCGCTGCCGCGGACGGCGGCCGAGACCCGGTTGACATCGAGGCGATCCGGGCGTCCAAGCGGGTGGCAGCGCTGAGGATCGACGAGCCGATCGTGATCGACGGCGTGCTCGACGAGCCCGCGTGGGAGCGCGCCGAACCGGCGACCGATTTCTATCAGCAGCAGCCGGTCGAGTTCCAGCCCTCGACGCGCCGGGCCGAGGTGCGGTTTCTCTATACGAGCTCGACGCTCTACGTGGGGGCGATGCTGCACGACGAAGCCCCCCAGCGCGTCATCGTCAACGACCTCAAGCGCGACTTCGGCGGCCGCGACACCGACTCGTTCGGCGTGGTGCTCGACACATTCCACGACCGCCGGAACTCCTACGGCTTTCTCACGAACCCCGGCGGGGCGCAGCGCGAGACGCAGGCGTACGACAACGGCCGGCGAGCGGATGCGAACTGGCACGGCATCTGGTGGGCGCGCACCAGGATCGTCGCCGAGGGCTGGGTCGTGGAGATGGCGATCCCGTTCAAGACCCTCCGATTCCCGGATCGTCCGACGCAGGAGTGGGGCCTGAACCTCGTGCGGATCGTCCGGCGCGACAACGAGACGACGACCTGGGCGCCCGTCCCGCGGCAATTCACGCACTACAACGTCGCGTACGCCGGCGTGCTCACCGGGATCAGCGGAGTGGAACGCGGCCGGCAGTTGCAGGTGAAGCCCTTCCTGACGGGGCAGGCGGGGCACGGAGCGACGGCGGGCGACGGCTGGAGCGGCGACGGTGACGGCGGCTTCGACCTCAAATGGGGCATCACCTCGTCGATGACGCTCGACGGCACGTACCGCACCGATTTCTCGCAGGTGGAAGCGGACGAGCAGCAAATCAACCTCACGCGCTTCGGCCTGTTCTTCCCGGAAAAGCGCGAGTTCTTCCTCGAGAGCCCCGCGAACTTCCAGATTGGCATCGTCGAGCGCGACGATGAGGAGCCGCGCCGCGACCTTCTGCCGTTCTTCAGCCGGAGGATCGGGCTCTCGTCGGACGGGCAGCCGATCCCGGTGTTGGGCGGGCTCCGCCTGACCGGCCGTGCGGGACGGAACGGCGTCGGAATCCTCACGATGCAGACCCGCGAGTTCGTCGGAGATCCCGGCGCCAACTTCACGGCCCTGCGCGTGACGCGTGAAGTGTCCTCCACCATCGCGGCAGGCGCCTTCTACTTCGGCCGGGAGTCGAGCGGGCCGGACGCGTTCAACCGCGTCGCCGGAGCGGACCTCCGCTACCAGCCGTCGCGCACGCTGGAGTTCGAGGCGTTCGCGATGCGCAGCGGCACTGACGGTGCGCCGGGCGACTGGGCCGGCCGCGCCGGTCTGCGGCTCGACAACCCGGCGCACCGGGCGCGCGCCGGCTTCCTGCATGTCGGCGACGCGTTCCGTCACGACGTCGGCTTCGTCCGCCGTCGCGGCATAGGCACCTGGTTTGGAACCTACGCCCGCGTGTTCCGGCCGCGCTCCACTTCGACATCCATTCTCGAGCACTCGCTTGGCGCGGACGTCGAGCTGACGACCGACGACCGGTATGGAGAAGTGCTGACGCAAGTCGCCGGGCTGAACTACGGGGTGGTCTTCTCGGACGGCGGCGAGTTGAACGCGGGGATCACCAGTACGCGCGAGCGCCTCGCCAGCCCGTTCGACATCGGCGCCGCGGTGACCGTCGTGCCGGGCGACTATCGGTTCGAGGACGCGACGATCAGCTATCAGTCGAACAAGAGCGCAGTCATCTCGGGCAACGTCCAGGCCCTCGTCGGCGAATTCTGGTCGGGCTCGCGGCAGAACGCGACCGGCGGCCTGCGCGTCCGCGTCAACCGGCACCTGGCGGCAAGCGTCACGGGGGGCCGCACCGACATCCGGCTTCGAGAGGGTTCCTTCCATCCCACGCTGCTGGGCCTCCGTCTCGACTGCTCGTTCACGCCGCGGATGTTCCTCAACGCGTTCGTGCAGTACAACGGCGAGTCGGACGTGTGGCTGTCGAACGTCCGGTTCAACCTCATTCATCGCCCGCTGAGCGACATCTACATCGTCTGGAACGAAACGCGGATTGGCGGCCTGAGCCAGCGGACGTTCCTCTTCAAGTACACGCACCTGATCGCGTTCTGAGGCCGCGACGCGTGACGCGCTGCATCCAGATCGCCTTCGTCCTCGCCAGCGGAGCGGCGGCGTCCGCACAGATGCCGCCGGCACCGGTGCAAGGCCCGGTGGCCGGCGCGGCGGTCGTCACCACCGCGCCGCGTATCGATGGCAGGGTGGACGATGCGGCATGGGAGGAGGCGGCCCCGATCGTGGAGTTCCGCCAGAAGGAGCCGCTCGAGGGAAGCGCCGCCTCCGAAGCGACGCGTGTCCGCATCGTCTATGACAGGACGCACCTCTATATTGCGGCGGAGCTCTCCGACCGGGAGCCGCCGCTGGTCCGCGCGACGGAGTTGCGCCGCGACAACCCGCTCAGCAGCGACGACAGCTTCGCCGTTCTCCTCGACACGTACCATGATCATCGCAATGCGTTCGTCTTCCGCACCAACGCCCGCGGCACGCGCTTCGATGGCGTGATCCGGAACGAGGGGACGGACATCGACGCGACGTGGGACGAGGACTGGCGCGCGGTTGCCACGCTCGACGAGCGTGGGTGGGCGGTCGAGATCGCCATACCGTTCAAGATCCTCCGCTACTCGGGCGCGCCGGAACAAACCTGGGGGGTCAACTTCGAGCGTGTGATCAAGCGGAAGAACGAACTCGTGTACTGGGCCGCGTGGACGCGCGACTTCGCCTTCAACCACGTGTCGCAGGCCGGCCACCTCACGGGCCTTCAGGACATCCGGCAGGCCGAGCGGCTGCGGGTGCGCCCGTACGTGCTTGCCGGAGTGGAACGGCACGACGCGGCCTCGCCGCCGCTGTCGGCGAACGCGCTCGGCGAGGTTGGACTCGACGACGTGAAGTTCGCCCTGACGACGAACCTGACCGCCGACCTCACGGTGAATCCCGACTTCGCGCAGGCCGAAGTGGACGAGCAGCGCGTGAACCTCACGCGCTTCAACCTGTCATGGCCCGAGCGACGGCAGTTCTTCATCGAGGGGGCCGACTCCCTCAAGATGGGCGTCACCCTGCTGCCGTTCGTGTCCCGCCCGCTGGAGATCGTCTACACGCGCGCGATCGGCCTGTCAGCGGAGGGAGCGCCGATCCCGATCATCGCGGGAGGCAAGCTGACGGGGAAGGCGGGCGGCTTCGACGTGGGTGTGCTGAACGTGCAGACCGATGACGCCGACGGCAGGCCCGGCGAGAATTTCGCGGTGGCGCGCGTGAGAAAGGAGCTCCTCGGCCGCTCGTACATCGGAGCGATTGCCACGAACCGGCAGGGAGCGGGCGATCGCAACCGCGTCGGCGGGCTCGACGCGCGCTTCGTGTTCTGGGAGCACCTCAGCGTCGCGGCGCTCGCGGCCGTGGCTGAGGACGACGCCGTTGCCGGGACGCGATGGGCGAGGCAGGCGGGCGCCGAGTGGCGATCGGACTTGATCGAGGCGGGGGTGAACTACCTCGACATCGACAACGACTTCCGCGCCGGCGTCGGGTTCGTGCGGCGCGACGACCGCATGATCGGAGCGCGCGTCTCGGTAAAGCCTCGGCCGGGCGGGCGATTCGTGCGGCAGTACGACATCACCCCTTCAACGGTGTTCTTCCACGAGGACGATGGCGTGCTGCTCTCCAGCGAGAGCAACGTCATGTTCGGCGTGCTCTTCCAGAGCGGTGACAAGCTCGCCGGGAAGGTAGAGAACCAGGTGGAACGCCTGCCGGACCAGTTCGAGATCAACCCCGGCGTGGTCCTGCCCCCCGGCCGCTACAGCTGGAACCTCGCGGAGATCAGCTTCGAGACGTTCAACGGACGGAAGGTGAGCGGGCGGGCCGAAGCGAACGTCGGCCAGTTCTACGATGGCACGCACGGCTCGTACGAGTTCGCGCTGGCGTATCGCCCGGGCAAGAACTTCTCGCTCGAGTCCACGTACGAGCTCAACGACGTGGACCTCGTCGAGGGCTCGTTCAAGACCCACCTGCTCGGCGTGAATTCCAACGTCTCCTTCACGACGACGCTGCTGGCTTCGGCGAACGTCCAGTACAACAGCGCCGGGAGCCTGGCTGTGCTGCAGCTGCGCTTGAACTACATCTTCCGGACGATCGACAATTTCTATCTCGTCTACAACGAAACGCGGCGCACGGCCGGGGCGATGGCCGGGCGATCGAACCGCTCGCTCGTCGCCAAGATGACGTATTCTCTCCATCGTTGACGCCCATGGCCCAATACACACTTCGGATCAACGGACGAGATCACCGAGTCGAGGGAGAGCCCGGGGACAACCTGCTGTCCATTCTGCGGTACGAGCTCGGGCTGACCGGCAGCAAATATGGATGCGGTGAAGGACAGTGCGGCGCGTGCACCGTGCTGGTGGACGGCGAAGCCGCGCGGTCCTGCGTCACGAGGCTGGGCGCGGTGGCCGGCAAGGCGATCACCACGATCGAAGGCCTCGACTCGGGGGATCGCCTCCATCCAGTGCAGGAAGCGTTCCTCGAAGCGGAGGCGTTCCAGTGCGGCTACTGCACGCCGGGGATGGTCATGGCCACGGTTGCGATGCTCCGGACGAATCCCGATCCCTCGGAGCAGGACATCGCGCGGATCCTCGACCGCAACGTCTGCCGCTGCGGGACCTACACGCGTATCGTCCGAGCCGTGAAGCTGGCGGCCGGACGTCTGAAAACCACCAGCGCAGCGACCCGATCATGACGGACCACCTTCTTCCCGATCCCGAGCCGGAACGTTACGAGCTGTTCGAGGCGAACCGCTACCGGTTCGATCTCGATCGGCGCGATTTTCTTCGCGTGTTCAGCGTCGTCGGCGGCGGGCTGCTGGTCGTGGCGTCGGTGCCGGCCGGCGCGCAGATGCCCGCGCGTGCGCGAGCGCGCGCGTATCCGCCCGAGGTGTCGTCCTGGCTGCACATCGACGAGCGCGGGCAGGTCACGGTCTACACCGGGAAGGTGGAGCTGGGGCAGAACATCCGCACGTCGCTGGCGCAGGCCGTCGCAGACGAGCTCCGCGCGCCCCTCGCTTCCATCACGCTCGTCATGGCCGACACCGACCTCGTGCCGTTCGACGCGGGCACCTTCGGATCGCTCACGACGCCCCAGATGGCGCCGCAGCTGTCGAAAGCGGCGGCGGTCGCGCGCGAGATGCTGATCGACCAGGCGGCGTCACGCTGGCAGGTCGATCGGGGCACGCTGAAGGCGGAGGATGGACGCGTGGTGTCTCCCAACGGGCGCGCCGCCACGTACGGCGAGCTGACGCGGGGACAGAAGCTGACCGGGATGGTGTCAGCCGAGACGCAGGTTGAACGCCCCGAGACCTGGAAACTGCGCGGCCAGCCGATCAAGAAGGTGCAGGGGCGCGAGTTCGTGACCGGCCGCCATCACTACATCCCCGACATGTCGCGGCCCGGGATGCTGCACGGACGCGTCGTGCGCCCCGAGCGCCTGGGGGCGACGCTCCAGAGCGTGGACGCCGCACGCGCGCGCGCCATGCCGGGCGTCACCGTGGTGCAGGACGGCGAGTTCGTTGGTGTCGTGGCGCCGACCGAGCGCGCGGCGCGACGCACAGCGGCTGCCGTCAAGGCGGTCTGGAAGTCCCCGGGGCCGCTCCAGTCCTCGTCAACGGTGTTCGAGCACCTGCGGAAGACCGCCGGCGGCCCTGAAGGGGAACGGGGCGCGCCTCCCCACGTTGCCGGGGATGTGGCGGCCGCACGGGCGCAGGCCGCGCGCACGTTCGCGACAACCTACCGCATTCCCTATATCGCGCACGTCCCGCTCGAGCCCCACGCCGCGGTCGCGGAGTGGAACGACGGAAAGGTGACCGTCTGGGCCGGGACGCAGCGGCCGTTCGACGTTCGCGCCGAAGTCGCGGAGGCCTTCCGGCTGCCGGAGGATCGCGTGCGCGTGATCGTCCCGGACGTGGGCTCCGCGTACGGCGGAAAGCACCGCGGCGAGCACGCCATCGAGGCGGCGCGCCTCGCGAAGGCCGCGGGGCGGCCGGTGAAGCTCGTATGGACGCGCGACGAAGAGTTCATGTGGGGCTACTTCCGGCCGGCGGGCGTGATTGACATTGTCGCGGCGACCGATGCGCGCGGAAGGCTTGTCGCGTGGGAGTTCGAGAACTACAACTCCGGCGGCGCCGCGATCCGCACCCCGTACGCGGTGCCCAACCAGCGCATCGCGTTCCGCGCAGCGGATTCGCCGCTGCGCCAGGGCTCCTATCGCGCGCTGGCCGCCAACGCGAACAACTACGCACGCGAGATGCACATGGATCTCATCGCCCGCGCCCTCGGGGCGGATGCCGTGGAGTTCCGGCTCCAGCACCTCGAAGAACCGCGGCTGCGCGCGGTGCTCGAGGCGGCCGCGAAGAAGGCCGGTTGGCCGCGCCCCTCGAGGCCCGGACGCGCCATGGGAATCGCGTGCGGGGCGGAAAAGGGCAGCGTGGTCGCGACTGTGGCGGAGTTGTCGAGAACGGGCGACGGCTTCCGCGTCGAGCGGCTCGTCACCGCGTTCGAATGCGGCGCGATCGTGAACCCCGACGGCCTGCGGAACCAGGCCGAGGGCTGCGTGATGCAGGCGCTCGGCGGCGCCCTGTTCGAGCAGATCGACTTCGCCGACGGCCACATCCTGAACGGCAGCCTCGCGCAGTACCGCGTGCCCCGTTTCAAGGACGTGGTCCCGATGGAGTTCGCCTTCCTCGACCGGCGGGACCTCCCCTCGGTGGGCGCGGGAGAGACGCCGATGATCGCCGTGGCGCCTGCGATCGGCAGCGCGGCGCGGCAGTTCGGCACGGTCGATACGGCGCTGCCCGTGCGGCTGGTGTAGAAGTCGCCCTGGCCGTGCACTTTTGTGAAGAACTGCCGGAGTATTGCACCTTCGTGGTGCAACAGGCGTATAATCCGCCGCACACCATAACAAAGGGAGAGCCGTATGCGTCGCAAGTTCGTGTGGGCGTGACCGGCGGCAGCTCTGGAACTGTCGCCGGCAGCTTGCGACAGAGGGCCGACGGGAGATCCGCTCCCGCCGGCCTTTTGCATCTCCCGAAGACCACGCGCCGGCGCCGCTGCAGCAGGCGCCATCCACTCCTTATTTATTGCGAGATCGTCAGCTCACCTGGCGTCGGGCCCCCAACCCGGCGTCAGACACGCCAACCTGATCCAGACCGTTCGCCAGTGCAGCCCCGTTGTTTTGACAGGTTTCCGGGCGCGCGGCCGCGTGCCCTGAGGGGAGTGCCCCAGCGGTTGCCGCCCGCCAACCCTCGTGCTTGACATAGGTATAGGGGGTATAGCTATAATGCCGGCCTGGAGGTATCCATGGCCCGCGACCTGCCGCGCCGCACTCCGAACGGCGCGCGCGAACTTCAAGATCCCGGCCCCGCGCAGGTGCCCACCTGCGGCTGCGCCGTCCAGGAATCCGGCCGCACCGCGGTCGCCGTCGACCCCGACATCAAGGCTTCGAACCTGACGCGCCTTCGCCGCATCGAAGGACAGGTCCGCGGCCTCCAGAAAATGGTCGAAGCGGACCGCTACTGCGCGGACATCCTGGCGCAGATCTCCTCGGTGCAGGAGGCGCTGCGCGGCGTCGGCCGCGAGCTCCTGCGCAATCACTTGCGCCACTGCGTGACGGACACCTTGCGGCGGGACGGCGCGGCGGAACGCGAAGCGATTTTTGACGAGCTCATCGGGCTCTTCGACCGGCAGCGTGCCTGAGCGCGATGGAGGCACACGTGACAACAGACCAGCAGGTGCTCGACCCCGTTTGCGGCATGACCATCGACGCGTCGGACGCCGCCGCGACCCACCAGCACAAGGGTCAGACCTATTACTTCTGCATGGAGACCTGCGCGCAGCGATTCAAGGCGGACCCTGAGCGGTACCTCCAGCCGCCGCAGGCGCCAACCGAGGCCGCCGCTGAACCGGCGCCGCCCGGGACCAGCTACACCTGCCCGATGGATCCCGAGGTGCGTCAGGCCTACTCCGGCGCGTGCCCGAAGTGCGGGATGGCGTTGGAGCCGGACCTGAGCACCGCGGCCGGCCGGGTCGAGTGGGTGTGTCCGATGCACCCCGAGGTCGTGCGCGCGGAACCGGGCGCGTGCCCGATCTGCGGGATGGCGCTCGAGCCGCGCACCGTCGGCCTGGAAGAGGCGCCGAACCCGGAGCTGGTGGACATGACGCGCCGGTTCTGGATCGGCACGGCGCTGGGACTGCCCGTGTTCATCCTCGCCATGGCGGACATGCTCGGCGTGCGCCTCGCGCCGTTCATCGACATGCAGGTCACCAACTGGGTCGGGCTCGTGTTCTCGATCCCGGTGGTGTTCTGGGCCGGCTGGCCGTTCTTCGAGCGCGCGTGGGCGTCGATCGTCAACCGGCACGCGAACATGTTCACGCTGATCGGCCTCGGCATCGGCGCCGCGTTCGCCTTCAGCGCGGCGGCGACGCTCGCGCCAGGCCTGTTTCCAGAGGGCTTCCGCCATCACGGCGTCGTGGAGACGTATTTCGATTCGGCGGTGGTGATCACGGTGCTGGTGCTGCTGGGGCAGGTCCTCGAGCTGCGCGCGCGGAGCCGCACCAGCTCGGCGATCCGGAAACTTCTGGGCCTGGCGCCGCGGACCGCGCGCGTGATCCGCGATGGGCAGGACACGGACGTGCCGATCGAACTCGTGCAGGTGGGCGACCTCCTGCGCGTCCGCCCTGGCGAGAAGATCCCGGTGGACGGAGTCGTGGTCGAGGGGCGCAGCTCCGTGGACGAGTCGATGGTCACCGGCGAGCCGCTGCCGGTCGAAAAGGAGCCGGGCGGCCGCGTGACGGGCGCGACGATCAATGGCACGGGCAGCCTGACGATGCGCGCCGAGCGCGTGGGAAGCGGGACGCTGCTCGCGCAGATCGTCCGCCTCGTGAGCGAGGCGCAGCGGACGCGTGCGCCGATCCAGCGGCTCGCGGACCGGGTCGCCGCGTGGTTCGTGCCTGCCGTCGTGGTCGTGGCCATCGGCGCGTTCGTCGTGTGGGCGATCATCGGTCCGGAGCCGCGGCTCGCGCACGCGCTCGTCAATGCGGTCGCGGTGCTGATCGTCGCCTGCCCGTGCGCGCTCGGCCTCGCGACGCCGATGGCGATCATGGTCGGCACGGGACGCGGCGCCACGGCGGGCGTCCTGATTCGCAACGCCGAGGCGCTCGAGCGCCTCGCGCACGTGGACACGCTCGTCGTGGACAAGACCGGCACGCTGACGGAAGGCAAGCCGAAGGTGACCCGCGTCATCGCGGGCGGCGGGTTCGCGCTCGAGGACGTGCTGCAGTCCGCCGCGGCGCTGGAGCAGGCCAGCGAGCACCCGCTCGCCGCGGCGATTCTCGGCGCCGCGCGCGAGCGCGGGCTGACGCTCGCCGACGCCAGCGAGTTCGACTCGACAACTGGCGGAGGGGTCTCCGGCGAGGTCCGCGGCCGCCGCGTCGTGCTCGGCAGCGCCGACTACCTCCGGCAGCACGGCGTCGACGCCCAGCCGATGGCGGAGCAGATGGACGCGCTTCGGCGCGAGGGTGCGACCGTGGTGTTCGCCGCGATTGGCGGCCGGCTCGCCGGCGCGCTCGCCGTGGCGGACCCGATTCGCGACACGACGCCCGAGGCTCTGCGGCTGCTGCGCGCCGAGGGGATCGCCGTCGTCATGCTTACCGGCGACAACCGCACGACCGCGCAGGCGGTGGCGTCGAAGCTCGGGATCACCGACGTGCGCGCCGAGGTGCTGCCCGGCGACAAGCGCGAGGTGGTGCGCGAGCTCCAGCGGCAGGGGCGTCGTGTGGCGATGGCCGGAGACGGCATCAACGACGCCCCGGCGCTCGCCGAGGCGTCGGTGGGCATCGCGATGGGCACCGGCACCGACGTGGCCATCGAGAGCGCCGGGATCACGCTGGTCCGGGGGGATCTGCGGGGCGTCGCGCGCGCGCGGCGCCTGAGCCGCGCGACGCTCCGCAACATCAAGCAGAACCTCTTTCTGGCGTTCGTCTACAACTCGGTGGGCGTGCCGGTGGCGGCGGGTCTGCTGTATCCCTTCGCGGGCCTTCTGATCTCGCCGATCTGGGCGAGTGCCGCGATGACCTTCAGCTCGGTGTCGGTCATCGCGAACGCGCTACGGCTGCGGGGCGCGAGACTATAGGGTCACCCCATTCTTACGTCAGACGTAAGGCCGCATTGCGGCCGGTTGCGACTTACGTCTGACGTAAAAATGGGGTCTGACCCCTTAATCGACCAAGTTGTTCTGGAGCGCGTAGCGCATCAGCTCCGCGTTCGACTTCAATCCCATCTTCCGGAGCACCCGCGCGCGATACGTGCTCACGCTCTTGATGCTCAGTGACAGGTCGCTCGCGATCTGCGAGACGGAGCGGCCGGCCGCGAGCATGCGCAGAACCTGATACTCGCGATCCGAGAGCCGGTCGTGCTGCGGCCCCTGCAGCTCCCCAGGGGCCGGCGCCCCGGGGCTCGTGTAACGCTCTCCCGCCCTGATCGTTTCGATCGCGCGGGCCAGCTCGCCGGGCGGGCTGTCTTTCGTGAGGTACCCGGCGGCCCCCGCGCTCAGCACGCGCCGCGCGAACTGGGCGGCCGGGTGCATGCTGAGCACAAGCACGGGCAGCGTGGGACGATCGCGTCGCAGCTCCTTCAACAGATCGAGCCCGCTCCGGCCTGGCAGTGTGATGTCGAGGACGACGAGGTCGCACGGCGCCTGGCGGAGGTGCTGCAGCGCCTCGTCCACGCTGCCCGCCTCGTCGACCGTCATGCCCGTGCCGGCCAGTTCCTGCCTGATGCCACTGCGCACGACGGGGTGGTCGTCCACCAGCAACACTCGTGTCATCGAGGGACCCTCAGCAGCACGCGCGTGCCACGGCCAGGCGTACCCGCGATTTGGAGCGTCCCGCCGAGAAGACGCGTGCGCTCCTGCATGCCGAGCAGCCCCGTCGAAGCGGGGTCCGACACTGCGCGCGGCGTGATGCCGCGGCCGTTGTCGCGGACGTCCACGACCAGGTCGTGGCGCGTCTCGCGCAGGCTGACGCGCACCGCGCCGGCGCCGGCGTGCCGTGCCACGTTGGTCAGCGCCTCCTGGAAGATGCGAAACACGGACGTGGCGCGGTCGGGCGCCAGGTGCCCCGCCGTGCGCGCCGAGACGCGGCACCGGATGCCGGTCCGCTGCTCGAACATCGCCGCCTCCCACTGGAGGGCCTCGGCGAGCCCGAAGTGATCGAGCGCAGGAGGTCGCAGCTCGCTCGCGATCTGCTGCGTGCTCTTGATCGCCACTTCGACGAGTCCGGCCATCGCCTGGAGCTTGTTGGCGATCGCAACCGTCGGCTGGCCGGGTGTGTGCGCAAGCTCGGCGGCCAGCCAGGAGATGTCGAACTTCAGACCGGTGAGGAGCTGCCCGAGCTCGTCGTGCAGCTCGCGGGCGATGCGGCCGCGCTCCTCTTCCCGCGCTGCCTCTGAGGCGGCCGCAAGCTGCCGCAGCGCATTCTGCAGGTCCTCCGACGCGACGGCGCGCGGGCGCCGCGCCGCTCCGCGCGAGCCGTTCGATCGCGGACGGTACGGATCAGGAGCTGCCATCTGGAATCGCGGAGAGTATACGATATGCACACCGCTTCCGATGACCGCTGATCGCCCCGTTCTCCTGGTCGTGGACGACGACCCGCAGGTGTTGAACCTGATCGGGCGTTTCGGCGCGACCGAGGGGTTCGAGGTGGTCGCCTGCCGAGGCGGCGTCGAGGCTCTGCAACAGATCCGGGAGCGCCGTGCCGACCTGGTGCTCGTGGACCTCCGCATGCCGGATGTGGGCGGGCTCGACGTGATCAGCCGCGTCCGCGACGTCGATCCGCACTGCCGCATCATCCTCATGTCCGGCCACGCGACGATCGACACGGCAGTCGAGGCCGTGAAGCGCGGCGCGATCGATTGCATCGCCAAGCCGCTCGACTTCGACCGTCTCCGGCGGGCGTTCGCCGCTGCGCGCGAGGAGGCGGAGCGCCGCCGCAGCCTTCTCGCCGTGGAGGGGGACGTCGCCCGCCAGCTCGAGTTCTGCGGGATGATCGGCCGCGCCCCGGCGATGCAGGAGCTGTTCGCGCTGATCCGGCGCCTTGCCCCGCACGTGCGCACGGCCCTCATCAGCGGCGAGACGGGCACCGGCAAGGAGCTCGTCGCGCGAGCGCTGCACGACATCGGCCCGCGCGCCAGCCGGCGCTTCGTGCCCATCAATTGCTCCGCCGTCGTCGAGACCCTGTTCGAGTCCGAGCTGTTCGGGCACGTGCGCGGCGCGTTCACGGGAGCGAACGACACGAAAGCGGGGCTGTTCGAGGCCGCCGACGGCGGCACGCTCTTTCTCGACGAGGTCGGCGAGCTCCCCCCGTCGGTCCAGGCCAAGCTGCTGCGCGTGATCGAGACGGGCGAGGTGCAGCGCGTCGGATCATTGGAGCCGCGACGCGTGGACGTGCGCATCCTCGCGGCGACGAACCGGAACCTCGGCGGGGAAGCCGCCGCGGGCCGCTTCCGGACGGATCTGTTCTACCGGCTGAACGTGATCGAGATCCCGCTCCCGCCGCTGCGCGAGCGCCGGGAAGACATTCCGTACATGACGGCCGCGTTCATCCGCGAATTCTCGTTGAAGTTCAGCAAGCGCATCTCGGGGATGACGCCGGCGGCCGAGCGGCTGCTCGTGTCCTCCTCCTGGCCCGGCAACGTGCGCGAGCTCAGGAACGTGCTCGAGCGCGCGTGCATGCTGGCCGATAGTGACTTCGTCACCGAGCGCGAGCTTTCGGGCGGCTTCTGGAGCTCGGCGCCGGGTGTGTTCGGCGCGCCGATCCTGGGCGGGCAGCCGCGCCCCGAGCTGGATCGCGAGCGGGTGCTGGCCGCGCTCGACCACGCGGGCGGCAACAAGGCGGTGGCCGCGCGCGCCCTGGGCCTCAGCCGCCGCGCCTTCTACCGCCGCCTCGAGCAGTTCGGCCTCGCCGATCGCATCAGCCGGTCAGAGGCGAACGACGAAAAAGACTGAGCGGGCACCGTCGATGCACCTCGCGGTGCATGAAGTCCAGCCGCAAACCACTTCAGCACAGAACATCGTCTTTACGGGAACGGCGCCTGCCTCTCGCCCCTGTCCTACGCGGCGCTGGCGGCCACGGTGGTCGCGATTGCGATGTTCGCACGACGGTAAGACGATCGCGTCGTAGTCCCTCCACGCTCGGGCGTCGCGCGCGGGTGCGCCGCGGGGCGGGGCGCAGCGTGGCATGATTGTCGGATGGCTCTGCGGCCCCAGGCCGACGATGTGCGCCCCGCGCTGCCGCTGACCCCTGCGCGGCGCAGGATCGTCACCATCGGGCTGCTCCTCGGCGTCACGCTCGGGGCCCTCGAGGCGACGGTGGTCGCCACGGCGATGCCGACCGTGATCGCGCGGCTCGGCGGGCTCGCGCATTACAGTTGGGTGTTCAGCGCCTATCTCCTGACGTCCACGGCGTCGGTACCCGTCTGGGGCCGGCTGTCGGACCTGCGCGGCCGGCGGACGCTGTACCTCATCGGAGTCGGCATCTTCCTGCTTGGGTCCGCGCTGGCCGGGACGTCCCGTTCCATGCCGCAGCTCGTCCTGTTTCGCGCGCTCCAGGGGCTCGGCGCCGGCTGCATCGTTCCCCTCGGCGTGACGATCATCGGCGAGATCTACACGATCCGGGAGCGCGTCCGGATGCAGGCGGTGTTCAGCGGCATGTGGGGCGTCGCCTCGATCGTAGGACCGTTGGTCGGCGGCTACATCACCGACGCGCTCTCCTGGCGCTGGATCTTCTTCATCAACGTCCCGTTCGGCCTGATCGGCGCGTCCATGGTCGGACGCGCGTTGCCGGGCGGCGCGCCGCTGCACGGCCAGCCCGTGGACTGGCGCGGCGCGATCCTGCTCACCTCCGCCGTGACGGTCCTGCTCATCGGTGTGTCCGATGTGATTGGCGCGCGATGGCCCTGGTTCGTCGCGTCGGCGATCTTCGGTCTCGGCCTGGTCCTGAGTTACCGCCGAACCGAGCACCCGATTCTCCCGCTCTCGCTGCTCGCACACCGGCTCGTGGGCCTCGCGAACCTCATTGTCTTTCTCGTGGGGGTCGCCATGTTCGGCGCGGTCGCGTTCGTTCCCCTGTTCATCCAGGGCACGATGGGGACAACGGCCACGCAGGCGGGGCAGGCGCTCACGCCGCTGTTCCTGGGCTGGGTGTCCACTTCGGTGATCGGGGTGCGCCTGATGCTCCGCATCGGGTATCGCATCACCGCGCAGGCCGGCGTGGCGATCGTCGCCAGCGCGTTTGTGGGGCTCGCGTTCCTCGCGCGCGATCCGCACTGGACCGCGCTGCTCGGCGTCATGGCGTGGCTGGGCGCCGGCATGGGGCTCTCGATGATGTCGCTGCTGCTGCACGTGCAGCGGTCCGTCACGCGCGCGGAGCTCGGGTTGGCCACGTCGCTGAACCAGTTCGCGCGCAGCATTGGCGGGGCCGTGGGCGTGGCGGTGATGGGCGCGATCCTGGCGGCCGGGATGGCGGCCGCGGGAGGCTTCCAGGCGGCCGAAGGGCTGCAAGCCGGGCGCATGAGCCTCGACGCAGGGTCGCGCGCGGCGCTT
>DATHTE010000128.1:0-7303 GCA_035463475.1 Vicinamibacterales bacterium
AACTGGCGGTGAGGCAGGGATTCGAACCCTGGGTAGAGGCTCAACACCCCTACAACGGTTTAGCAAACCGCCGCCTTCAGCCTCTCGGCCACCTCACCGCGCGGCGGGAAAACTCAGTATACGACAGGCTTCGACTTGGGGGAATCTGACTGTCCCCCCGTCGTCAGCGCGCGCGAGACGATCATGCCGCTCCCAGGTCACGGTCTGCGGTGCCGTCGGCCGGATGTTCCTGTGCCGAGCTAGCTGTGCCGAACAGGCACATCGCCAGGGTGATCGCGCCAGCCCTCATGCGTTGGGGCCGAGCCTACAACATCCGTCCCGCGTCCCGAGACGCCCGGCGCATTGAGGATCACGGCGACGCCACGCTGTAGTGAACATGCTGCCGGAGCAGCCGCGGATCCCAGGAGGAGTTATGAGTGCGCTCAGCCGGGCATGGTCGGTTCGACCCATCACGGGTCTGTCCGTGGTGCTTGGCCTCATGCTGAACACCGCGAGCGTGCAGGCGCAAGGCACGCAGGCGCTCGCCGAACTGTGGCGGGCTGCTGACACGCGTTACGCTGGCGTCTCGATGGACCTCGATCCCTCGGACAACGTCTTCGAGGTCGGCTACACGGCCGTCGGCGATGTCATCGTCACCAAGAAACTGGACCGCGACGGGCGTCTGCTGTGGGAGCGCGTCTACGATCCAGCCGAGCGCCTTCGGCCGGCGTGGATTGCCGCCGACGCGTTTGGCAACGTCGTCGTCACGGGCTACTCCATCTCCGGCTCCTCCTATACCCCGAGCGGGTTCCTGACGCTGAAGTACGACCCCGTCGGAACCCTCCTCTGGAGCGATTTCATCCCCGGCCCCTATGCGCAAACAGTCCGGGTGAAGACGGACGCCGATGGCAACGCGTACGTCGCCGGCCGCCTCTGGGTGACCAACGCAACCGGAAACACCACACTCGACTTCGCGCTCGTCAAGTACGCCCCGAATGGCACCAGGCTCTGGATTCGCACGTTCGACGGCGGCGGCGATGGCATGGCCGCCGAAGAACCCCTCGGCCTCGCCGTCTCTCCTGACGGCCGCCGCATCGTCCTGGCTGGCAAGAGGGCGCAGAACTTACTCGTCGTCGCGTACGACGCGGACGGCAGCCTCGCCTGGAGTCACTCCCGGAGCGATCTGGGCCCGGCGTACGACGTCGCCATCGGGCCATCCGGTGAAGTCGTTGCCGGAGCCTCCAGCTGGACGTGGGCCACGTCGAACGTGATGACGATCCTCAAGTTCGACGCGAGCGGTCGCCCGCTGTGGACGGGGACCTATCCGGTCGGCGACTTCGTGTGGCGCATCGCCGTGGACTCTCACGGGAGCATCGCGGCGACGGGTGTGGACCAGGTTCTCGGCGGCATGCCATATCTGAACTGGGTGACGGTGAAGACTGATGGAGATGGCACCCTGCTCTGGTCGCATCGATACGATGGCCACTCGAACAACGACGAGATCCCCTTTGGCATCGCGATCGATCGGTTCGACGCGGTGTACGTCACCGGGCAGGGGGGCCCCGGGCCGAGCAGCGGGACCCTGAGCACGCTGCGGGTGGTCACCGCCAAGTACGCGAGCGATGGCACGCAGCAGTGGGTCGCCTTCACGGACTCTGGTAAGGGGCTCGCGGTGAAGGTGGGCAACGACGACACGATCTTCGTCTTCGGCGAGGGTCAGATGCTCACCATTCGATATCAGGAGACGGGCCTGCCTGACGTCCCGCCCGCCGCGCCGGATCCGTTGACGGGCACTGGCGGCTTCACCGGAGCGCGCTATGCGGTGAACCTGTTCTGGCAGGACAACTCGAACAACGAGCTCCGGGTCGACATCGAGCGCTGCACCGGTGCTGGCTGTACGGATTTCGCTCTTGTCGGACGCACGTACGGTGAGAACGCGGTCGGCTTCCAGGACAGGGCGGTCGCGGGCGGCACGACCTACACGTATCGCGTGAGGGCGATCGGCGCCGCAGGCCCATCGCCGTATTCCAACACGGCGCAGGCGACGACACCGCTCATCCTGCCGCCGGCGGCCCCCACCGGGTTGACCGGTTCGACGGAGGGAACCTCCGTGACCCTCACGTGGACGGATAACTCCACGGACGAATCGCAGTTCACGATCGAGCGCTGCATGGGCACGGGCTGCACGAACTTCTCGCAGGTCAACGCGGTGTATGCCAACGTGACGACGTACACGGACTACTACGTCGCGGGCGGAACGTATTCGTACCGAGTGCGCGCGTGGAACTTCGGCGGCTATTCCGGGTACTCGAACGTCGCCACCGTCGTGGTGGGGGGCACGTCGGTGCCGACCGCGCCGACCGGGCTCCGCGCGACGGCACTGTCACGCAGCCAGATCGCGCTGCAGTGGACGAACACCAGCGCGCTTCAGGACAGCGTGAGAATCGAGCGGTGCAGGGGTACGGCCTGCACGGCATTCGCGCAGATCGCGGTTGCGCCGGGGACGGCCACGAGCTTCGTCGACGCTGGCCTGCGATCGAGGACCGTCTATACCTACCGCGTTCGCGCGTCAGGCGCAGGAGACCTGTCGCCGTACTCCAACACGGCGGCGGCGACAACGACGCGCTGACCGGGATGCGGAGACGGCGGAAATACTCAATGCCGCCGTTTTCGTTCCGGACGGGGTCGCGGCGCGGGAATGAGCCCGCGCCGGATCCCGTGGACGACGGCCTCGAGCCGGCTGCGGGCGTGCAGCTTTCGATTGATGTGGTGAATGTGCGTCCGCAGCGTTCGAGGGCTGATCCGCAACTGGCGGGCGATGTCAGACGCAGGCGCCCCTTCGGCGAGCAGCCGCAGGATGCGCGTCTCCTGCGGCGTCAGGGCGGTCACTGGCGGCAGGCCTGACGCCGGCTCGGCCGCGTCGATCAGGCGATGCGCGAAGGTCGCTGCCCTGCGAAGCAGTGCCTCTCGCGACTTGGCCGCTGTCACGTCTCGCGCCAGATGCACGACGAGCGCGCGCCCCGTCCGGGCATCGTCGGACACCAGGGTCGACACGTTGACCCACAGGCGGCGGCCGGCGGGCGTCCGGACGGTGAGGTCGAAATCGTGAATGGCCGGCTCGTTGACCGCGCAGCGTCGCACGTCGCAGTCGGCGGCACAGACGCGCGCGCCCAACGCGTCGGTCCCTTGAATCACCTCTTCGCACGGCTGGCCGATTGCGCTGCCGGCGGGCACACCGAAGAGACGCTCGGCGGCCGCGTTCCACGAGCGGATGATGCCCTCCTGATCGACCGTAAACGCGGCGTCGGCGGTCCGTTCGAGCAAGGCAAACAGGTCTGTGTTGCGCACGTTGGGTGCGCGATCGCCGAGCAAGACGGATGCCGCTGTTTCGCGCCCTATTCCGGCCACGCGCGCGGTGCGGTTTACGGTTCCCGTAAGCACGCTCACTGTTCGTATTTCTCCGACTCCTGCACCCCAGAAAAGCACAGCCCCGCTGATGCTACGACGTTCCGACCCGCGTTGAACTCCCGATTGCGTTTTTCCTGACCGGTGGAAGAGAGACATCGGCGAGAAGGACTTGCTGCTGCGAATGAGGATGATCGCCGCCGGCTTGGTTTCCAGCGATCGGTACGATTACGCCAAGCTCATGGCGCGGTACCGGGACTGGCCAGCGCGAGACGCTGACGGTCGTGTGCCGCGTCAATGATAATCTGGGAGGCTGAGTCTCCTCCGAAAAGCCCCCATGCGGGGATCAGCGTGGAGGAGCGCCAGCTCGGGGTAGGTGAGATAGATCCCGACGCGTGGATCCTTGTCAGCCGCCATGTGTTCGAGCGCTTCGAAGGCCTGACGTGTATTGCCCAGACCGGCGTGGATCAGGATCAATGTGGCGGGAAAGTCTTTGCGTCGCGCTGCCACCGCTTCAGCCTCTGCGCGCCGCCCAGCTGCAGCATACGAATAGCCTCGATGGTTGTCACTTCCGCTTCCCAGCTGTTCGTATCTTCGGATTGCTTCGGCTCTTTGGCCGTTCTGGAAGAGGGCCCGCGCGAGCTGCTGCCTGGCGTAATTGAGACCGTCGTTGGCGGCTGGGGCTGAAGGCACGATGCGGCGGCCTAGTTCAATCGACTCTTGATATCGCTTCGCACTGATGAGCACATACGCCAGCAGCGCCTGCAGGTCGACCGAAAGAGGATCTCCGCGGAGAGCGGCGCGAAGCTGGCTGACAGACTCTTCGACCTTGCCCTGAGGCCACAGCGTGGACATGACGAAGTTCATATGTATCGAGGAAAGATTGCCGTTGAGCTCGAGAGCATGCCGGAAGGCGGCTTCGGCATCGGCCCACTTCCAGTCGCGCGACAGCACCACGCCCATCGCCGCATGGGCTTCCGCCAACAGCGGATCCAGCTGCACGGCTCGCTGAGCCGCGGGCTTCATGACGGCGAACGCTTCGTCCGGGGGGACGGCGCCATCCGCGCGGTTGATCGACATCGCCGCCCAGGCATCGGCGAGCCCCGCGTAAGCGGGGGCGAACGCAGGATCCTTGGCAATGACCTGGTTGAACAGCCCCGCGGCTGCGCGAGCTTCCGCAGGGCCGTGGTAGCGAACGAGCGCACGTGCTTTGAGATAGACGTCGTACGCCTCGAGGTTCGTGTTGTAGCGACGCTGGCCTCGTCCGAGCTTCAGCCGCAGCTCATTGACAATCGATCGCGAGATCTCGTCCTGAATCGCAAAGACGTCTTTCAGCTCGCGATCGAAGCGGCCGGACCAGAGTGGCGTGTCATCCGCCACGCGAACGAGCTGCGCATTGATCCGGAGGCGCCCGCGAGGCTCACGCCCACGGCGCGCGGACACCGCTTGCGCCGGAGCCGCCAAGGACAGATCTTGCTCGATCCGCTCAATCCGGGCGATCACGAAGAAGTATCCGCACAAGCCGGCGGCGACGATCCTGTCGGACCTCGTACGGCTCATGCCCGGCAACGAAGGCAAATGGTTCGCCGCGGCCAAGGAGGCAAAGCTGTTCGACGAGGCGATCGCGATCGCGAACCAACCCTCTTGTGATCCGCGGACACTGACGCGCGCGGCTCGTGACTTCGCGGAGAGCCCCGCGTTCGCCACCGAGGCCGGCATGGCAGCCCTCCATTGGCTGATCCATGGCCACGGGTACGAGATCACGAGCGCGGACGTGTGGGCGGCCTGCTCCAATACGATGGGGACCGCTCGGAACGCCGGCCGAGGCGATGAGGTGCGCGCCCGCATTGAGGCGCTCGTTGATGACGCGCAGCCGCGCAGTGACTTCATCGCCGAGATCATCAGGCGTTGCGCGGGCCAGGATCCCCAATAGACCGCGATTCGACGAAGCTGGCCGTAGGCCACAACCGGCGCGTCGACTCAGTCGGCGACGGCTCCGAGTGAGCCGGATGGCCGCTCGACCGGCCGCTGCTATGTCGCCGGGACGGGCAAATCGAGCGTGATCGCCAGTGCCTCATCGATCCGGGACATCTCGTCCGCCGTCAGAACGTCCCGCGCGTGCTCGGCTCACGCCGGCCAGTGCTCGACGTCCGTGACCTCCCAGTCGCGAGCTTCGGCCTTCCGCCACGGTTCCCGAGCCGCGGCCTTGTACGCTTCGTCGAGGGCCTCCCGCGACGGCCGGAATCGCGCTCGGATCGCGTCGTTGATGAAGCGGCTGATGCCCTTGGCCGGCAACTCGCGCTTCAGCCGCACGTGGACATCCTCGTCAATCGTGATGTTCAGGCGGACTGGCATTGCCGGCGGCCAGGGAGAGATCAGAGTTCCTTGAGGCGACCCGTAGCGTACTTGTGGAGCAGGCTGGAGATCAGCGTCTGGTACGGCAAGCCTGCCGCGCTCCTTCCTGAGCTTCGCGTTCTTCGCGTCGTGGCCGCTCAACATTCTACATTCGGCGAGGCGGCGGTTTTTCAAACCGTCGCCTTCGTCAAATTCGAATGGAAGATCGCCTGGATGGCCCTGGTGCTGACACTCATCGCGCTGAAGGACCAGGTGGTGCCACGATACCCCGCACCGCCCATGCACGAGCACGGAGCACGATTCGACCATCCGGCCCATCGCCGAGCAGGCGCCGGCGCAACCGCAGCCGAAGCTGCTCGCGCTCGCTTGCCTCGAGCGCCGCAACGTAATCGCCTGCCGGACCCTGCTTTTCAAGAAACGGGGTCCAGTAGTCGTCGAACAAGGAGAAGCGCGTTTGAATGGTGAGTGACTCTTCGGACACATCTCGAAGCCGATGTTCGCGCCAGAGTGCGGCAAGCTCTCCCTTGCGACTGAGCGGCATATGCCGCTCGTCGCGCGCGTCCGCGGCAGGATTGAGCGCAACCGCTTCGTCCCAAAAGACGCGCAACATCTCCATGCCCTGTTCGTAGTCCCATACGGCGCCCGCGACCGTGCCGCCGGGGCGTGTCACACGAACCATCTCGTCCAGTGCTTTGGCCGGATCCGGGATGAAATTGAGGACCAGAAGCGAGAGCGTCCGGTCGAAGTGTCCATCGGCAAACCGAAGCCGCTGCGCATCGCCCACTTCGAACCGAACGCGGTCTCCGGGATGACGCGTCTGGGCAAAGGCCACATACGAAGCGGCGGGATCAAGGCCGATGATGCGACTGGACGGGGCAATCGCGGCGACAGCGGTTGTCAGCGCTCCGGTTCCCGATCCGACGTCCAGTACGGCATCGCCATCGCGAACCCCGGCGAATTTCGCCAGGAGTGGCGCGAGCTCGCGGCTCCATCTGCCCATGAAGCGCTCATACGCATCGCCCACTGAAAACATTCCGCTCTGCCCGGCGCCGCTCGTGGCGAAGACGCTCGCGACGACAAGCGTGACGAGGGCGACTGTCTGGAACACGTGAACATTGCCGCGGATAACCATCGGAACGCCCCAGTCGGATGTGCCAAGAGTGTCCAGGTTGGCGAGCATGACGTCCTCTGCCGGATCGAGCCGGCGGTTACGGACGCACGGTGACGCCGTGGATCGCACATCCCCCTTGCCCAGTCGGCGGCTGCGGAAGGGGCGGGCCGCACGTCGCCGGATTGAACGGCGCCGGCGGCGAGAGCTGAAGGAAGCTTATGGTTTGCTGGTTGCCCTTCGCGATCGCGAGCTGACCAGATGCTCGCAGCGATACGAAGGCCGTGTTGCCACGCACGGCCACGGCGTCCGGTTCATCGTTGCCGGTGCCCGGCGTCGGGTCGAGCGGCAGCGCTGCGATCAGGCTTGTCGCCGGTCCCGTGAGGTCCACCAGGATCATTTCGTCACTGTGCGGCGACGTTCCAATCCCCACCTTCTCGTTTGGGCTCATGTTGA
>DATHTE010000129.1:0-104601 GCA_035463475.1 Vicinamibacterales bacterium
AGCCCGTCCAGCCGAGCACGTCGAGGGCCACGTCGATGTTGGCGCGCGGCGCGGATGAGGCCACGGCTTGCGCCCAGCCGTCGCGCCGGAGCGCGCGGATCCACTCGGCCGCGCCGGGGAGCGGCTGCAGTCCGCGCGTCCGCACGATTTGCCGATAACCGGCTTCTTTTGCGTCGGCGATCCGCTCGAGGCGCTCGGGTTCGATCTTGGGACCGCTCCAGCGCCGCAGGATGCGATCGTTCTTCCAGCCGAACGTGGAGAGAAACTGCTCGCGCGTCACGGTCAGCCCTTCAGGACGAAGCGCTTCGACCCAGGAGTGGAAGTGGTAGTCGGCCGAATCGATGAGCGTACCGTCCATGTCCCACAGCACGGCGCGCGCGGGCGCGTTCATGGCTCTCATCGTAGCAGGTGCTAGAATCACCGCGAATCGATGAGCGAGTCCCGCCACGAGCCCGCGCGCGTGCCGGTCGGCATCAAGGACATCGCGAAGGCGCTCGGCGTGTCCACCGGGACCGTCGATCGCGCGCTGCACGCCAAGCCGGGCATCAACCCGATGACCCGCGCGCGCGTGCTGCGGATGGCCGAGTCGCTGGGCTACCGTCCGAATCTGGCGGCCCGCTACCTGAAATCGCGCAAGCACATTCGGTTGACGGTCCACCTGCCGCAGGAGATCGCGCTCTTCTGGGATTCGCTGCGCGACGGCATCCGCGAGGCCGCGGCTCCCTTCGCGCCGGCGCTGCACGTCGAGTTCCGCAGCTATCCGAGCCTCGGCGAAGGGGACGTGCCGCTGTTCGAGGCAGCGCTTCGCGACGGCACCAACGGGCTGATCATTGCGCCGGGCAACCCGTCCGCCCTGCGATCCGGCATCCGCAGGGCCGCGCGCCGCGACATCCCGGTGGTCTGCGTCGTCACGGATGCGCCGGATACACAGCGGCTGACGTCGGTGTCTGCGGACCCGTACACCGTTGGGGCGGTGGCGGGGGAGCTGCTCGCGCGCTTCCTGCCGGGAGGAGGCCGCGTCGCGTTCTTCACGGGCTGGCTCGGGACGCAGGACCACGCGGAAAAGCGGCGCGGATTCGAGGCAAGCCTCAAGTCGGCGCGCGTGCCGCTGCACCTGGGCCCGCTCGTCGAGGCCCATGACGATCCGCGGGAAGGCTACCGGCGCGCGCTCAAGGTGCTGCGCGGGAACCGCGAACTGCGTGGGATCTACATCAGCACGGTCAACTCGTTGCCGGTGCTGCAAGCGGCCGAGCAGGAAGGGCGGCTCCAGAACCTGACGATCGTTACGACCGACCTCTTCCCGGAGCTGGTCGAGTGGATTCGCGCCGGGAAGGTCGCCGCCACGCTCTACCAGCGGCCGCTTGCGCAGGGGCGCGTCGCGCTGCAGTCGCTCTACCAGTATCTCCTGGACGGAACGTGCCCGCCGCCGCGGATCCAGCTGGCGCCCCACGTGGTGATGCGCAGCAATCTCGATCTGTTCGTGGACCGGCTGCCGGTCGAGGGGGCGATACCGTGAACGGCGCCCCCAGGACGGCGCGTCGTCCTGCGCGCGGCGTGAACGGCGCGATCGCCCGGGTTGCAGCGATGCTGGTCGTTGCCGGCGGCGCGGCCGGCGCCGCCGCCGCGCAGACGCTCGAAAACGGAGTCGTCAGGGCCAGGTTCGGGACGCACGGGCTGAGGTCCCTCAACGACGATGCGACCCGGACCTCGTACGAATTCAAGCAGGACCATTTCGCCGTCACGCTCGACGGCGTCAAGTACGACAGCACGGCCATCGGCGCGCCGCAGCGCGTGGTGACGCGCGAGCGCATTGGTTACCGCTGGATCGCCGGCCCGTTCCAAATCGATGTCGTGTACGAGCTGCAGCCGTTCTGGCGTTTCGTCACCAAGCAGATCGTCGTGGCGCCGATCGCCGAGCGCGCGACGTTCCGCGTGGACGAAGTCGTGGTGTTCCGCAACACGTTGTCGGACCGCGCCGCCAGCATCTACATCCAGCCGCCCGAACACCCGAACCTAGGGCTCGGCAATCCCGCCGTCGCGATGCGCCTGGACGATCGCCACGGCCTGCTCGCGCTGGCGCAGAACCCGTTTCTCGCGATTGCCGCGGAGGGGGACCATTTCAGCGTCTCCTACAAGCCCGAGATGGCGTGGCGGAGCGCGGATGGACCGTTCTTCTCCGATCGCGGCATTCTCGCGCCGTATCGGTTGAGCGGTCGTGTGCTGCCCGCCCGGATGATCCCCGAATGGCAGATGAGCGGCGAGCCCGCGCCGCCGGGGATGGACGCGGCGGAGGTCGCCGCGTTCACGGCCGCGGTTCACGCGCTCATGCCGTACCGCCCCGAGCGGCCGCTCAACCTGTTCGTGGGCTGGTGCGTGAACGACTACCAGATCGACATCGCCACCGAGGCCGGGCGCGCCGAGTACAAGCGCGTCATCGACCGCGCGGCGGAGCTGGGGGCCGAGCACGTGCTGTTCGCTCCCACCAATTCCGCGCTCGCGCGGCGCGACGACAGCACCGACGACTGGAGCTGGGAAAACCTGCTGTGGCTGGGGCTCGGGCAGAAGATCCGCCGGAACGAATGGGATCCGAAGACCGGCGAGGTGCCCCCTTCCGTTCGCGAGATGCTCGAGTATGCGAGATCCAGGCGCGTCTCGCTCGTCGCCTACGTCTATCCCGTGCTCGCGTTCACGCAGAACCCCGAGTGGCTCGTGACCCGGCCCAACGCCAGCGAAGGCGCCAGGAAGTACGCGAGCCTCGGATTTCGATCGCTCCAGGACTGGCTGATCGAAACGCTGGTCGCGTTTCGCCAGAAGACCGGGATCAGCGGCTACGCGTTCGACCATACGTTCCTCAACCTCGACGGACCGAGCCGGTACGCGCAGTGGTTCGGATGGCGCCGCGTGATGGAAACACTGAGGACCCGCGTGCCGGACATCGTGATCGACGGCCGGCAGGCCTACCATCTGTACGGCCCGTGGACGTGGCTCTCGGGAAACTACCCGCACCCGACTTACAGCGACGAGCAACCGGAAAGCTTCACGCCGTTTCCCGATTTGAGCTTCGACCGCGTGTCAGCCGCCCGCGAGCGCTACACCGCGTACCGATACCGTAACTACGACTACGCACCCGCCGAGCTCGTACCCGGCTTTATCACGCACCAGACGTCGCGCAGCGACGACGCGGGCGAGATGCCGCAGCGCAAGACGGACGGCGGGATCATCCTCGAGCCGTTCCGCGTGCGCGACTGGGACTATCTCGGGTGGCGTTACTCGCTGCTGTCCTCGATCGCGGTGGCGGGATGGAACAACGTCCTGAACATGATCCCGGCGCGCGACCCGGAGGAGTACCGGCACTTCTCCAGCGAGGACAAGGCGTGGTTCCGCCGCTGGATCGAGTTTGCGCGGCTGCACCGGGAGCTGCTGCGGCACACGCGCACGATCGGCGGCGAGCCGGCGATCGGCCGGATCGACGGCACGGCCGCCGTCCGGGGCAACCACGGCTACGTCTTTCTGTTCAACCCGAACGGGCGGCGGCTGCAGGTGCGGCTCGCGCTCGACGACAGCCTGGGTCTTGTCGGCGAAGGGCTGTATCACGTCGAAGAGCGGTACCCCGTCGAAGGGCGGCGGATCGGAAAGCCGGCCGCCGGGTTCTGGACCCACGGCGAAACGCTCCAGCTGCTGATGGACGGGCACTCTGCGATGGTGCTGGAGATCCAGCCGGCGGCGTCGGTTGGCGAGCCGATGCTGTTCAACGTATCCGGCAACGTGTCGATCGAGGACGGCATCGTCTCGCTGACGAACGTGAGCGGCGAGCCGGGGTCGTACGCGCCGTTCACGGTCATGGTGCCAACCAATTTGAAGGTGAAAGGCCTGAGGATCAACGGCGCCGAGGTGCCGTTCACCACGCCGGCCCGAGGCATCGTGGAGGGCGGCGTGCAGTTCGAAGGAACACGGTTCACGCGCGCGCACCAGGTCGGCGCGTACGATCCGGCGTTCGCGGGAGGCGCGTTCAAGGGCTCGTTCACCGTGCCGCGGCGAATCTTCGACCAGCTCGCCGCGCGGCAGAAGGCCTGGCCAATCCCGTGGACCGCCGAGGATCTTCGTACCCCCTGGCTCGCGCCGCACCGGCTGCTGCTCTACGTGCAGGTCGCCGAACCAGACGAGCGGTGGGAGGCGAAGCTGACGATTGACGGCGCGCCCGTGCCGCTGACGAAGGCGTATTCCGCGGTCCGGCGCGTGCCGCGGACGTTCGTGGGGTTTTACGCCGACGTGTCGTCGCTCGCACCGGACCGTGAGCACACGCTCGAACTGCACCTGCCACCGCTCAAGCCGGGCCAGTTCCAGGGGGTCTTCTTCGAGAACGTGGAGCCGGAGTACACGACCGCTATTTCACCTTCCACTCCTGGATCCCAGCCGAAAATTCCGGCTGGGAAGTGACCTCGAGCCGCAGCGCGGTGGTGGTCACCGGCATGAACCGCACGCGGTTGTAGCCGTCCTTGCTGACGCCGTACGCGTCGGCCGTCTCCACGGGCTTCCAGACTTCACCGTCACGATAGAACAGACGCCACGACGCGGGGACGCGGACTTCGCCCCTTCCCGTGTCGTCGAACCAGTAGATCTGCACATCCGACACGACAGCGGGCTTCTGGAACGTCATCTCGACCCATTCGGTCGTCCCCTTGCGCGGCCACCAGTCGAAGTACGACGTCGGATCGTCGGACGAGCGGGGCTCCTCTCCGTCATTGATCGCCCGTGGCTGCCGCCGCGCCTGCGATGTCGTCACGCTGCTCGTCGTCGCGACCGTCGGCCAGGGGGTCGGCTTCGCCACCGCATCGGTGGCGGCGAGCCACACGATCATCTGGCCGCGCCCGCGGTTCGCCCACGTCGCGTACGGGATGGCGAAAAGATCCTGTTCGGTCCGGCGGACCTTCCCCGCGGCGTCCTCCGACAGGCCGTGCGCGCGTCCCTTGATGACCTGCACACCGCCGAGCAGATCGGCCCTGAACTCCGTCGTCAGGGGCGCGGAGTCAGGCAGCACGATGTTCCGCACCTTGCCGCCCGGGTTGTCCGGCCACTCCGCCGCGAACACGATCGGGCCGCGCTGCAGCGCAACCCGGCCGCGGTCCGCTTCCACGTTCTCGTGGGCCACGACGCGACGGACCGGCATCGGCAGCGCCACCTCGACGACGTCGCCAGCCTTCCAGCTGCGGCGGATCGTGGCGTACCCGTCGGCGGGCGCGGCGCTCACCGGCGTGCCGTTCAGGCGCATGACCGGAGCGTCGGACACCCGGTCGGCGAAACGATACAGGTCGCTCGGCACGACCTCGCCGCGCGCCCACCCGGGGATGCGGATCTTCAGCGCGAACGCGCCGGGCGCCGCGGGCGTCACGGTGAGCTTCACCTGTCCGTCCCACGGGTAGCGGGTGTCCTGCGCGAGCTTCACCTTGCGCCCGTCCTGCAGCGTGATGTCGGCGGTCCCCTTCGCGAACAGGTTGACGTAGATCGTGTCTCCCTGGAGCGCGTACAGGTAACCGGGCACCGAGGCGAGGAACCGCGTGATGTTCCCCGGGCAGCACGCGACGCCGAACCACGGGCTCCGCTCGTGTTGCCCGTTCGACTCCAGCGGATTGGGATAGAAGAACGTCGTGCCGTCGAGCGAAACGCCCGAGATGAGCCCGTTGTAGAGGGTGCGTTCCATCACGTCGATGTACTTCGCGTCGCCGTGCAGCAGGAACAGCCGGTGGTTCCAGTAGTCGTTGCCGACCGCCGCGCACGTCTCGTTGTACGCCGTCATGTTCGGCAGCTCGTACTCGCGGCCGAACGCCTCGCCGCGGCCGCTCGCGCCGATGCCACCCGTGATGTACAGCTTCTTCCCGACGACGTTCTCCCAGATGGCGTCAACGGCCTTGACATACGACGCGTCCCCGGTCAACGCCGCCACGTCCGCCATCCCCGAGTACATGTACGTGGCGCGCACGGCGTGCCCGACCGCTTCGGTCTGCTCGACGACGGGCTGGTGCGCCTGGTTGTAGGTCAGCCCCCGCGGGTTCGTCTTCTCGCCGGGCCGCGGCCCGCGCTCGTCCAGCAGGAACTTCGCGAGCGCGAGGTACGGGTCCCTGCCGGTGACGCGATACAGCCTGGCGAGGCCCATCTCGGTGATCTGGTGTCCTGGCCAGATCGACTGCTTGCCGGGACCGAACGTCCGCACGAGCAGGTCCGCGCTTCGAATCGCAACGTCGAGCAGCGTGCGCTTGCCGGTCGCCTGGTAGTGCGCCACGGCGGCCTCGTACAGGTGGCCGAGGTTGTACAGCTCGTGGCTGTCGTCGCGCTCGAGCTCCCACCGGGTCTTGCCCGCCCAGCGGTGCGGGTTCTGCGGATCGATCGTGCGTGTCGTGTAGAGGTAGCCGTCCGGCTCCTGGGCGGCCGCGATCTTGGCGATGAGCGAGTCGACGTAGGCCTCGAGCTTCGGATCGGGGTGAACACTGAGCGCGTACGAGGCCCCCTCGATCACCTTGTAGACATCCGTATCGTCGAAGGGATAGCCGGGCGGTTTCCTGTTCTCGATCGGCTCGCCGCGCAGCGCGCGGGCGGCGCGCTCGAAGAGATCGACGCGCCCCGTGCGCTCGCACTGCTGAAACGCGAAGGGGATCGTCACGCGCCGGTTCGTCTCGATGCGCGGTGCCCAGAACTGGTCATCCAGGTGGACGTCGGTGAACGGGACGGGCTGCACGGGGTAGTCTGCGGCCCGTCTGGCCGACGGGGCGTTCGCGATCGCGAGGCCGATTGCGAGCGCGCCGAGAAGTCCGCGAGCGTGCGGGGCGCCGGGAGCAGCTGGCATTGGTGGCGTATTATACGTGAACGTTCACGGTGGCGCGCCGGAGCGCGTCGGAGCGCGCGGAGAAGGCGGATGCGAATCTGGACCAGACTCACGCTGGCGGCGGCGATCGCCGCAGCCGCCTGGGCCGGCACGCGGGCCCAGACGCCCGCCGCCGCGCCTGCGGCGCGGATCAAGATCGACATCGACCGCGCGATCGGCGAGGTGCATCCGCATCTCTTCGGCAACTTCGCCGAACACCTCGGCCGCATGATCTACGGCGGCATCTACGAGGAAGGCAGTCCGCTCTCGGACGCTGACGGGTTCCGGCGCGATGTCCTGGACGCCGTGCGCGGGCTGGGCGTCTCAATCCTGCGGTGGCCCGGCGGCAATTTCGTGTCCGGCTACAACTGGAAGGACGGCATCGGGCCGAAGGACGCGCGTCCCGTGCGCGCGGAGCTGGCCTGGAACGCGCTCGAGACCAACCGGTTCGGCACCGACGAGTTCCTGCGGTACGCGGAGCGAATCGGCGCCGAGCCGTACATCTGCGTCAACCTGGGGCTGGGCACGATCGATGACGCGCGTCATTGGGTCGAGTACACGAACGAGACGCGAGGGACCTACTGGGCGGACCAGCGCCGGAAGAACGGCCGGGCGGAGCCGTGGAACGTCAAGTACTGGGCGCTCGGTAATGAAATCGACGGCCCGTGGCAACTGGGGCACAAGACCGCCGACGAGTACGCAAGGTTCGCCCGGGAAGCGGGCCGGGCGATGCGCGCCGTCGATCCGGGCATCAAGCTGGTCGCGAGCGGCTCGAGCAACTATGGCGCGGACTGGATCGGCTGGAACCGGACCGTGCTGTACACGCTCCGCAACGTCGCCGACTACATCGCCATCCATACCTACATCAACAACCGCGACAACGACTTCGAACGGTACATGGCGTGGTCGCAGACCATCGAGCATTACATCGAGGTCACGGCAGGGCTCATCAAGCAGGCGCAGTCGGGACAGCGCGAGCCCCGCGCGATTGCCATCGCCTACGACGAGTGGAACGTCTGGTACCGCACAGGCGAGAAGGAAGGGCTCGAAGAGATCTACAACTTCGAGGACGCGCTCGCGATGGGGATGTTCTTCAACGCCTTCTTCCGCCACGCGGAGGTCGTGAAGATGGCCAACGTCGCCCAGATGGTCAACGTGATCGCGCCGATCATCACGGACAAGGCAGGGCTGTTCCTGCAGACCACCTATTTCCCCATCGTCGAGTACGGGAAGCAGCGGGGCAATCTCGCGATCGACGCCTGGGTCAGCGCGCCGACCTACCGCGTCGCGAATCGTCCTCCATTGCCCTACCTGGATGTCTCGGCGACCTACGACTCGAGGCGGCGCGAGATCTGCGTCAACGTGTTGAACCGCAGCAAGGACCGGGACATCGCGGCGGTCATCGAAAACCAGGAAGGGCGGCTCGCAGGTGACGTGGCCGTCTGGGAGCTCAATCACCCCGATCTCAAGGCGACGCACACCTTCGGCGCCGACCGAACGGTGCGGCCGGTGACGCGCGCCGTGCGGGCGGACGCCGCTGCCAACCGCCTGACGTACACCTTCCCGGCGCATTCGCTGACGATCCTGCGCATGCAGCTGCAGTGACGGACAGGACCATTGGAACCACGAAGCTCACCGGGACGCGCGGGTCACCCGAACACCGAACACGCCCGGGACTTCGCTCCCCTCGAGACCCTGGAACCGGACAGTGGCTTTCTCCTTGCCGCGAACCAGGTCGGGCGGAAGCGGGTACTCGACGTCGAAGAAGCGCGCGACGCTCGACTCCTCGAGGGTCTGTTCGCCGACACGTAGCCCCTCCACGAGCACCTCGAACCGCCGGCGCCGCCGCTGGTCGCTGTGGTAGGTCACGACGAGCGCCATCGGCTGCGCGGCGTCGATCGGCACGTCGTACGAGAACCAGTTCGTGCTCCGGCGCCCGGGCCGTCCCTCCACGCGGAGGACAGCCGCGCCCTCTCCTTTCTGGTCGAATCGCGACTCGGAAGCGGCATCGCCGGGCTGCACAAACGCGACCGTCGCCTGCTCGAGCCGCCGCAGGCGCTCGTGCTCGGCCGCGTCTTCCGCCACTTTCGCGGAGTACTCCGCCGGCGTGAAGAGGTCCCAGTACGCGCCGTAGATTCGCCGGTGCAGCCTGTAGAACGGCACCAGTTCGACATCGCGCTCGCGACCGGCCCCCTCGGTGCGGAACGCGCCCGGCCGGCCGGGCACGGGTTTGACCCACTCGCCCACCGGACGGTTCCTTGCCACGAGGGCCGGGACATCCGGCCGCGGCGCCGGCGGCGCGCCGCGCGCCCGCTCCGGCGCCGACCCGAGGTCCCCTGCCAGCACGAGCGGCCCCCACATGATTGCCGCGACGCGCTCGTTGTCCGGCGTCGGCTCGAGCCGCAACGACTTCGGCAGGGACACCGCGACGGTGTCTCCCGTCTTCCACTCGCGCGTCACCTCGACGTAGGAACCGGGGCCTGGGATCGGCCTGATGCTGCCGCCGTTCACGGCCACCCTGAAGCCCTCGCCCGCCCACGAGGGGCGGCGCAGCGCGATCGTGAACGACCGCGGCGAGGCGAGCGTCAGTGTCAGCGTCGCCGCCTCCCCCTCGGGAAAATCGGTGTCCATCTGGACGCGCGTGCGCGCGCCCTGCCACTCGGCGGTGGAGGGAACGTACAGATTCACCCAGAGCCGATCCGCCGACTCGTAGTAGATCCCGTCGCCGTGCAGCGCGTGGCTCTCCATGCCGGTACCGACGCAGCAGGTAAAGCTCCGCATCATGTCCTGATACTCGCGGCGCACACCGCGCCCGACCGGCACCATGTAGCACATGGCGCCGTCAGAGGGATCGATCGATCCCAGCACGTGATTGAAGAGCGCCCGCTCGTGAAACTCCGCGTACTCGACGTCCGGCCGGAGCGCGAACAGCGCGCGCGTGAGCTTCAGCATGTTGTACACGTTGCAGCTCTCGGCGGTCCGTCCGTCCACGATGTTGCCCAGCCGCTCCGGTTCGCGGAAGTACTCGTCCTTGCCGTGCCCGCCGGTCGCGAAGCTGTGATGGCGGGCGACCCGGTCCCAGAAATACGCGGCCGCGACGCCGTCGCCGAGGTCGCCGGTGTACACGAACCGCGCGAGCGACCCGAGCACCTTCGGCACCTGCGTGTTGCCGTGCAGCCCGGCAAGGGGATCCTCGTGGCGCTTCAACGGATCGAGCACCGCACGGTGCTCGAAGCGGCGTGACAGCGCGAGCCAGCGCGAATCGCCGGTGTCGGCATACAGGTCCGCCAGCACTTCGTTCATGCCGCCGAACTCCGTATTCAACATGCGCTGCATCTGCCCGTCGTCGAGGGGCGCCAGCATGCGTTCGGCCCACCCGGCAAACGCGGTCTCGACGTCCAGCGCCGCGCGGTTCCCGGTGTGGCGGTACGCGTCGCGCAGCCCGGCGAACGTCTTGTGCAGCGTGTACCACGGCGACCAGAGGCCATTCAGGTCGAAGCTGGCGGACCGGATGTTTCCCTTCGCGACCTCCGCGAACGCCTCCTTCACGCCCGCCAGCGCCCCCGCGAAGCCGTCGCCATGCTTCGCCTGGACCTCCTGCACCTCCTTGACGATGTAGTCGGCGCGCTCCTTGAAGCGGCGATCGCCCGTGGCGGCCCACATGAGGCTGACCGCGGAGAGATAGTGCCCGGCGATGTGCCCCGTGAGGTTTCGGCCGTCGCCGTCCCACCCGCCGTACGGCTCGGCCCGCGGCTGAAGTCCGGCGCGCTGTCGGTAATACGCGAGCATGCGATCGGGTTCGAGCGCGAGCAGGTACCTGGCGGTGGCATCCTGCGCCGCCTTGAGCGGCCCGCCCGTCAGGCGCACCGCGGTGAGGGGCAAGGGGCGCGCCGCGGCGGGGGCGACGGGCGCAACCGGGCCGCGCGCGGCGGACGACTGTTCCCGCGGCTTCGCGGGCTGCGAGGCATCCGGCCGCGCGCCCATCAAGCCTGCGAGCGCGGCGCACGACGACAGGATGCAGAGCGCTGCCCACGCGGGGCGCCGGATGGAATGGTGCTTCATGGGGTCATGAGTTATGAGTTGTGAGTCATGAGTTGTCAACTTGAAACTCAAAACTCAGCCCCTACAACCTGACCGGGCTCAAGACTCAGAACGCACAACTGACGGGACCTCGAACGGCGACGTCGTTTCGCTCCAGTCCTCGTGCTCGGTTCGCGAGATGATCTCGTCCTGCAGCTCGACCGGGAGGTCGCAGAAGTAGTCGCTGTAGCCCGCGACGCGCACGATGAGCCCACGGTGCCCGTCGGGATGCGCCTGCGCGGCGCGCAGCGTGGCGGCGTTCACGACGTTGAACTGGACGTGGTGCCCGTCCATCCGGAAGTACGCGCGCACCAGCTGCATCAGCCGCTCGATCCCCTCGTCACCCGCGAGGAGCGGCGGCGAGAACTTCATGTTCAGCAGCGTGCCGCCCGTGCGGAGGTGGTCCATCTTGGCGGCGGACCGGAACACCGCCGTCGGCCCGAGCCGATCGGCCCCCTGCACGGGAGAGATCCCCTCGGATAGCGGCTGCCCCGCCAGGCGGCCGTCAGGCGTCGCGCCCGTGACGGATCCGAAGTAGATGTGCGACGTAGTCGGCAGCATCTGGATGCGGTACCGCCCGTGGCGCGCGGCCGGCCGGCCGTCCACGGCCCGGAAGAAGCTCTCGAACACGCGCCGCATGATGGTGTCGGCCCTGGAATCGTCGGTGCCGTACTTGGGCGTTTTCCGGAGCAACCGCGCGCGCAGCGCCGCGTCGCCGGCGAATTCGCGGTCGAGCGCGGCCACGAGGTCGGCCAGCGCGAGGCGGCGCTCGTCGAACACCACCGCCTGCACCGCGGCGAGGCTGTCGGTGATCGTGCCGATGCCCACGCCCTGGATGTACGTGTTGTTGTACCGCGCCCCTCCGGCGTTGTAGTCGCGGCCGTTCCGGATGCAGTCGTCGATCAGCACGGAGAGGAACGGCGCCGGCATGAGGCGCGCGTACATCTGCGCGATCAGCTCGTTGCCGCGGATCTTCACGTCCACGATCTCGCGCAGTTTCTGCTCGAAGGCGGAGAACAGCTCGTCGAACGTGCGGAACCGTTCAGGACGATCGTGCAGGACGAGCGTGAGGATCTTCGGCAGGTTCAGGTAGCCGGTCAGGATGTAGGCTTCCTTGCCGAACGCGCCAACCTCGACGCACCCCGAACAGCCGCCTTCACGCGCGTCCTCGAGCGTCTTCCCCTGCCGGAGCTGCTCCTCGACGACCGCGTCGGCGTTGAACAGCGACGGGAAGCCGTACCCCTTGCGGATCACCCGGAGCGCATGCCTGACCACTTCGTCCGGCGTCCTGCGCGAGATCTGCATGTTGCTGCTCGGCTGGAGCAGGTGCATGTCGTCGATGATGTCGAGCAGCAGGTGCGTCACCGCGTTCGCCCCGCTGCTGCCGTCGCGCAGCAGGCCCGCGAGGTTGATGTTCGCGAAGTCCGTGTACGTGCCGCTCTCCGCCGCCGTGACGCCGACTTTCGGCGGGGCCGGATGGTTGTTGAACTTGATGAAGAAGCACTCGAGGAGCTCGCGCGCGTCCCCGGCCGTGAGTGTCCCATCGGCGAGCCCGCGGTCGTAGAACGGCGCGAGGTGCTGGTCGAGATGGCCAGGGTTGAACGCGTCCCAGCCGTTCAGTTCCGTGATGACGGCGAGGTGGCAGAACCAGTACGCCTGCAGCGCCTCCCAGAAATCGCGCGGCGCGTGCGCCGGCACGCGGCGGCAGACTTCGGCGATCCGCCGGAGCTCCGTCACGCGCGTCTCGTCGCGCTCCCCGTCCGCCAACCGGTCGGCCGCCTTCGCGTGCCGCTCGGCGAAGAGCATCACCGCGTCGCACGCGATCGCCATCGCGTTCAGCGCCTCGCTCTTCTCCCAGGCCCCGGCGTCGCCGGCGAAGTCGAGCGATCGGAGGGAGTCGTGGATCTCCGCCTTGAAGGCCGTCAGGCCGCTCGAGTAGATCTTCCCGTCGAGGACGGTGTGCCCGGGAGCGCGCTGTTCCATGAACTCCGTGAACAGCCCCGCGCGATACGCCGCGTGCCACTCGGGCGGCAGCGCATCGAAGATTCGGTCGCGCAGCGCGCGCCCTCGCCAGTACGGAATGACGACCTGCTCATACTGGGCCATGACCTCCTCTGACACGCGATAGGAGGTCTTCGGGCGATCGTTCAGAATCCGCAGGTCGTCGAGGCTGTGGCAGGTCAGCTCCGGGAACGTGGGCACCGCCTTGGGCGCGGGGCCGCGCTCGCCGACGATGAGCTCGGACGTGCCGATGTAGACGGTCTTTCGCTCGCACAGGTGCTTGAACACCAGGGCGCGCATCACGGGAACGGAGTAGCGTCCCTCGTGCTCGCGACAGAACTCCGTCAAGAGCAGCGCGCGCTCCGCCGACACGTGGGGGACGCTGTCGAGACTCGCGCGCCTCAGCGCCTCGGTCCGGGGATTCATGTCAGCCTCCGACGCGCGCGTCCATCCCCTGCGCGCGGAAAATCGCCGCGAGCGCTTCCATCCGCCCGGGCGAGGGGGGCGCGACGCGGTCGAGCGCGTACGCGCGGCCCAGGCGCCTGAACTTGCCCGACCCCGTCGCGTGATACGGCAGCAGGTTGACCCGTCGTATCGCCGGGTTGACCGACAGGTCGCGCGCGACCCTGGCCAGCGCGATCTCGTCGTCGGTGAACGCGGGGACGATTGGAACGCGAAGCCAGACGGTGGCCCCCGCCGCGCCGAGCGCATCGAGGTTGCGCAGGATCGGTTCGAGCGGGATCCCGACCACGTCACGGTGCCGGGCCGGATCGAGCACCTTCACGTCGTACAGGAAGAGATCCACGAGCGGCGCGATCTCGAGCAGGAGCTTGCGCGACGTGAAGCCGCACGTGTCGAGCGCGGTCGACAGCCCCTCCTCCTTCGACGCCTGCAGCAGGGCGCCGAGGAACGCCGGCTGCGCGAACGGCTCGCCGCCGGAGAAGGTCACGCCGCCCCCCGACTCCTCGTAGAACACGCGGTCGCGCGCGAGGATCTCAACCACCTCGCTCGCGCGCATCATGCGGCCCGCGAGCTGTCGCGCGTCCGCCGGGCACGCCTCCGCGCACGCGCCGCACGCGATGCAACGCGCGGGGTCCGTACCGGAGCGGCACACCTCGCGGCACGTGCCGCAGGAGACGCAGCGCTCTGGAAATGTCAGCAGCTCGGGACGCGAAGACTGGCTTTCGGGATTGTGGCACCAGGGGCACCGCGCCGGGCAGCCCTTGAGGAACACGGTGGTCCGGATGCCGGGGCCGTCATGGACGGAAAACCGCTGGATGTTGAACACCCGGCCCGCAGGCGTGCCGGCGTGTTCCGGGGCCGGAAGCGGGGACATTGGCGGAAATCCGGCAGCAGCGCCGGTAAACAATGTTGTGGTGCAAGGGCGCTGCCGACGGCAGTCCGAGAGTTCAGAGAATGCTGCGTATCAGGCCGCCATCGACCTGCACGGTCGCGCCCGTGACGTACCGGGCCGCGTCGGAGAGCAGGAAGGCGGCGACGCGGCCGAACTCGCCGGGGTCGCCGTACCGGCCGGCCGGGATCGTGGCGATCGCGCGCGCCTTCTGCTCCTCGGGCGACACCCCCGCCCGCTTCGCGTTGATCCCATCGAGCTGGCGCAGGCGATCCGTGTCGATGCGTCCGGGAATCACCTGGTTCACGCGGATGTTCTTCGGCGCGAGCTCCAGCGCGAGCGTCTTCGCGAGCGCCGAGACCGAGGCGCGCATCACCGTCGACAGACCGAGATTGGGGATGGGTTCCTTCACCGACGAGGAGGTGGACACCAGGATCGCGCCGCCGCCGCGCCGCTCCATCGACGGGAGCACCGCGCGCACCATCCGGATGACGCTGAAAAGCAGCAGGCGCGACGCGTCTTCCCACGCCGCGTCGTCGAACGCGATCGCGGGCCCGGCGGGCGGCCCGCCGGAGTTGGTAAAGAGGAGATCGATGCCGCCGAATCGCTGCTCGGTCAGCGCGGTCCAGCGGCGAATGTCGTCTGGCGAGCGGACGTCACACTGTGTGGAGAGGAGTTCCGCGCCGGCGGATTGCGAGAGCGCCTCCGCCGCGGCCGTAATGGACGCCTGGCGGCTCGACGACATCGACACCCGCGCGCCATCCTCGGCGAGCGCGCGCGCGACGGCGAGGCCGAGCCCGCGGCTCGCCCCCGCGACCATCGCGACTTTTCCTTCCAGACCGAGGTCCACGCGTGCCGCTCCCGTTGCGGCAACAGACTACCGCAACGGGAGCCGCGTGTGTCAGCCCAGGATGCCCAGAATCTGATTCAGGAGCCGCGAGAGCCCGCCAGGGTTGTCGAGCAGCCCCGCCACGCTGCACAGCAGGTTGCCGAGCAGGTTGCCAGGACCGGATTCGGCGGTGATATCGAGAACGATCCGACTCAGATCGACGTTCAGTCCGAGCAGATCGAGGCTCAGCGGGCCGAGATCGAGGTGCAGGATGTCGCAGGTCGCCTGCGCGACGCTGACCGGTAGCGAGACGTTGCGCACGACGCTCGAGACGGCGCCGGCCGTGTCGGTGACCGTGCCCGTAAGCGTACCGACGGCGTTGACCTGTCCATTCTGCGCGACGAAACGCTGAAGATCGAACGTGCCATTGAACGTCGCGCCGCCGCCGCTGCCGACGATCGGGATCGTCAGCGATGACGTGGTCCCGATGCCGCCGCCCTGCTGCGCGAGCGCAACGGCAGGTGCCGCGCATATCGATGCGGCGGCGAGCATACTGAGCAGAATCTTCTTCACGATCGTGTCCCTCCTCACATCATCTGTTTCCCAGAGCGCGTCGCAGCCGCGCGTTCTATGTGACCGGGTACGTGTCCTGCCAAAGTGATGCCGCGCGGGCGGCGAGCGGAGCTATTCGCTGGCGACCGGGACCGCTTCCGGCGAGCCCTGCCGGACGGCCTCGTAAAGAAACCGCTCGTGCGATCTGCGATCTGATGAAGACGGCGGCGGGCGTGCCCGCGGCGCGGAGGCGGCCGCTCGGAACGGACACGCCGTGGTAGCGCCGGAACTGTCGCGCGAAGCGGCGGGATCCCGGAGCCCGACCCTGGGCCATCGCCTCGCCGGCGCTCAGGAACGTGCGCTCCAGCAGGAGGCGTGCGCTCAAGCAGGAGGCGCGCGCTCCAGCCAGGAGGCGCGCGCTCCACGCGCGGGGCGTGGAGGTCATGCTTGAGCGGTCAATAATGGCTTGCGTATCCAGTCAAGCATCTGGTAACCTGCGATGATGGCGCGCTCGCGACGCCCGGTGCCCGTCGTGACCCTCGACGTCCTGCGCAAGTGCCTGGCGTGCGAGTGGGAGGAGCGCCGCCGCGAGCCGGAGCCGACCGATGCCATCGGGCCGTCGTGCGGCCGGTGCGGCGCGCCGTCGGAGCGCGTCGCCATCCTGGGCCGCGAGGTCGAGATGCCGGGGCGCAATCCCCACGCCGCGGCGCTCGGCCGGCTCGGCGGCCTCAAAGGGGGGCCCGCGCGCGCCGCCGCCCTGACCCCTCGCCGCCGGCGCGAGATCGCCCTGGCCGCGGCCCGCGCACGCTGGCGCCGCCGGAAGTGACCGCCGGCATCAAGCCGGGTTCCCATCCCGCGGGCTCACGGATTATCCTCTCCGTCCCAGTTGAGGAGGTCCCTGATGCCGTTCTCCCGCCGTGAGTTCCTCGTCCTCTCGTCCGGCGCCGCCGTGTACGCCGTGGCCCCGTGGCGCGCCGCGCTCGGCGCGCAGGCGCCCCAGGCCAGCCCGCCGGCGACCGCGTTCGAGACGATCCGCCGCAACGTGGGGTCCTTCACCGGTCGCGGCGGCACGATTGGCTGGATGTCCAATCGCGACGCGCTCATTGTGATCGACACGCAGTTCCCTGACACCGCTAAGGTGTGCCTCGACGGGCTGCGCGCGCGCGCGTCGCGCGGGCCCGACATCGTGTTCAACACGCACCATCACGGCGACCACACGGCCGGCAACACCGTCTTCAAGGGGGTGGCGAAGAGAATCGTGGCACACGCGCGCGTGCCCGCGCTGCAGCGGCAGGCCGCGGAGGGGGCGCAGCCGCCCACCGTTGCGGAGCAGGTCTATGCGGACGCCACGTTCGAGGATACGTGGAGCGAGACGTTTGGGGACGAGCAGGTCACGGCGCGGCACCACGGGCCGGGGCACACCGGCGGCGACGCCGTCATCCACTTCGAGCGCGCGCAGGTCGTCCACATGGGCGACCTGCTGTTCCACGAGCGCCATCCTTTCGTGGATCGGCCGGCGGGCGCGTCGATCCAGAACTGGATGAAGACGCTCGAGATCGTCCTCAAGCAGATGCCCGCGGACACGCGCTACATCGCCGGTCACGTCCGCCAGGGGCTGCCGGTGGTGGTGCAAGCCGACGCGCTCCGCAAGCAGCGCGACTATTTCGACGCCGTCCTCGCGCACGTGCGGAAGGGGATGGCCGCGGGCAGCTCGAAGGAGGAGGTCACGAAGCTGGAGACCCTCTCCCGCTTCGAGGGCTACCAGGCCGCGCCCCCCCGGCTCACACTCGCCAGCGTCCTCGGGGTCGCCTACGACGAGCTGTCGGCGAAGTAGAATCCTGGGGGCCATCGGGCCATCGGGTCGTTCGATCGGGCAATCGGCAATCGTGGGGGCAGTCGGAGATCGCGGCGCTTCCGGACACCCGACGGCTCGCGCATGCGGCGGCTCCCCGATGACCCGATTACCCGATGACCCCGATGACCCGATGACCCGATCCCCCGATTCGATTACCCGATTACCCGATCGCCCGATTACCCGATCCAACGACCCGATTACCAGCTTGCCGATGACCCGATCGTGCGATTCCCCGATTACCCGACTATCAATTAGAGATTGCCCGCCGTCCCCTACTGCGTCCCGCTCACTCCAATAGGCGGCACCTTCCCCGCCATGCTGCGGTTGAAGGCCGGCACGTCCTTTTCGAGCAGCGTCCGGTAGTCCGCTCGCGCGGTGTCGAGCGCCTTCTCGATCTCGGCGAGCACCGCGACCTGCGCGTCGGTCGGCCGGTGATCGGCGCCGCCGGCCTCGTCGCCCGCGCCGGTGCCGACCGCGCCGCTCAGCCACAGCAAGTTCAGGTAGATCTTGTACGCCTCGACGAACCACTTGTCGTCGCTGTGCAGGTCGCTGCGCGACAGGAGCTGCAGCTCCACGTCGAGCATCCGCTTGTCGAGCGCACGCAGGGCGCGATCGACGTCGCGCGCCAGCCTCGGCGCCTTGAGCTGGTCTTCGATCTGCCTCCGCATCACCTCGATGCGGTTGGCCATGTCCGCGGTCTCGTTCAGATCGTCGCGAATCCGCATCTGCATGGCCGTTGACGCCGCCAGGTCCTCGTCGCTCGCGCGCACGAGCGGATCCTTGAGGACGTCGAAGCGCTTCGACTGCGCCTGCCCGTTCACCGTCAGCCTGACCGTGTACGTGCCGGGGATCGCAATCGGCCCCGACCGCTGCGGCTGCTGGATGCCCCAGTGCACGATCGGCCGGGTGGTCTGGTTACGGAACCGCGGCTCGTCCCAGACGAGCGGGTTGTCCGGCGGCGTCGTGCGCAGCGCAACCTGCCGCGCCGGCTCGTGGCGAAGGTCCCACGTCGCGCGGTTCAGCCCGGCGCGCCCGTCCGCGGCGAGGCTGCGAATCACGTTGCCGGCGTGATCCAGCAGATCGACCTGCACAGGCCCGGCCGCCTTCAGGTTGAACAGGAAGTCGGCGCGGCCGTTCCGCGCGAAGCGCCAGCCGGGCCGCGGTTCGTACAGCGCCGCCGGCGCCGTGAGATCGATCCGATCGGACTGCTCGAGCCGCGTGATGTCGGGCAGGATGAACAGGCCCCGCCCGTAGGTCGAGACCACGACGTCGTGGTGCTGCTTCTGCACGACGATCCACGTGACGGGCGCCGGAGGCAGGCCCTCCCTGAACTTCGTCCAGGTCCCGCCATCGTCGAGGGAGTAGTGGAACGCGTTGCCGGTCCCCGCGAAGAGCATGCCCCGGCGGTTGGGATTCTCCGCGACCGACAGCACGTAGGAGAGCGCGTGCCCCTTCGGCAGCCCGTCGCTGATCTTTCGCCACGTCTGCCCGAAGTCCGCCGTCTTGTAGATGTAAGGGTCGCGGTTGTCCATGATGTGGTAATCGACCGCGATGTACGCCGTGCCCGGATCGAAACTCGACGGGGAGATTTGCGTGATCGTCCCCCAGGCGGGCATGCCCGTCACGTTCGCGGTCACGTCCACCCACTTCGCGCCGCCGTCGCGCGTGTACCAGATCTTGCCGTCGTTGGTCCCGGCCCAGATGAGCCCCTTCTGGGCTGGCGACGGCGCGATGGCGTACACCACCTCGCCGTAGAACTGTCCCAGGTTGTCGCCGATCACGCCGCCAGACGGCACGATCTTCGAGGGGTCCTGCGTGGAGAGGTCGGGGCTGATCACGCTCCACGACTGCCCCGCGTTCTCGGTCCGGAACACGACCTGGCAGCCGTAGTACACGGTGTCGTGATCGAACGGATCCACGGCGATCGGCGCCGTCCAGTGGCACCGGTACTTCGCGTCGGTGGGCGGCGAGTCGAGCGAGATCATCCACGGCGCCACCGAGCGCGCGGTGCGCGTCCGGTGGTCGTAGCGCGACAGCTTGTTCCCGTAGCAGCTCGCCCAGACGATGTCCGGTTCCTCCGGGTCGGGGATCGTGAAGCCGGACTCGCAGCCGCCGATCCCCTGGTCCCAGGGAATCGCGCCCGGGACGATCCGCCCCGGCACGTTGAACCCGCCGAAGAACCCGCCTCGTCCCTGCGGCGGCAGCAGCCCGAACGAGGGTACGTTCGCCACGATTACCGGCGACGTGCTCGCGCCGCGCATCGTGCCGTCGTCCTGCCGGTTGCTGTAGATCCAGTAGGGCGCGCGGTTGTCCACTGCGACGTGGTACATCTGGCCGATCGGGAGCGCGACGTTGTTGAACGTCTTGCCATGATCGGTCGTGATGCCCATCGTGGCGTCGCCCGTCACGACGTAGTGGTCCGCGTTCTTCGGGTCGATCCAGACGTCATGGCAATCGCCGCAGCCGCCCGTCGGCGTGAACGTCGCGCCGCCGTCGGTCGATCGATGCAGGCTGCTGTTGGCGACCAGCACCTCGTTCTCGTCCTTCGTGGAGACGCCGAGCCGGATGTAGTACCCGGCGCGCCCGATGAGCCGCCGGTCCCAGCTCACGACCTTCCACGACGCGCCCGCGTCGTCGGAGCGCCAGAGCGATCCCTGGTTCGGCGTCTGGATCAACGCGTAGATCCGGTTGGAGTTCGTCGGCGCGATTTGCACGTCGACCTTCCCGACCGGCGGCTTCGGCAGTCCCGGGTGCGACAGGCGCGTCCAGTTCGTGCCGCCGTCTCTGGTCATGAAGATCCCGCTCCCCGGTCCGCCGCTGAACATGGCCCACGTGTGCATCACCACCTGCCACGTGCCCGCGACGAGCACGTTCGGGTCCTTCGGATCCATCGACAGCCCCGAACAGCCGGTGTCGGGATCGACAAAGAGCATCCGCTGCCAGCTTGCGCCGCCATCGGTCGTCTTGAACACGCCGCGGTCCTGCTGCGGTCCGGTCGCGCGGCCGAGCGCGCACGCGTAGACGATCTGCGGGTTCGTCGGGTGCACGACGATGCGCCCGATGCGGCCGGTTTCGGCGAGGCCGACGTGTTTCCAGGTGGCGCCCGCGTCCGTGGACTTGTACATGCCGTCCCCCATGACGTCGGTCGGACGAATCACCCACGCCTCACCCGTGCCGGCCCAGATCGTCCTGGGATCCGACGGATCGATCGCGAGCGCGCCGATCGCGGCCGCAGACTGATCGTCGAAGATGGGCGCCCAGGTCTTGCCGCTGTCGGTCGACTTCCAGATTCCGCCCGACGCGGCGCCGGCGTAGTACGTGGATGTCTCTCCGGGGATGGCCGCCGCGGCCGAGAAGCGGCCAGCGCTCGGCGGACCCATGTAGCGGAACTTCAGCGGCTCGGGTTCGGAGATCGGCCCGGGGGGGCCGCCCGGCTGCTGCCGGGCGAGCGGCGACGCGGCAAGGAGCGCGGCGACGAGAAGTCCCGGCGCCAGACGTCGAGAGGGATGAAGGCAAGCGGCCATGAAGTCGGCACCTCCATTTGCGAGCGGAGTATACCGCTTCGAGCCGCTCGATCAGCGGATCGCGCGATGGCGCGGTGTGACGGAAGCGGCCAGGTCGACGCGGCTCACGCCCAGCCCGCGGGCGCGGGCTCGCCGACGCGGTCCGGGCGCGCCCGCCGCTGGAAGACTTCCTCAGCCTGGAACTCGCCGAGGGAAATGGGCACGACGACCTTCAGCATCAGCGTGAACACGAGGAAGCCGATCGCGAACACCCCCGCCGCGACGCGCAGCTCCGTCAGCGTCGGCGCGTAGACGTAGATTTCTCCAAGGGTGTCGGGCGTGAGGCCGGGGATGATCAGCCCCATGCCCTTCTCGATGTACACGCCCGCGTACGTGGCGAGGCAGCCGACGTTCAGCGTGACCCAGTTGCGGCGCGTGGCGGGCACGACGAACAGCACGAAGGCGAGCACGTTGAGCGACACCGCCGACCAGGCGTACGGCACGAGCGTGCGGTGACCGGCGAGCCCTTCGTACCAGTAGCGGGTGTACAGCAGGTGTTCGCTCGCCGAGTAGTACTCCTTGAACGCTTCGGCGGCGTGGAGAAACAGATTCACGAACATCGCGTACGCCATCAGCTCGGCGATCTTCCAGATGGCTTCCTCCTGCAGATCGAATCGCGTGAACCGGCGCAGCAGCTGCAGCACGATGAGGAGGATGGCAGGGCCGGAGCAGAACGCGGACGCGAGAAACTGCGGCGCCAGGATCGACGAGTTCCAGTAGGGGCGCGCCGAGAGCCCGTTGTAGAGAAACGCGGTGACGGTGTGGATGCCGACGGCCATCGGAATCGAGATGAGCACCAGCGGCACGACGAGCCGGCGGGAATACGACCGCCCGTAGAACGCCCGGTAGACGATGTGCGTCACCACCACGAAGTTCACGGCGAAGTACAGGTTGAGCACGACGGCGTCCCACGCCAGCAGCGACCAGGGCAGGTTCAGGTGGCCGACGCCCGGGATCATGTGCCAGAGGCGATCGGGACGGCCGACGTCCACGATGACGAAGAGCAGGCACATGACGATCGCGCTGATGGCCAGCAGCTCGCCGTAGATCACGATCTCGCGGATCGGTTTCCAGTGATAGACGTAGGCGGGGATGACGAGCACGACGGCCGCCGCCGCGACCCCGACGAGAAACGTGAAGTTCCCGATGTAGAAGCCCCAGCTCACCTGGTCGCGCATCGCCGTGAGCGCCAGGCCCGTTGACAGCTGTCCGGCGTACGCGACGACGCCCGAGCCGATGAGCGCGACGAGGGCAGCGAGCCAGGCCCAGTACGCGGCGTTGCCGCGGAGGACCAGACGAACCGAGGCGGTCACGAAGCGGGAAAAGCGCCGGACAGGGTCCACGCCGACCTCACGTTCCGTAGAAGTAGAAGAACTTCGGCATCGTGTTCAGCTCTTCCTTCAGCACGAGCACGCGCTTGTGCTCGATGATGTAGCGGATCTCGCTGTCAGGATCGAGCAGGTTGCCGAACTTGCGCGCGCCGACGGGGCATGCCTCCACGCAGGCGGGGTACCGCCCCGCCCGCACGCGCTGGATGCAGAAGGTGCACTTCTCGACGACCCCTTTGACGCGCGGACGGTTGCCGAGATAGTGCATCGCGGGGTTCAGCTCGCTCCGCGAGAGCGTGGGCTGTCCCCAGTTGAAATGCCGCGCTCCGTACGGGCACGCGGCCATGCAGCAGCGGCAGCCGATGCACCAGTCGTAGTCGATCACCACGATCCCGTCCGGCTCGGTCCATGTCGCGCCTGTCGGGCAGACCTTGGTGCACGGCGCGTTGCGACACTGCTGGCAGGACACCGGCACGTAGAAGTGGCCGTCCTCGGGCACCTGCGCCGGCTGGTAGTAGGCGTCGGCGTGCGAGAAGTCCACGCCGCGCTCCTTGTCCATGGACAGCACGCGAATCCAGTGCACCTGCGGGCGGCGCGACTGGTTGTTCTCTTCGACGCAGGCGTAGACGCAGCGCCGGCAGCCGATGCAGCGCGAGAGGTCGAGCGCGTAGGCGAACAGGACGTCCGGCGGCGCCGGCGTGTCGCTCACCGTCACCGTGGCGTCGTACGATCGCGCGTAGTCGCGCTCGAGGTCGCCCACCAGTTCACGCAGCCGCTCGGGGGAAACCTCGCGCAGGCGGCGCGGGCCGCACGCGGTCAGCAGGAAGCCGGCCGCTGCCGCGGCGGTGCAGCTGGCAAACTGCCGGCGCGAGACCTTTCGTCGCGGGACCGGCGTCAGCCCGTCGTCAGCCATCGCCCCTCCTCGGCCGCTCCGGCGCCGGCTTCGGCTCGAGCGCGCGGAAGCGCGGCTGGTGCGGGCTGTGGCAGTGCGCGCACAGCAGGAACGTCTTGTGCCCGTTCCACTGGCCGGCGCGCCGGCCGTGAATCCCCGCCCGCCAGTCGCGGTACTTCTCGCCGTGGCACTGCCCGCACAACCGGTACGACTCTTCGAACGGCACCGGATCGCCGCTCGCCAGGTGCAGCTGATCGCGGTTGGCGGCGTCGTGGCAGTCCAGGCACCAGCGGTGCTCCTCGTCGTGCGTCAGCACGATGTCCTCGTGCATGCCGGTCAGCTCGCGCCGCGTGCGATTCGGGGGCATGTCGGCGTTGTGGCAGCTCGAACACGGGAAGATGCCGTCGGTGAACGGCGGCGGCGGCGTTTCCGGCCGCTCCGCGGCGGCCGCCTCGCGCCGGACGGCGTCGTCGGCTGGCGTGGCCCCCCGACCGCCTGCCAACGACGCCGCTCGCGCGGCTGCCGACGCAATCGCGACCCTCGTCGGCGGCCGTCCCTCTGCGCTCGTCTCGCCGTGCCTCGCAGCCAGCACGTACAGGCCCGCGGCCGCGACGGCCGTCACGGTGAGAACGAGCGCCCTACGCATAACTGAGCTTCACGACGCGCTGCATCTCGCGCAACCACATGGCCTGGATCACCTCGAGCCGCTGCCCGATGATGCTCGCGACGTTGCGCGCGACGACGTAGCCCACCTCGGGGTTCTCGTCGAAGTAGCGGAACAGCGCGGTCCGCGGGAGCGCGACCGCCTCGGTCTCGACGAGCGCCGTGGCGGTCAGCGTGAAGCGGTGTGGCGGCGTCAGCGCCGACCATCCCAGCGTCTGCCCCGCCCCGCGCTCCTCGACCAGGACGTTCTGTTCGCGGTCCAGCACGTGCATGGGCAACGTCAGGGCGACCCGTCCGCGCTCGATCACGAACAGCCGGTCGGCGTCCGTGCCGAGGCGAAAGAGCACCTCACCCTGCGCCAGCGTGCTGCGCGATCCCAGCCCGATAATCGCCAGCGCTTCCTCGTCTCGGAGGCCCTGCAGCAGTTCCGTGCGTCCGTTCATCATCGCGGCACCTCTCAGTGCACGAGCCGCGACATCGTGCGGCTGTGCAACGACTCCTTCGTCGGGGACTGCAGGAACGACTCGGCGGCCGCCTGCTCGAGCCGGACGTGACGCTCGATCTCGAGCAGCAGCGCCTCGATGGGGACCCGCGGCTGCGGTTCCGCGCGCCCGTCGAAGAACCGTGGCGGCGCCAGGAGCGGCGCGCGCGCGATCTGGTCCGCGGTCTGCTCCGCGGTCCGCGGCGCGGACGCAGCGAACAGGACGGCGCTGACGACCACCCCCAACAGGCTGAGAGCCCCAGCCAGCAGAAACATCTCCATGTGTCTTCCTCCGCTTGATGGCGACCTTCAGAGCACGGCCGGTGCCACACCACGCGAGCGCGGAATGCCCAGGATTTGGAAGAATTTCACTGATGAGCTGGGGCGAACCTGCCAGCCTGTCAGGACCAGTCTGCCGTTCCGTCAGATTGACGCGGGCGCGGGACTCTGCGAGTATTCGCGCGTTCCCGTCCAACTTCTGTTACGCGATGCAGCCGCGTCTGACGAGCATGACCGCGGGCCTGGCGATCGGCATCACCGCCGCCGTGGCGGTCGCCTGCGCGGCGGGGGCGTACTTCTACTCGAAGCACCACTTCGACACGCTGCTGCAGAACGAGCGCGCGACGGCGCTCGCGCAGGGAGAGTTGATGCGCGCCGCGCTCGAGCACCAGATGATCGAGAACGACCGCAGCCTCATCGCCCAGCTCGTGCAGACGTTCGGGCGCGAGGCACGCGTGCGCAACGTGCTGCTGCTCGATCGTGAAGGCCACGTCCGCTACGCGAGCCACCCGGAATCCACCAAACCCGGTAACGAGCTCCGGCTCGACTCGCCCACCTGCCAGGCGTGTCATCGCCTGCCCCCCGCCCAGCGCGAGTCCAGCCGCATCGTCGAGACGAGCGGCGGCACCATGCTGCGCACCGTGATTCCGTTCCGGAACCGCGCGGCCTGCTACGGCTGCCACGACCCGGCGCGCAAGATCAACGGCATCATGATCCTGGATTTCGACGCGGGCGAGATGCGCGCCGCCATGAACCGGGACCTGCGCTGGATGGTCGCCGGGAGCGGCGCGCTCTCGCTCGTGTTGATCGCGGCGATCGCGCTCATCGTGCGCCTCGTGGTGCTGCGCCGGCTGCAGCGGTTCGAAACGACGGCGCGGCAGATCGCGAGCGGCAACCTCGACCGGCGGGTGCCGGCCGGCGGCTCCGACACGATTTCGTGGCTGGCGAACGAGTTCAACACGATGGCGGACTCGATGACCGGGCTCGTCAGCGAGGTGCGCCACCAGCGCGAGCGCGTGGAAACCGTCATCAACAGCATCGACGACGGCATCGTGGTGCTCGACACCCACCGCAGGGTCGTCGCGGCGAACGACGCGTTCCTGCGGCGGACGGGGCACGTCCGGCAGCAGGTGCTCGGGTGCTCGTGCCGCGACGTCGCGGCGGGCGTCTGCACGGCGGCCGACTGCCCGACGCTCGCCTGCCTGCAGTCGGGCGAGCGGCAGGTGCGGATCTGCGAGCGGCGTTCGTCGGACGGCACGGCGCGCTGGGAAGAGGTCCACGCCTCCCCCATCCGCGATCCCTCGGGCGCGCTCGTGCAGGTCGTCGAGGTCTGGCGCGACATCTCCGAGCGCCGCACCGCCGAGGCGCGCCTCGCCGAGTCGCACCGCCTGGCGTCGCTCGGCGTGCTCGCGTCCGGCTTCTCGCACGAGCTGAACACGCCGCTCGGCACGGTCCTCATGTGCGTCGAGGGCATCCTTCGCGACGTCCAGGACGGCGGCGGCGGCGACGACTGGCGGCGGATCGGCGAGAGCGCCCGCATCGCGCGCGATCAGATCCTCCGCTGCCGCGGCATCACGCAGCATTTCCTGCGCATGTCCCGCGGCCAGTCGGGGACCGCCGATCTGATCGAGCTCCAGCCGGCGTTGGCCGTCGTCGCGCGCCTGATCGAGCCGACCGCCCGCGCTCAGGGCGTAGTGATCGAGACGCTCCCGGTACCACCCGGCATCCACGTGAAAGCGGACGAAGCGGAGCTGCAGCACGCGCTGATGAACCTCGTGCTGAACGCCGTCCAGGCCTGCTCGGCCGGCGGGCGGGTCACGATCGGCCTCGACGGGGCGAACCCGCTTCGGCTGCGCGTGTCCGACAACGGCTGCGGAGTCCCCCCCGAGCACCAGAAGCGCATCTTCGAGCCGTTCTTCAGCCTGAGAAAGGGAGGCACGGGACTGGGGCTCTTTCTCGCGTTGAATTTCGTGCGGCGCTGGGGGGGCGACATCGCGGTCACCAGCGTTCCGGGCGAAGGATCGACCTTCGACGTTCTTTTCCCCGCGGCGTCCGCTGCGGGATACCGGTCCGCGTCGTGACCGCGCAGCCTTCGATCCTGCTCGTAGACGACGACGAGGCCTTCCGCACGGTGCTGGCGGGTGAGCTGACGCGCCTCGGCTACGGCGTCAGGACGGCGGCGTCCGGAGCGGAAGCGCTGGCGGCGGTCCGCGAGCGCGAGCCGGACGTCGTGCTGCTCGATCTGCGTCTGCCCGACATGGACGGCCTCGAGGTCCTGGCCGCCGCACGCGCGGCGCACGCTTCGCTGGACGTGATCATGCTGACCGGCCACGGATCGATCGACACCGCGATCGAGTCGATCCGCATCGGGGCCTTCGATTACGTGTCGAAACCGTGCCCGCTGGGCGAGCTGGAGGTTCGCATCCAACGAGCGCTCGAGCGGCAGGAGCTGCGGCGGCGCGCCACGCTGCTCGAGCGCGCGCTCACGCCGTCCGACCCCGGGCGCAGCTTCATCGGCGAGAGCGCCGCGTTCCGCGCGCTGCTGCAGCTCGTCGAACGTGTCGCGCCGGCCGGTTCGACCGTGCTGATCACCGGCGAGACAGGGTCGGGCAAGGAGATGGTGGCCAAGCTGCTCCACGCCCGCAGCCCGCGCCGCGATCGCCCGTTCGTCGTCGTCGAGTGCGCGGCGCTGCAGGAGAGCCTTCTGCAGAGCGAGCTGTTCGGCCACGAACGCGGCGCATTTACCGGCGCTGACCGCGCCAAGCCCGGGCTGTTCGAGGTCGCGCACGGGGGCACCATCTTCCTCGACGAGATCGGCGAGGTCAGCCAGGCCACGCAGGTCAAGCTCCTGCGCGTCCTCGACACGTCCACGTTCCGTCGCGTCGGCGGGACGGCGGAAATTCACGTGGACGTCCGCATCCTCGCGGCGACGAACCGGGACCTGGAAGGCCTGGTGCGGCAGGGGCTGTTTCGAGAGGACCTGTTCTACCGCCTCAGCACGATCGCGCTCAAGGTGCCCGCTCTGCGTGAGCGGCACGGTGACGTCCCGCTGCTCGCCACGCACTTCGCGAGCATCCTGAACGAACGGTTCGGCACACGCAAGACGATCGGCGCGTCGGCCCAGCAGGCGCTCGAGCGGCACGCGTGGCCCGGGAACGTGCGTGAGCTTCTCCACGTGGTCGAAGCGGCGATGATCGTCTGCGACGGTCCGGAGGTGCGCCCCGAACACCTCCCGGCGCATGTGCGGGGCGCGCCCGCCGTGCAGCCGGCGCCCGGGGGAAGCAACGGCCAGCCGGCCACGCTCCAAGAACTGGAGCGCGCGCACATCGCCGCAGTGCTCCGCGGTACGAGCGGGCATCGCGGGCAGGCGGCGCGAATCCTCGGGATCAGCGAGCGGAACCTCTATCGCAAGCTGCGGGAGTACGAACTCCTCTAAGATCGCTCCCCGCCGTCACTCCGACGGCTGCGCACCGACGATCCGTTTCAGCACGGCTTCGACGTCCGAGGGCCTGAAGCCGAACGGCCCCGCCGCGCTTTTGTAGGCGATGCGCCCGCTCCGGTCGATGACATAGAGCCGATCCGGCCAGCCGGTGTAGGCGCGCTCGACTCGGTTGTCCGGCCCGTCGATGATGGCCGGCAGCTCGATCCCGAGCCGGGTCACGCAGAGACCAGCGGCGCTGTACCGCTCGTCCGGCGTTCTCGTGCTGGCCAAGAGCACGTTGTCATCGACGTTGTCGCGGAGCTGCCAGGCGTCCACCGGGTGCGCCTCCTGGATGTACACCACGTAAAAGGCGACGCGGTCGCGGTAGGTGCGATAGAGCGAGTTGAGCGCGGGCACCGCCCGGCGGAACGGCGGTCACGTGTAGCTGCCGAACACGAGCACCACCGGACGATCGCCGCGGTGCGCCGACAGCGTGGTTGTCTGGCAGCGATCGACCCATGACAGGGTGAAGTCGGGCGCCTCGTCTCCTTCCGCGAGCGTCCCGTCTCGCGCCCAGAGCCACATCTGGCGCGCGGGGAGCGCCCGCCAGACCAGCGGCGCGGGCGCGTATTTCATGAAGAGGCCGAACGGCTCGGGCCCCAACATCATCGCCAGGGCCACGGTGCCGAACAACGCCACGTAGAGGACGGCGAGCGCGAGGATGCCGCGAAGCAGCCACTTCATAAGCCCGATACCTTACACGATTCTGGCGGTACACTTGCAACATGCAGATCCGCGTCGGCTGCCCCGCCCACAATTGCGGCGGGCGCTGCATGCTGGTGGCGCACGTGCGCGACGGCCGGATCGTGCGGCTGGACGCGGACGACCGCCCGGACGACCTCGCGGCGCCGCAGCTGCGCGCCTGCGTCCGTGGCCGCGCGTACCTGCGCCGCCAGTACCACCCGGACCGGCTGCTGCGGCCGCTCAGGCGCATGGGCAGGCGCGGGGATGGGCGGTTCGAGCCAATCGCATGGGACGAGGCGCTCGACACCGTCGCCCGCGAGTTCGCGCGTGTGAAAGCTCGCTATGGCCCCTCCGCCCTGTTCGTCCCCTACGGGACCGGTTCCTACAACCAGTTGAACGGATCGCACGTCGCGCGGCGACTGATGAATCTGTTCGGCGGCTGCCTCGGGATCTACAACTCGTACTCCTGGGGCGCGATCAACCTCGCGACCCCCACCGTGTACGGAACGCTCGTCACGGGCAACCAGCGGCAGGACTGGCTGAACTCGCGCTACATCCTGATGTGGGGCTGGAACCCCGCGGAGATGCGCGACGGCACGAACAGCGACTACTTCGTCAAGCTCGCGCGCGAACGCGGCGCGCGCGTCGTCTGCATCGACCCGCGGCATTCGCTGTCCGCCGCCGCGCTCGCCGACGAGTGGATCGCCATCAGGCCCGGAACCGACGCCGCGATGATGACCGCGATGGCCTACGTGATGCTGACCGAGCAACTGCACGACGCCGCGTTCGTCCGCACGCACTGCGTCGGGTTCGACGCCACGCAGATGCCGCCCGGCGCCGAGACCGCTGAAAGCTACTCGGACTACGTGCTTGGCACCCGCGACGGCGTGCCGAAAACGCCCGAGTGGGCGGAACCGATCACCGCCGTGCCGGCAGGCACCATTGCCCGCATCGCCCGCGAGTACGCGACGCGCAAGCCCGCGGTGCTGTATCAGGGGTACGGCATGCAGCGGCGTGCGTACGGCGAGCAGGTGGTGCGCGCAGGATGCGTGCTCGCGGCCATCACCGGCAACGTCGGCGTGCCCGGCGGCTGGGCGAGCGGACTCGGGCTGCAGGCGCCCGACGGCGGCCCGCTGTGGACCGTTTTTCCTGGCGGCGAGAATCCGGTGGCCGCGCAGATCCCGGTCTTCCTCTGGACCGAAGCGGTGCTTCGCGGCAAGAGCATGACCGCGGCCGACGGCGTGCGCGGGGCCGAGCGGCTGGACAACGACATCAAGCTCATTTACGCGGTCGCGACCAACTGCCTGATCAACCAGCACGCGGACACGAACCGCACCGCCGCAATCCTGCGTGATGAATCCAAAGTGGAGTTTCTCGTCGTCCAGGACAACTTCCTGACGCCGACGGCGCGGTTCGCCGACATCGTCCTGCCCGCCTGCACGCAGTTCGAGACGTGGGGCCTCGAGGACGGCTGGAAGTACGGAGACGAGGTGATCGTCCAGCCGAAGCTCGTGGACCCGCCCGGCGAGTGCAAGAGCGATTACCGCATCTGCGCCGAGCTCGCGTCTCGACTGGGGATCGGCGACGCGTTCACCGAGGGACGTCACGAGCGCGCGTGGGCGGAGTGGTGTCTCGACGAGCTGCGGCAACGCCGTTTCCCTGAACTGCCGACGCTTGACGAGCTGCTCGCGTCCAACGCCGGCGTCTGGGCGCGTCGCGTGGACACGCCCGCCATTGCGTTTGCCGACTTCCGGCTCGATCCGGAGCGCCACCCGCTGCCGACGCCAAGCGGCAAGATCGAGATCTTCTCGAAGCAGCTGTTCGATCTGGAGAGGCCCGCGGAGGTTCCTCCAATCCCGAAGTACATCGAGGAGTGGGAGAGCCCGTTCGCGGATGACGGCGGAACGTATCCCCTGCAGGCGATCGGGCACCACACGCTGCACCGCGTTCACTCGACCCACGACAACAACGACTGGCTCGAAGAGGCGTTCCCGCAGCGCGTCTTCATGAACCCGATCGACGCGTCCGCGCGCGGCATCGCCGACGGCGACGAGGTGAAGGTGTTCAACGCGCGCGGGGCGCTCGTGCTCCAGTGCCGCGTCACGCCTCGCATCATGCCCGGCGTGATCGACATCCCGCAGGGCGCCTGGTGGGCGCCAGCGGAGGACGGGGTGGACCACGGCGGCAACGTCAACGTTTTGACCTCGTCCCGGTGGACGCCGTTCGCGTGCGCCACGGCGCAGCACACCATGATGGTGGACGTGCAGCCCTGGGCGCCGAAGCGCCTCGCGCGGAGGCGACCCTGAGGCACGCATTCGCCTTCGACGCCTCGGCGTGCACCGGCTGCAAGGCCTGCCAGGTCGCGTGCAAGGACAAGAACACGCTGCCGGAAGGCGTGCTGTGGCGGCGCGTCTACGAGGTGTCCGGCGGCACGTGGGAGCGGCGCGGCGCCGCGTGGACGAACAGCGTGTTCGCCTACAACGTGTCGGTCGCCTGCAACCACTGCGCGGACCCCGCGTGCGCGGCCGCGTGCCCGACCGGCGCCTACGCGATCAGAGACGATGGCATCGTCTGGCTCGATGCGAAGAAGTGCGTCGGCTGCGAATACTGCGCCTGGGTGTGTCCGTACTCGGCGCCACAGTACTCGCCAGAACTCGGACGGACGACGAAATGCGACTTCTGCCGGGACCTGATCGATGCGGGTCTCCCGCCAGCCTGCGTCGCGGCGTGCCCGATGCGGGCGCTGGAGGTCGTCGAAGGCGCGCCGGCCCTCGGGCCGGCGGCTGCCGCGCCGCCAGGCACGCGCGCGCTGTGGGAAGCGCCAGCCATCGAGCATCCGTTTCCACTGCCCGCGGTGTCGCGAACGCAGCCGCTCCTCCGCGTGAAACCACATCCCGCTATGGCGACCGGCGAGCCGAAGGCGGTGGCGAACTACGAGGAAGTGCGGCGGTGGGATCGTAGAGGCCAGAGGCCAGGGGCCAGAGGCCAGAGGCCAGCGCTGAACGAACTCCCGCTCGTGGCGTTCACGCTGCTCGGGCAGGCGGCCGCTGGGCTCGCCGTGATCTCGCTGTTCACGCAGCCGCTCTCCGGTCCCATCCTGGCGACGCTCGCCGCACTGATCGCCGCGGCGGCCCTGCTGTCCCTCCTGCATCTCGGAACCGCGTTGGGCGCGTGGCGCGCCCCGGCGAACGCGAAGCGGTCCGCCTTGAGCCGCGAGATCTGGATGCTTGGATTGTTCGCAGCGGCGCTCGTCGTGGCGCTCTTCCTCCCGCGCCCGGGGCACGTCGCGCTCGCGCTCTGCGGCGTGGCGCTGGTCGAGAGCATGACGCGGGTGTACCAAGTCGACGTGGTCCCCGGCTGGAAGACGTGGCGGACGCGCGCGGCGTTTGCCGCGAGCGCGCTGCTGCTTGGATCCGTGGCCACGTTGGCAACCCGATTACCGGCGTTGGGCCCTGTGGCCACCTTGATCGTGGTGGGCGCTTCCCTCGCGCTCATCGCGCAGCAGTGGTCCATGCGCCGGCGCTTCTACCTGAGACTCAGCCAGAAGGTCATGTAAGCAAGTATGAGGAGAGTCCTCGTACTGCTTGCCGCTGGCCTGCTGCTGCTCGTCGGAATCGCCGGCATCCGCACGGCCCGCTACGAGCCGGCGACAGTGCCGATCCCGTCCGTCCCGGAAATCCCCGTCCCCGACGGCGCTGCCGAACGGCTTGCCGCGTCGCTTCGCATCCCGACCGTCTCGCACGAGGACCCGGCGTCGTTCGACTCGACAGCGTTTCAGGCGTTGCACGCGCACCTCGAGAGCGCGTTTCCTCGCGTGCACTCGCAGCTGCGCCGCGAGGCCGTGCGAACGTACAGTCTCCTGTACACGTGGGAGGGCACCGACCCGTCTCTCAAACCTATCCTCCTCGCCGGACACCTGGACGTTGTCCCGGTCGAGGCAGGCACGAGGCACCTGTGGAATGCGGATCCGTTCAGCGGCCGGGTCGCTGACGGCTACATCTGGGGTCGAGGCGCCATCGACAACAAGTCGGCGGTTGTCGGTACGCTCGAGGCCGTGGAGATGCTCCTGGGCGAAGGCTTCCGGCCGGCTCGGACGGTATATCTCGCCTACGGGCATGACGAGGAAGTGGGCGGAACCGGGGGCGCGCGGGAGATCGCTGCGCTCCTGAAGCGCCGCGGCATCGAGCTGGAGACGGTGCTGGATGAAGGAGGTGTGATCGGAGACGGTATCCTGCCCGGCATTTCCGCTCCGGTCGCGCTCGTGGGGATTGCCGAGAAGGGCTTCGTCAGCATCGAGCTGAGCGTGCGAACGGCGGGCGGCCATTCGTCCTTGCCTCCGACTCAGAGCGCGATCGGGATCCTCAGCGCGGCGGTCGCGAGAGTCGAGGACAACCAGATGCCGACGCGTCTCGAAGGCCCCACGCGCCAGCTCTTCGAGCGGATCGGACCGCACTTCCCGTTCGCCCAGCGTGCGGCGTTCGCCAACCTGTGGCTTACGCGGGCGCTGGTCACGCGCAGCCTCCAACGCACCCCGACCACCAACGCGATGCTGCGGACGACGACGGCGGTCACGATGTTCCAGGCCGGAACGAAGGACAATGTGCTCCCCAGCCACGCGCGCGCGGTGGTCAACTTCCGGATCCTGCCGGGCGACAGCGTGGCCGGCGTCGTGGAACACGTCCGGCGCACGGTCGATGACGACCGCGTCGAGGTCAAGACGACGGGACGCTTTTCCGCCGAGCCGTCGGCCGTGTCCAGCACCGACGCCGGGAGTTACCGCATCCTGGAGCGAACGATCCGGAGCGTGACGCCCGACGCGATCGTGGCGCCGTATCTGGTCGTCGTGGTGACCGACGCGCGTTACTACGCCGGCCTGAGCGGAAACGTATACCGGTTTCTGCCGGTCCGCCTCATGTCGCGCGATCTCGAGCGGATGCACGGCGCGGACGAGCGGATCGCCGTCCGCAACTACGAGAACGTCATTCGCACCTATCGTCAGCTCATTCTGAACGCCGCTCGACGTTGAAGCTGAACATCATGCCGCTCTCGTGGTGCTCGGCGATGTGACAGTGGGCCATCCATGTGCCCGGGTTCGTGACGTCGAGCAGAATGTCAACCGTCTCGCCGGTGCGCACGAGGACCGTGTCCTTCCACACAAGGTTCGGCTCGACGGCGCCATCACGCGAGAGGATCAGGAATCGTCCCGCACCGTGGACGTGGAAGGGGTGGTGCATCGGATGGTCGGACTCCATCTCGTTGACCAGCCGGATCTTCACCTGGTCGCCAACGCGAAACCGCCAGTCGATCGCCGTGCCTTCGTCCCCGGTGGCGCGGTCAACGAGCTTCCAGCGCGTGTTGGCGGGCGTGGTCAGGCGGTTCACCGCCACCATGTCGTCTTCCCACTCGATGCGGGCGTTCTCCGGGGAGTGTTCGCCCCCCTGCTCGCGGCGAGGTTCGTGATCTTCGGCGTGCCCGTGACCGTGCGCGTGCTCACCGCTCGTCGCCTCGCGTACCAGTTCCTCCTGCACCAGCTTCATGCCGCACCGCGGACAGCGGGCGGGATGGTCGGTCCTGATCTCGGGATGCATCGGGCAGACGTAGGCGACCGTCGCGCCCGGCGGCACCTCGCCTTCACCCATGTCCATTTCGGCAACGAGCGCAAGCGTCTTGTCCGGCTCGGCGTCCAGGTACCGGGCGACGCGGGCGCGGGCGGCCGCCATGTCCGAGTTGATCCGGAGGGTCCCGAAGTGCGACGCCAGTGACGGCTCCACCTGCTCGTCGGCGACCGCAATCGACGCCAGCCGGTACGTCCGACCCGGCGTGTAGTGCTCGAGTGTCAGCTGACCGGGCTGGTCGAACAGCACGTCCACCACGGCGCGCTCCGAGGGGGCGATTCGCACGCGCTCGACGAACGCCTCGCGCTCGCAACGGCCGCTGTCGCCGCCCACGAGCTTCATGCGCGCGCCGCGAAGCCCAACGTTGAAGATGCGAGTGTTCGCGGTGTCGGTCAGGTAGAAGCGCACGACTTCGCCTGTGCGCGCGCGGAGCGAAGGCTCGGGCTCGCCGTTCACCAGCAACACGTTCCCGAATCGCCCCATCGCCGTGTAGGTCGATTGCGAGCGGCTGAACGGAGCTACCCCTCCGTCCTCCAGCAGAATGTCGTCGAGCGTGAGGGTGAGCTCGCGGTTGACCGGCGGCCAGTAGTCTTGATCCGAGGGAGCCACCAAGAGGTTCCCGTACAGGCCCATCTCCTGTCCGTAGTCCTCCCGAATGTGCGGGTGGTACCAGTAGACGCCAGGGTCCGGGAACGTCACGCGGTAGGTGAAGCTGCCGCCGACCGGTATCGGACGCTGGGTCTGCGGCGTGCCGTCGTAGCGGTTCTCCAGGCGCAACCCGTGCCAGTGCACGGTCGTCTCGAGGTCACCCTCGTTGACGACATTGACGATCAGGTCCGATCCCTGCCGCACCCGAAGCGTCGGGCCCGGAATCGAGCCGTTGTAAGCCAGCATCCGCACGGTCGCGCCGCCGACCCTCTTGGTCACCGGCGCGATGCGGAGGTCGAAGCGATCGCCGTTCGCCATGTCGACCGACTCCGGCGCATGCGCTTCGGGCAAGCCTGCGGTTTCTCTCGGGAAGTGATCCGAAGGTATGGTCATGCGTCCTCGCAGCTCCGAGAAGGCCCAGAAGGATAGCCAGTCGTAACGGGTGATGCAAATGGCCTGTGCCGGTAAGGCTCCCAACCGCAAAACGTTATACGGTAGAGTTAGAGACGGGGCCGGTGAACTCGCCCCGGATCCACCGCGCCGGCACGAACGCGACCCGTTCGTCACAGTCCAGGTGCAGATCGCCTTCTAGCACGTCATGGCCAGACACATCCTCCGAAGTCTTCCCGGCCTTCTCGCGACAGCGATCCTCATCGGCGCCGCGACAGCGATGGCGATCAGCGGCGCGGCAAGCCTGTTCTACGAAGGATGGGGACAGCCCATCCCGCGCGTGCTCGGCTATCTCGCTCCGGCGGTGCTGCTGATCGTGCTCGGCCTGATCGCCCTTCGCCGCCCGGCGCCTGGTGGTACGTTGCTGCTCGTGGCCGCCGCTGGGGCCGGCGCATGGTGGGTCCGCAGCCGAGTTGCGCGGGAAGTCGCGCCTCTCGACGTGCTCCTCGCCACGGCGCTGGTGACGTACGCCCCGATCATCGTCGCGGCGTTGCTGTTTCTTCTCGAAGCGCGGCACCGCCGGCTGTTGCGCGCGGAGGGTGCGCGAGCGCGGCGGGGCCTGTTGCGACGCTGGCGAGAAGCCCTGCTCGTCGCGATCCCGGCGCTTGCAGTGGCTGTACTCTCGGCGCGGCAACTGCCGGCCCTCCTTGCGCGGCACGATGACGGTCAGCGGGGTTCGAGGGTGATTGCCGGGAACGGCATCACCCTCACGTGGGCGCCGCTCGGCCCTGGCTGGAACTGGCAGACACCGCACTCCGAGTACCCGTCCTGGCATTCGCTGGCGAACTATGGAGATCCCCCGGCCGAACGCTGCGCCTATCTCAACGAAGATGGCAGCGCGCTCCTGGCGGCGCCCGCCGGCATCTGGCGAATGCCGACCGCCGACGAGATCGCGCGGTCGCTGACGCGCGGCGGCGAGAACGCCGAGTGCGCGTGGGACGGGCGGTCCCACCACAGCGCGTGCCGCACGCCCCCGGACAAGGAGACGCCGTTATGGGCGCCGGACCAGGCGCCGATTTACTATTGGTCGTCGGAGGGCCCCGATCGCGCCACTGCCTTCGCGGTCAACTACACGGGAGGCATCAGCACGCTGCCACGCGCGCGGGCGAACTCCGCTGTCGGGTTCCGGTGCGTGAAGGCCGCGGGGGGTCCGTCGCGCTGAGCTCAACGCCCGCCCTGAGCGGAATTTCGATAGAATCGCTCGAATCTCGCCCTGATGGACCTTCGCTCCTCGATCGCCGTCGTCACGCGCAGCGAGAAAATGCGCGCCATCCTGACGCGAATCGACACGATCGCGCAGTCGGACACCTCCGTGCTGCTCATCGGCGAGACGGGGGTCGGGAAGGAGCTGTTCGCCGACTACATCCACCGGACGAGCCCGCGCGCCGATCGCCCGCTCGTCAAGGTCGCGCTGTCCGCGATGCCGCACGAACTGCTCGAGAGCGAGCTCTTCGGGCACGAGCGCGGCGCGTTCACAAGCGCGCACGTGGAGAAGCCCGGCCTCTTCGAGCTGGCGCACACCGGCACGCTGTTCCTCGACGACATCGACGACGTGCCGCCGGCCGTGCAGGCGAAACTGCTGCGGGTCCTCGAATCGCGTCAGGTCATGCGCGTCGGCGGCACGAAGACGACCGCCATCGACGTCCGCCTCATCTCCGCGTCGAAGGTGGACCTGAAGGATCTCGTCGCGCGATCGCTGTTCCGCGCGGATCTGTACTACCGGGTCAACGTCTGCCCGGTGAACATCCCGCCGCTGCGCGAGCGTCGAGAGGACGTGCTGCTGCTCGTCGAGCACTTCCTCCGTCGCTTCGTGCCGGACCGCCCGTTCACCCTTTCGGAGGGGGCCGAGCGGCTCCTGCTCGCCTATCACTGGCCGGGGAACGTCCGCGAACTGCGCAACGTCGCGCAACAGATCGCGCTGTTTGCCGAGGGCGAGATCCTGCCGGACCACCTGCCTCCCGAAATGCGCGACGGGCACCCGGTCGATCTCCTCGTGCGGGCGTGCGCGCGGTGCCTGGTGGACGAGTCGCTCTCCTACAACGACGTGCTCGTCTGCCTCGAGACCAACCTGCTGCGGCAGGCGCTCGCCGAAAGCGGCGGTAACCGCACGCAGGCCGCCAGGGCACTCGGGTTGAGCCTGTCCACGCTCCGCGACAAGCTGAAGAAGTTCGGACTGGAGGACGCCGAGAAGCAGGGCGACCACGGAGGGTAGGAACCGCGGGGGCGTCCTCCGGGGTTACCTGCGGGAATCCGCGCGTTCCCCCGCGGTTCTCCGCACCTCGCGCTTCCGTCATCCGCGTTATCCCGAGTTTTTCGCCCCGTTCACGCTGGCACGGACCCTGCCTCTGCCGCCGCCATCCATGGCGACATACGGCAATCAGATCCAGACCCTCGCCCTCCACGGGGAGATCGTCGAGATCCTCGAAGACAAGGGGCGCCGGCTCGCGAAGATCGTTCTCACCGCCCCGGTGGTCGTCGACATGACCAACCAGGTGACCGCCGACGCGCACCTCGGCGATCGCGTGGTGGTTCGCGGCTGGATCGCGGCCGTCAGCGGGCACAAGGAGGATGTATGAGCGCACCCTCGAGCATCTGGGAACGTGCCCGGGTGCAGGGCTATTCGCGGCGGGAGTTCGTGCGGTTCTGCAGCTGGATCGGCGCGGCGGCGGGGATCTCGTCGGCGTTGATGCCCGAGGTCCTGCGCGCGCTCGAGACCAGGCCGCGCCTGCCGGTTGTCTGGTTCCACTTCCAGGAATGCACCTGCTGCAGCGAGTCGTTCATCCGCTCGTCCCACCCGATCGTCTCCGACATCATCCTCGACCGGATCTCGCTGGACTACACGGAGACGCTCCAGGCCGCCGCGGGCAGACAGGCCGAGGAAGCGCTGCACGAGACGATGACGAAGCACCGGGGGGAGTACCTGATGCTCGTCGAAGGCTCGATCCCGACCGAGGACGGCGGCGTGTACTGCTGCATCGGCGGGCGCACGGCGCTCGATATCGTCACCGAGGCGGCCGCCGGCGCCAAGGCGGTCATCGCCTGGGGCAGCTGCGCGTCGAACGGCTGCATTCAGGCCGCGAAGCCGAACCCGACGAGCGCCACGCCGGTGCACAAGATCGTGTCGGGCGTCCCGGTCGTCAACGTGCCGGGGTGCCCGCCGATCGGCGAGGTGATGGCCGGCACGGTCGTCCACCTGCTCGCGTTCGATCGCGTCCCGCAGCTCGATCGTCTCGGGCGCCCGAAGGCCTTCTACTCGCGGCGCGTGCACGACACCTGCTACCGCCGGCCGAACTACGACGCCGGGCTCTTCGTCGAGTCGTTCGACGATGAGAACGCCCGCCGCGGCTATTGCCTGTACAAGGTGGGCTGTCGCGGCCCCGTGACGTACAACGCGTGCGGCGTCACCAGGTGGAACAACGGCGTGAGCTACCCGATCCAGTCCGGCCACGGCTGCATCGGCTGCAGCGAGGCGAACTTCTGGGACAACGGTCCCTTCTACCAGCACCTGTCGTCGTTCCCCGGCTTCGGCATCGAGACGACGGCCGACACGATCGGCGCCGCGGCCGCCGCCGTGACCGCCGCCGGCCTGGCCGCGCACGCCATCGCGACGAATCTGCGCAAGAAGCCGAAGACGGAAGAGAAGCCCGCCCCCGCGGCCCCCGCAGGAATCGGAGGGAGCCATGTCTGACCGGATCGTGATCGACCCGATTACCCGCATCGAAGGGCACCTGCGGATCGAAGTCGAAGTGAAGGACGGCAAGGTCGTCGAGGCGTACAGCTCCGGCACGATGGTGCGCGGCTTCGAGCTGATTCTGAAGGGGCGCGACCCGCGTGACGCGTGGGCGTTCACCGAGCGTGCCTGCGGCGTGTGCACCACGGTGCACGCGCTCGCCTCGGTGCGGACGGTCGAGGACGCGCTCGGGATCACCGTGCCGCCGAACGCGGAGCTGGTGCGCAACCTGATGTTCTGCGCGCAGTACCTCCAGGATCACGTCGTGCACTTCTACCACCTCCATGCGCTCGACTGGGTGGACGTGGTGAGTGCGCTCAAGGCCGATCCGGCCGCGACCTCCGCCATCGCGCAGAAGATCTCGAGCTGGCCGAAGAGCTCGCCGCGCTACTTCGCCGATCTGCAGAAGCGGCTGCTCGCGTTCGTGGAGAGCGGGCAGCTCGGGATCTTCGCGAAGGGCTACTGGGGGCACGCCGCGTACAAGCTGCCGCCCGAGGTCAACCTGCTCGGCGTGGCGCACTATCTCGAGGCGCTCGAGTGGCAGAAGGAGATCGTGAAGGTGCACACGATCTTCGGGGGCAAGAACCCGCACCCGAACTACCTCGTCGGGGGCGCGCCGTGCTCGGTCAACATCGACGAGGCCACCGCGATCAACGCCGAGCGGCTCGCGATGGTCGGGCGCCTGTTCGACGAGGCGCAGCAGTTCGTCGAGCAGGTGTACCTCCCGGACCTGATGGCGGTCGCGTCGTTCTACAAGGACTGGGGCGCGATCGGCGGCGGCCTGCCGAACTATCTCGCCTACGGCGATCTGCCGACCAACGGATACGGCGACCCGGCCAAGTTCAAGTTCCCGCGCGGCGCGATCCTGAATCGAAACCTGAACGAGGTCGTGCCGATCGACGGCAAGGACGTGCAGCAGGTCCGTGAGTTCATCACCCATTCCTGGTACGAGTACACCGACGGCGACCAGGCGTCGCGGCACCCCTGGGACGGCGAGACGAAGTTCAACTACACCGGTCCGAAGCCCCCTTACGCGCTGCTCGACGTGAAGAACAAGTACAGCTGGCTGAAGACGCCGCGCTGGAAGGACCACCCGATGGAGGTCGGCCCGCTGTCCCGCATGCTCGTGGCCTACGCCTCGGGGCACCGCGAGGTGCAGGACGCGGTGAACAGCGCGCTCGCGCAGCTCGACGTGCCGGTCGCCGCGCTCTTCTCGACGCTCGGCCGAACGGCGGCGCGGGGCCTCGAGACGCAGCTCATCGCCCGCTGGGCCAAGGAGTTCTACGGGCAGCTGCTCGCCAACATCAAGAACGGCGACACGCGCATGTTCGACAATTCGATGTGGGACCCCGGCCAGTGGCCGGCGGAGGCCCGCGGCGTGGGCCTGAGCGAGGCGCCGCGCGGCGCGCTCGCACACTGGATCGTCATCAAGGACCGCAAGATCGACAACTACCAGCTCGTCGTGCCGAGCACCTGGAACGCCTCGCCGCGCGATGCGAAGGGGCAGATGTCGGCGTACGAGGCGGCGCTCATCGGGACGCCGATCGCGAACCCGGACCAGCCGATCGAAGTGCTGCGCACCATTCACTCGTTCGACCCGTGCATCGCCTGCGCCGTCCACCTCCACGACGAGCGCGGGCGCTACGTGCACCAGGTCCACGCGTTCTAGGAGGCGACGATGGAACGGGTCGAGTTCCTCCGCGTGTACGTGTGGGAGATGCCGGTCCGCATCTACCACTGGGTGAACGCGCTGTGCATCGGGCTGCTCATCGTGACCGGGTTCCTCATCGGCCGGCCGCTGCTCCCGCAGCCGGCCGGCGAAGCGTCCTTCGGCTACACGTTCGGCTGGGTGCGCTTCATCCACTTCGCCGCGGCGTTCATCTTCTTCTTCAACTTCGCCGCGCGGATCTACTGGGGCTTCGTCGGGAACCAGTACGCGCGGTGGGACAACTTCCTTCCCCTCAGCCGCCGGCTCCTCGTCCGCCAGGTGAACGAGGCGATCGACGTGGTCCGCATCGAGCTGATCCAGGGGAAGACGAGGCCGGTCGAATCCGTCGGGCACAACTCACTGGCGGCCTGGACGTACTTCCTGTCGTTCCTCGCGTTCCTCTTCCAGGCGGCCACCGGCTTCGGCATGTACTCCGCGATGAGCGACGCGTGGCTGCCGGCGCTGTTCGCGTGGGTCGTGCCGCTGATGGGGGGGGACCTCGCGGTCAGGCAGTGGCACCACGTGATGATGTGGTTCTTCATCTGCTTCACGATGGTGCACGTGTACCTCGTCTTCTACCACGACTACATCGAGGGGCGCGGCGTCATCTCCTCGATGGCGGGTGGCTGGAAGTTCGTCGAGAAGAAGAACCGATGATGAGCCGCACGCTCCTCCTGGGGATCGGCAACGTGCTGATGGGCGACGAAGGAGTCGGCGTCCACGTCGCCCGCCGGCTCGAGGCGCTCGGGCTGCCGCCGAACGTGCACGTGCTCGACGGCGGCACGGGCGGGTTCCATCTGCTCGGCGAGCTCGCGCGGTACGACCCCGTGGTGATGATCGACGCGACGATGGACGGGCAGCCGGCCGGAACGGTTTCGGTGATCGAGCCGCGCTACGCCTCCGACTTCCCGCGCACGCTCACCGCGCACGACATCGGGCTGCGCGACCTGATTGAGTCCGCCACGCTCCTCGGCCAGCTCCCGCGCATGCGCCTGATCACCATTTCGATCGACGACATGCAGGCGATGCAGACGACGCTCTCGACGCCGGTGGCCGCGGCGGTTCCCGAGGTGATCGCGCGCATCCGGGAGCTGGTGTCGCACGACGCGCTCCAGTCCGCCTGAAAGTGGACACACGACGAGGGAATCCCGAGGTTATGGCGGATCGGGTGTCGCAGCTCACCGCGGATGTTCAGCGCCTCTCTCGAACAGTCCAACAGCTCGAGCGCCGTGTCGTCGAGCTCGAGGGGGCGCTCGCCGTCGCAGCGGCCGCCGGATTGCGCCCGCCGCCCGCCGGCAGCCTGGCTGCGAGCGCGCCCCAGGGTGATCCCGCGACGACCGTCGATGAAGGACTCTCCACCCTGTCCGGCGCGATGGCGCTCGTGGGACGCACGCTCGTCGTCCTGGGCGGCGCGTACCTCCTGCGCGCGCTGACCGAAGCGCACGTGCTTCCCAAGTCCGCGGGAGTGGCGCTGGGGCTGATGTACGCGACGGTGTGGCTGGCGGCGGCCGCTCGCCGCGCCGTCCCCTCGGCCAGCGCGACCTTCCACGCGACGGCGGCCACGCTCATCGTCCTGCCGATGGTGTGGGAGGCGAGCTTCAAGTTCCAGATCGTGCGCCCCGAGGGCAGCGCCGCCCTTCTGGCGCTGTTCGCGGCCGCAGGCCTGGTCGTCGCGGTGCGACGACGGATCGAGCCGATCGCCTGGGTGGTGGCGCTCGGCGTCTCGGCCGGGGCGGTTGTGCTCGGCGTCGCCACGCGCGGGTTCGTGAGCCACACGATCCTTCTCATCGCCGTCGGGATCGCGGCCGTGTGGATCGGATATGTCTGCGACTGGATCCTGCTGCGCTGGCCGACCGCGGCGCTCGCCGGTGCGATGGTCGCCGGCGTCACCCTGCGCGGCGCGAGCGGGCAGGAACCGCTCGCCGCATTCGGCGTGCAGGTGCTGTTCTTCGCAGCGTATCTCGGGAGTTTCGCGCTGCGGACGCTGTTCCTGGGGCGGGCCGTCATTCCATTCGAGGTCGCGCAGTCCATCGCGGTCGTCGCGATCGGCTATGGCGGCGCGATCTACGTGACCGCCGCGACCGGCGCGAAGGTGGTCACGCCGGGGCTCCTCGGCCTGGCGTTCGGCGCCGCCGCGTACGCCGTTGCGTTCGCCTTCGTCGAGCGGCGGCGGCCCCCCCGCAACTTCTTCTTCTATGCGTCGCTCGCGCTCACCTTCGTGCTCGCCGGCGCCGTGCTCGCGCTGGGCAGCGCCGGCGCGGCCATCCTCTTCTCGGCCCTGGGGACCGTCGCGGCGATCGCGGCGCGCCGCGTGTGCCGGCTCACGCTCGCGATGCACTGCACGGTTTACGTGCTCGCCGCCGCGCTGCTGTCGGGTCTGGCCTGGACCACGGCGGCGGCGCTTTTCGGGAGCCCGTCAGGCGGGTGGTCCGTGCCCGGCGCCCCTGCGCTCGTCGTGCTCGCCGCGATCGCGCTGTGCGTGCTCATCCCCGCGCGGCGCTGCGACGACGACGGAATCGGACGGGGCATACCGCGGTACATCCTCCTCACGCTGTTCGTGTGGACCGCGTCCGGCGCCATCGTGGCATTCATGGCGACGACGGCCGGCCTGGACGCCGCCTGGGTTGCCGCCACGCGCACCGTGGTGCTCGTCGCCGCCGCGCTGCTGCTCGCCTCGGGACGCGCCGGGGCGCTGGCCGACGCGCTCTGGATGGTGTACCCGCTGCTCGCGATCGTGGCGATGAAGCTGCTCGTCGAAGACCTTCCGCGCGGCCGGCCCTCGACACTCATGGTGGCGGTCGCCGCCTACGGCCTGGCGCTGATCGCCGGCCCCAAGCTCCTCCGGCAGCGCGGCCCGCTGGTGTGACAGAATGCCTGCTGCGGCACGTCCGCAGGAGACAGGCATGACTCTCACTACCACATCGGTCGTCGAAGGGCGCCCGGTGAGCCGCTACATCGGCGTCGTGACGGGCGAGGCGATCATCGGCGCCAACATCTTCCGCGACATGTTCGCGACCGTCCGCGACATCGTCGGCGGCCGCTCGGCCACTTACGAGAAGGCGCTCAACGAGGCGCGCGAGACGGCGATGGCCGAGATGCAGAAGCGAGCGCAGGAGCAGGGGGCCAACGCCGTGATCGGCATCGACATCGATTACGAGGTCCTCGGCCAGGCCAACGGCATGCTGATGGTGGCCGTCAGCGGGACCGCCTGCGTCATCGGCTAAGCGGGAATAAGTGGGACTGTCCCACTTATTCCGCGCGCAGCGCGGTCAGCGGGTCCACGCGCGCCGCGCGGCGCGCCGGCACGTACGCGGCGATCAGCGCGACTCCCAGCAGAAGGAGCAGCGCGCCTGCGAGCGCGGTGGGATCGGTCGGCTCGAGCCCGAACAACAGGCTTTCGAGGTAACGCGAGGAGAGGGACGCCGCGCCGAGCCCGGCGGCGAGCCCCGCGGCCGTCAGCCGTCCCGCGTCGGCAAGGACCATCGATTGCACCCGCCGGCGCTCGGCGCCGAGCGCCATCCGGATCCCGATTTCCTGCGTCCGACGCGTCACGCTGTACGCCATGAGGCCGTACACGCCGACGCAGGCGAGCAGCAGCGCCAGCCCCCCCAACAGCGTCGCGAGCGTCGCAAACAGGCGCTCTTCGCGCAGTGAGTGGCGTATCTCCGCCTCCTCCGATCGCACGCGGTCGATGGGCAGGTCCTTGTCGACCGCCGCGACGACCTCGCGCACCGTTCCGGCGAGATCCTCCGGCGGTCCCTCGGTCCGCACCGCGAATGTCCCGCCGTAGAGCACCTGCGTCCGATAGGAGAAGAAGACCGTCGGCGGCGGCGGCTGTTTCAGATCGACAACGTGAATGTCGGCCGTGACGCCGATCACGCGGTACGTTGGTGCAGCAGGCCGGTTACTGATCCTGAACGTTCGTCCGACGGCGTCGATCGTGTTGAAGCCGAGTCTGGCGAACGTCCGGTTGATGACGACGGGGATGATCTCCCCCTTGCGCTCTGCGCCGGTGAAGCCGGTGCCGGCCAGTAGAGGAATCCTGAACGTCGCCAGGAACCGCTCGTCGACGACCAGCCGATTGATGTCGATGTCCGCGGCGGGAGGCTTGCCGTCGACTTGATGCAGCGAGGATCGGGACGACCACCCGTACAGCAGCCCGTGCTGCGAGAAGGACGCCCCTTGCACGCCTGGCAACGCCCGCAGGCGCGCGAGCAGTTCGTCAACGATCCGGTGAATGTGATCGTCATCGTAGCCGAGCAGGCTCGCGTCGACGCGGAACAGCAGCACGCCGCGCGGCTCGAACCCGGGGTTCACGCGCTCGAGGTTCCGCATCGAGTGCACGAGGAGACCGGCGGCCACGAGCACCACGACGGACAGCGCAATCTGCGCGGCGAGCAGGGTGCGCGCCAGCCGCAGGCGCGGACCGCGCACCGCGAACGCGCCCGCGTCGTCGCTGGCCCCCCTGATGCTGCGGATCGCGGGCACCGTGCTGCTGCGGAATGCAGGCACCAGGCCGAAGATCATCGTGCACACGATAGACGCGGCGAAGCCGAACGCGAGGACGCGCCCGTTCAGGGCGACGCTGAGCCCGCCCGCCGCCGGATCGACCCCGAGCGCGGGGATGAGCCCCTGCGCGAGCCACTGCGCCGCGACAAGCCCCACGCCGCCCGCGGCCAGCCCGATGATGGCGCTCTCGGCCAGGAACTGGCGCACGATGTGGCCCCGGGAGCCGCCGATGGCCAGCCGCACCGCCACTTCGCGGTCGCGGGCGGCGCCGCGTGCGAGGAGCAGATTGGCGAGATTGGCGCACGCGATCAGCACGACCACCACGACGATGCCCGCCATGATCGTGATCGGCTCGACCAGCTCCTGCCGTTGCTCGAACATCCCGCGGGCGGCCGACCTGAGCTCCACGCTGAACGGCCCCTTCAGCGCCTCCGGGTTCGTCGCGGCAATCGCTGCGCGGATTGTCGTCTCGATTTCCGGCTGGACGTCCGACACGTTCGCGCCAGCCGGGAGCCGCGCCATCAGGACGAGCCACCAGTGCGCGGGGTGGCGCCCCTTGAGGGCGTCGGGGCTCGGCTCGCGCACGAACCGGTCGCGGAGGGCGAGCGGCAGCGTGACGTCCGACGTCTCTCCGACCTGCCGCGTGCCGTTGAACCCGGGTGGCGCGACGCCGACGATCGTCGTCGGCACGCCGTTCACGCGCACCACGCGCCCGACGGTGTCGGCGCGCGCGCCAAAGCGACGCTGCCAGAGCGCGTAGCTGATCACGGCGACCGGCTCGGGCGCGTCCGCCCGATCGTCTGACATGGTAATGAAGCGGCCGGAGGCGGGCCTGATGCGAAGCGCGGCGTAGTAATTCCCGGACACCGCCTGCGCCGTCGCGACGCGCGAGTCGCTGTCCGCAGCCAGGCTCACCTGGTAGAGATCCGCGAAGCCAAACACGTCGGCGCGGCCGCGGAGCTGACTGCGGGCGGCTTCAAAGGCGTCGTACGAGAACGAGGTCGAGCTGCTCACGCCGTCGCGGACGTCGTTCCAGCCGTTCAGCGAGGAATAGAGGTGCTGCCTTCCCGCCACCCATCGCAGGACAAGCAGGCGGTCCGGGTCCGCGACCGGCAGCTTTGCGAACAGCACCGCGTCGGCGAGGCTGAACACCGCCGCGCCCGCCGCCATGGCGGACCCCAGCGAGAGGACGGCAATGACCGCCGGCATCGGCTGCCGCGCGATCGCGCGACAGGCAAAGCGGATGTCCTGGAACAGCAGGTCGAGCGGGCCGAATCCCCAGTACGCGCGGCTGTCCTCGCGCACGCGCGTGGCGTTGCCGAACTGGCGGAGCGCCGCCCCGCGGGCGGACGCCTCGTCCATCCCCTCGGCCACGAGCCGCCGCGTCTTCTGCTCGATGTGGAACTCGATCTCCGCGCGCAGCTCGTCGTCGAGGCGGCCGCGGCGCGCGAGAAACCACAGGCGGCGCAGGAATGACATGCTGTCCCCCTAGATCTTCGATGGGTCGGGCGGGTTCATCACGCGCGCGATCGCCTCCGTCAGGCGGCTGAAACTGTCCTGCGCTTCGCCGAGGCGCCGCCGCCCGCGCGGCGTCAGCCGGTAGTAGCGGGCGCGCCGGTTGTTCGCAGAATGCCCCCACTCGGAGGCGACCAGGCCCTGGATCTGCAGCCGCTGCAATGCTGGATAGAGCGAGCCTTCTTCGATCTGCAGGGCATCTCCGGACGTCCGCTGGATGTGCTCGGCGATGCCGTAGCCGTGCATCACGCCCGCGGTAAGTGTTTTGAGGATGAGCATGTCGAGCGTGCCGGGCAGCAGGCCGGCACGCTCCTCCGGCCGATCGTCGCGCGCGCTTCTGCGCTTGTCGCTTCCCATAGAAAGGCTATGGGAGCGGACTCTATCACGGTTCTGGCGCCAGTGTCACCACCAGGTGACGATCGGCCGGGAAATACTGGCGGAACATCTCGCGGACCGCCTCCGGCGTCACGGCGGCCACTCGCTCCGGCACGCCGAGGATCAGGAGCGGGTCGCGTCCCTGCAGGTGCTTCGATTGCAGGGCGCCCAGCCAGTAGCCGTTCTGGCGGACCGACGTCTCGTGGGCGCGGCGGGAGGACTCTTTCGCGCGGTTGACGTAATCCGCAGACGGCAGCTCTTCCTTCAGCCGCTTGACCTCCTGGAAGATCCGCTCAATCATCGCGTCCACGTTTTCGGGAGCGCCGCCAAAGCTGATGTTGACCGATCCGGTGCCGCTCTGGGGCCGCGCATCGCTGTACGCCACCGACACGGTGTACGTCTGGCCGAGATCCTCGCGAAGGATGTCCCGCAATGAGATCTCCAGGACGGTGGTGGCCGCGTGCAGCCGCGTCATTTCCGCTTCGTCCATCGGTGGATTCGCCTCGAACGCGATGAGCGTCTGGGTCTTCGGCTCGCGTCCTTTCCTGACGACCTCGCGGCGCACCCCGGTGGGGAACCTGATCCCCACGTCCTTGAAGCCGCTCGTGGCCTCCCCGCTCGAGGGCAGCGAACCCACGTACTGGGCGAGCAGGGGAATCGCCTCTTCCACCTTGACATTGCCGACGACGAAGAGCGTGAAGTCCGCTGCGTTGGCGAACCGCTCGCGGTAGTACGACACCATCGCAGACCGATCCAGCTGCGAAATGCGCGCTGTCGTGAGCAGCTTTGCCGTGTAGTGGTTCGAGGTGGTGAGCTCCGAGACGCGCTGGGAGAACGCGGCGGTCGGGCTGCTTTCGCGGTTCGCGACCGACGCCTCGAGCTGCTTCTTGAGCAGCGCAAACGCGTCGTTGTCGTCGCCGGGCATCGTGAACGCGGCGTAGAGCAGCTGCAGCGCGAACGGGAAGTCGGCCGGCGTGCTCGAGCCCGAGATGCCGTGCGTCGACAGGCTCACGGAGGGCCCTGCCGTTGCCAGCCGTCCCGCGAGCACCTTCGGGAGATCGATCGCGCGCAGGCCCGCCAGCCCCGAAAGCATCACGTGCACGTGTGACAGCGCGGCTTCGGGGTACAGCTCCGGCGGCGCGAGCGACGCGCCACCCCGCGCGTACATGGAGAACAGCACCTGGTCGTTCTTGAAATCGGTCGGCTTCAGCCACGCTTCGACGCCATTCGAGAAGCGAACGATCGTGACGCCCAGCTCCGGCAGCTCGCGGCGATCGCTGACCGCGCCAGGCACCGGTGCCTTTGGAAGGAGATCGCGGCGGGTCTCGGTTTCCGTCCACGCAGTCACGGGCGCTTTCTCGCCCGCCGTCAACGCCGCGAGCAGCTCGGCCGGCGTGGGCACGACGAGATTGGCCTTCTGCGGAGAGACGGCGAGCACCACGCGACTCCCCTCTCCCAGCAGGCGCCGCATGGCGGCGCTGGTCTCCTCAGCGCCGGTGCCCGGGAGAAACTGCCGGACCATCCGCAGTTCGTACTCGATTCCCGGGCTCGGCTCACCGATGAGAAAGTGGCTGATGTACTCAGTTGCGAACGAGGCGCTCTCCGTCTTGTCCCGTTCGGCGTACGCGCGCTCGTAGGAGGCGATCATCCACTTCTTCGCGCGCTCCAATTCGGTGCTCGTGAACCCGAACCGGCGCAGCCGTTCGGCCTCCACCGCGAGCGCGGTGAGACCTGCCTGGAGGCCTCCGTCAGTCACGGTCGCGCCGAGGTTGAACGAATCCACCTTGGCGCTCAGCGAACCGCCTGAGGCGCCGGCGTTGAGGAACTTCGCGTCCGGGCGCTGCGCGAGGTCCTCGAGGCGATCGTTGATCATCTGCACCGCCAGGCGCTCGACCAGATCGCGGCGGTAATCCGCGACGCGCCCCTCCGGGTTGGCAGGGAATTTCCGCACGATTGCCACCGACGAGCGCTGCGCCTCCGGGTCCGTCGCCACGTTGACGAGCGTCTCACCGTGCAGCGGCACGGCGTCGTCGCGCGCGGGGACCGGTTCCGCCGGGTTCTTCAGCGCGGAGAAGGACGCGCGGATCGCGTCTTCCATCTTGCCGACGTCCACGTGACCCACCACGACGACGGCCATCCGGTCCGGCCGGTAATGCTCGCGGTAGAACGCCCGCAGCCGCTCCGGCTTGAACGTCCTGAGGACTTCCGGTTTGCCAATCGGAAGCCGCTGGGCGTACCGCGACTGGTGGTAGAGGACGGGGATCTGCTTGTCGCGAAGGCGGGATCCGGCGCCGAGGCCCAGCCGCCACTCCTCGAGAACAATCCCGCGCTCCTTGTCGATCTCGCCCGGGTCGAGCGTCATGCCGCCCGCGAAGTCGGCAAGCGTGACGAGCCCCTTCTCCACGAGCCCTTCGCGGTCGGTCGGAAGCTGCAGCATGTAGGCGGTCTCCGTGAAACTGGTGTACGCGTTCACGTGGGGACCGAGGCGCGAACCGGTGGATTCGAAGTAGGCGACGAGCTCGCCCGGCTTGAAGTGCGTCGTCCCGTTGAAGGCCATGTGCTCGAGCATGTGCGCGAGCCCCTGCTGATCGTCCGCCTCGTCGAGCGAGCCGGCCTTCACGGCCAACCGCAGCACGACGCGCTTCTCCGGGCGTTCGTTGTGGCGGACGTAGTACGTGAGGCCGTTCGGCAGCGTGCCGGTGCGCACGGCGACGTCGAACGGAATCCGCTGTTCGAGCGGGATGGAGGGGGGCGCCGCGGGCTGGGCCTGCAGGGACGCCGCGAGCAGAACGCCGCACAGCTGCAATAACATGGCTCGCCTCAGGCGATGAGCTCGCCGAGCAGGTAGCCGACCAGGGCTACTCCGAACCCGACGATGAACATGTCGCGGCCGCTCACCCAGATGCCGCGCCCTGTGAAGATGCTCCGGGCCGCGCCGATCGCGAAGTGCGCGAGCATGCTGACCGTCAGCGACAGCCAGATCGCCGGGCCGTGATCGAGGACAATGAACGGCACGATCGGGATCACCGCTCCGACCAGCGTGGAGATGCCGGTCACGACCCCATCGAACAGCGGCGACAGCTCCGCGGGGTGGATGTTCAGCTCCTCGCGCACTTTCGTGTCGAGCGCCTGCACAGGATCCTGCATCACGGCGTGCGCGGTCTCGCGCGCGCGCTCCGGAGTCAGCCCGCGCGCTTCGTAGATCAGCGCGAGCTCCTCCTCCTCCACCTCCGGCATGAGCCGCATCTCGAAGCGCTCGGTCTCGACCTGGTGCGCCTGCACCTCCGCTTCGCTCTTCGCGGCCAGGTAGCCGCTGGAGCCCATCGAGAGCGCGTCGGCGAGCGCGCCTGCCAGGCCGCTGATGATCACGATGTGGGGCGCGACGTTGGCGCCGATCACGCCGGCAATCAGGCCGAAGTTCGCCGTCAGCCCGTCGTTGAAGCCGTAGACCACGCTGCGGAGGTATCCGCCCGCGCCGCCGGTGTGCCACGGCTCGTCGTCGCGGCCGAGGAGTGTCGCCAGCTCGCGCGCGTGCTCGGCGGAGTCCGCCGCGATCTCGACGGCAGCCTTGTGCGTACGGCGGTTCCCCTCGCGGCGCGCGAGCCCGAGATAGGCCCGGACCTCGCGCCCTTCATCGGCGACGATCATCGGCAGAATCAATCCGGAGCCGAACCGGCGCGACAACCAGGCCATCAGGCGCGACTTGATGGTGGGGGAGAAGGAGGGAAGCGGCTGGTTCGTCTCGGCGAACAGCTCCGCCCATTTCGCAACGTGCCGGTCCTCGACAACGGCGAGCTTGGTGAACAGCTCCCGTCGTTTCTCGTCGGGCTCGCTGGCGGCGAGCTTGCGGTAGAGGAAGGCCGCGTCGCGCTCGTCGCGGTAATGGTCTTCCCAGGCGGTCTCGGTCATTGAATAGAGGATACAGGCTTCAAGGCTTGCCTCGCCGAAGCGTGCCGCCGCCGCAGGCGAGGGCGGGTTCAGGGCAGGCTCGACCGAGCGCCTCAAGCGCCCAGCCGCCTCAGCGCCTGGCGCCGGCGGGCAACCAGATTGATCTGGCGGTCTGCTCGCGGTGGTCGAGGCCTGCCGCCTCATCCAATTTCCGCAGAGTTTCGGGCAGCGTCCGCGCGAATCGCCAGGTGTCCGCACGGCCGCCGAGGGCCCGCCAGGCCTGCGCCCACTCGTCCCACCAGGGGCTGACGCGCGTGGCGATGGGCTCGATGACGAGGACCGCCGCGCCCGCGCGCCCTCGGGCGATCAGCGCCGCCAGCAGCTTCCGTCGTTCGTCAGAGCTGAGTTCGTTGATGGTATACGCCGCGACGAACAGATGCCCTTCCCCAGCCCGCCGATGTTCGCGCACGAACGACGAGACGTCGCTGCGGATCACTCGATGACGGAGAGCGAACCACCGGTAGGTCGCAGCGGCCTCGGTCAGCGTCCACGCCTGACGATCAGTGCCGGTCACCAACGGTCGCGCACCGGTAGCGGAAGCGATCGCCGCCCCGGCCGCGCCTGTACCACAGCCGAGATCGATGACGTGCGTGACCGTGGCCGGGTCGATCCCGAGCGAGCGTGAGACCTCTTCGATCACGATGAAATGGAGGGGACCGTAGAACAGCGCGAACGCCGCACGCTTGCCTCTCCCGTCGAGCGCGGCGCCGCCGACCCGATGCCGCCGCTGCACGTAATCGGCCGAGAGCGCGCGCAGCGCGCGCGTGACTTCGGGAAACCGCAGCTCGGCCAGGTGCCGCGCTTCGAGCGCCGCTATCCACCCCTCGAACGTCATTGCGAACCCCTGAACCCTAACCCTGGTTGTACACTCCCCAGCCGTGCCAGCCATCATTCAGGAACCGATCGCCCACGAGATCCTGATCGCCGCACCGCCCGAGCGCGTCTATGACGCGTTCGCGACAGCGTCTGGCCTCGACGCCTGGTTCACGAGCGGCGCGGAGGTCGATGCCCGCGCCGGGGGGTCCATCAAGTTCCGATGGCGCGACTGGGGACCGCGGCGGCTCACCATGGAAGATGGCGGGGCGGTGCTGGCGGCGCAGCGGCCCAGCCATCTCATCTTTGAATGGCACCCGGGTGGCCCGGGGTTCACCACCGTCGTCGCCCTCACGTTCGAACGCGTCGCGGTCGGCACCGTCGCGCGCGTCCGCGAGACCGGCTACCCCGACACGCCGGAAGGACGACGGGCGATGCTCGACTGTGCGGCGGGCTGGGGCGAAGCGCTCGCGCTCGCGCGGGTGTACGTGGAGCGCGGGATGGGACGGAGCCCGACGTCATAGGGACAAACAGCCGGTTTTGGGGGTTGACGAGAGCCTCCGCAGCAGCGTACTGTGCCGCCCACTAACGGGCAAGCCGGTTCCCGGGTTCCTTTGGAGGAGGGATCTCGTGCCTCGGTTGTTGGACGCTCGTGCCCCCCTCGACGTGTGCCCGCCGGCTGTCGCCCCACGACAGCGCGCGCGTGACGGAGCTCACCGCGCAAGGAGCATTTTGCCAATGAGAACGAGGTTGCTGGTGCTGGCGTTGGCCTCCGCCTTCATGGCGGCGGCCGCTGCGAACGCCTACGCCCAGGGGGGCATCACGTCGTCACTTTCGGGGGCCGTTATGGACGGGACCGGCGCGCAGATACCCGGCGCGAGCGTCCTCGTCAGGAACAACGGGACGGGCGCCGCGTACGAAGCGACGACGTCGGACAACGGGACGTTTTCGATCCCGGCGCTGTTGCCCGGCACGTACACGGTCACGATCTCGCTCGAGGGATTCAAGACGGCCGTCCTGAACGATGTGATCGTCAACGCGGCGGTCCCCGCCTCGGTGCGGGCCACGCTCGAAGTCGGCGCGCTGCAGGAAACCGTCACGGTCGGCGCCGCGACCGAGATCGTACAGACGCAGACGTCCGCGATCTCGACGACGGTGCCGGTGACGCAGATCGCGAACGTGCCGATGACGTCCCGCAACGTGCTCGACGTCGTGCCGCTGCTCCCCGGCTTCAACACGCCGGGGGGCAACCGCAACACGACGGCGCTCGGACTGCCGCAGAGCGCGATCAACATCACGCTGGACGGCGTGAACATCCAGGACAACACGCTGAAGACCACCGACGGGTTCTTCACCATCGTCCAGCCGCGGCTCGACGCGATCGAGGAAGTCACGGTGACCACCGCCGCGCAGGGCGCGGACAGCGCGGGCCAGGGCGCGGTGCAGATCCGGTTCGTCACGCGATCGGGGACCAACGAGCTGCGTGGCAGCGCCTATCACTACTACCGGAACGACAAACTCAACGCCAACACCTGGTTCAACAAGCGCAACGGCAATCCGAAGCCGGAGCTGCTGCAGAACCAACCCGGGTTCCGCATCGGCGGTCCGATTGTCATTCCGGGACTCTTCAACGGGCGGAACAAGGCGTTCTTCTTCATGAACTACGAAGAGTTCCGGCAGCCGAGCGATGTCGTGAGAAACCGCACGATCCTGCATCCGCGCGCCGAGGCCGGCATCTTCCGGTACGGCACGTCAAGCGGGATCCGCGAGGTGGATCTCTTCGCGCTGGCGGCCCGCAACGGCCAGGTGTCGGCGCCCGACCCCACGATCGCCAAGCTGCTCTCGGACATCCGCGCGGCCACCGGCACCACCGGTTCCATCAGGGACCTGACGATCCCGATCACGCAGGAATTCTCGTACAACGTGTCAGCCGAGGCGAAGAACCGCTACCCGTCGTTTCGCCTCGATTTCAACCTGACCGACGACCACCGGCTGTCCGCGTCGGGCAACTACCACACGTTCCGGTCCACCCCGGACACGCTGAACAACCGGGATCCGCGCTTTCCTGGATTTCCCGCAACCGGCACGCAGACCTCGTCGCGCCGGCAGTTCAGCGGGCAGCTCCGCTCGACGCTGGGCGCCAACATCGTGAATGAGGCGCGCGCGGGCTACAGCGGCGCCCCCGTCCAGTTCTTCAAGGAACTCAACACCGGGATGTGGGGCGGGACGTCGGTCGCCGATCAGGGCGGGTACTACCTTGATATCGGCGGCACGACCAACACGCCCGGGCTGTCAGCCGGGCTCGGCATCACGAGCGCGTCCAACACACCGACGCCCAGCTCGCGCGACGCGACCACGCTCCTGCTCGAGGACACGGTCAACTGGCTCAACGGGCGGCACAGCATCAGCTTCGGCGGATCCTTCACGCAGGCCGATGTCTGGCTGCGTAACCAGACGCTCGTGCCCGAGATCGACTTTGGCATCGTCACCGGCGATCCGGCCGCGGCGATGTTCACGGCCACGAACTTCCCAGGGGCCGCCGCGGCGGACCTGACGCGCGCTCAGAATCTGTACGCGCTTCTCGTCGGTCGCGTCAGCGCCATCACGGGCAACGCCCGCATCGACGAGGGGACGGGCCAGTACACGTTCCTCGGACCAGCGGTGCAGCGAGCGCGGATGCGCGACTTGGGCTTCTTCGCACAGGACATGTGGCGGGTACGCCCGAATCTGAGCTTCAATTTCGGGCTGCGCTACGAGCTCCAGCTGCCGTTCAACGCGCTGAACAACAGCTACTCCACGGCGACGATGGCGGACGTCTGCGGCGTGTCGGGCGTCTCGCCCGACGGCGGCTGCAATCTGTTCCAGCCGGGCAACACACCCGGCAAGCGCCCGGAGTTCATCAACCTGACGGAAGGCACGCACGTCTACAAGACCGACTGGAACAACTGGGCGCCCAGCGTGGGGTTCAACTGGACGCCCAGCGCATCGAGCGGCTTCCTCCGCACGTTGCTCGGCGAACCTGGAGACACGTCCATCAGCGGCGGGTTCGTGACCGCGTACAACCGGAATGGCCTCTCCGATTTCACGAACGTTTACGGCGACAACCCCGGCGTCACCATCGACGTCAGCCGGAGCCTGAGCCTTGGCAACCTGGGCTCGCTGCCCGTGCTGTTCCGGAACCAGTCGCGGCTCGCTCCGCCGTCATTCCCCGATCGCCCGGAGTACCCGCTCACCGACGTGGTCACGCAGGATGTGGAGATCTTCGACAACAACATCCAGGTGCCGTGGGTACAGTCGTGGACCATCGGCGTCCAGCGGGAGATCAGTCGGAATATGGCGGTGGAGGTGAGATACATCGGCACCCGTCACGGCGACGGTTGGTTCATGCAGAACTTCAACGAGCTCAACATCGTCGAGAACGGGTTCCTCAATGAGTTCCGGCTCGCGCAGCAGAACCTCCGCGCGAACGTCGCCGCGGGGCGCGGCTCGAACTTCCGCTACTACGGCCCGGGCACCGGCACGTCCCCGCTGCCGATTTTCCTCGCGTATTTCGCGGGGCTGCCTGCGGCGCAGGCCGGCAATGCGGCGAACTACGCCTCGACGCTGTTCGCGAACAACACGTTCCTCAACCCGCTGGCGGTCTTCAACCCGCAGCCCTACGCCGCAGCCAACGCGCTGGACGCGGACGCGACGCGGCGCGCCAACGCGCTTCGCGCCGGCCTGCCGGCCAACTTCATCGTCGCCAACCCCCATCTGCTCGGCGGCGCTGAAGTGACGACAAGCGGCGACACGACAAAGTACCACTCGCTCGTGCTGGAGCTGCGACGGCGCATGTCCGGCGGCCTATCGTTCCAGACGAACTACGTCTTCGGGAGGACGAGCCACTCCGAGTTCTACTCGTTCCGCGCCGGACGTCGCTACCACCCCGACGCGGGGACGGAAGGCGAGGTCACGCACGCGCTGAAGGGCATCGGGGTGTACGAGCTGCCGTTCGGCCGGGACCGCCGGTTCGCCGGCGGCGCGGGACCGATCCTGGATCGCATCATCGGCGGCTGGAGCGTCACCGGGACGGCGCGCATCCAGACCGGCGCGCTGGTCGATCTCGGCAACGTCCGGATGGTGGGCTTCAATGAGAAGGACCTGCGGAAGATGTTCAAGCTGCGGATCGACGAGAACCAGCGTGTGTACATGCTGCCGCAGGAGGTCATCGACAATACCGTCAAGGCGTTCAGCGTCAGCCCGACGTCTGCCTCGGGATACGGCCCGCTCGGGCCGCCGACCGGACGGTACTTCGCGCCCTCGAACGGCCCCGACTGCATCGAAGTGGACCCTGACGGCGACGGCGACATCACGGAGGAGTTCGGCGAATGCGGCACGGGTAGCCTCGTCTGGCGGGGCCCGGTGTTCAAGAGCGTCGACCTGAGCGTGCTCAAGCGCGTCCCTCTGAGAGGGCGTGTGAACGCCGAGTTCCGGTTCGAGGTTCTCAACGCGTTCAACAACGTGAATTTCGTACCGGTAGGCCTCGGGAACAATGAGGATATTGACCCGGAGAGCCCGACCAATCCGAACGGCTACGAGGTCACAGCCCTCACTGGCACCCAGACCTCGCGTGTGATGCAGATCGTCGCTCGCTTCAACTGGTAGTTCGAGCTCTGCGCGGAGTACGCGGATCCGGTGCCCGCGTATTCCGCGCGTTCCTCTCGCGTATTTTTTTCCATCCTTCCCTCCGCGCTCCGCGTTCTTCTTCGCGCGCCGTCGTCCCCTGCGCCGCGGCGTCAGACTCGCGCATCGGCGACGAATTTGCACCCTCTCTGTCGAATGAACAAGGGGGCGAGATCCAGACCTGAGCAGGGCGACCGGCGGGACAGCGACTCACGCAACCGGCTTCTCCAGCGCATCCGCAGCGAGTTCGCCGAAATGCCCGGCCTGCGGCTGACGCGCGAGCAGGCAATCCGGTTGTGGTCGATGCCGGCCGACGCCTGCGATCGCATCTTCGCCGAGCTCGAGCAGGCGGGCTACCTTCGGCGACTGAGCGACGGCGCTTACGGCAGCCCCGATCTCGGCGCGTAGCCATGTCATGGCGCGTACCGTGTCATCGCGGTGACGGCCTGGGGGCCGACCGTCCAGCTCCCAGATGCGACCGCCGATTACCCGACCGCGCGACTGATCGACTGCCCTGCCCGACTGGTCCGACTCTCGTGAGGTAGAATTGCCGCCTTCCTCGGAGGTTTGCCATGCAGAGTCTGCGGCGGGCGGCGGTGGTTTCTCTCCTGGTCGGGCTGGCGGTCTGCACCGTGCCCCTTCTGGCGGTTCCCGGCGCGCAGCGCGCTGCGGCCGCGATACAGACTCCAGAGCAATTCTTCGGGTTCCGCATCGGCACGGACGGCGAGCTGGCTCGCTATCCGCGAATCGTCGAGTACCTGCGACACCTTGCCGCTGGAAGCGACAGGCTACGGTTTGAAGAGCTCGGCAAGACCACCATGGGGAACCCTTACGTGCTGGCCACGATCAGCTCGGGGGAGAACCTGTCGCGCCTCGATCGGCTGATCGAGATCAACCGTCGCCTCGCCGATCCGCGCGGGCTGCCGGAATCGGAGGCGCTGAAGCTCGCGCAAGAGGGACGTCCCTTCTACCTGTTGTACGGCACGATCCACTCCACGGAGGTCGGGAACACGCAGGCCATCATCGAGATCGCGCACCGGCTCGCGACCGACAACAGCGCCGCGACCCGTGAAATCCTCGACAACATCGTCCTGCTCGTCGTGCCGTCGCAGAACCCGGACGGGCAACTGCTCGTGATCGACCACTGGTACAAGACGAAAGGCACGAAGCTCAATCGCGTGTACCCGGACCTCTATCACAAGTACGTCGGACACGACGACAACCGCGACTGGTTCATGTTCACCCAGCAGGAAACGCGGCTGGCGGTGGAAAAGGTGCAGAACCGGTACAAGCCGCAGCTCACGCACGACATGCACCAGATGGGTTCGACCGGATCGCGGATTTTCGTGCCGCCGTTCGACGACCCGTACGATCCGAACATCCATCCGATCCTCGCGCAGGGCCAGGCGCAGATTGGCCTCGCGATGGCGTCCGCGCTCGTTGCGGAAAACAAGACCGGCGCGGGGTGGCTCGAGCGCTACGACCTCTGGGCGCCGGCGCGCCAGTACATGGTCTACCACGGGCAGCCGCGCATCCTCACGGAGATCGCCAGCGCCAGCCTCGCCGATCCGTTCGTCAACCCGCAGGGGGCCGACAAGCCGCTGGGCCCGCAGGAGGCGAGATGGAACTTCCCGCTCCCGTACCGCGGCGGCGACTGGCGGCTGCGACAGATCGTGGATTACGGCATCACGGTGGCGCTGGCCGGCATGACCCACATGGCCAAATACAGGTCCACGTGGCTCGAGAACTTCTATCGCGTCAACGCCGACTGGGCGGGGCGAAAAGAGGCGCCCTACGCGTTTGTCGTCCCCGCGGAGCAGCGCGATCCCTTCGAGACCTTTGAGCTTCTCAGCATCCTGAAGTTCGGCGACGTCGAGGTGCACCGGGCGCGTGCGCCGTTTACCGCAGGCGGCAAGCAGTACGCCGCCGGTTCCTGGGTCGTCAGGACCGCGCAGCCGTCCGGCGCGTTCGCAAAGACGATGCTGGAACAGCAGGTCTACCCGGACCTCCGGCTGTTCCCGGGCGGACCACCGAAGCCTCCGTACGACGTGACGGGACACACGCTGTGGATGCTGATGGGCGTTACCGTAGGCCGCATCGATACGCCGTTCGAGGCGGACCTCGAGCTGCTCCCGTCGATCGCGCCGCCGCCGTCAGCGTTCCCCAGGGCGAGGTCGGCATTTGTGCTGCCGCCGGAGTCGAACGCCGCATTTCTCGCCGCAACCAGGCTGCAGCAGGCGAAGATCCCGCTGGCGCGCGCGACGGCACGGTTCGAAGCGGCCGGACGGTCTCTCGCGCCGGGCACGTGGATCGTCCCCGCATCTGCCGCGTCGGCTCGAATCCTCGAGGAGGTCTCGCGCGAGACGGGGCTGCCCGTCATGGGGATGGATCGCCCCGCCGCCGTGGACACGCTCAAGCTGAAACCTGAGACCCGCGTCGGCCTTTTCAAGGCGCCGAACAACATGCCCGCCGGCTGGATGAAGTGGCTGTTCGAGCAGTACGGGTTCAACCATCGCTACATGTCGTCGCTCGATTTCAGGGAAGACCTGGCGGCGAAGTACGACGTCATCGTCCTGCCCGCCGGCACGTCGCGCGACAGCATCGTCCGCGGGTTGGAGCCGGAGCGGCACGACAAGACGGAATGGGAATGGGCGTTCGGCGTCGGCGAAGACGGGTGGACCCGGCTTCGGGACTGGGTGAAGAACGGCGGGACGCTGCTCGCGATCGGGAGCGCCGTGGAGACCGCGCGCCAGTTGCTCGACTTGCCGATCGAAAAAGCGCTGCCGGAGACGAGCCGGCGAGCAAGGTTCCAGGCGCAGGGGCGCGGCGGCGCGGGCCAGGCCACCGTGCCCGCCGCGGAGATCGATCGCGCGATGCGCGAGGCGTTCTCGAGCCCGGCGCGCCTGGCCGCCGCGTTGCGCGAGCGTGTCATCGACCCGACGTCCGTCTTCTACTGCCCCGGCTCGCTGCTCGCCAACGAGTTCGATCCGGACAACCCGGTGGCGTGGGGCATGCCCGACTCGTGGCCCGTGTTCTTCGAATCGGACCAGGCGTACCGCATTCGCCCGGGGTTCGGCATCCACAGCGAGGTCGTCGCGCGCTATCCGGCGTCCGGGCCGGTGCTGCAGAGCGGATGGCTGCTCGGCGAGGATCTGCTCCGCGACCAGGCGAACGTGATCGCGTTCCGCGTCGGTCGGGGATACGTCGTCACCTACGGCAGCCAGATCGACTTCCGGGCGCAGCCGCGCGCCACGTTCAAGCTGCTCTTCAACGCGATGTTCAACGGGCCGGCGATCACCGGCGGCCCACGGCGGGCGACGGCCACGACCAATGAGTGAGCGCGTGCGTGTCAGGAGCACGCGAGACGTTCAGCGGGTCAGCGCGTTCAGCGACGCGGTCTTGGCCTTCGCCCTCACGCTCCTCGTCGTGTCGCTCGAGGTCCCCTCGAGCTACGACGAGCTCGTGCAGACGATGCGCGGCTTCCTGCCGTTCGCGTGCATGTTCGCGATCGTGACCTGGATCTGGTACGAGCACCACAAGTTCTTCCGCGAGTACCCCCTCGACGGGCCCTACACCGTGTTCCTCAACAGCGTGCCCCTCGCTCGCGCTTCCCCTGCGTTGGTCGTGGCTCGCGGGTCCCATCTATTTCCTGATGGGCCCCGTGCACTACTTCTGGGGAACTCGCGTCGCGCGCCGCATGGCGCACCTGCGGGGGCCCGAGCCTGCCGGCGTCCGAGCGGCAGAGAGAATCCAGGTGTAGCCCGGACCTGGGCCAATCCCCCACGAAACCGTCAGTCCGTTGTTCCGGCCCGGAACACGGACCGGCGATCGAAGGCGCGTCGTCGGGCGCAAACGGCTGCCACCACACGACTTGTGCGCCGGGAGCCAAACTTGCTCAAGGTGTAGGCGAGAGGCCGGTATGATCTGGTTCTACGAACGCCTTGGCAGCCATCTCCGCTGTGAAGTGCGCCCGACGATCGAAGGCGATCGGTACGAGCTGGTCATCACGCACGCCGATGGGACCGAGCGCATCGAGACCTTCCTGGACTCCAGGGAACTCACCCGTCGCTCGCGTGAGCTGGAAAACGGGTGGCGCACGGAAGGCTGGGATGGGCCTTACATGAGATTCCTGTAAGGGGTCACCCCGCGCGCGACTTCCTGGTCTTTGTCCGTTTCGCGGACGTCTTTCTGGTTTCTCCCCTCGCCGCGAGACTCTTCTGAAGCCGATCCATCAGGTCGATCACGTCCGCTTCCTGCGGCCGCTCCGCTTCCTTGAGTCGCGGCTTGCGCTCCTTGATCTTCGCGTGAATCACCCGCATCAGGTTCTCGCGGTACTCGTCGTTCCCCGGCGCCTTTCCACATCGATCGCGGCATGGCGGGGAGCTCCCGACAGGCGGGTTGGGCGAGCGCGCCGGAACGATGCAGACGTCCCGGCGCGCCAGGGTGGTTTACGTGGTGCAGCTCTCCGAGATGTGCTTCAGCGATTTCACGTTCAGCCGGTGCACGTTTTTCTCGTCGCCGGTCTTCTTCTCGCGGGACGTCGTGTCGGTCGCCGTTTCTCCCGCGGCGCTCCCGGCTGTGCCCGACGTCTTGTCTTTCATCTTGGCCTTGTCGGCCATCGTACCGGTCACCTGGACCCGATGACCGACGTGCGCCCTCAGGTTGAGGTCACTCGAGGCGTTCAGCTCGACAGTGTTCGCGGGGTCGCCCATGCGACCGGACGCGCTGCTCGCGCCGGTGGCCGGCGAGGCCTCCGAAGTGCTCGGGTGCGATCCGCTCGTCCCACGCATCTCGCTCATGTCCACGTTGGCGAGCACGAACGTGCCAGACGAGTCTCCTTCGCGGAGACACCCGGTGAGCGTGATGTTCTTGGAGCTGGTTCCCATCGTCGATTTCGATTTCGACTTGGTGCTGGTCTCGGTTTGCGGCTGGGCTGGTGCGGTGCCCTGTGCACCCAGCGCCACCGCAAAGGCGAACGCGACGCCGATGGTCGGAAGAATTCGTGTCATGCTCTCGTGCCCTCCTGCAGTGATGCCGATAACCCGCAAAACGTACGCCGAACGTGGCCGCGCCAAAACAAGGGCCTTGCCCGGGTCGGTGTCGCGCCCGGATACAGCGGATGCAGTTCCCGCCATTCGACCGTGAAGGCTGCTACTCAACCGTTCGCGCGCCGGCAGACCGCCGACGCGCGCCGGCATCCTTTCATAGAGGTGTGCCTGTTGGAGGTGTGCAACCGGCCGGCGGCGACGAGTTGGGCGATGGCCAGTCGAGCCCGGGTGGGCACTAGCGAGCGCAACGTGCAGGGAGGAGTGTCGGGGGATCCGTCGCCCGCGTTCCGTATTGGCTCCGTCTCGCTGTGCTACGCTGGAGCGTGCCGAGCGGTTCCGGGGCGAAAGTGGCGGAACTGGCAGACGCGCCGGACTTAGGATCCGGTAGCCGAAAGGCTATGGGGGTTCGACTCCCCCCTTTCGCACCAGCCTTCGCTCACGCTGGCCAGGGACGAACGTGAGCTACGGCTGGCAAGCCGGGCGAAGGCTCTCGTTTTTCGGCGCCATTCCGTGAAATCCGGGCATCCTCCACGCGTGCAAGGTTTCGATAAGGTTCATGAAGACAGAGTTCATTGACATCACCCAGACGCAGAAGAACCTCCTCGTCGAGATCCCCAGCGATGTCGTCGAGGCGGAGATCGATCGCGTCACGCGCGACTACACGCGGCAGGCGAAGATCCCCGGGTTCCGGCCCGGGAAGGTGCCGCCAAAGGTCGTGCGACAGCGGTTTCGCGATCAGATCCTCCACGAGGTCGCCCACGAGCTGATCCCGCGGGCGGTCGACGAGGCGCTGCGCGCGCGAGGCGTCGAGCCGGTGGACTCGCCAGACATCCGCGACGTGGTGGTGGAGGAAGGGCAGCCGCTGAAGTTCACGGCGACCTTCGAGACGGTTCCCCCGATCGACCCCGGCGACTACGCCGCGATCAGCCTGCGCCGGCCGCCCGTGGAGCTTGCCGAGGAGGAGATCGACCAGGCGCTCGAGCAGATGCGGGAGCGCGCGGCGCGGTACGATCCGATCGAGGATCGCGCCGTGGACACGGGAGACACGGTGCAGCTCGATCTTCGCCGAACGGCGCTCGGCCCTGAGCCGGACCGGGCGGCGGACGGCAGCGAGGCGCCGGACGCGGCGACGCCGCGCACCGAGCACCACGAGAACATCACGGTCGAGATCGGCGCGGCGGCGAACCCGCCGGGGTTCGACGAGCAGCTGACCGGGATGCGCGGCGGCGAGCAGAAGACGTTCTCGCTCACCTACCCGGAAGAGTACGCGGTCCGGGAGCTGGCGGGCACGGCCGTGGAGTACGGCGTGACTCTGCGGGGCATCAAGCGGCGGAACGTGCCGGCGCTCGACGATGAGTTCGCGAAGGACATGGGGGACTTCGACACGCTCGACGCGCTGCGCGCGCGCGTGCGGGAGGACCTCCGGCACCACAAGGAGCACGAGGCGGATCACGTCGTCCGCGGCGACCTGCTCAAGCAGCTCGCGTCGCGCGTGACGGGGGGGGTGCCGGCGGCGCTGGTGGACCGCGAGATCGATCGCCGCCTCGAGGAGTTCGTGCGGCGCCTCATCGAGCAGCAGATCGATCCGATGCGCGCCAACATCAACTGGGAGGAGTTCCGCGAGCGCCAGCGCGAGCCGGCGACCGACGCGGTGAAGAGCGCGCTCGTGCTCGACGAGATCGCGCGCCGCGAGCAGATCGCGGTCTCCGACGAGGACGTCGAGCGCGAGATCGAGCGTTACGCGGAGCGGTCGGGCCGGACGCCGGCCGCCGTGCGCGCGCGGCTCGAAAAAGAAGGTGGAATTTCGCGGCTGTACTCGGGCTTGCGCCGCGAGCGGGCGATTGACTTCCTGCTGTCGCGTGCTAGAATCGTGCACGCTTAGCTGAATCGCCCTCCCGCTAGCACGCAATTCCCAGCCGCTGACAGTCAGGACGCCTGAATGAGTGATTCGCGGATGCAGCTGATCCCCATGGTGGTCGAGCAGACCAACCGCGGGGAACGTGCGTATGACATTTTTTCCCGGCTGCTGAAGGACAACATCATCTTCATCGGCACGCCGATCGACGACGGGATCGCCAACCTGGTGATCGCGCAGATGCTGTTCCTGGAGGCGGAGGACCCCGACCGGGACATCCTCCTCTACATCAACAGCCCCGGAGGATCGATCACGGCCGGTATGGCGATCTTCGACACGATGCAGTTCATCAAGCCGGACGTGCAGACGTACTGCATCGGGCAGGCGGCGTCGATGGCGGCGGTGCTGCTGGCGTGCGGGGCGAAGGGCAAGCGCTTTTCGCTGCCCAACTCGCGGGTGCTGATCCACCAGCCCTGGGTGACCGGCCTGGGCGGCCAGACGACCGACATCGACATCCATGCGAAGGAGCTGTTGCGGACGCGCGAGCGGCTCAATCAGATCCTGTCGGAGTTCACCGGGCAGCCGCTCAAGCGAATCGAGACCGATACCGAGCGTGACTACATCATGACGGCGGACCAGGCGAAGGAATACGGTATTATTGATGATGTCATCCGGAAGCGCGGGTAGCTGAGGTCGTCGGTCGGGGAACGGGGGCTGTACCCTGTTTTTCCGGGGTCGGACCCCATTTGGTGGCCCATGGTCAAGAAGAACGGCGAGAACGAAATCCTCCGGTGCTCGTTCTGCAACAAGGATCAGAACGACGTCCGGAAGCTGATTGCCGGGCCGACGGTGTTCATCTGCGATGAGTGCGTCGAAGTGTGCAACGACATCATCGCGGACGACAACCGCTTCGAGCACAAGGCGGGCCAGCGCTCCTCGCTTCCCACGCCCCAGGAGATCAAGAAGTTCCTCGACGAGTACGTGATCGGGCAGGAGCAGACGAAGAAGAAGCTCGCCGTCGCGGTCTACAACCACTACAAGCGGATCGAGATCCAGAAGCAGTCGCGCGGGCGCAACGAGGTCGAGCTGAGCAAGTCGAACATCCTGCTCATCGGGCCGACCGGCACCGGCAAGACGCTGCTGGCGCAGACGCTGGCGAAGCTGCTCTCCGTCCCCTTCACGATCGTCGACGCGACGACCCTCACCGAGGCGGGCTACGTCGGCGAGGACGTCGAGAACATCATCCTGAAGCTGCTGCAGGCGGCCGGCGGCGACATCGAGAAGTGCCAGCAGGGCATCATCTACATCGACGAGGTCGACAAGATCTGCCGCAAGGACGAGAACCCCTCGATCACGCGCGACGTGTCGGGGGAGGGGGTCCAGCAGGCGCTGCTGAAGATCCTGGAGGGGACGGTCGCCAACGTGCCCCCGCAGGGGGGCCGGAAGCACCCGCACCAGGAGTTCTTCCAGATCGACACGACGAACATCCTGTTCATCTGCGGCGGCGCGTTCGTCGGGCTCGACAAGGTGATCGAGCGGCGCATCGGGAAGAAGACGCTCGGCTTCAAGGCGGACGTTCGCTCGCACGACAAGAAGAACATCGGCGCGACGCTCGAGCGGATCGAACCTGGCGACCTCATCAAGTATGGCCTCATCCCGGAGTTCGTCGGCCGGCTGCCGGTGGTCGGCACGCTGCACGAGCTGGACAAGCAGGCGCTCGTCCAGATCCTCACGCAGCCGCGCAACGCGATCACGCGCCAGTACCAGCGGCTCTTCGAGTACGAGAACGTCAAGCTCCGCTTCACGGACGACGCGCTGGAGGCGATCGCCGAGAACGCGCTGCAGCGGAAGATCGGCGCGCGCGGGCTGCGGATGATCATCGAGGACCTGATGCTCGACCTGATGTACTCGCTGCCCGGGCAGAAGAAGGTCCGCGAGTGCGTCATCACGCGCGAGGTCGTCGAAACCAAGGAAAAGCCGATCACCTTGATCGAGAAGGCTGGATAATTGGCGATTTGGTGAATTGGCGATTTGGTGATCCGATCGCAGATCATCAGATCACCAAATCACCAAATCACCAAATCACCAAATCCGAACACATGGATCTCTACGAAACGCTTCCCATCGTCCCGCTGCGGGACGTCGTCGTGTTCCCGCACATGATGATGCCGTTCGTCATCGGGCGGCCGTCGTCCACGCGCGCGCTCGAGCACGCCCTGGCGAAGGACAAGCGGATCTTCCTCGCGGCGCAGCACGACGCGGCCACCGACGACCCGCAGCCGGGTGACATCTACACGATGGGCTGCATCGCCAACATCGTGCAGAGCCTCAAGCTGCCCGACGGCAACATCAAGGTCCTCGTCGAGGGGGTCGACCGCGCCCGCGCAGTCGAGTGGAAGGAAGACAAGGGCTTCTATCGCGTCACGGTGAAGCTCGTCGCGAAGCAGCGCGACACCGGCACGGAAGTCGAGGCGACGATGACGCGCGTCGTGTCGCTGTTCGAGCAGTACGTGAAGCTCTCGAACAACCTGCACTACGACGCGATGATCGCCGCCGTCCGGGTCGAGGACCCGGGCCGCCTCGCCGACACGATCGCCGCCCACTTGCTCGTCGGCGTGGACGAGAAGCAGAACCTGCTCGAGATCATCTCCCCCGTCGAGCGCCTGAACCGCATCGCCGGCATCCTCGAGAACGAGGTGGACAAGCTCCAGGTCGATCGCCGCATCCAGTCGCGCGTCAAGAAGCAGATGGAGAAGGCGCAGAAGGAGTACTACCTCAACGAGAAGATGAAGGCGATCCAGAAAGAGCTGGGGCGCAAGGACGAGAAGGGGAACGAGATCGAGGACCTGAAGAAGAAGATCGAGCAGTCCCGCATGCCCAAGGACGTCGAGGAGAAGGCTGTCCAGGAGCTGAAGCGCCTGGAAGCGATGCCCCCGATGTCGGCCGAGGCGACCGTTTCCCGCAACTACCTCGACTGGCTCATCGCCGTCCCCTGGTACAAGAAGACGAAGGAGAGCCGCGATCTCAAGCGTGCCGAGCAGATCCTCAACGAAGACCACTACGGCCTCGAGCGGATCAAGGACCGCATCCTCGAGTTCCTCGCCGTCCGGGCGCTCGTGAAGAAGCCGAAGGCGACGATCCTCACCTTCGCCGGCCCCCCGGGGGTCGGCAAGACGTCGCTCGCCAAGTCCATCGCGCGCGCCATGAACCGCAAGTTCGTGCGCCTCTCGCTGGGCGGGGTTCGAGACGAGGCGGAGATTCGCGGGCACCGGCGCACCTACATCGGCGCGTTCCCCGGCCAGATCATCCAGATGATGAAGAAGGCCGGCACGCAGAACCCGGTGTTCCTCCTCGACGAAGTGGACAAGATGTCGATGGACTTCCGCGGCGATCCGTCGGCGGCGCTGCTCGAGGTGCTCGACCCGGAGCAGAACCACCAGTTCCTGGACCACTACCTCGACGTCGAGTTCGACCTGTCGAACGTGATGTTCATCTGCACGGCGAACGTCCTGCACACCGTCCCCCAGGCGCTGCGCGACCGGATGGAGGTGCTGCAGCTCGCGGGGTACACGGAGCAGGAGAAGGTCGAGATCGCCAAGCGCTTCCTCGCGCCGAAGGCAATCGAGGGGAACGGGCTCTCCGCCGAGAACGTGACGTTCCCGGACGAGGCCTTCCAGACGATCATCCAGCGCTACACGCGCGAAGCGGGCGTCCGCAATCTCGAACGCGAGATCAACTCGATCTGCCGCAAGGTCGCGCGCAAGGTGGTCGTCGAGGGGCGCAGCTTCAAGGAGGACGTCACCGCCGCGAAGGTCACCGAGTACCTCGGCGTGCCGCGCTTCCGCCCGACGCTCGCGGAGGAGAAGAACGAGATCGGCGTCGCGACCGGGCTGGCCTGGACCGAGGTCGGCGGCGAGATCCTCGTGACCGAGGCGACGCTGATGTCGGGCAAGGGACGCCTGACGCTCACCGGCAAGCTGGGCGACGTCATGCAGGAGTCGGCGCAGGCCGCGATGAGCTACGTGCGGTCCAAGGCGGCCGAGTTCGGCCTCGCCAAGAACTTCCAGCGCACCACCGACGTGCACGTGCACATCCCCGAGGGGGCGATTCCGAAAGACGGGCCCTCGGCCGGCATCACGCTCGCGACGGTGCTCGTCTCCGCGCTCACGCGCGTACCGGTGCGCAAGGACGTGGCGATGACCGGGGAAATCACGCTCCGCGGCAAGGTGCTGCCCATCGGCGGCGTGAAGGAGAAGGTGCTCGCGGCGCACCGCGCCGGCGTCACCAACATCATTCTGCCGAAGGACAACGAGAAAGACCTGTCCGACATCCCCAAGAACGTTCTCGACGCGCTCAACGTCTACATGGTCGAGAACATGGACGAGGTGCTCAGGATCGCGCTGGCCGAAGCGCTGCCAGGCCATGCCGGCACGGCGGCGCCGCAGGCGGTTGTCAGCCCGTCCGCGACGATCGCGGACGATACGATCACCCATTAGGAGAAATGGGGTCAGACCCCATTTTTACGTGTTTCGTAAGCACGTAAAATTGGGGCCTGACCCCGTTCCCCCTTGAAGGTCATCAGCGCTGAATTCGTCACCAGCGCGGCGGGCGCGCGCGACATCCCGCGCGACGGCCTGCCGCAGATCGCGCTCGTCGGGCGATCGAACGTCGGCAAGTCGACGCTCCTCAACGCGCTGACCGGACGCCGGATTGCGCATACCAGCGGATCGCCCGGCAAGACCCGGCTGGCGAACCTCTATCGCGTGCAGGTGCAGGGAGGAAGACCAGACGCGTCGGGCGCGCTCTCGTCCTGGCGGCTGTACCTGGTCGACCTCCCCGGCTACGGATACGCCAAGGGCGGGAAGGATGCGCTGGGCGAGTTCGAGCGGGTGACGAGCGAGTTTTTCGGCGCGAGCGCCCGCGTCCCGCGCGACGGGACGTTGCCAGCCGTTCTCCTGATCGTCGACGCCCGCCACCCCGGGCTCGACTCGGACGCGGCGGCGCGCGAGTGGATTGACGGTCTCGGACTGCCCTACGCGGTGGTCGCGACCAAGATGGACAAGCTATCGCGGAGCGAGCGCGGGAGCGCCGCCCGCGCGATCGCACGACACGTGAACGGACCCGTGCTGCCGGTCTCGGCGGACACGGGCGAAGGACTGGACGACCTGTGGAAGCAAATCGTGAAGCTGGCCAGCCGGTGACCGCCGGCGCGGCGGCACCCCCCGCCCTCAGCCTCTCGACGCTCAAGGACCTGAGCGTCACCGAGCTCACCAAGATTGCCAAGGACCTCGACCTGCCTGGCGCGGGCGGGTTGCGGAAGCAGGAGCTGATCTTCGAGATCCTGCGGGCGCGCACCGAGAAGAGCGGCCTGCTGTTCTCGGAAGGGGTGCTCGAGGTGTTGCCCGACGGCTTCGGGTTTCTCCGTGCGCCGGACTACAACTACCTGCCCGGGCCGGACGACATCTACGTCTCGCCGTCCCAGATCCGCCGGTTCGACCTCCACACGGGGGACACGGTGTCAGGACAGGTGCGCCCGCCGAAAGACGGCGAGCGGTACTTCGCGATGGTCAAGGTGGACGCGGTCAACTTCGAGCCGCCGGACCGCGCGCGCGACAAGATCTTCTTCGAGAACCTCACGCCGCTCTACCCGCAGCGGCGCGTGAACCTCGAGACCGAGCCCGAGAACCTCTCGGCGCGGGTCATGGACCTGATGACCCCGCTCGGGAAGGGGCAGCGCGGCCTGATTGTCGCGCCCCCTCGCACGGGCAAGACGATGCTGCTCCAGAACCTGGCGAACAGCATCACGACGAATCATCCCGAGGTGTACGTGATCGTGTTGCTCATCGACGAGCGCCCGGAGGAGGTCACCGACATGCAGCGCTCGGTCCGCGGCGAGGTGATCTCCTCGACGTTCGACGAACCGGCGCAGCGGCACGTGCAGGTCGCCGAGATGGTCATCGAGAAGGCGAAACGGCTCGTCGAGCACGGCAAGGACGTGATCATCCTGCTCGACTCGATCACGCGGCTCGCCCGCGCCTACAACACCGTCGTGCCTCCGTCCGGCAAGGTCCTGTCGGGCGGCGTTGACAGCAACGCGCTCCAGCGGCCGAAGCGCTTTTTCGGCGCGGCGCGGAATATCGAGCAGGGTGGCTCGCTCACCATCGTCGCGACGGCGCTCATCGACACCGGTTCCCGCATGGACGACGTGATCTTCGAGGAGTTCAAGGGGACCGGCAACATGGAGATCCACCTCGATCGCAAGCTCGCCGACCGACGCGTCTTTCCGGCGATCGACATCCAGAAGAGCGGGACGCGGAAGGAAGAGCTGCTGCTGCCGAAAGAAGATCTCAACCGCGTCTGGGTGCTGCGCAAGGTCCTCACGCCGCTCTCCCCCACCGAGGCGATGGAACTGCTGCTCGGCAAGATGGCCAAGACGCGAAACAACGCGGAGTTCCTCGGCTCGATGACGAAGTCGTAGCGGGCCGCGGTTCCGCGCTACAATTCAGTCACCCCCCCAGACACTCCCGGCGGGAGATTCCGCCATGGAATCGTGGCTGGCCGACGTGCGGTTCGCGGTGCGGCGTCTCGCGCGGCGCCCCGTCGCGACGCTCGTCGCCATTCTGGTGCTGAGCGCCGGCATCGGCTCGGTGAGCACGGTGTACCTGCTCTTCCGCGCCGGCGCCGACGACCTGCCGCCCGTGCCCGGCGTCGATCGCCTCGCGCGAATCTGGATCATCGATCAGGCGCAGCCGGAGGCACGGATCCCGCCGGCGCCCGCGGAGCGGCGGGCCTGGATCGACGCGCCGCCGGCCGGCGTCCGCGTCGCGGACTCCGTCGACGCGGAGGTCGGGCTCGAACCGGGCGCGCGCGCGATCCGCGCGCAGTACGTCTCCTCCAATTTCTTCGCGGTCCTCGGCGTCACGCCGGAGCTGGGGCGCGGGTTCGCGCCGGACGAGCGCGCCGTCGTCGTCAGCCGCCGGTTGTGGGAGCTGCTGGCGCCCGAATCGCGCCGGCTGGGCGCGGTTCTCGCGGTGGACGGTGAACAGCGCGTGCTCACCGGCGTGATGGCCCGATCGTTCTGGTTCCCGGTCGCGGGGACCGATGCCTGGCTGAACGGCGCCAGCGCCGGGCGTGAGGGCTTTCCGTACGTGATCGCCCGCCTCGATTCGGGGGTCAGCGCCGCTCGCGCGGCGGACGCCTTGGGCCCGCACGTGCGACATCTGCGAGGATCGCACGCGGCCGCGCGCGTGAGGCCGCTCGCCGCTGACGCCGCCGTCCGGGCCCGGACGTTTCTGCTGATGCTCGCAGGGCCCGCGCTGCTCGTGCTGCTCGCCGTGTGCGCGAACGTCGCGGCCTTGCTGCTGGCCGACGTCACGCGGCGACAGCAGGAGCTCGCGGTGCGCGCGGCGATTGGCGCGGGGCGATGGCGGCTCGCGCGCGACGTCATCGCGGACGCGATCGTGCTGGCCGCCGCCGGCGGCGCGGTGGCGGTCGCCGCGGCGTTCTGGTCCGCGCGCGGGCTCCGCGCCGCGTTCGCGCAGGTGTCCCCGTCCTTCGCGGAGCGGATTCCGGGCTTCGACGCCGCCTGGCCGATTGCCCTGGGGGCCGTGGTGGTCGCCGTGATCGGCGTCGGCTCCGCCCCGGCGCTGCACGCCTCGCGCGCGAGGATTGCCGGCATGCTGAATAATCGACCGGCGCTGCGCCTCCTCCGGCCCGGGCATTACGGGACAGCCGATCTGCTCCTCGTGCTCCAGATTGCGGTGGCCTCCGGCCTTGTACTGTGGACCGCAACGCTCTCGAGCGTGTTCAATCGCGTGCTGGCGGCCCCATCGCATCTGCCCGGGGAACGCTTGTGGTCGATGGACGTTCGCGCGGCCGCCGGCCAGCGGGCGCTGGGCGCGGAAGTCCCGGGCCTGCTCCTCGCCGAGGCGCGGTCGGAACCGGCGATCGAAGCGGCGGCCCTGTCCGAGCGGCGGGGCGGACGCCGGACGTGGAGCGCGCGGAGCGCGAATGGCGCGGGCGTCACCTGCAGCGCCTCCCTGGAGCGGGTCACGCCCGACTACTTCCGGACGTTCAACTTTCCCCAGCGGGGCCGGTTCCCGGGCGCGGGCGCGGTCGTGCTGAACGAAGGGGCCGCGGCGCGCTGCGGCAACCCGGAGGGCATGCGTGAGTTGGGGCCAGCCGGATTGGCGACCTCGCGAGTGACGGGCGTCGTCAACGATCTGTCGCTGCTCTCGGGAGAGGTCGCGTGGGCGCGCAGAGGGCCCGCGACAGTCTATGCGGCGCTCGAGGCGCCGTCCGGCCGCGAGTTGACGATCGTCGTCCGGACGCGATCGCGCGAGGAAGCGGGGATCCGGCGCCTGCGCGAGCGGCTCGCGACGCAATTCTTCGCTCTGCGCTTCGGCGAACCCTTGTCCATGGCCGGCGAGATGGAACGGCAGTCGAGAGGGGTGATCCTCATCGGCAAGCTGCTCGCGATGCTCGCCGCGCTGTGCCTGCTGCTCGGGATCGTCGGGCTGCACGCCGCCATCAGCCAGGCGCTGTCGGCGCGCATGCGCGAGATCGGCGTTCGGCTGGCGCTCGGCGCGACGCGGCGCGACGTGCTGTCGCTGACGGTCGGGCACCACGCCGTGCCGGCGATGCTCGGCATCCTGCTCGGGGCGGGAGCGACCATCGGCGGGCTCGCGATGCTGTCGACCGATGACGCCGGAATGATCCGCCAGGTCGCGGCCCTCACGGCCACGTCGCCCGCCTGGTGGGCGGGGCTGCTCCTCGTGTTGCTGGCTTCGACGCTGCTGTCCGCAGGCGCGCCGGCGCGACGCGCGCTCGGGCTCTCACCGGCCGACATCCTCAGGGCCGAGACGTAAGACGCGATCATCCCGGCGGCATCGCCGTGGCCGGCCGCGACGCCGAGATGCCGAGCGCGAGAATGGCAACCGCGCAAAGGGCGCGCGCGGAATACGAGTGTGCCTCCTGAGTGAATCCTCCCCCTCGTCGGCGGCGATTCTATGTGTCAAGATCGATGCATGCAACACCGACGTTTCGGCCGGCTCGGGTGGCTCGTCTCCGAGATCGGCTACGGGATGTGGGGCATGGGCGGGTGGAGCGGGTCGGAGGACGCGCAATCGCTCCGCGCGCTCGAGCGGTCGATCGCGCTCGGCTGCAACTTCTTCGACACGGCGTACGCCTACGGCGCGGGACGCAGCGAGCGCCTCATCGGGCAGATGTTGAGGCAGCCGCGCGATCAACGGATCTACGTGGCCACGAAGATCCCACCGAAGAACAACCAATGGCCCGCGAGGTCGCACTACCCGCTCACGGACGTGTTCCCGCCCGACCACATGCGCGAGTACACCGAGAAGAGCCTGGAGAACCTCGGCGTCGAGCGCATCGACCTGCAGCAGCTGCACGTCTGGACCGATGCCTGGGCGCCCGACGAAAGCTGGCAGCGCGCGGTGGACGAACTCAAGTCTGAAGGGCTGATCGACGGCTTCGGCATCAGCGTGAACAGGTGGGAGCCGGCAAACGTCATCGCGGCGCTGAAGACCGGTCTCGTGGACAGCGTGCAGGTGGTCTACAACATCTTCGACCAGGCGCCGGAGGACGAGCTGTTCCCGGCCTGCCAGCAGCTCGACATCGCCGTCATCGCGCGGGTGCCGTTCGACGAGGGCAGCCTTACCGGCACCCTGACGCTCGACTCGAGATGGCCGCAGGGAGACTGGCGAAACCTCTATTTCAGCCCGGAGAACCTCCGCTCCACGCTCGAGCGCGTGGAGCGGCTGCGGCTGGAGCTGCCGGACGAAATGGACCTGCCGGAGATGGCGCTGCGGTTCATCCTGCAGCACCCCGTGGTCTCGACGACGATTCCGGGCATGCGACGCGTCGCCCACGTCGAACGCAACCTCGCCGCCGCGGACGGACGGCCGCTGCCGGGTGAGTTCCTCCAGCGGCTCCGCAAGCACAGGTGGGATCGCTCGCATGTGATCCCCTGATGAGTCGACGCGACTTCCCTCCTGAACCCTGGGCCCTGAACTCTGAACCCTGATATAATTGGTGTTTTGGACCAGACCTGAAGGAGCAAGCCGTGAAGGAAGGGATTCACCCGAAGTACCACGTGGTCGAGGCGCGCTGCGCCTGCGGCGCCACCTGGAAGACCCGTTCGACCAAGCCGGAGCTACACCTCGAGATTTGCTCGGCGTGCCACCCGTTCTTCACGGGGCGTCAGAAACTGGTCGATACCGAAGGGCGCGTGGAGCGCTTCACGAAGCGCTTCGGCGCGCAGACCTCCGAGTCGCGCAAGAAGGCCGCCCAGGAGACCAAGGCTCGGAGAAAGAAGGTCAATGCCTAAGGCCGAGTGAATGAAGGGAGGCCGAAGGCCACGTTACTCGAAATCCGGCAGCCGTCCCTCCATGCGGTCCGTTCGGCCTTGATCCTTTCGGCATCCGGCATTCGGCACTCGGCATTGCTCTCCCATCATCTTGCGTTGAATCCGCTGCAGTCGATACCGCAGGGCCGAGGTGCCGTGCGGGGTGCGCTCGAGGCGTAGGGCGGCGCGCGCGAGCTCGCGCGCGGCCTGCAGGTTTCTCGCGCGGTGCTCCTGGTGGATCGCGAGCGCTTCGGCCGCATCGCGCGCGAGGACGCGCCCGCGCGCGTTCCAGTCGCTGTTCGCGTCGGTCAGCGCGAGCACCTCCTGCCAGGCCTCGGCCGCCTCCGCGTGACGGCGCGCGCGGCGATGCCGCGCGGCGATCCGCGCCAGCGCTTCCACGCGCACGTCGCAGGCCTCGTCTCGCGCCGCGTCTTCGAAGCACTCCATCGCGCGTTCCGGGTTGCCGTCACGCTCGAGCATCCTGCCGAGCGCGAGCCGTTCCCAACCATCCCGGCACGCGGCGGAGCCCCCCTCCACGAGGGAAAGCGCCCGAGCGGTCACCGCGGCCAGCGAGACCAGGTCCATGCGGTTGTGTTCCATCACCGGCTCGAGCGGGCGCGCGTCCCCGGAACGCAAAAACCTGAAATACCGCGACGGGATCTCGAAGCCGGGGACGTCGTCGATGCGCTCGACGCCGAACAGCACCTGCTCCAGCGTGCTGAGGCGGCAACCGCCGTCGGGATCGGTGGCGCGCGCCCTCCAGAGCCGCCGTGCCGGGTGCAACATGTCGGCGTGTGGCCGGCTCCCCAGCGGCCCCCGCGCGCGGTGGAACTGCCAGCGCATGTCGAGCAGCGGGGCGTCGAACGTACGACCGTTGTAGCTCACCAGCATGCCGGATGCGTCCACCCGCCCGGCAAAGTGCGACAGGAGAGCGCGCTCGGCGGCATACGTCGTGAGCAGGTACTGCTCGACCTGCAGCGCACCGACATCGAACCAGGCGCAGCCCACCAGAAAGGCGAGCGTGCCAGCTCCGCCGCTCAAGCCGGTCGTTTCGAGGTCGAAGAACAGCAGCGGCGTCGAGCACGACTCCAGCGAGGGATCGAGGCTGCGTAGAAGATCCACGCGCTCGCAGCAGCAATCCGCGATCGTCACGTCGCCGTGGCGGCGATCCGCCTCGTATCTCCGGCGCACGAGCACGCAGGCGTGACGACCCTCTCCCACGGGCTCCCCGCCGAGGACGGTCGCGACGCGCTCCGGATCGATGATGACCTCGCTGGGCCGCTCGGGCTCGTAGGTCAGCTCGCGGCCGGGGGCGCGCGGCGGCCCGGGCCTGACAATGCCTCGCAGCCGTGCAACGAGATCGCTCATGCGGGCACCCCGAGGAGCAGTTCGAGGATCCTCGACGCGACCGATTTCGCGAACGGCCCGGTGTGCCCTTCCGGGCCCACGCACGAGGGGCAACCGGACTCGCACGGGCAGGTCGAGATCAGCTCGCGCGTGCGCCGCAGCAGCTGATCGTGCATCGCGTACAGCGGCTCGCTGAAGCCGATGCCGCCGGGATAGTTGTCGTAGATGAAAACGTTCGGCTCGGCCGAGAGCGAGGAGGGCGTGCTGCCGGCGCCTCCGACCCTGTTGGTGCGGTCGAGGCTGCCGCCATCGACCGACAGACCGATGTCGTGTGCGTCGCACATCAGCAGCAGCTGGGCGATGTTCTTCATCGCGAACGCGAGGCCTACGACGCCGTCGCGGCGATCGTCGGCGGCATACGGCAGCGCGGCCATGATCCCGTGTGGTATCGCGAGCCAGTACGCGCTCGTGTGCATCTGCTGCTCGGGAAGATCGAGCTCGCCCGAGCCCACGTTTTCGTTCGTGTAGAACTTGATCTTCTTGAACCCGACCACGCGCGAGACGACGTGCACCTCGCCGTGGTTCGCCCGCCCGCCGCCTGGCGCCCCCGCGGCGCCGGGTGCACCGCCGGCCTGGAACGTCTCGAGAATCGTGACTTTCGTGTACGTGATGGCGTCGGTGTAGTAGTCGCAGTCGACCGACCGGACGAACGCCTTTCGCCCCTCGATGTCGAGCCGTTCGACCTGGAAGAGCTGCCCTTCGAGGATGTAGATCGCCTTCCCGTGCAGCATCGAGAACGCGGACGTGTAATCGGTCTCGCCGATGACCCGCTCGTCATCCGTGATGTCCACGATCACGAAGTTGTCGGACGACACCGATCGGAGGCTGACGGCGTCGGCCGGATAGGATTCGTGCGTCCAGTTCCACTGGCCGTCGGCGAGCTGCACGAAGCGCTCCTCGGCGAGCACCGAGAGGATCTCCTGGACGTTCAGCTCGCCGAAACCCTCACTCGACGTAAAAGGCAGCTCGAATGCCGCGCACTTGACGTGGTCCAGCAGGATGTGGAGGTTGTCGGGGTTGACGAGCGCATGCTCGGGAGACGCCCCGAAGAAGTACGCAGGGTTGCGCACGATGAACTGGTCGATCGGTGCGCTGCTCGCGACGAGCACCGCCGCCGATCGGCTCGAGCGCCGGCCCGCCCGCCCCGCGCGCTGCCACGTGGCCGCGATCGTACCCGGATACCCGGCCAGGATCGCAATGTCGAGCGCGCCGATGTCGATGCCGAGCTCGAGCGCGTTCGTGGAAACAACCGCGCGCACGAGTCCCTCCCGCAACCCCTTCTCGATCTCGCGTCGCCGAATGGGCAGGTACCCGCCGCGATATCCACGGATCACGTCCGGCGATCCCGGTGGTCCCTGGTACGCGTCCTTCAGGTACGTCGTCAGGATCTCGGTCGCCAGCCGGCTCTGCGCGAAGACGATGACCTGCAGATGGCGCTTCAGGAACTCGAGGGCGACGCGGCGCGTTTCGCCCAGGTACGACCGGCGGATCCCGAGCTGCGCGTTGACCACGGGCGGGTTGACGAACAGGAAGTACTTCTCGCCGCGCGGGGCGCCGCTCCGCTCGACGACTTCGAACGGCTCCGTCGTCAGCCGCTCGGCAAGGGCACGGGGGTTCGCGATTGTCGCCGACGAACAGATGAAGAGCGGGTCCGATCCGTAGTGGCGGCAGATCCGCTGGAGTCGCCGCAGGATGTTCGCGAGATGGCTGCCAAAAACGCCGCGATAGGCGTGCAGCTCGTCGATGACGACGAACTTCAGGTTCTCGAAGAGTTTCGCCCAGCGCGGGTGGTGCGGCAGGATGCCGGAGTGCACCATGTCCGGGTTGCTGAGCACGACATGCGCGCGCCCGCGAATCGCCCGACGCGCGTCCTGCGGCGTGTCGCCGTCATACGTGAACACGCCGATCTCCGCGCCCGTGCGGTCCGCGATCAGGTCCGCGAGCCCGTGCAGCTCGGCAAGTTGATCCTGCGCCAGCGCCTTGGTCGGGAAGAGATACAGCGCGCGCGACGCGGGGTCGGCAAGGATCGCGTTGAGCACCGGCCCGTTGTAGCAGAGCGTCTTGCCTGATGCCGTCGGCGTGATCACCACGACGTTCCGCCCCGCCGCGACGTGCTCCCACGCCTCGGCCTGATGCGTGTAGAGCCGCTCGATGCCCCGCGCGCCAAGGGCCTCGAGCAGCCGCTCGTCCACGCCATCGGGAAAGGCGGCGTACTGGGCGGGCACGGCCGAGATGCGCTCGATCGCCGTGACGATCGGCTCCCCTTCTGCCGCCCGGGGGATTGGCATTCCCCCCAGGCGTTGCAGCGCTTCGTCGAGCGAGCGGTCCTTGTCGAGGGCGGGAACGGGCAGCCAGGTCATGAGAGCAATGCCGAAGGCCGAATGCCGAAGGCCGAATGCGTCAATGCCAATGGCGGCAATGCCGAAAGCGTCAAGGCCGGCAATGCCGAAAGCGTCAAGGCCGAAGGCGTCGCGTCTTCAGCTCAGTTGACCTGAAAATCTGTGAAGCTGAGGGATCGTAACAGCCGGCGGCACGGCGATCAAGAGGCGAAAGTAGAAAGGCAATGCCGAATGCCCAAGGCCGAATGCCGAAAGCGTCAAGGCCGAATTCCCGAATGCCGAAAGCGTCAGGGTCGGATGGCTGGCTGCCTGGCGCCTTTGGCGATCGCCGCGGCGACACCGCTCAGGCCGATCACGCCGACAAGGTTGGGGAAGATCTGGAGCGCGTTCATCAGGTCTCCCCAGGCCCAGACCAGGTCCACCTTTGTGATGGCGCCAAACGGGATCAGCAGGCAGTAAGCCCATCGGTACGGCATGACGATGCGGGCGCCGAGCCAGTACTCCAGGAAGCGCTCGCCGTAGTATGCCCAGCCGATCAGGGTCGTGTACCCGAAAAGGAACACGCAGAAGGCGACCACCGAGCCGCCGACGGCCGGCACCGCGGCGTTGAACGCCGCCGCGACGGCGGCGGTGCTGGTCAGCCGTTGCTCGACCGGCACGCTCCAGTCCACCACGCCGCTCAGCAGGACCGTCATCGCCGTGATCGTCGACGTCACGAACGACACGATAAAGACCTCCATGATCGCGTTGAGGCCCTGGTGCCGGGGGTCTGTGGATCGGGCGGTGCCGTACGCCACGGCCGCGGTGCCATACCCCGCTTCGTTCGCGTAAAGGCCGCGCGCGAGGCCGTAGCGCATCGCGACGAGGATCCCGATCGATCCGCCCGCCGTGGCGCGCAGCGAAAATGCCTCGCGGAACACCAGGGCGAGCACGTCGGGGATGCGCGGCGCGAACGAGACGATGACGAACAACCCGCCTGCGAGGTAGAGACCGACCTTGAGCGGCGTGAGCTTCTCGGCAGCGCGCCCGATCGACTTGATGCCGCCGATGATGACCAGCCACGTCAGCACGGCGGTTGACACGCCAGAGACCCACATCGGCACGCCGAACTGGGTGTTCGCCACCAGCGCGATCGAATTGGTCTGCGTGAACGGCGTGGTCGTGAGCGCGGCGATGCCGGCGACGACCGCGTACGCCATCGCAAGCGCCGGCGAGCGCAGCCCCTGGCGCAGGTAGAACATGGGCCCGGAGCGCGTTTCGCGCGTGGTGACGTCGCGGAAGGTGACGCCGAGCACCGCCTCGGTGAACTTGATGACGGCGGCAAAGAACCCGTAGCACCAGATCCAGAACAGCGCGCCGGGGCCCCCGGAGACGATTCCCGCCGCGACGCCGGCGATGTTCCCCGTGCCGATCGTTGCGGCGAGCGCCGTCATGAACGCCTGGAAGGGCGAGAGCGCGCCGTGCGCGCCGGCATCTGCGTCGCCGAAGAACGAGCGCACCGCCGCCCCGATGCTGCGCAGTTGCACGAAGCGCAGCCTGAACGTCAGGAACAGTCCGGTTCCAAAAAGGACGACGACGAGAACCGGAATGAAGAGGAAGTTGGCGGTGGCCTGGATGGCGTCAGCGAGCGCGGCGAGCACCAGACGGAATATATCAGGGTTCCGGGCGAGAGGTCAGAGGCCAGAGGTCAGAGGTCAGAGGTCAGAGGTCAGAGGCCAGAGGCCAGAGGCCAGAGGCCAGAGGCGCTGGGGCGGTCGCGCTGAGCGCCGGTTCAGTCGCGCGCGAGCGTTTCCTGATAGATGACCTGGAGAATGGCCGCGGTCGGGACCGCGAGAATCGCGCCGAGCACGCCGAGCAGCTCGGCGCCGATCAAAAGCGCGGTGATCACCGTGACGGCGCTCACGCCCACCTGACGGGACATGATCTTGGGGACGAGCACGTGGTTTTCGAACTGCTGTTGCAGCAGGAAGAAGATCGCGACGAGGATCGCCTTCTGGTAAGAGATCGTCAGCGCGACCCCGATCGCGGGGACCGCCGCGAGCAGCGGGCCTACCACCGGGACCATCTCGCCGACCGCTGCGATGAGCGCCAGCACGTAGAAGTACGGAACGCCGAGGATCCACAACCCGAGCGCCGCCGTCGTGCCGATCGTGCCGGCGAGCAGCAACTGTCCGTTCAGCCACGCGCTGATCTTCCGCGTCGCTTCGCCGGAGGCGGCGGCCGCCTGCGCCCGCCGCTCGCGCGGGAACAGCCGCAGAAACGCCGCGTGCAGGCTGTCCGCCTCGAGCAACAGGTAGAAGGTCAGGATGAGGATCGTGAAGAGCCCGAACAGCCCGCCGACGATGCCGAGCGCGGCGCCCGTGATCGTGCTCACGGCGTCGCCGCTGCCGGGCGCCTGCGCAACCGCCTCGCGCAATGTCAGGTGCTGGCGGAGGAGACCCTTCTCGATCAGATACTCCTGCGCGCGGCTGAACATCCCAGGAGCGGCGGCCCAGAAGGCCTTTGCCTGGTCGATGAGCGGCGGCAGGATCAACGCGATGATGATCGACAGCGCGCCCAGGATGACGACGTAGAGCACGAGGATCGCGAGCCAGCGGGGGCTGCGGCGCTGACGACGCTCGATGAACCGGACGACCGGGTTGAAGCCGATCGCGAAGAGGCCGGAGATGTAGATGAGCAGCAGCACGTGGCGCGCGAGGAACGCCGCGTAGACCCCCGCGACGCCCAGCGCCGCGATGCCGATCGTCCACAGGACCGTTCGCCTGGACTCGTCCATCGTCATGTGCGAGGGGCCTGCCGTGGCACCGCGGCCGGTCAGCGCGCGAGGAATGCGCGCGTGAACGCCGTCATGGCGTCGTACACCTCGCTCAGCTCCTGGAGCGGTGCAAGAAACACGACGCGCATGAATCCCTGGTCGGGAGGCAGCCCGAACCCGGACCCGTACACGCACAGCACGCCGGTGGCGCGGAGCAGCCCGAGGACGTATTCCTCGTCGGTGCGGCCGGGCGGGAGATCGACCTTCGGCATCGCGTAGAACGCGGCGACCGGTGGCACGCACGACATGCCCGGGACGCTGTTCAGGCGTGTGGCAGTCAGCCGGGCACGCTCGCGGAGCGCCGAGCGGAAGGCGAGCTGGTGCGAACGGTCGCCCCTAAGCGCCGCGACGATCCCGTGCTGCATCGGGCCGGGCGCGCAGAGCCGACCGTCGGCCAACTTCTTGATCGCCGCCAGTGCGTCATCCAGCCGCTCGTTGCGTCCGACCGCGAGCCAGCCGGCGCGCCAGCCCGGCGCGAGGTAGGCCTTCGACAGCGACGAGAACGAGATGATCGCGGCATCGGGCTCGAGGCTCGCGAGCGCCGGAACCGGGCCGTCGTATGCGAGATCGCCGTAAACCTCGTCGGCGAGGATCGGAATGTTGTACGCCTGGGCGAGCGCGATGAGCTGCCGGCGCACGTCCGGCGGGTACACCGACCCGGTCGGGTTGTTCGGGTCGATGATGACCATCGCGCGCGTGCCCGCGCCGATGAGGCTGCGCATGTGATCGAGGTCGGGCAGCCATCCGCGCGCAGGATCCGTCCGGTAATACGCGGGCCTCGCTCCGATCTTGGCGAGCACCGCGGTGTAGAGCGGATAAGTCGGCACCGGCACGAGGACTTCTGTGCCCGGATCGACAAGCGCCTGCAGCGCCAGCTCGATGCCTTCGGACGTGCCGGACGTGATCACCACGCGATCGGCTTCCATCGGCATCCCGCGCGACGTGAGTTCGGCGGCGACCGCGTCGCGGGCAGCAGGGATTCCCGGCGAGGGGGTGTAGCCGTTGTGGCCGTCGCGCATCGCGCGGTGGACGGCGTCGATGAGATGGGGAGGAGTCCGGAAGCCGAAGGGGATCGGGTCGCCGATATTGAGGTAGCGGACCCTGCGGCCGGCCGCCTCGACCTTTCTCGCTTCCGCCACGATGTTGCGGATGGCGTAGACGAACCCGCCGATCCGGCCTGCGACGGGTATGGCCGCGGCCGTTCGCGAAGTCATTGAGAAGATGTTAGCCCGCGTAAGTTTGCCGAGGCAAATCGGCGCTTGGATGTAATTTCTACATACTCCGACCATTTTCTCAGCCGGCTGCCTCGCGAAGATTCACGTTTTCCCGAGCAAATCCGCGATCTCCGGCGTGGCCCGGGACTTGTGATCGGTTGGGGGCGTGAGGACTGCGACCTCAGCGTTGCTCGCGTGCCTGATTGGGTGGATCCCCGGCGTTTCGGAAGGGGATCAGGCCGCGGCGGCAGGACCGGTGATAGGCGCCCCCCCGATCGCGCGCGGGGTCGGGCAGCCGGCCCCGCGGTTCCGAAGCTCAGTGCAGATGGTCACGGTCGCGGCTGTGGTCCGTGACCACAAGGGGCGATTCGTGCGGGACCTGAAGCGCCACGATGTGCAGGTGCTCGACAAAGGAGCGCCGCGCACCATTCAGGAGTTCCGCTCCGACCTGGAGAGCCCCGTGAGCATCGCGCTGCTCTTCGATGAGAGCGGGAGCATGAGCGTAGGGTCCACCGCCATGGCCGCACGCGCGGCCGCAGCGCACCTCCTGGCGGCGCTGGATAGCCGCCGGGACGAGGTCGCGGTCTTCGCCTTCGACTCGAAACTCCGCGCCGTCGAACCGTTCACCTCCGATCTCGACGGAGTGCGGACCCGGCTGCTGCAGCCGCAGCCGTTCGGGACGACGTCGCTGTTCGACGCCATCGCGGGGGCGGCGGAGCAGATCGCGCAGCGCAGCGGCGCGCGCCGCAAGGCGATTGTCGTCCTCACCGACGGCGTCGATACGAGCAGCCGGCTCCGGCCAGCGCAGGTGTCGGCGAAAGCGAGCGCGATCGACGTGCCCGTGTACGTGCTGTCGGTGGTGCTGCCGCTTGACCACGCGGGCGCGGAGACCGCCGTCGAGACGCGCGCGCTGGAGGCACTGGCCACCGACCTGGCGAACATGGCGCAGTGGACCGGCGGGGACGTGTTCACGGCGAGCGCGCCGGCGCATTCGAGCACGGCGTCACGGCGCATCGTTTCGGAACTCCGGCATCAGTACTTGATTGCGTTCGAGGCCAGCGCTGAACCGGGCTGGCACCCGATCGAGGTTCGTGTGAGAGACCGCGGTGCGATCGTGAGAGCGCGCAGCGGGTATGTCGTGGGATCGTCGTAATGCCCGCCAGCTGGCGGGAGTGTTGGGAGGCAGGTCGAATTATGCGGAGAATTGTGCTGGCATTCGGCGTCGTGGCGCTGGTCACGGCGGGCACCAGCGCGTGCGCGACCAAGAAGTTCGTGCGCACGCGCGTCGGCGAAGTGAACGATAAGGTCACGACGCTGTCCAAGAGCCTGGAGGAAACCCAGGAGCGGACGCGTCAGAACGAGCAGAAGATCAGCGAGGTCGACACTCGCGTGACGACCGTGGACACTCGCGTGACGACTGTGGCAGACGAGAGCCGCGCGGGGATCGAGAAGGTGAGCCTGCGGGCTGACGAGATCGAGCGCGCGACCAAGCGCCTCGTGTACGAAGTGGTCATCAGCGAGGACCAGGGGAACTTCAAGTTCGCCAAGAGCGATCTCCCGGACGAGGCCAAGAGCGAGCTGGACCGCCTGGTGCAGCAGCTGAAGGCCGACCCCAAGGGGGCGTACATCGAGATCGAAGGTCACACGGACAACGTGGGTCCGTTACAGGTCAACAAGCGCATCGGGCTCGAGCGCGCCGAATCGGTGAAGCGTTATCTCTACGAGCAGCACCAGGTTCCGCTTCACAAGATGAACGTGATCACCTACGGCGAGGAGAAGCCGGTCGCGCCGAACGACACCCGCGACGGCCGCGCGCAGAATCGGCGCGTGGTCGTCAAGGTTCTCACGTAAAGGTCAGGGCCGGCCCGGAACACCAGTGACGGGCCGGCTTCGGAGCGGGCTGCCGGGGGCAGGGAGGCGCCGTGCCGATGAGGGAGCTCTCGGCACTACTATGCCAGCACTTTCGCAGGGTGCTCTGCTTTCCTGCCTCCGGTAGCCCGCTTCATCCTCCTCGGTCCTCCCCGTTTTCATCCCACCTTCGGCTATGATGCTGATGCCCGGCCGGCGGCCCGAGCGGCCGCGGCTCGCGGCGGCCTCCCATGATTCGTCCCGAGCTGACCCTGCGCCTCCAGAACTCGCCTGGCGCGCTCGCGCGCGTCTGCGACCTGCTCGCCAACGAGCGGATCAACATCAACGCGATGATGATCGATACGAGCGGGACCATGCGGCTCATGGTGGACAATCCGACGCACGCCGCCGGGGTCCTGCGCGAGCGGCACTACGAGGTCACGCTGCGCGACGTGCTCTTCGTGCAGCTCGCGGATCAGCCCGGAGCGTTCGCCAAGGTCGCCCGGCTGCTCGCGGCGACCGGCGTGAACCTCGACTACGTGTACGCGACCGTCCTCGACAACCAGGGCCAGGCGGCCATCGTCGTCGGCGTGTCCGACGCGATGCGCGCGGCCGCGGCAGCGGGGCTGTAGCCACAACTTTTCCCGCGGAACTCCGTCTATAATCAGGTGCTTTTCAACCATCTGGAGGTGCCCATGCAGGCGGACGCCCGCCGACGGCTGGTCGCCGGAGCGCTCACGGCGCTCCTCGCCGCGCCGGTGCTCTACGCCGCGTCCGACCCGAAAGTCACGTTCACCGAGGCCAGGCTGAAGAACGGACTCCGGGTCATCGTGGCTGAAGACCATACCGCGCCGGTCTTCTCGATCGCCGTGAACTATGACGTCGGCTCGCGCAACGAGCGCAAGGGGCGCACCGGCTTCGCGCACCTGTTCGAGCACATGATGTTCAAGGGGTCGCAGAACGTCGGGGCCGGCGAGCATTTCTGGCTCGTGTTCAACAACGGCGGCAACATGAACGGGACGACGAACAACGATCGCACCCTGTACTTCGAGACGCTGCCGTCCAATCAACTCGATCTCGCGCTGTTCCTCGAGTCGGACCGCATGCGGTCGCTCGACATCACCGGGGAGAACCTGGACAACCAGCGGAACGCCGTCCAGGAAGAGCGGCGGCTCGGCGTGGACAACCAGCCGTACGGCAAGACGTACGAGGCCGTCGGTGAGTTGGCGTACGACAACTTCGCGTACGAGCACTCGGTCATCGGGTCGATGACGGACCTGAGCGCGGCGACCGTGGACGACGTGTCGGCGTTCTTCCGGACGTACTACGCGCCCAACAACGCGGTGCTGGCGATCGTCGGCGACGTGGACGCCCGGCAGACGATCGAGAAGGTGCGGAAGTACTTCGAGGGCATCCCGTCGCAGACAGCGCCCCCGGACGTCGACATGACGGAACCCCCCCAGACCGCCGAGCGGCGCCAGACAATCGAGGATCCGCTCGCGCGGCTCGCGCGGCTGGACATCGTCTTCAAGATTCCGCCCGGAGACAGCCCGGACATCGACGCGCTTCGGGTCGCGTCCTCGGTGCTGGGGTCGGGCCGCAGCTCGCGGCTCTACGAAAACGTCGTGCGCCAGAAGCAGTTCGCCGTGCAGACCGCGTCGTTCGTGGACGACCGCCGCGGCCCGGGGCTGTTCCAGGTGCTGGCAATGGTCGCACCGGGGCGCAGCCCGGCGGAAGCGGAGAGCGCGATCCACGAACAGATCGCCTCGCTCGCGACGGGCACGCTGGCGGACTGGGAGATGGAGAAGGCGCGCAACGCGGAGCGCCGCGCGCTCGCGGGGCGCGTGCAGAGCTCGCTGCAGCGCGCGATCCTGCTGACGGAGTACGCCATCGCGCACAACGATCCGGGTCGCATCAACACCGAGGCCGCGCGCATCGCGGCCGTCACCGCGGCTGACGTGCAGCGCGTCGCGAAAAAGTATCTCGTGCCGGAAAACCGGACGGTCGTGGTGACCACGCCCAGGCCGGCTGCCGCGCCCGTCAAGGGAGGTCTGTGATGCGCATCGCCCATCGCCGTTCAGCTGTCACCCGAGTGTCGGCGATCATCGGGATCGTCGCGGCCGCGGCGGCGCTTGCGCTCGCGCAGGAGGCGCAGACTCCCACCCCCTCGACCAAGGGGATGGTCGCCAAAGGCAAGGCGCCTGTGAACGAGGCCGTGCTCGAGGTGAAATTGCCGCGCCCGCAGGAAGCGGACCTGCCGAACGGCCTGCATCTGATCGTCCTGGAGGACCACCGCGCGCCGCTGGTGACGTTCAGCCTGATCGTCCGCGGGGCCGGCGGCTACTACGACCCGGAGGCATTGCCGGGCCTCGCCAGCTTCACGGCGTCGCTGATGCGCGAAGGGACCGCGACCCGCACCTCTCAACAGATCTCCGAGCAGCTCGAGCGGATGGCGGCGAACCTGTCCATCAACGCGGGCATGTCGTCGGTGGAATCCACCGTCAGCGGCTCCTCGCTGTCGGAGAACTTCGCCGACGTGATGGCGATCACCGCGGATGTCCTGCTGAACCCGTCGTTCCCCGACAAGGAGATCGTGCTGTTCAAGCAGCGCACGGGTGCGCAGCTCACCCAGCAGCGCAGCCAGCCCGGGTTCCTCGCGTCCGAGCGCTTTGCGCGCGTCGTCTACGGCAACCATCCGGCAAGCCGGGTGGCGCCAACGCCGGAGGCCCTCAACGCCGTCACGCGCGCGCAGCTCGCCGAGTTTCACAAGGCGCACTACGCGCCCGACCGTGCCGCGCTCGCGGTGGCGGGTGACGTCTCGATGGCGGAGGTGCGACAGCTGGTCGAGACCCACCTGGGCGGATGGAAGAAAGCCGGAACGCCAGCGCCCGGGATCGCCGAACCGCCCGCGGCCGGCCCGGCCCGCGTGTACCTCGTCGCGCGACCGAACTCAGTCCAGACGAACCTGGTCGTCGGGACGCAGGCCATCAACCGGACGAGCCCGGACTACGACGTCGTCCAGGTGATGAACAAGATCATCGGCGGCGGACCCACCGGACGCCTGTTCATGCTCCTGCGCGAAGAGAAGGGCTACACGTACGGCGCGTATAGCGTCATCGCGGCATCCCAGTATCGCGGCGCGTGGCAGGCGTCCACGCAGGTTCGGACGGAGGTCACCGAGCCCGCGCTGCGCGACCTGCTCGGTGAGCTGGCGACGATGCGGGATCGGCCGGTGCCGGCCACCGACCTGCAGATCGCGAAGCGATCGATGGTGGCCTCGTTTGCGCTCTCGCTGGAATCCCCGCCGCAGATGCTCGGCTACTACACCACGCGGTGGCTGTACGACCTGCCGGCCGACTACTGGGACAAGTTCCCCGAGCGCACCATGGCCGTCACCGCCGTGCAGGTGCAGGACGCGTCGAAGAAGTACCTCGACCCCGCGCGCGTGCAGATTGTCGCCGTCGGCGATGCGTCGAAGATCGAGGCCGCCCTCGCGAAGTTCGGCCCTCTCGAGGTGTACGACACGGAGGGGAAGCGGGTTAGTCAGTAATCAGGAGATAGGAGGTAGGAGGTAGGAGGTAGGAGGTAGGAGGCGGCGGCTGATGCCGCCACGCGGCATGGCGCGGGCGGCGCCCGCGCAGAGAGGAATTCTGCCTCCTTCCTCCTGTCTCCGGTTCGCGTCATTCAGCTCTTCGGCAGGCCCTTCTCCGCCAGCAGTTCCATCGCGTTCGCGAAGGTGTCGACCTCTTCGGGCGTCGTGTAGACGTTCGGTGTCACGCGCACGCCTTCGTATTCGGCGTGGACGATCGGGGTGGCGATGATGCGCCACCGGTTCCAGAGGTGCTCGACCACCTTCGCCGTGGGCACGCCGACGATCTGCACCGTCGCAATCGCGCCGGACCTGCCCTCGGCGAGATCCGTGTGAATCCTGATCCGCGGATGGCCCTGGACCCGCCGCGTCCAGCGATCGCGCAGGTATCGCAGGCGGGCGATCTTGCGGTCCGCGCCGATCCCCTCGTGGAACGCCATCGCCTCGGCAATCGCGTTGTGGTTCGCCGCCGGGTGCGTGCCGATCTCCTCGAACTTGCGGATGTCTGCGCCACGCGTCGCCGCGGCTGGCGTGAGCGGCCAGAGGCCCGCGATGTGCTCCCGGCGCACGTAGAGGAACCCGGTGCCGATCGGCGCGAGCAGCCACTTGTGAAGGCTCGTGCCGTAGTAATCGCATCCCAGCTCCGCCACCTTGAACGGAAAATGCGCGAACGCGTGCGCGCCGTCCACGATTGTCCTGATGCCGCGCGCCCGGGCCATGTCGCAGATGCCCTTCACGGGGAAGATGTGCCCAGTCAGGTTCGTGATGTGGCAGAAGTGAATCACCCTGGTGCGCGGCGTCACGGCGCGCCCGAAGAGCGCCACGAGCTCGTCCTGCGACTTCGGAGGTACGGGGAAGGACAGCCTTCTCAACACGATGCCGTCGCGCCGCACGCGCTGCTCCCACGTATCGAGCATGCGGCCGTAGTCCTGATTCGTCGTCAGGACTTCGTCGCCGGCCTTCAGATCCAGGCCGAGCTGCGCAATCTGGAGCGCTTCGGACGCGTTCCGCGTGATCGCGATCTCTTCGGGGTCGCAGCCGAACTCCGCGGCGATCCGGCGCCGCACCGTCTCGATGTTCGGCTCGAGGATCTGCCACATGTGGTACACGGGCGCCTGGTTCGAGACATCCAGGTACCGCTTCAGCGCCTCGTGGACGACACGCGGGCTGGGGCAGCAGCCTCCGTTGTTCAGGTTGATGAGCGTGCGATCCAGCGTGAACGCCTGTTGAATCTCGCGCCAGTACCCCTCGTCCGCTGCGAGATCGTCGGGCGCGCGGCCCGCCGCGCGGGTGGCGGCGGCCTCGAGCCGGGCGCGCTCGAGCGCCAGGGCCGGCAGGGCCAGACCGGTGGTGTGCAGGAACCTGCGACGCGTGAGCATGTGAATTCCCCCGCGGAGTATACCTCTCGTCCCTGAAGAAGTCCGACGCCTGACGCCGGGCGACTCAGGACCACTGACGCACGGTCGAGACGGCTTTCCGTCGCCCCTCCGTCGTTCTCCGATTGTGCTAGGCTGAACGACTTTCCCGGAGGTTTCCTCTCCATGGCGCCGAAAGACGATTTCGGATTCAGCCGCCGCGACTTCCTGAAGACCGTCGGGGTCGGAGGCATCGCGGCCGGCGTGGCGGGACCTGTTGACGCCGCCGCGCAGCAGGCCCAGAGCGTGGGTCCGGGACCGGTTCCCATCACGCTCACGATCAACGGCCGAACGCACCGGCTCGAGGCGGAACCTCGCGTCACGCTGCTCGACGCCGTGCGCGACCGGCTGCAGCTGACCGGCGCGAAGCGCGTGTGCGATCGCGGCAGCTGCGGTGCGTGCACGATGATCGTGGACGGCCGGACGATCTACGCGTGCTCGACGCTGGCGATCGAGATGCAGGGCAGGAACATCCGCACGGTGGAGGGGCTTGCCGAGGGCACCGTGCTGCACCCCGTGCAGCAGGCGTTCTGCGCGTCGGACGCCCTCATGTGCGGGTTCTGCACGCCCGGGTTCGTGACCGCCACGGTCGCCCTCCTCGAGCGCAACCCCAATCCGAGCGCGGACGAGGCGCGCAAGGCGCTCGACGGGAACATCTGCCGGTGCGGCACCTACTCGCGCGTGCTCGAAGCGGCGCTCAAATCAACAAAGGGAGGATCCCGTGGCTAGCTGGCCCACCACGCCCAACCTCCTCGGCAAGTCCACGCCGCGTCTCGACGGTCCCGCCAAGGCGAGCGGCCGGGCGAAGTACGCGTACGACATCCAGCGCCCCGGCATGCTGTACGGGCGCATCGTCCGGTCGCCCCACGCGCACGCCCGCGTCCGCGCGATCGATCTCTCGGCGGCCGCGAAAGCGTCTGGCGTGCGCGCGGCGATCGCGCTGCTCGACGTCTCGCAGGCGGACGTCGCGAAATCGATGTACCAGGGAGACGAAATCGCCGCGGTGGCGGCGGATACCGAGGAACAGGCGCGTGACGCCGCGCGCCTCGTCAAGGTCGATTTCGAAGTGCTGCCGCACCTGGCCACCGTCGAGCAGGCGATGCGGCCGGAGGCGCCGCTGGTGTTCCCGAAGGGAAACATGACCGCGGGGTCGCTCGAAGAGAATGGCAGCCTCGAGACCGGCTTCGCGAGCGCCGCGCACACCGTTGAGGGGCTGTACTCCACGCAGGTGCAGACCCACACGTGCCTCGAAACCCATGGCTGCGTGGCGGAGTGGGAGGGGGATCGGCTCAACGCGTGGGTCTCCACGCAGGCCGTGCACGCGACGGCGAACGGCGTCGCGACCGCGCTCAATATTCCCGCCACCGACGTGCACATCGTGACCGACTACATGGGCGGCGGCTTCGGATCGAAGCTCGGTCCCGATTTCGAACTGGTCACCGCCGCCAAGCTCGCGCGTGAAGCGAAGCGTCCCGTGAAGCTGATGCTCGATCGGAAGGAGGAGCATCTGGGGACGGGCAACAGGCCGTCCGCGTATGCGAAGGTGCGAGCGGGCGTAGACGCGGAAGGGAAGTTCGTCGCGTTCGACGCGGAGACCTGGGGCACCGGGGGCGCCGGCCAGGGGGCGGGCTTCCCGCTGCCGTACCCGGTGTACGTCTGGCCGAACCGGCGCCGCCGCCATCGCGACGTGTACATCAACGCCGGGCCGCAGCGCGCCATGCGCGCGCCGGGTCACCCGCAGGGGTCCTTCATCACCGAAGTCGTGATCGACGAGTTGGCCGACAAGGCGGGCATCGACCCGCTGCAGATCCGGCTGAAGAACCTGCCCCCGCAGGAACCGAACTTGATGTGGGGCAAGTACTTCGAGATGGGAGCGGAGAAGATCGGCTGGAGCCGGCGGCACAAGACCGGCGATCCGGCGCCCGGCCCGATCAAGCGCGGGCTGGGCTGCGCCGCGAACCGCTGGGGCGGCGGAGGCAGCCCCAAGACCGTCGGCCAGGTCGAAGTCTATCCGGACGGCGGCGCGCTCGTGCGCATCGGCACTCAGGACATCGGGACCGGCACGCGCACCGTGCTGGGGTTGATCCTCGCCGAGACGTTCGGTCTTCCGCTCAGCGCGGTGAAGGTGGAGATTGGCGACAGCCGCTACCCCTTCGCGCCGGGCAGCGGTGGCAGCGTCACGATCGGCTCCGTGTCGCCGGTGGCTCGCGCCAGCGCGGAGCAGGCGCTGGCGGCGCTGTTCGCGAAGGTCGGACCCGCGCTCGGGGTGGACCCGACCACGCTGGCCGCGCGCGACTCGCGCGTGTTCGTGTCGAGCGACCCGTCGCGCGGCATGAGCTGGAAGGAGGCCTGCAAGCTGCTCGGGACCGTCCCGATCACCATCAACGGCCAATGGGAGAAAGGGCTCTCGAGCGTCGGCACGAGCGGCGTTCAGTTCGCTGACGTCGAAGTGGACGTGGAAACCGGCGTCACGCGTGTGAAGAAGATCGTCTGCGTGCAGGACACCGGGCTGATCATCGACAAGCTGACCGCCGAAAGCCAGTGCTACGGCGGCATCGTGATGGGAATCGGGTTCGCGCTGTTCGAGCACCGGATTCTCGATCGCAACACCGGGCGCATGGTGAATCCGAACATGGAGTGGTACCTGCTGCCAGGCCCGTCGGACATCCCGGAGATCGACGTCACGTTGGTCGATCAGCCGGAGCGCGGCGTCATCGGGCTCGGCGAGCCGCCGACGATCTCCACGGCGGCGGCGATCGCCAACGCGGTGGCCAACGCGATCGGCGCGCGCGTGCGCAGCCTGCCCATCACGCCGGGCCACGTGCTCGGGGCGCTCGAGCAGCAGCGCGGAGGAGGAACGCTGTGAAGCCGTTCGCTTACGTCAACGCCAGGAACGAGCGCGAGGCGCTCGGCGCGCTGAGCGGCACGCGCGGGCGCGTGCTGCCGATCGCCGGCGGCATGGACCTCGTCGCGCTCATGAAGGACTACATCGCCCAGCCGGAACGGCTGGTCAACGTCAAGGCGCTCGACAGCACGATCAAGGCATCGGCAGCGGGCCTGCAGCTCGGCGCGGCGGTGAAGCTGGTCGATCTGGCGGAGCATCCCTCCGTGCGGCGGGAATTCCCGTCGCTCGCCGACGCGGCCGCCGAGGTCGGCACGCCGCAGATCCGGCACATGGGCACCGTCGGAGGCAACCTTGCGCAGCGCCCGCGCTGCTGGTACTACCGCAACGAGGAGTTCGACTGCCTGAAGAAAGGGGGCTCGCGCTGCTTCGCCGTGGACGGCGAGAACCAGTATCACGCGATCCTCGGCGGCGGGCCCTGCTACATCGTGCACCCGTCGAGCCTTGCGGTGCCGCTCCTCGCGCTCGGCGCACACGTGCGGGTGGCGTCAGCATCCGGGACGCGCGAGATCGCCGCGGCGGACTTCTTCGTGCCGCCGTCCCAGAACCTCGCGCAGGAGAACGTGCTGGCCCCGAACGAGCTCATCACCCACGTCATCGTGCCGCCGGCACGCGGGGCGAGGAACGCGACCTACGAGGTCCGCTTCAAGCAGTCGCACGACTGGCCCCTCGCGATGGCCACCGCCGTGCTCGACATCGCAGGCGGCAGCGTTCGCGCCGCGCGCATCGTGATGGGCGCCGTGGCGCCGGTGCCGTGGCGGTCCGAGGCGGCGGAGAAAGCGCTGGCCGGTAAGGCCGTCAGCGAGCAGACCGCCTCCGCGGCGGCGGAAGCGGCGCTGAAGGACGCGCAACCGATGACCGGGAACGCGTACAAGGTGCAGATCGCGCGCACCGCCGTGAAGCGCGCCATCCTCAAGGCCGCCGGGCTGCCGGTGCCCGCAGGCGCGTAGGGAGGACCCATGGAGCATCCACCACTGACGTCGCGGCTCGTGACTCCGCTCCAGTGCGGCCACCTCCGGCACAAGGGCATGTACGTCATGGCCGAACCCGACCCGTCGGAGGCCTCGACAGGCGTGTGCGAAGCGACGTCGTACTGGTGCGCGAAGACGCAGAAAGCATTCGGCCCCGACGGCGGCATCGTCGGGCGCGACGCGTGCCAGCACGGCCGCGGGTGCTGCGAGTAGCAGGCGACCTTGTCGCGGGCGTCTCCCTGCGGTTAAATGAGAGCCAGCAGGGGGAGAATCATGCGTAAGCTCGTGTTTGCCGCGGCCGTGTCGGCGCTCGCCGCCGTTCCTGCCGTTCGTGCCGCGGACGCGCCCGCCGTCGTCGGGCAGTATGTCGAGACGCGCACCGCCGAGGTGTTCACCGGCGGGTGCCTCATGAACAGTGAAGGGGAGACGGGCGGCCGCGAGGCGCTCATGGCGTGGCGGATCGATCGCGGCCGGCTCGACGGCGTGCCGCTTGACGGACTCGCTGTGGTCGCCGCAGTCACCGCGGACGTCAACCTGGGCACGCGCGAGCTCGGCGGGGTCGCGCCCTCCACGATCCGATCGGTGCTGTACGTGGATCGGCGCGCGGACGAACGCCAGCGCGCCGCGCTCGCAAGCCTCGCGCGCACGCTCTCGAACGGGTTCGTCGGGACGGTTGTGGCCGTCACGCCGGTGGACATCGAGTTCTCGCGAGGCGATCACGCGATCGAGGTGCGCGCGGGAGACGCGGCCTTGAGCGTGGCCACGCACATGGAGCACGACGCCGAGTGCAGCGCGCTCCAGTGGTTCCACCCGCTCGCGAAGGTCGAGGGCGCGACGCTTGGCGTCACGAGGCAGCAGGCCTACAACGGAACGCTCCTGGGACGACGCTGGATGCAGACGGACCGCCGGTCGGCGTTCATCGGTGCGTTTACCTTCTAGGCTTGCGGTCGCTGCCGCGATGATCATCGCGGCGGGCCCCGCGCCCGCCGCAACGCTCACCGTCTCCAAAGCCGCGAATGCGGCGGCGCCCGAGGGGCTCGCGACGCCGATCCGGGCGCTGCTCGCGCCGGGCGCGGCGCGCGTGCAGTCGGGCAACACCGTTCTCGAGTTCTGGTGGGTCAAAACGCTCGAGGCGCCCGGCGCCGATTGGGCGCAGGTACCGGAAGGCGCGCTCGTGGGGGCCGTTCGGGTCAGCGAATCGTACCCGGACGTCCGCGGCCGCCGCGTGAAAGCGGGCGTGTACACGCTGCGCTTTGCGCTCCAGCCGATGAATGGCGATCACCTGGGCGTGTCGCCCAATCGCGAGTTCCTGCTGGTGAGCCCTGCGCCGGTAGACGACTCGCCGGCGCCGGCGGGTCACGACCAGACGGTCGATCTCTCGAAGCAGGCGACCGGGGCGTCGCATCCCGCCGTGTGGGCGATGGATCCCCCGCCGGCGGGCGCGGACCTCTTCGCCCCGTACACGAACGACCTTGGCCACGAAGGTGTTGTGTTCCAGGTGCAGACTTCTTCCGGCCCGTTGACGTTCGGCCTCGTCCTCGTCGGCAAGATCGAGGCGTAGCGCCGGATGGACCTTCACGATCGCGCGGCTCTGATCACCGGCGGAAAGCGCATGGGGAACGCCGTGGCGGCGGCCCTCGCCGCTCGCGGAGCCGACGTGGCCCTGACCTTCAACCGCTCGCGCGACGACGTCGAGGCGGCGGCCGCGCGGGTGCGTGCCGCGGGCCGGCGAGCGGTCGTGATGCAGAAGGACCTCTCGCGTCCGGAGGACTGCGCCGCGTCGGTGGAGGAGACCGCTTCCGCGCTCGGCCGGCTCGATATCCTCATCAACATGGCCTCGGTCTACGCGCCCGTCGAGTTCGATCGCATGTCGATCGACGACTGGGCCCGCGTGCTCGACATCGATCTCCGCGCGTCGTTCCTGTGCGCGCGCGCGGCCGTGCCGCACATGCGGCGGGCTGGTGGCGGCCGGATCGTGAACTTCTCGGATTGGGTCGCTCGAAGCGGCCGCCCGCGTTACAAGGGCTACCTGGCGTATTACGTCGCCAAGCATGCGGTGATCGGGCTCACGGAGGCACTTGCGCTCGAGCTCGCCGCGGATGGCATCCTCGTCAACGCGGTCGCGCCCGGTCCAATTGTGGCCCCCGAACGGACCACTCCGGAGGAGCAGGAGGCCGTCGAGCGCGCGACGCCGCTCGGACGTTGGGGCGGCCCGGACGAGGTCGCCAAAGCCGTTCTCGCGCTGATCGATACGGATTTCATGACCGGCGAGACAGTCCGGGTGGACGGCGGGCGCCATGTGAAATGACGCCGCGCTGCCAGGGCAGACCTTTTGCAGTGCAGCAACTGTGGTAGTGCATGAAGGGGACCCCTCAGCCATGGCGACTCGTGCTTCGGAAGATCACGAACGGCCCCGCCTCCTCGTCGTCGAGGACGACGCCGACGTCCGCCTGTGCATGGTGCTGGCGCTGCGGGCGGAGGGCTATGACGTGAGCAGCGCAGCCGACGCGCGCGAGGCCTTGCTGCACCTGTCCTCCACGGCCTTCGACCTTCTGCTTACCGACTTCGGCCTGCCCGGCAAGGACGGGCTGATGCTCATCGACGAAGCGGAACACCAGGGGCTGCTGCGCGGGACGAAAGTGATGATGCTGACGGCGTTCCCATGGCTGGCGCGCGACGCGCGCATGCCCGTGCTCTCGAAGCCGATCGACTTCGAGGACCTCACCGGGCGTCTGCGGTCGATGCTCGAAACAGCGCCTTCATCGAATCGAGCGCGCCCTTGAGCTCCTGCCGATCGCGCGCGAAACAGAAGCGGATGTAGCCTTCGCTGTGCGCGCCGAAATCCACGCCGGGTACACAGCCAATCCGTCCGTGCGTGATCAGGTGCTCCGCCATGGCCCAGGAGCGGGACGCGTGCGACCCGGAGTCCGCGCGCCAGGACGGGTCGATGCGGAGGAACGCGTAGAAGGCCCCTTTCGGCGGCTTTCCTGACAGCACGCCCCCCGCCGCCTCGCCGAGGCCGCCGTAGAACAGATCGCGTCGCGCGCGCAGCTCGGTCTTGAACTCCTCGACGCACGCCTGGCTCCCCTCGAGAGCGCCAATCCCGCCGTGTTGCACCACCGTGGGCACGTTCCCCGCGGTGTAGAAGAGCACCTTCTTCATGCGTTCGCGCAGCCGTGGATCCCGCGCCGCGAGGTAGCCGAGCCGCAGGCCCGTCATCGCGTACGTCTTGCTGAAGGTGTAAAGCGGGATCGTGCGCTCGTACATCCCAGGAAACGACGCGATGCTCACCTGCTCGGCCTCGAAGACCACGTCCTCGTAGGCTTCATCGGAAAGGACGCAGAGGCCGTGATGCTCCGCGAGGCGTGCGATGCCCTCGAGGTCCTGCCGCGTCAGGACCCCTCCGGACGGGTTGTTGGGGGAGTTCACGTAAATCGCGCGCGTGCGCGGCGTGATGCGCGAGGCGAGATCGTCCAGATCCCACCGCCACTCGAGCTCCTCGCGCAGCGGGCACGCGACCGGCACGCCATGCGCGGACATGATGTTCCCCATGCAGGGGGGCCACTCGGGATCGGGCACGATCACCTCGTCGCCCGGCTCGAGCAACGCCATGCACGCGACATACAGCGCGTGAATCCCGCCCGTCGTGACCATCACCTCGTCGGGGGCGCCGACGGGCACGCCATTCCGATCGCGGAGCTTGGACGCGAGCAGCTCCAGCAGCCGCGGCAGCCCGGTGGTCTGCGCGTAGTGTGAGCGGTTCTCGGCGATCGCCCGCGCCATCGCCTGCTTGACCGTGTCTGGCGCGTCGAAGCTGACGTCCCCCTGGTCGAGGCGGAAGGGGTCCCGGACGCCGTACATCATGTCGCGGATGCGGATGATCCCGGAGAAGGGAACGCGGTCCTGGTGGACGCCCATGGAGGCGCGATTATATGCGCTCGAGTACGCGCGCGAAAGTCGCGAGTGCGGTCGCGCTTGGCAGGTTGCTGATGTAGAAATGCCGCGCCCCGGCGCGGATCAGCGTCGAAATCGTGCGCGCACACACCTCCTCGGGCGTCGCCCCGGCGGCGAACTCCGCGGTGAGCGCCCCGACCGGGACGGGCAGGAACGCGGCCAGGCGTTCCAGCGTGCGCGGGTTGGCGCTCCGGTAGAAGAACACGCCGAAGATGCCCGGTAGCGACAAGCCCGCCCGCTCGGCGGCGCGCACGAACGCTTCGACCTTCGCGGCGTCGTGGTGAGACACGATCTGCGTGAGGAAGAACTCCGCCGTCGCGTCGGGGCCGAGCAGGAACTCGACCTGGCGATCGGGATCCGCGTGCGGATTGGCCCAGCCGCCGAGCACCAGCTCCGGCCGGCGCTCGCGAATCGCCTTGCGCAGCATCCACGCGTGCGGCACGCACCGGGGCGAGCCGACGCGGGTGTCGCCGCCGAGCACGACGAGCGCGGGGAACCCATGCTGCCACGCGCGGTCCGCGTAGTTCAGGCAGTACTCGATCTCGTGCTTGCACGTGAGGAAGGGCACGATGTGATCGAGCGGAACGTCGGTGCCGACGTTGATGATCAGGTGGCGCAGATTGTCCTCTTCGCGGAGCCCGACCGCGCTGTCCGTGAGGAACACGCGCGTGCCCCGGCGCACGAGCGAGCGCACCGCGTGGTACGTGTCGATCCACGCGTCGATGCCGGCCGACGCGTCGAGCTCCGCCCGGGGAGGCCGGAGCTCCGCCGCGATGAGATGCCCGGGCGCTTCGAGCGCGGAAATCAGCGACATGAGCGTCGAGGGATGAGGACCGATCCCCGATGATACTATGCTGGGTTGTGCGTCCCCCGGCGTTGCGCGCCGCCGCGGCCAGCCTGCCGCAGGCGCCGCTTCTCGGTTCACCGACACCTGTCGAAGAGCTCCACCGGCTTCGTGCCGCGCTCGGCTCCGCGCCGCGCCTCCTCGTCAAGCGCGACGACGCGATCCCGTTCGGGTTCGGCGGGAACAAGGTTCGCAAGCTTTCGCTGGTCGCCGGGCAGGCGCTCGCGGAAGGCGCCGACACGCTTATCACGTGCGGCGGCGTGCAGTCGAACCACGCACGGGTGACGGCCGCGGCCGCCGCGAAACTCGGACTCAAATGCGTCATCGTCGCGAATGGCACGGAGCCGCAGACAGCGACCGGCAACGCATTGCTCGACCGCCTGCTCGGCGCCGAGGTGCACTACGTCGCGGGCCGTGGTGACCGCGCGCCAGCGATGGACTCCATCGCTCACCGCCTTCGCCAGGCCGGACACCGTCCGCTCGTGATCCCGCTCGGCGCATCGACGCCGCTTGGCGCGGTCGGGTTTGCGCTCGCGGTGGCAGAGCTCGCGGAGCAAATCGATCCCCCCGCGGCGATCGTCCACGCGTCGTCGTCCGGGGGCACGCAGGCGGGCCTGGTGGCCGGGTGCGCCGCGCTCGGCTGGAAGACGCGCGTGATCGGCATCTCCGCCGACGAAACGCGCGACGCCCTCGCGGACACCGTCGCGTCGATCGTGCAGGGGATGCGCACGGTCGTGCCGGAGTTGGGCGCAATCGCGATCGACGCGCCGCGCCCCGAGGTCGACGACCGCTTCGTCGGGGCGGGCTATGGGATCCCCACGGACGCCTCGCGCGAGGCACAGGCGCTCGCCGCGACAACCGAAGCGCTGTTCCTCGACCAGACCTACACCGCCAAGGCGATGGCGGGCCTGATCGCGCTGTGCCGGAGCGGCGCGTTCGCGGCCACCGACACGGTGCTCTTCTGGCACACCGGCGGACTGCCCGGGCTCTTCGCATGACGATGCTGCCTTCGTTGACGTTTCTCGGCGCCGCCGGAACGGTCACCGGCTCGAAGTACCTCCTGGAGGTGAACGGGACGCGCGTGCTGGTGGACTGCGGCCTGTTCCAGGGTCTCAAAGAGCTGCGCGAGCGCAACTGGCAGCCGTTGCCGGTGAACCCGTCAGCCATTCACGCGGTGGTGCTCACGCACGCGCACCTGGACCATTGCGGCTACCTTCCGCGTCTCGTGTCGGGCGGGTTTCGTGGGCGCATCTTCTGCACGTCGGGCACCGCGGATCTGTGCCGCATCGTGCTCCCAGACGCGGCAAAGCTGCAGGAAGAAGACGCCGAGCAGGCCAACAGGAACGGCTTCTCGAAGCACAAGCCGGCGCTTCCGCTGTTCACCACCGAGGATGCGGCGCGCGCGCTCGCGATGCTGCAGCCCCTCGGCTACGAACGACCCGTTCCCGTGTCCGATGGCATCGAGGTCGAGTTCCTCGTCGCCGGCCATCTGCTCGGTTCCGCTTTCGCGAGCCTCAGGATCGGCGGGCTGCACGTGCTGTTCGGGGGCGACCTCGGACGCTACGGCCGGCCCGTGCTGCCCGATCCCTCGCCGGTTCGCGAGGCGGACGTTCTGCTCGTCGAGTCCACGTACGGTGACCGCACGCACCCCGAGGACGATGACGGGATGACGCTCGCCGACATCGTCCGCACGACGTCCGAACGGGGCGGCCGGCTCATCGTGCCGGCGTTCGCGATCGGCCGCGTCGAAGAGGTCCTCTACTGGATCAGGCGCCTCGAGGCCGAGCAGCGCATCCCCGTCCTGCCCGTCTGGGTGGACAGCCCGATGGCTGCGGAGGCGCTCGTGCAGTACGGCCGGCGCCTCGACGAGTTGGACCCCGACATGAAGCCCGACCAACCGGTGCCGCGGCAGTACAGGGCCGTGGCGGCGTTCGCCACGGATCGGCTGCAGATTGTCAGCTCGCCCCAGCAGTCTCGCGAACTGGTCGCGTCGCGCGGTGCCGCGATCATCGTGTCGTCGAGCGGGATGGCCACGGGGGGGCGCGTGCTGCACCATCTCGCGACGGCCCTGCGGCGGCCCGAGAACACGGTGCTCTTCGTGGGATTCCAGGCGGCAGGCACGCGCGGGCGGCAGCTCGTGGACGGCGCGCGCGCCGTGCGGATCCACGGAGCGGACGTCCCCGTGGAGGCGCGGATCGCGCGGCTGGATTCCATGTCGGCGCACGCCGACGCAAGCGAGATCCTGCGGTGGCTGCGAAACTTCCGCCGTCCTCCGACCGCGACGTACGTCGTGCACGGCGAGCCTGTCGCCACGGCAGCGCTCCAGCAGCGAATCGCGACGGAGCTGGGCTGGGGCGTTTCAGCGGCGCGTTACCTGCAGCGGGTCACACTGGAGGGCGCTGGGCGCTAGTGGACACTAGGCGCTGGGGCGCTCGGCGCTGTGGACTTTGGGGGCGAGGGGCCCCTTCGGTGGCTCATATGTGGAGAGGGTTGTTCATGCTGGTGGTGGTCGCGGCCTCCGGGACGTCGGCTCAGCAAGGCGTCCAGACGGAACGGAAGTACCTGCTCGAGCAGATCGACGATGCCGCCGTCGTGCAGCTGTATGCCGACGGGTTCGAGGCGCTGCCGCTGAAGGAGAAGATCCTGATCTGGCACCTGTACAACGCCGCCCTGGCGGGCCGTGACATCTTCTACGACCAACGCTACGCGCACAACCTCGAGATGCGCGAGGTGATCGAAGAGATCATCACGCACCCCGACGGGGTGGACCCGGACACGCTGCAGGAGATTCGCCGCTACGCCAAGCTGTTCTGGCTCAACACGGGACCGCACAACAATCTCACCGCGCGCAAGTTCGTGCTTCGCTGCACGCCGGAGGCGTTCGGCGCGGCCGCGGCGGTGGCCCAGCGCGGCGGCGCGACGTTTCCGCTGCGGAAGGGGGAGACGCTCGACGCGATGCTTGCGCGCCTCCGCCCGCTGTTCTTCGATCCGAACGTGGATCCGATCGTGACCAACAAGACGCCCGGGCCCGGGAAGGACATCCTCGCCTCGAGCGCGAACAACCTCTACGTCGGCATCACGATGAAAGACCTCGAGGGGTTCGAGGAGAAGCACACGCTCAATTCGCGTGTCGTCGAGGAGAACGGCCGCATCGTCGAGCAGGTCTACCGCATCGGCGGTCTGTACGGCGAGCAGATCGCCGAGATCGTCGAGCACCTCGAGGCCGCGGTGCCGTACGCGACGGAGCCGATGGCGAAGGCGCTCAAGTCGCTGATCCGCTTCTACCAGACCGGCGAGACGGCAGACCGCGTCGCCTTCGACATCGCATGGGTGCAGGACCGGAACTCGCCGGTGGACACCATCAACGGCTTCGTCGAGGTCTACATGGACCCGCGCGGGCAGAAGGGCGCGTGGGAGTCGCTGGTGTATTACGTCAACCCCGAGAAGACGGAGCACATTCGAAAGCTGGCCGACGAGGCGCAGTGGTTCGAGGACCACATGCCATGGGACCCGAAGTACCGCAAAGCCGGCGTGCGCGGGATCACGGCGAACGCGATTGACGTAGTGGTCGAGTCCGGCGAGTCCGGACCGATCACGCCGGTGGGAATCAACCTGCCGAACGACCAGGCCATCCGTGAGAAGTACGGGAGCAAGTCGGTTTCGCTCTCGAACGTCATCGAGGCGTACGACAAGGCGCAGCTGCCGGCATTCCGGCGGGAGTTTTCGTGGACCGACGAAGAGGCCGCGCGCGCGCAGCGGTGGGGCAGCTTCGCCGGCGAGCTGCACACCAACATGCACGAAGTCATTGGCCACGCGTCGGGGCGGGTGTCCGACACGTTGAAAGGCACGCCGCAGGCGGTGCTCAAGGAACAGTTCTCCGCCCTCGAGGAGGCGCGCGCGGACCTGGTCGCCCTGTATTACCTGCCGGATCCGAAACTCGCCGAGCTCGGGCTCGTGAGCGGGGGCGATCAGGCGGAGATCGCCCGGTCCGAGTACGAATCGTTCACCCGCAACGCGCTCGTGCAGCTTCGGCGGATCCGCCACGGTACGCAGATCGAAGAAGACCATATGCGCAACCGGCAGATGATCGTGCACTGGCTTAGGGCCAACACGAAGGCGATCGACGTGCGGCAGCGCGACGGCAAGACCTTCTACGTCATGACCGACGTTCGCGCGTTCCGTGACGGCGTCGGACGCCTGCTCGCGGAGGTGCAGCGGATCAAGGCCGAGGGGGACTACACCGCGGCCAGGACCCTGTTCGAGACCCACGGCGTGCACTTCGATCCGAAGCTCCGGGACGAGGTGGTCGCGCGGGTCGAGAAGCTGAACATGCCGTCGTACACGGGATTCGTACAGCCGCGGCTCGAGGCGGTCACCGCACCCTCGGGACAGATCGTGGACGTGAACATCTCGTATCCGATGGATCTCACGGCGCAGATGCTCGAGTACTCGGGGAAGATCAGGTGACGGCCGGCGCGAGCATGCGGATGGTCCCCGTGGAGGCGTCGATCTCCACCTCCGCTCCGACCGGCAGCGTGAACTGCGGCATCTCGTGTCCGATCATCGCGCCGCGCCAGGCAGGAATCTTCAGCGGGAGAACGTGGTCCTCGAGCACCTCCTCGAGCGTCAGCGAACCATAGCCCTCACCCGGCTCGCACTCCTCGCACGTGCCGAACACGAAGCCGCGGATCTTCTGGAGCACGCCGGCGAGCTTCAGCGACGTGAGCATCCGATCCACGCGGTAGATGTCTTCCCCGACGTCTTCGAGGAACAGGATCGACCCGTCCCATGACGGCATGTACGGGGACCCGAGGATCGCGGTCAGCACCGTCAGGTTTCCGCCGAGCAGCCGGCCGCGCGCCACGCCGGGCGCGAGCGTCTGGATTCGGTGCTCCGTCTGCACCAGGAACTCGCCGCGGTCCCGGGGGTTCTCGAACGTCACGATTTCGGCGCCGAACAGCACGCGCCTGACGAAATCGGCACTCCAGCTGTCCCATCGCCCCATTCCGTTCGGGCCGTGGAAGGTCACGAGCCCGCAGCGGGCGTGGATCGCCAGCAACAACGCTGTGATGTCGCTGTAGCCGAGCACGATTTTGGGGTTGCGGCGAATCGTTTCGTAATCCAGGTGAGGCAGCACACGGCTGCTGCCCCAGCCGCCGCGAATCGGCAGCACCGCGCGCACGGATCCGTCAGCAAAGAACCGGTTGATGTCCGCCGCGCGGGCTGCGTCATCGCCCGCCAGGTAGCCGCGCCGGTCACGCAGATGCTCGCCGACGATCACCTTGAGGCCGAGCGCCTCGAGCGATTCGCGCGCGATCTCCAGGTCCATCCGGACGAACGTGGCGCTCGCGGGGCCTACCAGCGCGACCGTGTCGCCGGCCGACAGCCGCCTGGGGCGCAGCGCCGCGGCCGAGGAGGAACGGGCCGGGGCCTGGCCGCCGAGCGCCGCCGCGAGCGGCGCCGCGGCCGCCGTCTTCAACAAATCCCGCCTGTTCACGCGGTTATCTTATCCGAGCGACAAAATTACAAAATTGACATTTCGCGTCTCTTCCTGCGGTGTCGCTGGACGGCAGCCCCCGATCGTCCGAAAAAGGTACCGGGAAACGTGCGCGTTTCCGGCGCGATCCCGCCAGCACGGGTGGCTTTTTCATTGCAGATAGCAGAAGGTTCCATGCTCTCCTCCTTCGGCTTTCGTGACGGCCTGGGTGAGCGCGACCTGGAGTTCGATCGCGAGGGGGGGCAGATCCGCGAGCGCCTGTTTCTACGGGCGGAACTCGCGGCGTACGAGTCCGCGCTGCGCCGGAGGGTCGGCCGCCTGGCATCGCTCCAGGATCCGAGCCTGGCTGTCGTCGAAGGAGTCGAGCACGACCGCGCGTCGCGCCGGCTCGTCGTCGTCTCGCGTCACCTGTCCGGCACCAGGCTGACGGACGCGCTTCGCACCGCGCGCGAGCGCGAGCTGGTACCGGACTTCACGATCGGCCTGTTTCTGACCGCGGAAATTCTCTCCGCGGCGCACACCTTCCATGCGCTGTCGGGGCTCCCGCACGGCGCGATCAGCCCGCACTCCGTCGTGCTGACCACCGACCTCGAAGTGGTGCTCACTGACTATGCGTACGCGGAGGTGATCGAAGCGGCGCACTTCTCGGCGCGGCGTTTGTGGGAGGAGTTCGGCATCGCCCACTGGCTCGGCGAGCCCTTCTCGTTTGCGGGAGACATTCATCAATCGGCGCTCGTGGCGATCGCGTTGATGCTCGGTCGGCCGCTTGGCGAGCTCGATCTCCCGCTCGGTATGAATGCGCTGTTGTCCGAGGTAGAGGAAGCGGCGCTCATCCGCGGGGGTAAGCTCTTTGCGGAGCCGGTGGTGAGCTGGCTGCAGCGGGCGCTCAGCGCGGGACACGCCAGCGCATTCTCCAGTGCGGATGACGCCGCGGATGCGTGCCGGTTGCTGCTCACCGAGCGCGAGCGACGCGGCGTGCGGTCCATGCTCGCGCAGTTCCTGGGCGACCTCGAGGCCGCGGCCGAAACGACATACGACGTCGAGCCAACCACGCGCGAAGTGGAGGTCAAGCCGCCGCCGGTGCCTTCGGTCCTCGGCATCGTCGAGGAGCCGATCGCGCCGGAGGAACAAGAACAGGAGCCAGAACCGGAGCCACCGCGCGCGCGCGAGCCCAGAACTCACGCACCCTCGTCGGTCATTCCGTTCCCACGGCGCGAGTCTGTTATCGCGCGGGAAGAGGAGGCGGTTCCGGAACTCGAGCCGACCGGACTGAGCGAGCCGGAGGAAGGTGAAAGGGTCGAGATCCCGGAGTCGGAGCCGGCCGCGTTTGCCGCGCCCGACCCGGAAATGTTCGAGCCGAAGCCAGTCTTCACCGAGCTCGACCTGGTCGCGTGGTTACGGCCGCAGCCCACCGCAGCGGAGCCGCCAGCCACACCGCCGCCGGAGCCCGAGCCGATCGCAGCGTTGTTGGAGCCCGAACCAATCGCAGCATTCGAGCCGGAGCCGATCGCAGCGTTGGAGCCCGAGCCGATCGCAGCGTTGGAGCCCGAGCCGATCGCAGCGTTGGAGCGCGAGCCGATCGCGGCGTTGGAGCCCGAGCCGATCGCAGCGTTGGAGCCCGAGCCAATCGCAGCGTTGGAGCCCGAGCCAATCGCAGCGTTGGAGCCCG
>DATHTE010000130.1:0-10818 GCA_035463475.1 Vicinamibacterales bacterium
GAGCAGAGGGAGCGCGCGGGCGGCGTTCCCCTGACGTCTTCCTTCGGTGCTCGCGGGGCCCCACCCCCGCTCGCTCGCGCTCGGCGGCCCCTCGCGATCCGCTCGGGGCTCCCCTCCAACCTTCGCGCTGGTGCCTTGCGAAGGTTGCCGCAGGCGCTCCTCTGGCCTCTGGCCCCTGGCCTCTGGCCTCTGACCTCCGGCCTCTGGCCTCTGGCCTCTGACCTCTGGCCTCTGGCCTCTGGCCTCTGGCCTCTGGCCTCTGGCCCCTGATCCGGAACTTCCGGTACTCCGATCGCTTCATCCGGCCGTCCTCGCAGACGACCATTGATGCAACGGTTTCGGCCCCCTGGATGGTGGAGATGTCGAAGCACTCGATGCGCCGCGGCAGCGACGGCAGGCCGAGCACGACGCGCAGCGTCTCGAGCGCATCGTAGTGCGCGGTGACGTTCTCGTTGAACCGCGCGTTGTACGCGACGGCGGCGTTGCGCGTGGCCAGCTCCAGGAGGCCGCGCTTGTCGCCCCGGCGCGGCACCACCAGGCGGACCTTGCGGCCGGCGCGGTCCGACAGCCAGCTCTCCACCGCCTCGCGTTCCGCTTCGGGCAGCTCGATCGGCACGTGGATCTCGGGTGGCGCCTCGCGGCGCTCGTAGAACTGCTGGACCGCCGCCTCGAGGATCTCGGCCTCGCCGTCCGCGGCGGCGTCGGCGAAGAGCTCGATCCGTTCGATCACGCGGCCGTTGCGCATCTGGAACACCTGCACGACGGCTCCTGCCGGCCCGGTCTTCAGCCCGAACGCGTCGCGGTCGCCGACGCCGGGGGTCTCCATCTTCTGCTGCCGCCCCGCGACGGTCTCGATCGTGCGAATCGCGTCGCGGAGCTGCGCTGCCTGCTCGAACCGCTCGTCGCGCGCCGCGTCCGCCATGCGGCGACGGAGGTCTTCGATCAGCTCCTCGTTGCGCCCCTCCAGGAACATCTGCGTGTCCTTGACGGCGACGCGGTACTGCTCCTCGGAGCAGATCGATTCCACGCACGGCGCCGCGCAGCGTTTGATGTCGTACTCGAGGCACGGCCGCGCGCGATGGCCGGTAATCTCCTCGTTGCACGACCGGATCCCGAACAACCGGTGCGTCAGCGACATCGTCCGGCGCCCAAGCCAGGCGGGCATGAACGGTCCGACGTAGACGTGGCCGTCGCGCTCGACGCGCCGCGCCACGAGCACCCGCGGGAAGCGCTCGCCGGTGCTTAACTGGAGGTACGGATAGGTCTTGTCGTCGCGGAGCAGGACGTTGTACCGCGGCTGCCGCTGTTTGATCAGGTGGTTCTCGAGCGCGAGCGCCTCGACCACCGAGTCGGTCACGATGGTCTCGATGCGCTCCGCCTCGTTGAGCAGCGCGTCGTGGCGCGGGCTGGTGCCGTAGGCCCCAAGGTAGCTGCGCACCCGGTCCCGCAGCACGCGCGCCTTGCCCACGTACAGCGTCTCCCCGTCGGCGTTGTAGTAGATGTACACGCCAGGCTGCTCGGGGAGACGGGCGATGTGGCTCTTGAGGTTCCGGATGGCCATGCGTTACTGTTACTACGCTGATTTTGCGCGCGTTCCGAACCTTTCATTATAGCAACTGATGACGGTTACCGGTTTCATCGGCGCGGCCTGCATGCATCCGCTGCGGCTCATCATCAGGGCCGCGGTGGCCCTTCGCATCCACCCCAACGTGCTTACGTTCGTCGGCGTACTCATCAACGTCGCCGCGGCCTGCGCGCTCGGGGTGGGCCGCTTTGGTCTGGCCGGCGTCATCATGATCCTGGCCAACATCTTCGACTTCATCGACGGCAAGGTGGCGCAGGAAACGCACCTCGTCAGCAAGTTCGGCGGCTTCTGGGACTCGGTCATCGACCGCTTCTCGGACATCTCCCTGTTTATCGGGCTGATCTATCTCTACTCCGAGCGGGGGCGGACCGATTACGTGATGATCACGGCGCTCGCCATGCTGTTCTCGATCATGACGAGCTACACACGCGCGCGCGCCGAGTCGCTCATCCCCAAGTGCAAGGTCGGCTTCATGGAGCGTCCCGAGCGCATCGTGCTGTTCATGATCGGCGCGTTCACGAATCGCATGGCGGCGGTGATGTGGGTGATCCTGGTGCTGTCGGTCGTCACGGTCGCCGACCGCATCTTCTACACGTGGCGCGAGCTGCGCAACCTGGAGCGCGTCACGGTATGACGGTGAAGCGCACGGTGTCGCTGCCGGTGCTGATCCTCTGGAACGCGCTGTTCTGGACCTACGAGCGCGCCACGTGGCAGTACGACCTGATGGTGATCGCCATCCTCTGCTTCATCTGGCTCACCCCGCCCGCCTGGCTGAATGACCCGATGGCGACCGGCCCGGGGCTGATTCAATGGGCGCTGAACCTTCTGCAATAGCACTGCAAATCTACAACTTCAGCGTCAGTACTAAACGTCCTCCCTCTCATCGTGCCCGCCCAAGTCGAGCGCCTGGCCCGCGAAGTGGATGTTGTGCGACGCGATGTGGTCGCGCAGGATCCGGCGCGCCTCGCCGTACAGCTCCATCGGCACGACCAGGCGCCTCGCCAGCCGGCGGGCGCGAGAGATCAGTACCAGCGTGACGCCGGTGTCCTCCCGCCACGTGAGCCCGCCGATTTCCGCGTAGCGCATGAACCCGCTGTCCGACCAGATGCCATCGCGGTAGAAACCCCGGCCGATCCGCCAGCTCAAAGGGGCGGCGTAGCCGTAGTAGATCAGCATCATGCTCTCGCCGAACGCCTCGAACGGCGGCCGCTGCTGGACGACCAGTTTGACGATGACGAGGAGGCCGAGCGCGCCGGCGAGCGCCGCGAAGAAGAGCGCGTACGGAGGACGCCCGGCGGGCCACGTCAGCAGCGCGGACGATCGCAGCCGCATGAACCGGGCAAACTGCAGCAGCAGGCGGATGTTGGCCACCAGGAACCCGGCGCCCAGCACGACCAGCACGCGAGGCAGCATCGCGTCCATGGGAGTATTTTAGCCAATCGGTAATTGATAATCGGGGAATCGGGTAATCGCACGATCGGCAATCGGGTCATCGGCAATCGGGTAGTTGGATCGGGGAATCAGCGTTCGGTCGCCTCGGCCAATTGCCGATCCCACTACCCGATTACCCGATTGCCGATTGCCGATCGTGCCATTACCCGATCACCCGATTATCAGTTGCCGATGGAGAGGGAATTCACTGCCCGAGCCGCGGATCGAAGCAGCGCCGGCAGCGCGCCTCGTATGCGCCGTGCGCGCCGACGAACACGCGCTCGCGGCTCGCCACCAGGCGCTGCGTGTGGTTCGCCGGCGCGCCGCACACCATGCAGATGGCGAGCGTTTTGGTGATGTACTCGGCGATCGCGAGCAGCTGCGGCATGGGCTCGAACGGCTTGCCCAGGTAGTCCTGGTCAAGCCCCGCGACGATGACGCGCTTGCCCTGGTCGGCCAGCGTGTTGCAGACCATCGGCAGCTCGGCGTCGAAGAACTGACCCTCGTCGATGCCCACGACCTCCGTGTCCGGGTGGACCTCTTCGAGGAGCTCGCGCGAGCTCGAGACGGTTTCGGAGGGGATGCGCATCTCGCTGTGCGAGGTGATGTGGTCGTCGCTGTACCGGTTGTCGATCGCGGGCTTGAAGATCTGGACCTTCTGCCGCGCGATCTGCGCGCGGCGGAGCCGGCGGATCAGCTCCTCGCTCTTCCCGCTGAACATGCTGCCGGTGACGACTTCGATCCACCCGCCCGTGGAGCGGGGCTGCACGACTTCGGTCATAGTGTGGTCCGCCTCGCCCTGCGCGACGTCGGATGGGCGCCCCGCCCTCAGCGGAGTCGAAGGGGACACTACGCTCGCGATTGATACTCGCCGGTCTCGGTGTTGACGCGAATGAGGTCTCCCTCGTTGACAAATGGCGGGACCTGCACGACGAGACCCGTCTCGGTGCGCGCCGGCTTGAGCTGCGCGCTCGCCGTCGCCCCTTTGATGGCCGGTGTCGTCTCCTCGACTTTCAAATCCACCGTCTGTGGCAGCTCGATGCCGACCGGCTCGCTGCCGTAGAACTCGACCTGGATGGTCATCTCGGGGATCAGGTAGTTGGTGGCGTCTCCCAGCGTCTCCTCGGAGATGTGGATCTGCTCGTACGTGTGCATGTCCATGAAATGGAAAGACTCGCCGTCGCGATACATGTACTGCATCTCGCGCTCGTCGAGCGTGGCGCGCTCCACGTCCTCCTCCGCCCGGAACTTGTGGTCCGACAGCGCGCTCGTCCGGATGTTGCGCATGCGCGCTTGCACGAACCCGCGCTTGTTGCCGGGCGTCATGTGTTGAAGATCCATGATCCGGAAGAGGTCCGCGCCCATCTTGACGAGCATGCCCTTCCGAAGCCGGGTGGCCTGTACTGAACTCATTCCTGCTATCTCCCGAACCATTAATGGTACTCGTGAATTCCCGGCAACTGCAACCGCGGTGCTAGGATGGACGCATGCCCTGGGACCCCGTGCGCGACATGATGGCGCTGCAAGACCGGTTGGGCCGCATCCAGGGACGCGAGCCCGGATGGAACCCGCCGGTGGACGTCTACGAAACCCCGGACCGCTACGTCGTGGCGGCGGAACTGCCCGGCCTCACCCGCGAGCACATCCAGATCGAGGTCCGCGACACCGAGCTGACGATCCGCGGCCAACGCCCGGATCCGGGCGTTGCGCCGGATGCTTACCACCGGATGGAGCGGCTGCAGGGACCGTTCGCGCGCACGTTCGTGTTCTCCGAATCGATCGCCGGCGACCAGATCACCGCCGAGTTCAGGGACGGCGTGCTCACCGTCACCGTCCCCAAGGCCTCGCGGCCCGAACCGAGGGTCATCGCCGTTAAGTGAGGTCAGGCCGAATGCCGGACGCGTCAATGACGAACATGCTCAAGCGCCTCGTCCTCGCCCTGATCTTCGTGTCCTGCGGCGTCGCCGCTGGCCTCGTCCTCGCCGGACGGATGCGCTCGGCCGACGAGGCGGTCGCAACCGCGCCCACGCCGGCGGCGCCCCGATCGACCGTCGCCACGCCGGCCTCCTCACAGCCAGCCGCGCCGGCGGTCGCGGCGAACCTGCCCGACTTCTCGGGCGTCGCCGCCCGCGCCGTGAACGCCGTCACGAACATCGCCTCCGAGACCGTTGTCGCGACCCCCAACTCGCCGTGGGCGAGCGACCCGTTCTTCCAGTACTTCTTCGGCGATCGCGAGGACGTCTTCGGCTATCGCAATCGCATCGAGTCGAGCCTGGGCTCAGGCGTGGTCGTCTCGGCGGACGGCTACATTCTCACCAACTCGCACGTGGTCGGCAGCCTGAACGCGCAGATCACGACGACGTTCGCCGACAAGCGGGAGGTGAGGGCCAAGATCATCGGCGTCGACGAGCTGACCGACATCGCCCTGATCAAGGTTGACGCGCGCGATCTGCCGACGCTTCCCTGGGGGGACTCGTCGAAGCTGAAGGTAGCCGACTGGGTACTCGCGATCGGCAACCCCTATTCACTCAGCCAGACGGTGACGCTCGGCATCGTGAGCGCGATGCGCCGCAGCCTCGGCGGCCAGGTGGCCGGCTACGAAGATTTCATCCAGACCGACGCCGCGATCAACCCGGGCAACTCCGGCGGCGCGCTGGTGAACGCGCGCGGCGAGCTGGTGGGGATCAACACGGCGATTTTCAGCCGGTCGGGCGGCTACCAGGGCATCGGGTTCGCCGTGCCGAGCAACCTCGCCCGCCGCGTCATGGACAGCCTCATGAAGTACGGCGAGGTGCGGCGCGGCTCGCTCGGCCGCCTGGATCTTGTGCCGCTGACCACGCAGCTTGCCGAGGAGCTCGGCGCGCCCGACACGCGCGGCGCGGTCATCTACCAGATGCGGCGCAGCTCCAGCGCCTACGCGGCCGGCCTTCGCCCGGGCGACATCATCGTCCGGTTCAACGGCCAGGAGATCTCTGACCCGTCAACGTTCGTGCGGCTGCTGGCCGACGCGCCGATCGGCAGCACTGTGAAGGTCGGGATCATCCGGAACGGAGAGCGGCGCGAAGTCACCGCCAAGGTCAGCGCGCAGAGCAGCAGAAGACAGGGACAATAACGGTTCGAAGGCCCGAGCGCGCTCCGGCGAGGCACGGCCCGAAGCCCCTTCTACCGCCGTCCCGACACCGCCGCGCTCGAGACGTCCGAGCAGCGCCACTCGTGCTCGACGCCAACGTTGATACCGACGCGACGGGTCCAGCGCACGTCCCGCCCGTTCGACAGCCTCCGGTCCTCGATCCGAAGCGCGCCCCGGGTCAGGTCCATCCGGTTCTGCGCGAGCGTGATGCCGAGCGCGCGGGTGAGGTTGCCCGGCCCGCGGCACAACGACCAGCGATCGATTTCGGCGGGCTTCCGGCCGGTGCCGCGCGCGCGGCGCCTGCGCATCAAACCGACACCATCGAGCGGCTCGAGCGCGCGAATCAGAACGGCCGCGGGCGATCCCTCCGGTTCGGTGACCGCGTTCACCAGGTAGTGGATCCCGTAATTCAGGTACACGTACGCGAGGCCGGGCGGTCCGTACAGTGGCGCGTTGCGCTCGGTCGGTCCCGGCGCCGCGTGGCAGGCCGGGTCGGCCTCGCCGATATAGGCCTCAGTCTCGACGATGACGCCCGACGCGAGGCCGGCGCGGGTCTCGTGCACGAGGACCATGCCGACCAGCTCGCGGGCCACGGTGAGGGTGTCGCGCGCATAGAACCCACGCGAAAGGGTGACTGTCACACTTAATCCCAGTATTGGGAAAAAGGGGGACAGTCACACTTGATCCCACTTCCGGGAAAAGTGTGACTGTCCAACTTATCCGGCCGAGTACGAATGCGAGCGGCCGATGGCGAGCACGGCGCGCAGGTGACGCCCGGTGTGCGAGCGCTCCACTTGTGCCAGTTTCTCCGGCGTGGCCGCCGCGACGATGTCGCCGCCCGCCTCACCCCCTTCGGGGCCGAGATCGATCACCCAGTCGGCCGTCTTGACGACATCCAGGTTGTGCTCGATGACGAGCAGGCTGTGGCCCGCCGCCAGCAATTTCCTGAAGGCGGCGATCAGTTTCGCGATGTCGTCGAAATGCAGGCCAGTCGTCGGCTCGTCGAGGATGTAGAGGATGCGCTCCCCCGTCGTGGACGCCAGGTGAGCCGCGATCTTGATTCGCTGAGCCTCCCCTCCCGACAGCGTCGTCGCGGGCTGGCCGAGCCGGAGGTACCCCAGCCCGATCTCGTCGAGCACCTGCAGGCGCCGGAGCACCTTCGGCGACGTCGAAAAAAAGGCGAGCGCCTCGCGCACCGTCATGTCGAGCACCTGGTCGATCGACTTGCCGCGGTACCGCACCTCGAGCACCTGCGGCTTGAAGCGCTTGCCGTCGCACTGCTCGCAGGGGACGAAGACGTCCGCGAGGAACTGCATCTCGACACGCACCTCCCCCTCGCCCTCGCACGCGTCGCACCGCCCGCCAGGCACGTTGAACGAGAAGTGGCTCGCCGTCAGGCCGCGCGTGCGTGCGTCCTTCGTTGACGCAAACAGCTCGCGAATCGGATCGAACGCCTTCAGGTACGTCACGGGATTCGACCGCGGCGTGCGGCCGATCGGCGCCTGGTCCACCAGCACGACGTCGGAGACGTACTCCGCTCCCTCGAGCTTCCTGTACTGCCCCACGCGCCGGTCCCAGTCCCCCTTCACCCGCTTCAGCGCGGCGTAGATCACGTCGTGCACCAGCGTGGACTTGCCAGACCCGCTCACGCCGGTCACGCAGGTCAGCATGCCGAGCGGAATATCAACGTCGATGTTCTTCAGGTTGTGCTCGGACGCGCCGAGGATGCGGATCTTCTGGCCCGTCGGGCGGCGCCGCGTCGCGGGCACCGGGATGGCGAGATCGTCGCGCAGGTACTTCGCCGTGAGCGACCGCGGCTCCTGGAGCAACCCTTCGAGGTCGCCGCTGTAGATCACCCGCCCGCCCTGCTCTCCCGCGCCGAGCCCGAGGTCCACCACCTGGTCGGCGACACGAATCATGTCCGCGTCGTGCTCGACGACGAGCACGGTGTTCCCCTGGTCGCGCAACTGTCGGAGAATCGTGATGAGCCGCTCGTTGTCGCGCGGGTGGAGCCCGATCGACGGCTCGTCGAGCACGTAGAGCGTGTCCACCAGCGCCGACCCGAGCGACGTCGCGAGGCTGATGCGCTGCGACTCGCCGCCCGAGAGCGTCGACGACAACCGATCGAGCGTCAGGTAATCGAGACCGACGTCGCGCAGGAAGCCGAGGCGGCGGCGAATCTCGTGCAGCACCTTCCCGGCGATGGCCGCTTCCTTCTCCGTCAGCTGCAGCGTGGCGAAGAACGCGTCGGCCTCACGTACTGTGAGCGCGCAAACGGTATCGATCGTCCGGCCGGCCACCTGCACGTCGCGCGCCTCCCGCCGCAGCCGCGCGCCTCCGCACTCCGGGCACGTCAAGTAGCCGCGGTAGCGGCTCAGGAAGACCCGGACGTGGACCTTGTACTTCTTGCGCTCGAGCCACCGGAAGAAGCCGCGGACCCCTTCGTAGTCCGCGCCATTGCCGTCGATCACGAACCGTTTTTCTTCGGCCGTCAGGTCCGACCACGGCACGTCGAGCCGCACGCCGGCCGGCTTCGCCGCGCGCTTCAGCTCCGCGAGCTGCGCGCGGTAGTGCGGCTTGCTCCAGGGCTCGATTGCACCCTGGCTCAGCGTGCGCGTCGGATCGGGCACCACCAGGTCCATGTCGAGCTCGATGATGTTCCCGAAGCCGTGACACGTGGGGCACGCGCCGAAGGGGTTGTTGAACGAGAACAGGCGTGGCTGCGGCATCTCGTAAACGATGCCGCAGGGACGGCATTCGAACCGCTCGCTGAAACGGTGGATCGTCGGCCGGGCCGAGAGGCCGGCCTCACCTGTGTCAGGCAGCTCGATGGCGAACGCCGCGCCCCCGCCCTCCAGGTACGCGGTTTCGATGGAGTCGGTCAGACGCGCGCGAAGATCCCCTTCAATCTTCAGCCGATCGACGATGACCTGCAGCGCCGCGCGATCGCGCAGCGCGGAGGGATCCACGTCCTCGATGTTCACCGTCGCGCCGTCCAGGTGGACGCGGCCGAAGCCCCTCCGGCGCAGCGAGTCCAGCATCCCGGCGACGGGGTCGGCGTCCCCGAGCTCCCCGTGGCCGTTGCCGTTTCCGTTCGCGTGCGCCTCGCCGTTCTCCGCGTCCTCGGCCACCTCGTCTTCGCCCGGCGTCGCGGCCCGCACGATCGGCAGATCGAAGCCGATCAGGACTCGGGTCCCCGGCGCCAGCTCACCCAGGCGGCGCGCGACGACCTCGGCGGTTTCGCGGAACACTTCACGCCCGCACTCGCGGCAGAACGTGCGCCCGATCCGGGCGTAAAGGAGCCGCAGGTAGTCGTGAATCTCGGTCGTCGTGCCGACGGTCGAGCGCGGGTTCCGGACGGCGTTCTTCTGCCGGATGGCGATCGCGGGACAGATGCCGTCGATCTGGTCGACGTCCGGCTTCTCCATCCGTTCGAGAAACTGGCGGGCGTACGCTGACAGCGACTCGACGTAGCGCCGCTGCCCCTCCGCATAGATCGTGTCGAAGGCGAGGGAGGACTTCCCCGACCCGCTCACACCCGTCATCACGATGAGGCGGCCCGTGGGCAGGACGACGTCGACGTTCTTGAGGTTGTGGGTCCGGGCGCCGCGCACCACAATCTGGTTTGCGGCGGCTCCCTGCTCTGACATTCGGGTCCCTGAAGGCGCGAATTTTCCGGGGAGCTGAAACAGGAAATGGTATCGCAGGGGTCGCCCGCGTTCAAGCTCAAGAAGCTACGCGTTGTGGGGGCGCGCCGGCCCCGCGAGGGGATGACAGTAAAAGCCGTCCGGCGTCAGCTCCACCACTCCCTCGGCAACCAGGTCGCCCAGCAGGGTCGCGCAGCGCTCCGCATCGACACTGCAGAGCCGGCGTATCTGGGCGAACGTCAGTCTGAGGCCCGGTAGAAGTGCATACTCTTCGCGGACGTGACGCCGGAGCGTGGCGAGATCCACAGGCCCCACACGCACGATTGTCCCGCCGGGAGTCCGCAAAAGCTGTTGCATTTCCCTCAGAGATCATGCAATTCACCTGCTTTTAGCCGAGCCAATAAACATCGAGCGAACCTGGAACGGCGCCGCAGCATTTCGCCGGCAGCCCGTCGCATCGCCGAGCTTTCGTCAGCCTTCGGCCTTCAGGTTGCAGGGTCTCGCGGCCGGTGCAGAGCCACATCGACACGCCCGCATGGCAGAGCTTCGAGATGCGGATGCGGATCCGCGCGGCGGAGAAGCGCGCGGCGCGACGCCGGCGGCGCATCCGCTACGCGGCCCTCGCCCTGGGAACTACGAGCGCGGTGTTTCTTATCGTGCTGCTCGGGCTGTTCTGGGTTCAGGAGGGGCCGTTGGTCTGGCCCGAGGCTCCACCGCCACCGCTGATGGCGCGCGCGCCGGAGCCCCAGCCGCTTCCGCCGCCGTCGAACTGGCGGCAGACGAGCAATGCCGACGGCCTCATGCCGAATGCCGAACGCGTCAATGCCGAAGGCGTCGATGCCGGAAGCGTCGATGCCGAACGCGTCAGTGCCGAACGCGTCGATGCCGAACGCGTCGCGGCCGAACGCGTCGCGGCCGAACGCGCCGCGGCCGAGCGCGCCGCGGCCGAGCGCGCCAATGCCGACCGTGTCCGTGCGGAAAGCCGCAGGAATGCAGAAGGCCGGGCTGCCGTAAACGCGCCGCAG
>DATHTE010000131.1:0-97311 GCA_035463475.1 Vicinamibacterales bacterium
GCCGCAGCAGTCGCAGGAGCGGACGCGCGAGGCGCTGCCGGCGGTGGCGCGGGCGCGGACGCAACGCGTGGCGGCGGCGCTGCCTGGCGCGGAGGCGGTGCCGGCGACACGGCTGACGGTGATACGCGCAGGAGCGGCTCCCGCGTACGCACTTCGGGCGAATCAACGGGCGCGGGCGACACGGCGGGCGCACGAGTCGGCTGGCCGGACGCCGCACGCTCCGGCGCCTCGGTCCCGACCCGCGCACCGGCAATCCTCACGGGGCCGGCGGCGCGGTCGCTCGACGCGTCTGCCCCCCGTTGCGGCTCGACGCGCGCAGGTGTCGTAGGAACGGCTGCCCGCGCGACTGGCGCCTGATCAGCCGTTGCGCCGCGCCTGGGCGCCTCGCGGGTTGCCACGTCGGGTGAGCCCTGGCGGCGAGCGGCGACCCCCGAAGCCGTCGCGGCGTGGCCAGGACTGCCGGCAGCGCCGCCAGGCGCCGCGGCCGGCTGCGGGCGGGCCGGTGGCCGCAGGCTGCTGCCGCCATAGATTGTCAGGAACAGGAGCGCGGCAGCGGCAAGTCCCGCCGGGACCGCGATGCGCGCGACCCGCCGTGCCCGCTTCGGCTGAAGGTGCGACGGACGTCCGGCAACGATCGCCACCCGGAGGCCCGCAACCCTGTCGCGCAACTGCTCCGGCGACAGGTTCCTGATCTTGATCTCGATGTCATCGAGCGCGTCGAGCGTTTCGACGTCGATGTCGAACTCGTCCGCGAGTGGCATCGTGAACGAACGCAGCTCGGGAAGGCTTCCGCACGTGAGGATCTCGGACGCGGAGGTGTCGTGCGACCGACGGACGTCGGCGAACGAGCCTCGAAGGCGCTCGCTCAACTCCGCCAGGAATGCGTAGCGCCGGAGCAGCTCAGAGGAAACCGCTCCCGTTCCGGTCGGCAGCGTCAGGCGCGCCTCGTGGAGCAAGGTGCCCTCGTGTACGACCGCCAACGCTCCGGAAGAGACGTGCAGGGACACCACCGCCGTCGTCAGTCCCAGCGGGTGCCCGTTGTGGTGCATCTGCGCGACGCGGGCGAGAGCCTCGCCGGGCGTGATGACGCGCTCGACCGAAAACCCCGCTTGCCGGACGGCGTCCACCCGCGGGTCATCCGGCCAGGCGACCACCTCCGCGCGGCGCGACAGCCCGTATTTCCTGCGGGCGTTCCGCAGGTCGCCGGCGACCAAGGCGACCTCTCCCGCTCCCTCGACGAGCGCGAAACCGTAGAGCTGAACGCGTCCCCCGCGCTGGCTCACATCGGCCAGGGCGATGGTCTCGGCGGACAGATCGATGCCGACACGCCTACCCATGCTCGATCTCCATCTCGGTCTGCGGTGGTGTTTCCATTAGACCGGCGGAGGCAGCGTGGGGGCAAGCCCAGCGGGAAGATGGGGTTTATCATGAGTCCCGATGTGCCCGCAGTCGGAGCCGATCTCGGACGACGGGCTCCGCCAGGAGGCCGCGGCGGTCGTGCGCGAGCGTACGCCGTCGCTGGTGTCCGATCTCGCGGGCGAGCTGCGGTCGCGGTACCCGGACTCGCTCGGCGACGAAGAAGCGCAATCCGCGGCGGGCCTGATCGTGACGCTCCTCACGTCGGCGTTGGAAAACGGCGACGTCAGCCCAAGATCGGGCGCGCTCCACGACCTCGAGCGGCTTTCTCACAGCGCCCTCGGGACGCGGAACCTGTTTCACAGCGTGGACCAGGCCTGCGTGATCATCGCCGACGAACTGGCGCTCGACGCGGACATCGGCGCGACGTCCGAGCCATGGCTGAGGGTGCTCACGCTCGTGCGCCTGGCGGCGTTCGACGTCCTCGCGGCATTCACCGCCCGTCTCCTGGACACGCCGGCACACGGCGCGGTCCGCGACCCGCTCACGACGCTCATCGCGCACCCCGTGTTCGTGCTCGCGCTACAGCACGAGACATACCGCGCGGTGCGGCGTCACGGCTCGTTCGCCCTCATTCTTTTCGACGTGGACAACCTGGCACGAATCAACCGCGAGCACGGCTACGGCGTCGGCGACCGGGTCCTCGAGCGGCTCGGTATCCTCGCGCAGCGGTTCTTCCGCACGCTCGACTGGGTGTCGCGTTACGACGAGGACGCGATCGTGGCACTGCTGCCGGATACCTCCCTCGATCAGGCGGCGCTGCTGGCGACGCGCTTCCGCGAAACGGTGCAGCAGCGCCTCATCCTGCTGGATCACACGACGGACGTGCGGGCCGTCGTAACCTTGAGCGCGGCAGTCGTCGGCGCCGAGCACATCGAGGCCGAACTGGAACCGTCGGTGATCATGGCCGAGGCCGAGGTGGCGCTGGCGCGCGCGAAGATGGGGAGAAAGAACCGCACCGAGACCGTCGCGCTGCTGCCGACGTCGGTGACCCTGCTCGCGGCCGCGGGAATGCTGAACTGCTCGGCGCTCGAAATCCGTCAGCTTGTGCGATCGGGAAAGCTGCCTGCCGCCCGCCGCGGCCGGCATTATCACGTGGACCGGAAGGACATCGAGCGGCTGAAAGCGCAACGCACCACGGAAGGCCGCTGACAGGCGCGTTCTCTGAGGAACAGGGAACGGGGGAACGCAGAGGCAGGCTGGCCGCCGGCGCGTTCGCGCCGCCCGGATGCGAGAAGGAGCGAAGGAATGAGCGGCGTCCGGCCCAGGCTCATTCCTACGCCCCTTCTCACGTCCAGGCAGGCCCGACGAAGTCAGGTGAAGTCGGGCCGGCGGTCAGGCACTCGATCTTCGCGTCCCCTGCGCTCTCTGCGGTGAGAGACTTCAGGGCTTAGCCGGGTTCCCGTTCTTCGTACTCCGCCTTCAGCCGTGCGACGACACCGGGATCGGCGAGGGTCGTCGTATCGCCGAGCGCCTTGCCTTCGGCGATGTCGCGCAGCAGGCGGCGCATGATCTTGCCCGAGCGCGTCTTCGGCAGATCGGCGGCGAACAGCACTTCGTCCGGCCTCGCGATCGCGCCGATCTTCCTCGTGACGTGCTCGCACAGCTCCTCGGCCAGCTCCGGCGACGGCTTGTGCCCCTCCTTGAGCGTGACGAACGCGGCGACCGCCTGCCCTTTGATCTCGTGCGGCCTGCCCACCACGGCCGCTTCCGCCACGAGCGGGTGATCCACCAGGGCGCTCTCGACCTCCATCGTCCCGATCCGGTGCCCCGCCACGTTCAACACGTCGTCAACGCGGCCGAGCAGCCAGAAGCAGCCGTCCTCGTCGCGCCGTGCGCCGTCGCCGGTGAAGTACACCTGGTCCTTCCAGCGTGTCCAGTACTGCTGACGGAACCGCTCCGGATCCTTATAGATGCCGCGCAGCATCGACGGCCAGGGCTTGGTGATGGCGAGCAGCCCGCCGCCCCGCTCGACGCGGTTGCCGTCCTGCGTTCGGATCTCCGCGGAGATCCCGGGCAGCGGCTGTGTGGCCGAACCGGGCTTCAGGCTCGTGATTCCGGGGAGCGGCGAGATCATGATCGCGCCCGTTTCCGTCTGCCACCACGTGTCCACGACCGGGCATCGCGATTTGCCGATGTGCGTGTGGTACCACATCCACGCTTCGGGGTTGATCGGCTCGCCGACGGATCCCAGCAACCGCAGGCTCGAAAGATCGCGCCTTGCCGGCCACTCGGTCCCCCACCGCATGAACGCGCGGATCGCGGTCGGCGCCGTGTAGAGGATCGTCACCCCGTAACGCTCGATGATCTCCCAGAAGCGATCCTTGGCCGGCCAGTCAGGGGCGCCTTCGTACATCACGACCGTGGCGCCGAGCGCGAGCGGACCATAGACGACGTAGCTGTGTCCCGTGACCCAGCCGATGTCGGCGGTGCACCAGTACACGTCCTCGTCCCGAAGGTCGAACACCCACCGGGCAGTTGTCATCGTGCCGAGCAGGTAACCGGCCGTCGTGTGCACGATGCCCTTGGGCTTACCGGTCGTCCCGGAGGTATAGAGGATGTAGAGCAGGTCCTCCGATTCCATCGCTTCAGGCTCGCAGCGCGCCGGTACGTCCTGCACGAGACGGTGGTACCAGTGGTCCCTGCCTTCCTGGATGCGCACCGGGATGGGAGCGCCCGCCTGGCGTTGAATGACGACCACGTGGCGGATCGAGGGGGTATCCGCGAGCGCTTCGTCCGCCATCTGCTTCAGCGGAACGATCTGGCCGCGTCGATACCCGCCGTCGGCCGTGATGAGGACGGCCGCCTCGGCGTCGTTGATGCGGTCGCGAAGCGATTCCGAGCTGAACCCGCCAAACACGACGCTGTGCACGGCGCCGATGCGCGCGCACGCCAGCATGGCGATCGCCAGCTCCGGGATCATGGGCAGGTAGATCGCGACGCGGTCGCCACGCTTGACGCCGAGCTTTTGCAGCGCGTTCGCGAAGCGCGCCACGTCGCGATACAGATCGAAGTACGTGAGCGTCCGGTGATCGCCGGGTTCCCCTTCCCAGATGATTGCGGCCTTGTTGCGCCGAGGAGTGCGGAGGTGCCGGTCAACGCAGTTGACGCTCGCATTGAGCCGCCCGCCGGGAAACCACTTCGCGAACGGAGGGTTCCATTCGAGGACCCGGTCCCAGGGCCGCATCCACTCGAGATCGCGCGCGAGCTCCGCCCAGAACGTCTCCGGGTCGGCGTTCGCGCGGTCGTAGATGGCAGGGTCCGTCACCTGCGCCTGCCGGCGCCATTCATCCGATGGAGGGAAGCGGCGTTGCTCGTCGAGAAGGGCCGCGATCTCCTGTCCATTCGACATAGGAACGGACAGTCTACCGCAGGCGGGCTGCCAGCGACTCGACCCGCGCGCGGACATCCGGCGCGAGCCGCGCGTGCTCCACGCCCGCGTGGTCCAGAAAATCCCGGTAGTGCTCGAGGGCCCGCGCAATCTCACCTGCCTCGTCGTACAGCAGAGCCAGGTTGTAGTGGGCCGCAGGATTGGCCGGGTCGATCGTGATGGCACGCAACAGCGACGTGCGCGCGGCCTCGCCGTTCCCGGCGCTCTTCTGCGCGAGCGCCAGGTTGACGAGGGCATCAGTGTCCGCCGAGTCGATGGCCAGCGCGATCTCGAACTCGGCCATGGCCTGCTCGATCCGACCCTGGCGCATGAGCACGACACCGAGATTGTTGTGCGCCCGACCGTAACGCGTGTTGATGAACGTCGCGCGCTGGAACGCTCGGATCGCGTCGTCGAGCAGTCCTTTTTCCTGGTAGAGGAGGCCGAGGTTGTTGTGCGCCTCGGCGTTGAGCTCGTTGCGTTCGAGCACCGCGCGATAGTGCGTCAGCGCCCGCTCAAAGTCGCCCGCCCGCTGGTAGTAGAGCGCGAGCCTGAACTCGTCTCGCGCGGGCGCGTCGGCGGGCGTATCGGCCTGTGCCTGCGTCTCTGCGCGTGCAGGTCTCGGCGCGGGCGCTCGGTGAACCGCAGCCCGGTCCGCGGGCTTTGCCTCAGGGCGCGCCGCAAGAGCGCTCGGCGGCACGCTCGTCTCGACCCGCGGCGCTGTTGGCGTCGTGCGCGGGACGGGCGGTGGCGTCGGCGCTGACGCTTCGGCGCGCGGCGGCGGGGGGGTGGCGCGCGGCGGGGGCGGCGCCTGTTTCGAAACCTGTGGCAGCGTCGCGGCGGGTTTCGGTGACGCTTGCGCGGGCGGCGGTTCGGCGGGCGCGGAAATCGCCGGCGCCGGCTTCAACGCGGGCGGAAGCGTTGGCGGGCTCGCTCTCGCGACCGTGCCCGACGAGGGCGACGCCTGTCCGGGCGGGGCGCCACGCGTCGCGGTTGACCCTGTCACCGGCGCGGTGGGTGTCGCGCGTGACGGGCCCGCCGGTGACGCGGCTCCGGGCACGCTGCCCGGCGCCGCCGATTGGGGCGTGCCCGGCGGCTGGCTCGCCCTCGGCGCCGCTGGAGCCGAAGCCGCGGGACCTTGACGCTGCATCGACGGCGCGGCCTGGTTTGCTGGCGCGGCCCGGTCTGCCGGCGCAGCCGGAAAAAGCTGGGGCCTCAGCCACACAGCGGCAGCGACGAACAGTGCCCCTGCCATCACGAGGACCATGCGCGGCGACAGCGACTGCCGTCGTCGCTGCGCGGAGTAGCCGAGCGTGGCGAGCACGGCATCCGCCTGGCTGGCCCTGCCCTCCGGGCCTCGCGTGGACCCGCGGCTCCGGCCGCGGCGCAACGCATCGAGCAGGAGGCTCATGATCAGTTCAGGACGACGCGGGCAGCCGCGAAGCCCGCAACCTGTCGCAGCCGGCTTTCGTCCGCCCTCGCCCGCTCGGGGTCATCGTACGTCCCGACGAGCAACTGCAGCCACCGCGATCCATCTCCAGGATCAACGGTCGCCTGGTGCGGCGTGAAGCCGAGTTGCTGCAGCTCTGTCGCGCGCGCGGCCGCGTCCGCCTCGCTCTGGAACGATCCGACGAGGATCGAGAAGCTCGCACGGCGAACGCTGCGCGTCTCGGCCGCCGGCACGATGGGCGCCGGCTGCGCCGCCGCGACCTCCGCTCTCGCCCTCGCGCGGACATCCGGTATCGACCCGGGCTGCCTGGCGAGCGCCACGGCCAGCGCCGTCACCAGCAGCAGAGCGGCGCTCGTGCCGAGCAGCGCCGCGCGCCGGCGGATCCACGCGCGCCAGAAAGGCGCGGCCAGCGCCAGGTCGAGGTTCGAGGCCGCGCTCTTCAGCAGGACCGGCGTGATCCGGTTCGTTCGCTCCGAGTAGCCGCCGAGCAAGGCGCGATCGCACAGCAGGTTGATCAGGCGCGGCGTTCCACCCGTGAAACGGTGCACGAGGTCGAGCGCCCGCGGCGTGAACGAGACGTTTGCGCTGCCTCCCGCGATGGCGAGCCGGTGGGCGACGTACGCCGCGCACTCGTCGCGGCTGAGCGGCTTCAGCTCGTACCGGATCGACACGCGCTGATCGAGCTGCCGCATCGACGGCGCCCGGAGAATCGTCTGCAGGTTGAGCTGTCCGACGAGCACGATCTGCAGCAGCTTTTCCTTGTCCGTTTCGAGGTTCGACAGGATCCGGATCTGCTCCAGCACCTGCGGCGGCAGGTTCTGCGCCTCGTCGATGATCAGCAGCGCCCGAGCGCGCAACGGCTGCAGCGAGAGCAGGAACTCGTTCAGCGTGTCGATCAGCTCCTGCTTGCTGACCCCCGCCAGCCGGCCGCGCTTCACCTCCTCGCGGGAAACGACGCCGAAATCCTGCAGCACCAGGCGGAGCAGGTCGTCCTCGCTGATGAAGGGGTTGAGCACGAGCGCGGTGAACGTCTTCCGATCGAGCTGCTCGAGGATGGCGCGGCACAACGTCGTCTTGCCCGTGCCGATGTCTCCGGTGACGACGACGAACCCTTCGCGCCTGCGGATCGCGTACTGGAGCAGATCGAAGGCGTTCGCGTGCGTCTCGCTCTTGTAGAGATACTTCGGGTCTGGGGTCAGGCTGAAAGGCTTTTCGGTGAAGCCGTAGTAATCCTCGTACATGGGGAGCTCTCCCAGTCGTCCTAACCTTTCACGCGCGCGGTCAGCAGCACGGCCAGCTCCGAGCGCGGCTTCTGTGCGGTCTGGCGCCGGAACAGTGCCGCCAGCCCAGTCGAGGTCTCCGGCTGCTGATCGCGGCTGCGCCGCAAGCCGGACAACACGAGCGTTTCGCCGTCGCGAAGCCGCGCGGCGGTGCTCAGCTCGTTGACGGCCATCACCGCGGTCCGCCTATCACGCGAACCGGTTTGGCCGACGCGCTGCGTTACGCTGGGGGACACGCTCATGAACACCACGCCGTCGGCCGTGATGTGCGGCGTCACGGCCAGCGTCAGTCCTTCGAGCGGAGCCGCGGTGCGCTCCCGATCATTCGCGCGCTCGAACGTGACGTTCTGCAGGCCGATCCGCAACAGCGCGGGCTCGTTGTGCAGCGCGGGCACTCGCGGGCTCGCGAGCACGGCGACGTCACCCTGCTCGTCGAGCGCGTCGATCAGCGCCTCGAAATCGATCGGCGCGACGGCGCCCGCGGCGGGCGCCGTTCGCGCCCTGGCGAACGCCGCCGTCCAGTCCACCCTGGTCGCGGAGGAATCGCTCAGGGTCACCTCGACGACCCGCGCCTCGATTTCGACCTGACGGCGCAACCGCCGCTCGATCGTCTCGACGTAGATCCCGACGCGATCGAGCCGGTCGGGGTAATCGGTCACCTGCACGACGCCTGCACGTCGATCCAGCGCGAAACGGCCGTCGGCGGACAGGAGCGCACGGACTCCAGCCGCGATGTCTTCGAACGCGTCCCCGCTGTTCTTCCAGGTCACGCTCGCCTGGCTGCCGTTCGCGCCATCGCCAGAGGGAGACGTGGAGGCGATGAGACTCCCCTGCCCTTCCCGCTGCGTCACCGCGACGTTCAGGTCGAAGAACCGGGTTGCGGTGCGGCGCCGAATCACACGGATGACGGCGCCCTCGACCTCGTAGTCGAGACCCTGCGCGGTGATCACCAGGTCCAGCGCCTGGCGGAGCGTCACGCCGGACAGCTCGCCGATGAACGTCCCCTCGAGCCCCGGCTCGGTCACGAGGCTCAGGCCCGTCCCGCGCACGAGGAGCAGCAGCACGTCGCGGATGGGCAGCGGTTCCGCGAAGCGCATCGACAGCGGCCGGACCGCGTCGAGCGTCACGGACGCCCCGGGCTCCTCGAGCCGCGTCACCGGGAGCGGCATCAGCGGCTGCGGCTGACCGAGCCCCGTCCCGGCGGACGGCATGGAGGGATCACCGGACCAAACCGGCCTCGCGTCACCGGACTGCGATCCGGAATCCAGCCGCACGACGAGGAGCGGCTGCAGCGGCCGCGACTGCGCGGCGAGGCCGGAGGCCACCGCCACCGCCAGGCCGGTAGCCGAGATAAGCCTAAGCCGAGTCATTTGAATCGTTTAGCGAGACAGAACGGCGCACGCCGGCCCAGCCTGGCCCGCTTTTTCACATACTTTCTCGGTTCGGGCGGGGGCGCCCGATAGAGCAGAGCTTCGCGGTCAGGCTTCAGGCTTCAGGCTTCCGCATTCGCCATCGCGCCTCGGGATTCGCGCCTTCGGCATTCGCGCCTTCGGCAGTCGGCATTCGGCATTGCTCTCAGGGTGCCGGTGGGAGGTCGGCGGGCGAGACCGGCGACCACGGCGCGGGAGGCTGATCCCCCTTCTTGAAGAGGGCAGCGCCGAGCAACCCGCCGAGCATCGCGAAGATCGGATTGATGATCAACGAGATGACCAACCCGAGCAACGACGCCATCAGGTTCAAGGCTGGTCCCTGGCGCCGCTGCGCGATCGCTTCCTCGACCATCGGCGGGACGTCGCCGACCAACTCCGGGAGGCGCGACAGCAGGTAGAGATCGATCTGCTGCTGAAACGGCGACATCAACAGCCCGACGACGGTGCCAATCACTGCGCCGCACAGCCCGGCGAGCAGCCCGACGAGCGCGCCGTCGCCGGTCGTGATGGCGTAGGGATGGTTCTGCTGCAGGAGCCACGCAGCCAGCAGACCGCCGACCACGACCCAGAGACAGCAGCACGCATTCGCGTACGAGATGAACGGCAGCGCGGACAACACGCCCATGAACACGCCGCCGAGCAGCGCGGGCTGGAGCTTCGGGGGAGATGGAGGAGGCTGCATTACATGACTCCTGTCAATCGGTAATTGACAATCGGGTCATCGGGTAATCGCACGATCGGTAAACGGGAAATGGCAATCGGGTAGTTTGGAACCGGTAATCGGGCGATCGGGCAATCGGGCAATCGGGCAATCGGGCAATCGGGCAATCGGGCAATCGGGCAATCGATGTCTCGATAACCCGATCAAACTATCCGATTACCCATCCCCCGATTGCCGATCGTGCGATTACCCGATGACCCGATCATCAATTGCCGATGGTCTCGACATCAGTCGTAGTACTCCAGCCCCAGGTGCGTGATCAACTCCTCGCCCTTCATGAAACGAAGCGTGTTCTTCAGCTTCATCAACTGGATGAACAGATCGTGTTCCGGGTAGAGCTCCGGCGCGTGGACGGGGCTCTTGAAGTAGAACGACAGCCACTCCTGGATCCCGCTCATGCCCGCGCGCTTCGCGAGGTCGAGGAAGAGCGAAACGTCGAGCACGATGGGCGCGGCGAGGATCGAATCACGGCACAGGAAGTTGATCTTCAGCTGCATCGGGTAGCCGAGCCAGCCGAAGATGTCGATGTTGTCCCAGCCTTCCTTGTTGTCGCCTCGCGGCGGATAGTAGTTGATGCGGACAACGTGACAGATGTCCTTGTACAGCCCAGGATAGAGCTTCGGCTGGAGGATGTAGTCGAGGACGGACTTCTTGCTCTCCTCCTTCGTTTTGAAGGACTCGGGGTCGTCCAGCACCTCGCCGTCCCGGTTCCCCAGGATGTTCGTCGAGTACCAGCCGCTCACGCCGATCAGCCGCGCCTTCAGCCCGGGGGCGACGATCGTCTTGATCAGCGTCTGGCCGGTCTTCAGGTCCTTGCCGGCGAGCGGCGATCCCGTCTCGCTGGCCAACTGCGTGAGCGCGGGCACGTCGCCGCTCAGGTTCGGCGCGGCGTTGGCGTACGGCACCCCTTCCTTGATCGCGGCGTAGGCGTAGATCATGCTCGACGGGATATGGTCGTCGCTCGCCTCCAGCCCCTTCTCGAACGCGGCGAGCGACTGGTGCACGGGCCCCTCGGTCATGAAAACCTCGGTGCTGCCGCACCAGACCATCACGAGGCGATCGAGCTTGTGCTGCTCCTTGAACGCCCGGATGTCCGCGCGCACCTGGTCCGCCAGGTCGCGCTTGTTCCTGCCTTTCTTGACGTTGGGGCCGTCCAGGCGCTTGACGTAGCGCCGATCGAAGACGGCGGGCCACGGTTTGATCTTCTCGAGATCCGCGCGGACCTGCTCGAGCAGCGCGGGCTCGATGACGCCCGCGGTTTTCGCCGCCTCGTAGCAGTTCTCCTCGAAGATGTCCCACGCGCCAAACACGAGATCGTTGAGATCTGCGAGGGGCACGAGCTCGCGGATGGAGGGCGAGCGTCCTTCCGTGCGTTTGCCGAGGCGGATGGTGCCGAGTTCAGTAAGAGAGCCGATGGGTTGCGCGAGACCGCGACGGACGGCGTGCACGCCTGCGATGAATGTGGTGCTGACTGCGCCCAGGCCGACGAGCATGATGCCGAGTCTGCCCGTCGCCGGAGCAATGTTTACTGGTGCTTTCACAGGGGCAACTATATCATCAAGGATTGATGCGATTCCTGCGCCGCGGCGGCGATCCGCGCGCGTTTGCGCTCGCGATGATCGGCGTGAAGATGGGCGACCGGCTCCTGCAGGTCGGGGCGGGCGACGGCGCGCTGCTTGCCGCGCTCGCGTCGAAGGTCGGACTCACCGGCGCCGCGGTACTCGTCGAGGAGTCGGACGAAGGACTCGCCGCGGCGCGCCACGCGGCGGAACGCGAAGGTGTGCTCGTCGAGCCGCGGCGCGCGCCGTTCGCCGCGCTGCCGGCGGATCCAGGATCGTTCGACGTCGTGGTGGTCAACGGCGTGCTGCGCGACGCGACGCCCGAGGCGCGGGTCGCGATCGTGGCCGATGTCACCCGCGTCGTCCGCGCCGGCGGCCGCTGCATCGTCGTCGATCGCGCGACGCGCGGAGGGCTCGCCGGGCTGTTAGGCGGACCCGCGCCGGACCCGGCCTATCAGCCGGAGGAACTGCTGCGCCGCGGCGGCTTCAAGGCGGTGCGAACGCTCGCCGAACGCGAAGGGCTCCGATTCACCGAGGGAGTCAGGGCGAGGGAACAGCAGTAGGGCGGGCCTGCGTCAATCACAGGCGCCCCGCGCGCGCGAGGACCAGCTCACGTCAACCCTGTCGGCGTCGCGCGGGATGGCGATCACTTCGAAGGGTGTCGTCAGCACCTGGGCGGTGGCGCAGCTCCCGGGTGTGAGCTCCACGGCGATCACCTCGTACCTGCCGTTCCGCCTCCGCACCTCGTCGACCTGCACGGTGTAGCCCGAGGTGGGCCGCGTGCCGAGCGCGACGATCACCGCGGCCTCCGACGCGAAGTCAATCGCGCGCGGCGCGTCGTGGAGCCCGAACCCCAGCTGACGCTGCGCCGTTTCCCACTCCGCCGCGCTGCGGACGACTACAACCTGCTGCTCGGAGAACGCGCTGAACGCGCCGCTTCCGATGTGTCGAAACGGAACCGCGGGAGCGGTCACGACCGAACAGGCGGCGAACGTCAGCGCGAACGCCAGGCCTCTTGACGCGCGGAACATGATCGCGTTCCTCGTGTCCAAATATACGGCGGCGGTGGAAGCCGTCAAGCGACCGATTTTCGTTGACAAGTGCTATATCGTTAGTACTAATTAATTAGTATGAATAAGCCCAGCAGCACGCTGACGCCACAGGAACTGGAAATCATGAAAGTCGTGTGGCGCATCGGCCGCGTGTCGGTCAGGGACGTGTACGAGGCGCTGCGCGAGCGGCGGGTCCTCGCCTATACCACCGTGATGACGATGATGAAGGTGCTGGAACGCAAAGGGCATCTGAAGGCGCAGCGCGAGGGGCGGGCGCACGTCTACACCGCCGTACGGCCGCAGCAGCGCGTGCTCCGGGACATGGTCCGCGAGTTCCTGAACCGCGTCTTCAACGGTTCGGCGGAGCCGCTCGTTCAGCACCTCGTGCGTGACGGGCGGCTGACCGAGTCCGAGCTGCGCGACATCGTACGGCGGCTCGAGCGCGGCAACTGAGGAGTGGCGTGATGGACTCCCTGAGTGTGGGCAACTTGATTGCGCACGCGCTGCAGGCCGGGCTGTTGACTGCCGGCGCGGCGATCCTCGCGCGCGTGCACTCCGGCGCGCATCCCCAGCTGCGCCTCGCGCTGTGGCAGGGTGTCCTATTCGCGAGCGCGGCGCTGCCGTTCATCCAGCCGTGGCACACCGCGTCCTATGAGGTCGTCGTGTCGGAGACGATCGGGGCGACGGTGTGGACCGGCCCAACGCCCGGCACCTTCGATCCGTCCGGCCTGCTGCTTCCGTTGCTGGGAGCGGTTCTCGCCGGCGGCGTCCTTGTTCGCGTCGCGTGGCTTGGCGCCGGCCTCTGGCAACTGCGACGCCTGCGCCTCGCCGCCCGCCCGTTGGACGTCATTCCCGAGCCCCTGCGTGCCGCGGCGTGGCGGGCCCGGGCGGACGCGACGTTCTACCTGTCGGATCTTCCCGGGCCGATCAGCTTCGGCCTGGTGCGAGGCCGCATCCTGCTGCCGCGCCACTTCGCGGCGCTCGACGGCGAGTCGCAATATCTCGCGGCGCTTCACGAGCTCGTCCACGTGCGCAGGCGGGACGCGCTCCAGTGCCTCCTCGAGGAATGCGCCGTCGCGATTCTCTGGTTCTATCCCTGGAGCTGGTGGGTCCGCAGCCGCCTTCGCCTCGCGCGCGAGCAGGTCGTGGATCGGGCGACGGCGGGCACCCGCTCGGACCGCGCCGCCTACGTCAGGACGCTCCTGAGTTTTGCCGGGCACCAGCCGCCGTTTCTGCCAACCGCCGCGGGCATGTGGCGCCCGCGCGAACTTCGCGCGCGCATCGACGCGCTGTATCGGGAGGTCTCCATGTCGCGCACCCGTCTCTTCGCCGCCGGCGCGTCCGTCGCATTCAGCCTTGCAGGGTTCGCCGCGGCCGGCGCGGCGGCGTTCCCCTTCCACGCGCCGGCTGACCCGGCGATCACGACGCCGGCACCCGATCTGGCGCTCCAGGACAGCGGCCAGGCAGACGAGCCGGTGAGAATCGGCGGAGACGTGAAGCCGCCGAAGAAGATCAAGCACGTCGATCCGGTCTACCCGCCTGAGGCCAAGGAAGCCGGCATCGAAGGGATCGTGATCATCGACGCGATCGTCGACAAGGAAGGCAAGGTCGGCCACGCGGAGGTCGTCCGGTCGGTCCCCGAACTGGATCAGGCCGCGCTGGACGCGGTGCTGCAATGGGAGTTCGAGCCTACCTACATCAAAGGGAAGGCGGTCTCCGTGAGGTTTACGGTGACGATCAACTTCACGCTCAAGTAAGGACGGAAGCGGTCGGCCGGCTCAGCGCGCGCAGGTCAGGTGGCGGCCGCCGTCGATCGCGATCGTCTCGCCCGTGATCCACCCGCTGCGCTCGGACGCCAGGAACGCGATCAGTTCGGCGATCTCGTCAACGGTCCCCGGCCGTCCGAGCGGGTGTGTCTCCTTCGATCGCTCCAGGAACGCGGCGTACTGCTCTTCTCCCATGCCGCTGCGGCGGTGCAGGTTCGTCACCACCACGCCGGGGTTCACGGCGTTGACGCGCACCCCCTTCGGCGCCAGTTCCAGCGCCGCGCAGCGTGTCAGTTGGTCCACCGCCGCCTTGCTCACCGCGTAAGCGAGGATCCCCGGAAACGAGCGCAGCCCCGCCACACTCGAGACGTTCACGACCGCGCCGCGCCGCGCCGCGAGGTGCGGCACCGCCGCGCGCGTGAGCCGGAAGACGGCGCTGACGTTGATGTCGAGCATGCGGTCCCACGCCGGATCGTCGGTGCTCTCGATGGTGCCGGACCCGATGATGCCCGCGGCGTTGACCAGCGCGTCCAGGCCGCCGAATCGCTCCAGGGCGAGGCCGATGATGCGGGCCGGCGCGCCAGGATCGACGACGTCGGCCTGCAGCGTGGCGCAGGCGCCGCCTCGCTGCGCAATCTCGCCGGCGGTGGCTTGCAGCGCTGAGGGGTCGCGCCCGACGGCGACCACCGCGCGCCCGTCAGCCGCCAGCCGCAGGGCCGTTGCGCGGCCGATCCCCGACGTCGCGCCCGTGACGATCGCTACGGATTGAGTGCTCATGATCGGGTGAGGGTATCATTCCGGCGGTGCGGATCTTCGCGGCCCTCGGCCTGAGCGCGCTCGGGAGCGCCGGCGGCGTGCTCGTGGCCTCGCTGCTGCTGCTCACCGGAGACAGGGTGCGGACACGCGTGCTGCCGTCGCTCATCAGCTACGCGGTCGGCACGCTCCTCGGGGCGGCGCTCCTCGGCCTGCTGCCCGAGGCGCTCGAGTCGAGGGCCCCTACGGTTGTTTTCGCGAGCCTGCTGGTCGGCATCTTCACCTTCTTCATCCTTGAAAAACTGGTCCTCTGGCGCCACTGCCACGACACGGCGGACTGCCAGATACACCGCAGCACCGCCACGCTCGTCGTCATCGGAGACGGTTTCCATGCGCTGGTGGACGGCGCGGTCATCGCGGCCGCCGTCACCGTCTCGCTGCCGCTCGGCGTGACGACGGCGCTGGCCATTGCCGCGCACGAGGTTCCGCAGCAAGTGGGAGACGTGGCCATCCTGCTCGGCGCGGGGTATTCGCGATTGCGCGCTTTCTCGCTGAACCTCGTCGCGGGCGCGAGCGCAGTCCTCGGCGCGATGGTGATGCTGATGTTCGCCGAGGCCACGCCGGCCATCCTTGGCTACGTCCTCGGCTTCGCCGCGGGGAACTTCCTCTACGTGGCGATGGCGGACCTGATCCCGCACCTTCACCGCGGGGAAGTGGAAGGCAGTTCCGTGCGGCAGGTGCTGATGATTGCGGCGGGGATTGCCACCATAGTGGCCCTCTGAAACAGGGTTCAGGGTTCAGCGTTTAGACGGCCTTCGGGCCGAGCGTTCGTCATTCCGCCCGGTTTCGACCGTGCCTTCGCCATCCGGCCTTCGGCATTCGGTGTTCGCGGTTGTCGCGGTCTGCCGCGCCTGATGGTCCACCAGATCAGCCCGACGAGCAGGACCATCGCGCCGGCGAAGGCTCCCGCGAACAGCCACAGCGTGCGGTGGAGGATGGACTCGCGATCCATTCGCGCCTCCATTTCGACCGGCACGCCCGCGAGACGATCCGCGAGGCGTTGTTCCCAGCGCAGGATGTTGCCGCGCTCGGCCGAGCCGGGGCTGTTCGTCTCGAGGTCGCGGACGTTGTGATAGAAGATGCGGCTCGGCAGGTGCAGCTTGAACGCGACGAGCTCGGCGCCCGTCCACTTCACTTCCGGAACAGGCCGCCCTTTCCCCTCGACGCGCTGGCGAAACACAGCCCCCGTCTCCGCGACGCTCAGCTCGTAGCGCGCCCACGAGAACGGCGACGCCTTCTGGAGCTGGCGGATGTCGGGGACCTCGAGGCGGACCTGGATAAAGCGCCTGCCCTGGCGGCGCCAGCTCCGGCTCACGCGAGTCACTTCCGCGACGGGCGACTCGAAGAGTCGTCGCACCTCTTCGCGATCGACGCGCGCCGCCGCGCGAGTCGGGAGCGGCATTCCGCGCAGCGCGACGAGCGCGGGAATCGACGAGTTGACGATGACGGTCGCCGAGCCGTCGAGGTCGAGGTAGACGTCTTCCTCGTATTCGTACTGGCGCGCGAAGCTGCCTCGTCCGCCGCCGGCGCACGCGGCGGCGAGGCCCGCGGCGAGGCAGAGAAGCGCGACCAGGATCGCTGCGGCGGGCCGCCGTCCGGGCATCTCCGAATGATAAGATGAAATGTTCCCTTGCCGCGCATCTACCTCATTGACGGCAGCTCGCAGATGTACCGCGCGTTCCACGCGCCGGTCCGCACCGCGGAAGGAGGCTTCCTCCGCAACGCGCAGGGACGGCCGACCAACGCGGTTTACATCTTCGTCACGATGCTGCGCAAGCTCCTGAAGGAGCACACGCCCGAGTACATCGCCGCGTCGTTCGACCTGCCCGGTCGCACGTTCCGCGACGACATCGCGAAGGACTACAAGGCGACGCGCGCGCCGATGCCCGACGAGCTGGCCGAGCAGATCCCGATGGTGCACGAGGCCTGCGAAGCGCTGGGCGTACCCATCCTCACCTCGGAACGGTACGAAGCGGACGACGTGATCGGCACGTTGGCGGAGAAGGCGCTCGCGGCCGGGTTCGAGGTGGCGCTGGTCACCGGCGACAAGGACTTCTTCCAGCTCGTCAAGCCAGGCATCTCCCTGTACAACCCGCGCGACGAAGGCACGTGGTACGACGAAGCGGGCGTCAAGGAGAAGTTCGGCGTCGCGCCCGGGCAGGTCGTTGATGTACTCGCCCTGATGGGAGACACGATCGACAACATTCGCGGGGTGCCCGGCATCGGCGAAAAGGGGGCGCGCGATCTCATCGTGCAGTACGGGTCGCTGGAGTCGCTCCTGTCGCAGGCCGCCAGCCTTCCGCAGAAGCGTTATCGCGAGGCGCTGCTGGCGAACCTCGACTCGGCGCGCCAGAGCCGCGAGCTCGCGCGCATCCGCACCGACGTGCCCGTGGAGCTCCAACCCGAGGCGCTGCGGTATCGCGGCGCCACGAACGCGCGGTGCTTCGAGCTGTTCAACGCGATGGGCTTCCGCACGATCGTGGCGGAGTACGCCCCCACCGCGGCCACCGTCGCCAAGACCTACCGCATCGTCAACACGCGCGAGCAGTTGACGGAGCTGGCGGCGCGGTTGAAGGCGGCCGGCCGCTTCGCGCTGCGCGTCCTGCCGGACCAGCCGTCCGCCATGCTCGGGGGGGTGGCTGGCCTCGCGTTCGCCGCGGAGCCGCGCTCGGCCGACTACGTTCCGATCGGGCACACCGGGCTGTCGGGCACGCCGTGCGTCTCGATGGCGGACGCGATGGCGGCGCTCGGCCCGGTGCTGGAGGACGCCGCGGTCGCGAAGGCCGGGCACGATCTGAAGTTCGACGTCATCATGCTCGAGCGGCACGGGGTGACGCTGCGCGGTCTCGAGACCGACACGATGATCGCCAGCTACCTGATCGACGCGACGCGCGCCGCGCACCGGCTCGAGGACCTCGCGCTCGAGCACGTCAGCTACAAGGCGTTGACGGAAGAGGACGTGTGCGGGCGCGGCGCCAGGGCTGTCTCGATCGCGTCGCTCCCACCAGAGGCGGCGCTGGACTACGCGGCGGAGCGGGCCGACCTGGCGGCGCAGATCGCCCCGCTGCTCCGCGAGCTGCTCGATCGCGAGCAACTCACCGAGGTGTATCGGACGCTGGAGCTGCCGCTCATCCCCGTGCTGGCGGCGATCGAGCAGGCCGGCATCCGCGTGGACGCGAAGGGGCTCTCCGCGCAATCGCAGCGAATCGAGGGAGAACTCGCCGCCCGCAGCGCGCAGATTTTCGAGCTCGCCGGCGAGGAGTTCAACATCAACTCGCCGAAGCAGCTGTCGGAAATCCTGTTCGACCGGCTGCAGCTGCCCGTGCTCAAGCGGACGGGCACCTCACGGTCGCGATCGACGGCCGTCGAAGTGCTCGAGGAGCTGGCGCTCACGCACGAGCTGCCGCGCCTGATCCTCGAATGGCGTGCGCTGCAGAAGCTGAAGGGCACGTACATCGACGCGCTCCCTCAGCTGATCCACCCGCGCACCGGCCGCGTGCACACCTGCTTCAACCAGGCTGTGGCGGCGACGGGACGGCTGAGCAGCAGCGATCCCAACCTGCAGAACATCCCGATCCGGACCGAGCTTGGGCGGGAGATCCGCGGGGCGTTCATCGCCGACCCGGGGCACGTGCTCATCAGCGCCGACTACTCGCAGATCGAGCTGCGGGTGCTCGCGCACCTGTCGGGCGACGAGGCGCTGGCCTCGGCGTTCCGGCAGGGAGAAGACATCCACGATCGCACGGCGTTGAAGGTGTTCGGGCCGGCGAGCGGTCTCGACCCGTACGAGCTGCGCCGGCGGGCGAAGATTATCAATTACGCGCTCCTGTACGGAAAGACGGCGTTCACGCTCGCGAAGGACATCGGCGTGGCGCCCGCCGATGCGCAGGCGTTCATCGAGGCGTACTTCGGAGGGTTCCCGGCGGTGCGGACGTTCATCGATCGGACCCTCGAAGAGGGCCGCCGCACCGGCGTGGTGAGGACGATGTTCGGACGGCGACGCCTCGTGCCGGAGCTGACGTCCAGGAACGGCCAGATCCGATCCGCCGCCGAGCGGGTGGCCGTCAACCTGCCGATCCAGGGCACGGCGGCCGACATCCTGAAGCGCGCGATGATCGACGTGCACGCCGCGCTCGTGGACGGCGCGGGCGACGGACGGCCGCGCGCGCGGATGATCCTGACGGTGCACGACGAGCTGCTGTTCGAAGCGCCGCGCGACGCCGCCGAAGACGTCGCCGCGCTGGTTCGCGAACGGATGGAACACGCCGTCGCGCTCGACGTTCCGCTGACGGTAGATGTGGGGATTGGAGAGAACTGGAAGGCCGCGAAAGGCTGAGCGGTCTAGCGGCTGCCGATCGACCAGCGCTGCTTGAACGCCTCCCACCGATCGCGCAACGCGGCCGCCTGTTTGTCCTGATCGCGCGCCGCGCGCCGCGCCAGCTCCGGGATCAACGCCAGGAGGACGATGCGCTCGAGGTCGGCGCGCAGCTGCGCGCCGCGATCGGGCGCGAGCGGCGCCCGCACCCACGCGGCGTGTGCCGCGTCCCACGCCTCGTCGAGATCCCCCGCGCCGCGGGCCGCCACCACGCGCCAGTACGCCGCGGCGCCGAGCGTCGGATCGCGTTCCAGCTCCTGCTCGAGGCGGGCGCCCAGCCGCCCGTACTCCTTCGTCCGGCTCTTCTCGTCGTGCGCCTGGGCGGCGCGGTCGCACGCGGTGGCCCACCAGTCGACGAGCCGCTCGCGCCCGCCGGGCCCCACGAACTCGAGGCGCGGCTCGTTGAGCAACGATTCGAAGAGCGCGGCGGCGGCGCCGAACTGGTCCTCGAAGTACAGCGTCTGCGCCGAACCGACCAGCCACTCCGCGCGCAAGGCCGGGGCGAGCGGCAGGCCCCCGGCATCGAGGAGCGCGACGCGGGCGTCCGACAGGTCGCGGCCGTCGGCCGTGCTGCGGTAGCGCTCGAGCAAGGCCCGGCCGAGGATGACGAGGGCCTCCGGAGCGACCTTCGGATCCGCCGCCGCTGCCCGGGCGGCAACCACCGCCGCGTCGTACTGGGCGGAGTTGTAGGCCCGCCGGGCGTCGGCGATGTCGTCCGGGCTGGCGCCCGCGGACGGCTGGGACGTCGCGAGCACGAGCAGCAGGACCGCCGTGCATCTGCGCATGATCGGCATCGTACCCTATAATCCAATTCGATGGCCGAGCCGCTCATCGTGCCGCGCTCGGAGCACACGCTCTCCCGCCGCGACATCGATCCTGACGCGCTCAAGGTCCTGTACCGTCTCAAACAGCACCGTTATGTCGCCTACCTGGTTGGCGGCAGCGTTCGCGATCTCCTGCTCGGGCGGCATCCCAAGGACTACGACGTCGGCACCTCCGCGCATCCGTACGAGGTAAAGCGGCTGTTCCGGAACTGCTGGATCATCGGCCGGCGCTTCCGACTGGCGCACGTGCGCTTCGCGCCGAACAAGATCATCGAGGTCGCCACGTTCCGCCGCAAGGCGGAGGCGGCCGAGATGCCGATGCCCGAGGCGACGGCGCAGGTGAGCACCGAGCAGCGCCTGCTGCATCGCGACAACACCTTCGGCACCCCGGAAGAGGACGCGTTCCGCCGCGATTTCACGATCAACGCGCTCTTCTACGACATCGATACCTTCTCGATCATCGACTACGTCGGCGGAATGGAGGACCTGCGCTCGCGCGTCCTCCGCAGCATCGGCGATCCGAACGAGCGGTTCGTCGAGGATCCGGTCCGCATGCTGCGCGCGATCGTCCTCGCCGAGCGGCTGGACGTCTCCATTGACCCGGCGAGCCTCGAGGCGATCGAGCGCCACGGCGCCGAGATCACCAAGGCGTCTCCCGCGCGGATGCTCGAGGAGTACTACAAGATCCTCCGCTCGGGCGCGTCAGAGCGGATCTTCCGGCGACTCGCGCGCTCGGGGCTGCTGACGCACATCAGCCCCGAACTCGTGTCGCCGCCGGATGCGGTGTGGCGCTCGCTCGAGGCGCTCGACGAGTACCGAACGCGCTTCAGGGCCGCGCCGGACACGCTCACCAACCCGGTGCTCATCGGCTCGCTGCTCGTGCCGCTCGGCATGATGGCGCGGCGTTCGCGCCGGCGGTCCAGCGAGCACGCGGACGTCGATGCGGACGAGACGCCGCCGGCCGGCGGACGCCCGCCGAAGCCGCCGCGGCTGGTCCTGGGCATGCTGCCGATCGCGCGCGGCGACGTCGAGCACCTGCGCCACATCCTCACCCTGCAGGCGCGGCTCGTCGATCTGCCTTCGTCTCAGCGCGCGCAGCGGTCCATCATGCACCGCAACACGTTCGCCGAGGCGATGACGTTTATGGACATTCACGGCCAGTTCCCGGAGACGCTCCAGCAATGGCGCGGGCTGCGCACGGCCGCAGGCGACGAGATCGTCCCTGAAGAGCGGCCGCGGCGGCGGCGCAGGAGGCGCCGGCGCGGCCGGCGTCCGCCGCCGCACGCCGCGCCTTGAGACAGGCGTCAGGATTCAGGGAATGAACACCCTCACGCCGAGCCGGGCGCTCCGCGGCGTGCCCACCGTTCTCACCGGCGTGCGGCCGACATCCACCTCGACATCGAACAGGTTCTCGACCGCGCCAAACGGCTGAACGCGACCGAGCGCGAGGCCGGCGTACGCGTCGAGCACTCCGGCCCGGCGGAGCGAAAAGCGGTTGAGGTCATCGTCGTACTGAAGCCCCACACCGCGCCAGTCGAGCGTCGCAACCATCCGACGTGGCGTGAGACGCACCGACACGGCCCCCTGCCAGCGCGGCACCTGTGGGACACGCCTGCCCGCGAGCCCGGGCTCCTCGCTGGCGGTGAACCTGGAGTCGAGGAACGTGAGGCTCGCCACCAGCGCGCTCCACGACGCCGGCCTCCACTCGCCTTCCACCTCGAGGCCGCGCGCCCTGATCTCGCCCGCGTTTCGTCGCTGGCGAAAAATGCGCCCACCATCCGCCCCGGTGGTGACGTTCGCAATCGCGTCGTCCACGCCGGTCCAGAACCCGACGATTCTCAGCGAGGCCTCGGCCGCCCGCAGGAGCGCACCCCCTTCGAGCGTCTTGACGCTCTCCGGCCGCAACCCCGGGTTGGCGCGCGTCAGGATGTTCCCCACCTGGAAGTCCCGGTAAAGCTCGTTCAGCGTCGGGGATCGTCCGGGCGCCGTCCACGAGAGGTTCACCGATACGCGCGAAGTGAGCGACCACGCCAGCGCCAGCCGCGGCATCACGTACGCCCGGCGGCGCGTGGATCCGAAGCCGTCCGACGGCGTTGTTGACCAGAGGCCGGCGCGCGCGCCCGCCATGAGCGTCGCGCGTTCGGCTGGCTGGAATACCGCCTGGGCGTACGCCGCATACTCCGCCTGGTCTCCGGACGTCTCCGGCGCCTGCCCTCCGCCTGCACGGCGGACTTCGCCGCCGGCCACGAGCGCGCGCCCGCGCCAGGCGCCCGCCCACTGCGCGGAGCCCCCGGCATGGTCGCTCGGCACGCGCTGGCGTGCCGTCAGCCGCTCGCTCGCCCGGTCGGCGCTCACCGCGCTGAAGGACTGGTCGTAATCCACCGTGCCGCCAAACCCCGCGAACGTCCACGCCCCCGAGCCCGTAACCGCACGCGCGCGCGCGGCGACGCTCCACAGGTTCGTGTCGTTCGTTTGAAGCGGTGTGCCGTTGGCGCGATCTTCGTCGAGCGCTCCGGCGCGCAGGCCGAGAGACCAGCCGTCGCCATGCCGGGTCGCCGCCACCAGCCCGCTCGAGTAGCGCACGCCAGCCGGGACGTCCATCGGCCCCCGCTCCGCGGCGGCGACGATCGGATAGCCGTCGAACGCCATGCGCTCGCCCGACACGAAGGCGCTCCACGTGCGCGTTCGCAAACCGGCGAACGCGGACCCCCGCGCAAGGCCGTGCTCCCCCGCCTCGAGGCTCGCCCGCAGCTGTCTGGACCGCGGCTCGATCGCGACGATCTGGATCGCTCCGGCCGGCGACTCGCTGCCGTACAGCTCGGCGCTCGAGCCGCCTCGCACCGTCTCGATGCGGTCGATCGCCACGAGCGGCACGCGGTTCCAGTAGACCCATCCGCCGTACGGATCGTTCAGCGGGACCCCGTCCGCGAGCACCAGCGCCCGACTCGCGCCCGACGCGGCGAGGCCTCGCAGGCTTGCGCCCTGCGTGGTCGGGTTCGCGACCCGCGACGACGAACGCCTGAAGAGCGAAAACCCCGGCACCGCGCGCAGCGCATCGTCGGCGGCCAGGGGAGCGGAGGTGAGGAGCACGGGCGCGGCGATGACCGTCGACGCCGTGGCCGCGTCGGAGAGTCGCTCGGACGATCGCGCCGCGGTGACCGTGATGGCCTCGGCCACGCCGGCAGGGTGCATCGTCACGCGAACCGGGACGCCGGCGCGCACGCGCCCCGCGTACTGGGCGAACCCGTCCGCGCGCACTCGCAGTGTGGGCTCCGGCTGCGCCACCACGAGCGAGAAGCGCCCGCGCGTGTCTGTCGTCGTCTCGCGCCCGCCGGCGGACACAGCGGCGCCCGCAATCGCCGCGCCGGACGCGTCCACGACGATGCCGGTCACTTCCGCGGGATGCGGCGGCTGCGCGGGCTGCGCCCCCGCCGCCAGCAGCAGGAGGACGATCGGACCGCTCATCCGGTGGTCGTGCGGCGCTGCGGGGCGGCTGCCGGGTCGTGCGCGCGGAACCACTCGACCACCCGGCGCGCGCGATCGCTGATGTGACGGGGCTCGGCGAAGCCGTGCCCTTCGCGGGGGTACATGACGAGGTCCGTCTTGACGCCGTTATCCTGGAGCGCCCGGTACATCATCAGGCTCTGGGCCGGCGGACACCGCACGTCGTTCTCGCCGTGGAGGAAGAGCGTGGGGGTGCGGGCGAAGCGCGCGTATGTCACCGGTGACTCGCGCTCGTAGACGGGCATGTTCACGCCGGTGAACGGCGTCCCCGTGAAGTAGTCGAAGCGCCACCGCCGCGCGTCGCTGATCGAGTACTGCATGCGCAAGTCGGCGACGCCGGCGCCGCTCGCCGCGGCACGGAAGTGATCGCCGTGCGTGACCGCCCAGTTCGTCAGGTACCCGCCGTAGCTCCAGCCGTAAATGAAGAGCCGCGCCGGATCGGCGAGGCCGCGCACTACGAGCGATTCGACCCCCGAAATCAGATCGCGATGGGGCCCCTCGCCCCAGTTCGCGACGTTGGCCCGCGCGAAGATATCGCCGTACCCGGTGCTGCCGCGGAAGTTCGGCTTCAATACCAGGTAGCCCTGCGAGACGAAATACGCGGACACCGGGTCGAAGCGGGCCATGCTGTGACTGCGCGGCCCGCCGTGCGGATTGACGATGACGGGGTAGCGGCGGTCGGCCGCGAGCTGCGCGGGGCGCACGAGCACGCCCTCGAGCGGGCCCGCGCCGCTTCGCCACTTCACCGTCTCGGCCACGGGCAGCTCCAGCGACGACGCCAGTTCCGCGTTCCAGCGAGTGAGTGTCTTGAGCGTCTCGCCTGCCCGCACCAGCAGCTCGTCGGGCCGGTCCCCCGCGACGAGCGCCCAGGAGGCGCCGGCCGGCCGGAGCTCCGACACGGCGATGCCCGGCGCCCACGTGTCCACGATCGTGCTGGTGCGCACGTCAATCGTCGAGAGCGCGCTCACGGTGCCGAGCGAATACAGCACTTCGATCCGCGCCTGGTCGCGCCAGAACACCTCCTCGACATCGCGATCGAGCTGGCGCGTGACGTTGACGACGCGGTCGCCGCCGAGCGGCCACACGAACGCGTCCTCCCGGGAGATCCCGCGCCCGTCGAAGGGACGAACGATGAGCAGCATGCCGCCGTCCGGCGACCACACGACGTTGGACGCCTGAGCGCTGTCGGGCACCTGTCGCGCCCGTCCGGTGTCCAGCTCGACGATCTCTGCGCGCGAGTCCTCGCTGCTGTCCGCCTCCGGCGTGAGGGTCGTGACGATGGCGAGCTGCTTGCCGTCCGGAGACCAGCGGACGGCACGGACGTGGCGCTTTCCGTCGGTGATGGCGCGGGGAACGCTTCCTTCCGTCGCGATCCACACGCGGTGGTTTCGCCACTGCTCGCCCACCACGAACGCGTCGTCGCGTTCGTGCCGGCGCCGCGCGTCCTGCTCGGTGTCATCTGCCGGCCCGACCAGGGCGAGCCGCTTGCCGTCCGGCGCCCATGCGAACGACGCGACGGAGCCGCGGCCGGACGCGTAGGGACGCCCCTCTCCGCCCGCGAGCGGCAGGACGTGCACCTCCACCAGCTCGCCGCGCCGCGCCAGGAACGCAATCCGCGAACCGTCCGGCGACCAGGCGGGTGCGTCCTCCGATCCGCGCGCGAAGGTCAGCTGGCGGGCCGGAACGCCGTCGAGCGGCACGAGCCAGAGATCGGTCTCGAAGCGGTGCTCGTCGTGATGGGCCGATCGCAGGGCGACGACCGCCGCCCGCGCGTCTGGGGACACGGCGAGCGAGACCACGGCCTTGAACGAGACGATGTCTTCAGGGGTGAGAGGACGCGGCTGCGCGGCCGCAGGCTGCGATGAAAGAAGGACGGCCGACGCGAGCAGGGACCCTATCCAGCGAAGGCGGCCTGCCTCGCGTGTGACCGGGTCCCTGTCCACCAGCGCCTTTCGTCAGCCCTGTGCCTGCGCGTGCGCCTGTTCGATCGTCTTGTAGGGACGCGCGAGGCGCAGCGCGGTGAGCAGCTTGATCAGCGGCCACGCCGGATCGATCTCGCCGCGCCGGAAGCTGAACTTCGGGCTGCGCGGGTAGCCGTGGTGGTTGTTGTGCAGCCCCTCGCCCCCGGTCAGCCACGCGACCAGCCGGAGGTTCGTCGCGGTGTTCGCGAAGTTGCGGTACCCCGCATAGTGACAGAGGCCGTTGATCGACGAGGAGAGCACGAACACGTACATCAGCGCGTGCAGGCCGGCGGCGAAGAGCCCCCAGCCCCAGCCGAGCGTCAGCGCGAGGGCGGCCGTGCCGGCGAGGAGGCCGATCCAGCCGTGATCGAAGAGCGCGCGATCCCACCGGTCGGGCGGCAGGTCGCGCGCGTACTTCGGGACCAGGTTCGGGTCTTTCAGCTCGCGAAGGTAGTAGAACACGTTGCCGAGCTGGACCTTCCAGAACCCTTCGAGCTTCGGGCTGTGCGGGTCCCCCTCCTCGTCGGTGAACGCGTGGTGCTTCCGGTGCACCGCCACCCACTCTCGGGGCACGATGCCGGTCGTGATCCAGATGCAGAACCGGAACACCCACGCGGCGAACGGGTGCAGCACCACCGCCCGGTGGGTCACCGTGCGGTGCAGGTAAATCGTGGTGCTGTAGACCGCAATCTGCGTCACCAGCATCGAGACGAGCAGGACGATTCCGAGCCAAACGAGCACTAACTCTCCTCCACTCCCTGAACGAGAGCTGCCAATTGTAGCAGACGGCTCTCTCCCTACCCGTTTTTCTTCTCGAATTCGCGCATGAACGCGACCAGCGCGTCGATCCCTTCTTCGGGGAACGCGTTGTAGATGGACGCGCGGATCCCGCCCACCGATCGGTGCCCTTTCAGGCCGTCCAAACCGGCGGCAGTTGCGTCCTTGGCGAACTTCTTCTCGAGCTCCTCGTTCGGCAGCCGGAACGTCAGGTTCATCCGCGAGCGGCTGTCCTTCTGCGCGTGCCCGCGATAGAACCCGCTGCGATCGATCTCGGCGTAGACCTTCGCCGCCTTGCGCTCGTTGATCTTCTCGACCGCCGCGAGGCCGCCGAGCCCCAGCAGCCACTTCATCGTCAGCCGCATGAGGTAGATGCCGAAGGTGTTCGGCGTGTTGTACAGCGACTTGTTCTCGGCGTGCACGCTGTAGTTCAGCATCGTCGGGAGCGTGGCCGGAGAGCGTTTGACGAGATCGTCGCGGACGATCACCAGCGTAACGCCGGACGGCCCGAGATTCTTCTGCGCGCCGGCGTAGATCAGCCCGTACTTCGTGACGTCCATCGGCCGGCTGAACATGTCCGACGAGGTGTCGCACATCACGGGCGCGTCGCCGAGGGCGGGCATGTACTGCCACTGCGTGCCGAAGATCGTGTTGTTCGAGGTGAAGTGGACGTAAGCGGCGCCGGGGGTCAGCTTGATCTCCTCCTGGCGCGGAATGCGGTTGAAGTTCTCCGCCTCGGTGGTCGCCGCGATGTTCACGGTGCCGACGCGCTTGGCTTCCTTGACCGCCTTCTGCGACCACGAGCCGGTGACGATGTAATCGGCGCTGCCGCCGGCCGGCAGGAAGTTCATGGGCACCATCGAGAACTGGAGGCTGGCGCCCCCCTGCAGGAAGAGCACGTGGTAGTTCGCCGGAATCGACGCGAGCTTGCGGACGTCCGCCTCGCAGGACTGGATGATCTCCTCGAATGTCTTGGAACGATGGCTGATTTCGAGCACGGACATGCCAACGCCGGGCAGCGCGATCAGATCGCGCTGCGCTTCCTCGAGCGCGGGCAGCGGCAGCACCGCGGGGCCGGCGGCGAAGTTGAAGATGCGAGTGGTGGTCGTGGCCATGGCTGACTCCTTACCAGGTGCTCAGCGAGCGGGCGAGCTGATATGACGCGGCGGGGGCGCCGAGCGGCACCACCTGGACGTCGAACACGTTCGGATTGCCTGTGCTGATCTTGCTGAGCTGCTCGTCGGTCGGCGCTCCGTCCAGATTGATGCGCGCGACGGCGGCCTCCGCCCCCGTGAAGATGATGTTCTCGGTTTCCTGGACGTTCACGTGGCTATCGCGCAAGATGTCGAAGATGTGCGCCAGGACGCCCGGCTGGTCGCGGTGCCGCACCACGAGAACGTGGCTGGCGGGCGTCTGCCGGGAGAGGTTGACGACGTTGAGGACGCGCCCGGTTTCCAGGTAGGCCTTGACGATCTTCACCGTCTCTTCTGCGATCGCTTCCTGCGCCTGATCCGTGGACGCGCCGATGTGGTGCGTGCCGTACACGTTCGGAAGCTTCATGATCGGATCATCGAACTCCGCCTGCGGCGAAGAGGGCTCCTTGGCATACACGTCCAGGGCCACGCGCAGGTTCCGGTCGCGCACCGCCGCGCCGAGCGCGTCGTAGTCCACGATCTCGCCGCGCGCGGTGTTCACGAAGAACGACCCCGGCCGCAGCCGGTTCAGCACGTTGGCGTTGATCATCTTGCGGGTGCGGTCGTTCAGCGCGACGTGCACGCTGAGGACGTCGCTCTTCGCGGCGACGTCCTCGGGCGTGTCGCAGACCTCGGCGAAGGGGTCCAGCGGAAAACCGGAGGACGGCCGGAGGCGCACCAGCAGCGGCATGTCCACCGGCATGCCGGCGCGATCCACTTCGACGCCGATTTCACTCCAGATCGCCAGGTGCATCCCGAACGCCTGGGCGCGGCGCGCCATCTCCTGGCCGATGTTGCCGAAGCCGATGATGCCCAGCGTGCGGCCGTGCAGCCCGCGCGCCTTCGAGTACTCCTTCTTGTTCCACTTGCCCGCCCGCAGGTCGATGACGTTGTCGGGAATGCGGCGGTCGAGCGCGAGGATGAGGCCGAACGCGAGTTCCGCGACCGCCACCGAGTTCTTGCCGGGACAGTTCGCGACGTAGATGCCGCGGGCGGACGCGCCCTTCACGTCGATGTTGTCGTACCCCGCGCCGGCGCGGACGATGAGCGAGAGGTGGCCGGCGTCCATCATGGGCGCGGTCACCCTCGTGCTGCGGACGATGAGCACGTCCGCCCCCTCCCCCACGGCCTGGCGGAGAGCGTCTTCCTTGAGGTCGGGGTTGTAGACCACCTCACACCCGGCGCGCTGCAGCCCCTCGAGGCCGGACTTCTCGAACTTGTCTGCGATGAGGACCTTCATGAGTGCATCCCGTATCGCGCGGTGCCTCCGCGCGATCGAATCAAATCAGGTTGACGATGAGACCGTCCCGGAGCTTTGGCTCGAACCACGTCGATTTCGGCGGCATGATTCCGCCCGCGTCCGCGATCGCGAGCAGATCGCCGATCCCGACCGGGTGCATCGAGAACGCGACGGCGGCCTTGCCCGTGTCCACCAGCTTCTGGAGCGCGCCGGTGCCTCGCCCGCCGCCGACGAAGTCGATCCGCTTGTCGGTGCGCACGTCCTCGATCTTCAGCAGCGGCGCGATGACGCGCTGCTGCAGCCGGCTGACGTCGAGCGCAGCGGCACCGTCCTGGCCCGCCTGAGGGGGAACGCTCGCCGGATCGTCAGCCGTGCCGAGATCGAGTTCGTACCACTTCCCAGCCAGGTACATTTCCACCAGGCCGCGCCGGGCGGGAGACGGCCGCCCCTCGCCCACGGGAAGGATGGCGCGCAGCTTCGCGAGGAAGCCGTCCGGCGCCTCCCCCGCCAGGTCCTTGACGACGCGGTTGTACGGCAGGATTTGCATCTGTTCGTCGGGAAACGCGACGGCAAGGAACGTGTCCGCGCCCGGCACCTGCTGGCGCACCCGCGCGGCGCTCGCGGCGCGATGATGGCCATCCGCGATATAGAGGGCAGGGATCTTCGCAAATGCCCCGGTGAGCGCCCGCATCTCCGCGCCAGTGACCTTCCACACCGCGTGGCGGATGCCGTCCTCCGCGGTGAAATCGTAGAGCGGTGCGCCCGCACACACACGCGCCGCGACGGCGTTGACGTCCGCTGACGCGCGGTACGTCAGGAACACCACGCCGGTCTGCGCGCGCGTCTCCGTGATGTGCCGTGTGCGGTCGTCTTCCTTGTCCCGCCGCGTGCGCTCGTGTTTCTTGATCAGGCCGGTGTCGTACTCGTCCACGGAATAGGCAGCGGCGAGCCCGGTCTGCTCGTGCTGTCCCATCCGGAGGCGATAGAAGTAGAGCGCGGGGTCTGCTTCGAGAACGAGCGGAGCGGATCGCTTCAGCGCTTCGAGGTTCCGGGCCGCCTGCGTGTAGACCGCCGGAGAGTACGGGTCGGTGTCGGGCGGCAGGTCGATCTCGGAACGGGTGACGTGGAGGAAACTGAGGGGATTGTCGTGGGCCAACGTGCGCGCTTCATCCGTGCTTACCACGTCGTAGGGGACCGACGCGACACGCGGCGCCACTTCGGGCGCGGGCCGCAGCGCCCTGAAGGGACGTATGAATGCCATAACCCTCTTATTCTATATGTCTTGCGGCCGGAGATCGCGGAGAAACAGCAGGGCGCGGAGCGGCCCTTTTTACTGCGAGGCGCGAACCGGGTCGCGCGCCTCGCGCTTCCCCGCGGCGAGCAGCGTCGTCGAGATCTGCTGCGCGAGCCGCTCGCGCTCGGCGTCGAAGGCCGCGAGCAGCTTCGGCGCGATTGGATCGCCGGGCGGCATCCGGCGGTGGACGGTCAGCGGGTTGACGAACACGCCGTTGCGTCTGAGGCGGTAGTCAAGGTGCGGGCCGGTCGCGGTGCCCGTGGAGCCGACCCTCCCGATCAACTGGTTCTGGCGCACGCGCCGGCCCGCCCGGATCCCCTTGCCGAGCGATGACAGGTGGAGGTAGTAGCTCTCGAACCCGCTGGCGTGCCGCAGGCGCACCATCAGGCCCGACGCGCCGCTGTGGCCGGCCGAGACCACGGTGCCGTCCGCGACGGCCACCACGGCCGATCCGTGCGGCGCGCCGTAGTCGACGGCGAGATGCGCGCGGTACCTACGATGGACGGGATGCAGGCGCCGGTACGAGAACCCTGAGGTCACGCGCGCCTCGAACCGCAGCGGCGACCGCAGCATGAAGCGACGGAGCGACCGGCCGCGCTCGTCGTAGTAGCCCGCCCGACCGTTCTGCGCGAACCGGTAGGCGTGGAGATCGCGGCCGTCGTTCAGCAGGCGCGCCGCGACGACATCGCCGTAGCCGGCGAACTCCCCCTCGCGAAAAATCTTCTCGAAGAGCAGCTCGACGCTGTCGCCCGGCTGGAGCTCGCTGTGGAAGTCCACGTCGCCGGCGAAGATCTCGGCGAGCGCGATCGCGAGCTGCACCTGTTCTCCGGCCGCGTCGATCGCGGCCACGAGCGACGGATGCTCGGCGTCGATGTCCGCGTGGATCGCGGCCATCTCCGTCGTCTTGCGATACGGGATGATCTGGACGGCGAACTGCCCGGGCTGGTCGCGGTCCGGGGCCTCGAGCTGGAGAAACCGATCCGCGTCGATGTGGTACTCGAACCGGCGCAGCAGGCCGTCGATGGTGCGAACGAGGCGGTACGGATGATCCGCCTTCAGGAGCCGGCTCGGGCGGAAGACGGTGCGCACGGCTTCGATTGCGGCGGTCGCGACGTCGGCGCGGAGGTCGTGCGCGCGGAACAGCGACTCGAGCGTCGCGTCCCGCGCGACGCGCGCCTCAATCGTGAAGGTCTCGGCGGCCAGCGCGATGTCCGCGCGAGGCAGCCGCCGTGCCGGCTCCGGTTCCTGGGCCCGGCAGCCGGCGAGGCACGCCGCGAGTGCGATGAGACACGCTGCCCGCATGACCGCGGGCAGTGTAGCACGGCGCGTCCGGCGCGCAGCGCGCTTCCTCGGGAGGTCGCCTAGGATTCGGGGCCGGACATGATCCAGACCGACCACGCGCCCGAGCGCCGGCTGTGGAACGCGAGGCGTCGCCCGGCAGCGTCCCAGGCGAACTCCTCGGCCGTCGGGTCCGCGAGAATGCGGCGCATCGAGCCGTTCTCGAGATCGAGCAACCACGCGCCGTCGCGATGGACCTGGAACGCTACGTGCCGCCCGTTGGGGGACACCGCGGGAGTGCGCAGGAGCCGGCCCGGCAGCGGAGAGCGGAACAGCCGGCGCGCCCCCGTTTCGATGTTGAGCACCGTCAGGCGATCCTCATGGCTGTACGCGAGCCGCCGGCCATCGGGAAACCACGACGCGCCCCAGGGCTGTCCGTAGTTGTACGACGTCAGCCTGATCGTGGCCGCGGACGCGAGATCGAGCAGCCACAGGTTCCAGACGCGGCTGCGCGAGCGCGACTCCCCGCGCACGAACGTGAGGCGGCTCCCGTCCGGCGACCAACTCGGCACCGCGGCGAACCCCGGACCGCTGACGCGGCGCACGTTGCGGCCGTCGGCGTCGGCGACATACACGCCGCGTTCGCCGTCGCGATCGGAATCGAAGGCGATGTGGGATCCGTCCGGCGACGGCTTCACGTGATAGTTCCGCGCGCCGTCGTCGATGAGGCTGACGGCGTGCGCGCCGCCGGGCTCCGCCTTCATCAACGCGCTCCCGCTGCCGTTGTCGCGGTGATAGAAGACGGCGGTGCCCTCGCGCGAGAAGGACGGAGAGAACGCGGGCGCCGTTTCGTTCAGCGCCCGGTGCAGCCGGGGGGGCGGTTGCGGCGCGGCCGGCGCCGGCATCGCGGCGGCAGTCGGGACGGCTCCGGTGGTGCCTTCGGTCGCGGCCGCCGACGCCTGCAGCCGATCCGAACGCCGGGGAAGATTGTCCGGGCGCGCTCCGGGGTCGGGCCGAGTCACCGGGTCGGGCGGCGCCGCGAGATCGAGGGGGCGCGCCGAGCCGTCAGCGGGCCGCGCCGGCGCTACCTCTGACGCGCCGGGCGGCGCCGGGACGGCCTCGACCGCCGCGGGCGGCGCCGACGTCGCGCGATCACGATCGACAACCGCGGCGCCGGCAACCATGCCGAAGGCGAACGCGACGACGGCTGCCGCGGCCGTCCGCATCTGGTGGTGCAGGCGGCTGCGCACGGGCGCGATCGCCGGCGCGGTCTCTCGATCCTCCTCGAGCGGGCGGGCCAGCGCGCGGTCGGCGAGCTCGTCAAGCTGGCGCGTCCATTCCTTGTAGACGATGTCCCGCACGCGGCGCACGTCGAGCGCGGCCGCCCTGGCGTACGCCTCGATAACGCGGCGCATCCAGGCGTCGTCCCGCCAGTCGCGGAAGTCTCCCCATTCGAGTTGCCGGAGCACGGCGATCGGGACCGCGGTCTCGCGGGCGATGCGACCCAGGGTCAGCCGCGACTCGCGGCGCGCGCGGCGCACGTCGGAAATGCTGTCGAGCGGCGTGGGGCGCGCGAAGCGCCCCACCGCCTCGCGGAACTCCGCGGGGGACGCGAACGGCGGCACGTCGAGGTCGCGCAGTGCGCGCGCGATCACGAGCCGCAGCGCGCCCGGGATGCGAGGCGGGAGCAGGCCGAGCAGGACCCGGGCGCCTTCCTCCGCATCGTCGCCGTTCCATTCCGAGCAGAAGCGGGCGCATCCGCTCGCGACGGTCAAAAATGTCGGGGTCGTCTTGGACACTCGCGCAAGCGTTGCGAGATTCGAGCCAGCGCCGATCGGCGCATGTGTGCGAGGTCCACCGTGCTGAGCTGTCTGCCGCGTGCCGCGATTAATCCAGCGAGCGTACGCTGCAGGCGGCAGGATATTCTTGAGCCTTGTTCAGGTCAGCCGGTCGCGTCCGGAGCGCCGAGGTCAGTCGCGTCGCGCAACCGATACCTGGATGCGCTTGCGGTACTTCACGGGCACGCCGTTCACGAGCGCGGGTTGATACCGCCAGTCCACGGCCGCGGCGAGCAGCATCGAGTCGTACGCCGGATGGATCGACATCCGGATCGCCGCGCTCTCGACGCGCCCGGCCTCATCGATGATCACCTCGATGATGCCGCGGTCGCGCGCCTGGGTGAGAACTGTCGCAGGCAGCCGGGGAAGGTCCTGGCGAATCGTCGTCGGCGGGGTCACGGTCGGATCTTCGCCGTTGTAGATCGTCGGCGCCACCGACGCCGCCGGCGGCGTCGCGGCGACCGGCTCCGGGGCGGGCGGCGGCTCGGCCGCCTTCACGGCGGCCGTGCTCAGCTCGAGGAAGCCGCTGGCGAGCGTGCGCAGATCGGCGTGCTTCCCCTGCATGTCAACGTCCTGCAGCAGCGTGACGACCTGTGTGAACTGATCGGCCGCCGCCGCGAATTCCTTGCGATCGTAGGTCGCCTTGGCGATCGCGTACCGCTCCGCGGCGATCTCCGGCAACACGCGCCGCCGGACCTCCTGGAACGCGGCGCGCACGCGTGGCGCGGTGTCCGCCTCGCCGGGTTGGTAGAACGGATCGACAGCGATCACGGCGGCAATCGCCTCTTCGGCTTCGGCCTCGCGCCCCAGCGCGAGAAGGCACAGCGACCGCACCTGCTCGAGCGCGCGCACGTCGGACGGTTTGACGGAAACGTCTTCACGGACGCGCAGCGAGTTGAGCGTGGCGAGCGCTTCGTCGTACCGCGCGGCGGCGTACAGCTCGCGCGCCGAGGACACCACGTCCTCCTGCGCGTGGAGCGGCGCCCCACCCGCGAACAACAGGACAACGACCGCAAAAAGAGTGCGCATGGCTACTTCCGCATGTCAACGCTGACGCGCAGGGGCGTCGCCGGCGTCACGGAGATCGCCTGCCGCTTCTCGCCGAACTGCGGGTGACGGAAGACGATCTCGTGCGGGCCGATGGGCAGCGAGAGGTTGCCGATCGGCGTCTCGCCGACGCGGCGGTCATCGATCCAGACCTCCGCCCAGGGCGTCGCGTTCAAGTTGACGATCCCGTTCGGCAGCTCGATGCCGACAATGGCAGTCCGCCCGGGCTGCACCTGGACCACGCGATTCACGCGGTACCCGAGCGTGTGGTTGACGATCTCGAAGACGTGCCGGCCGGCGGGCACCATGATGCTCTGCGTCTCGGTGGAGCCGACCAGCCGCCCCTCCTCGAAAATCTGCATCGCGAACGGCGCGGAGACGGAGATCCAGCCCGACGCCGGCCCGGTGGCGGCGGCGACCGGCGCTACGAGCGTCGCCGTGGCCCCAGGCTCAATCGTGACCCGATGCTGCACGCTCGCTCCCTCGCGTTCGAGCGAGACGTGGTGCTCGCCCGGGGCCAGGTTGGGCACCACCATCGGCGCGGTACCGACGACGCGCCCGTCGATCGTGACGCGGGCGCCCGGCGGATCGGATCGCACGTCGAGCTGTCCGCTGCTTGGCGCGGCCGCTTCGGCGAACTCGACGAACTGGGACATGTTCGCGCCGGCCGTCATCGTGATGGGGATCACGCGAGGCACTCCCCTGCCGCGCAGCTCGACGATGTGCGGTCCGGCCTTGAGGGTCAGCTTCAGCGGCGTCTCGCCGCGAAGCTCGCCGTCCACCACCACCGCCACGCCCGGTGGCGCCGACTGCACGTCGAGCGTGCCCTGCTCGACCGCCGGCGTCGCGGCCCGCGATTGGTAGTACCAGCGCCAGCCGACGACCGCCGCGCCGGCGATGGCAGCCAGCACGACGAGAACGGCCAGCGTGCGCAGCCACGGATTGTGCCCGCGGGCCGGCATGCCGAGTTCGAGCCGCGTCGCGACGGGCTCCTCCGACTCGTCCGCGAATGGCTGCGTCGAGGCGGCAAACGCCGCCTGCAGGCTTTCGAGATCGACGTCGTGTGCCGTGGCCGGCGGGCGTGCCGCTGGCTGCCGCGGCGGTGGCGCCGCGTGGCGCGCCGCCGAAGTGACGGAGGCGGCTGGCGGTGTCTCGCGCGGCGGCGGCGGAACAGTGATGACCTCGCGAGCAGTCGACGGAGCCGCATGGACCTCGCGCGCAGCGGGCGGTGCAGCGGGAAGCTCGCGCGCAGCCGATGGGGCGGCGGGGACCTCGCGCGCGGCGGGCGCGACGGATGCCGCCGGCGCCGCCGGCGTCTGGATTACGGCCGGGCGCTCGGGCGCGGCCATTGACGGGATTTCACGCGCCGGAGGCGGAGGCACGGCGTGGTGCGGCGCCGCCGTGCCCGGCTCGCGCGTGACCGGTTGCGACTCGCGCGTCGCAGGCGCGGGCGCGGCCGCGGCCGGTGTTCCGGGTGACGCGGCCGCGGCATCCGGCTCCGCCTGGACCTCGATGATCGAGTCGACGCACCGGGAGATGAACGCCTCGACGGCGATCGGCGACGCCACGTAGCGTGGATCGGCGCCGAGCGTCTGATCGAGCGCCAGCTGCGCCTCGTGCGCGCCCAGGAACGGCCGCCGCTGATCGACCTGAAGCGCGCGCGCCAGCCATCCGCGGAGCCCCTGCGAAAGCGGCTGGCGCGCGCCGCCGGCTGAAGTCTCGCTCGACTCCGCCAGCAACTCGTGGATGCGCGCGCATTCGTCGTCGCGCAGCAGGCGCCCCAGGATCAGCGAGAGCGACGTGACGCCGATCTGCATCACGTCTGCCCGGTGATCGAAGCGCGGCGCGCCGGCCGACGGCGGCATCGGAATTCTGTAATCCCGCCAGAGGCGGTCGTGCGAAAGCTGTAACTGCTCGAGCGCGGAGCCGAGAACGTAATCGGCGACGACCAGCCGCGCGTGCGGCGTCACGATCAGGCGATCGGGGCCGAGCGCGCCGTGCGCGACGTCGCGCGCGTTCTCGTGCAGCAGCGCGATCGCCGGCAGCAGCTGGTGAATGAGGCTCAGCGCGGCGTTGATGTCCACGGCGAGACCGCGCTCCTCGGCGATGCGCAGCATCTGCGAGAGCCGGAACCCCGGGACCTGGTCGGAGACCACCGCGAGCCCGGTCGGCGTACGATCCACGCGGCGGACGCGCGCAAACGCGTTCTGGCGGAAGTTGGCCAGGCGTGCCGTGCGCTCGCGGAGCGCGAATTCGAACGAGGGCACGCTCGTCAGCGAGCTGCGCAGGCGAAGGACCTCCACGGTCTCGCCGCTGCCGCTGTCGGTGAGCTGTGTACGTTCGCCGAGTCCGTCGACGAAATCGGGCGCGTCGAGCGCACGCGCCGCGACCTGGGCGGGATCCATGGGGCTCCTCTACACGCGTGCGCGCTGCAACGACCGCACCAGCAGAATCGTAATCAGGACGGCGGTATCGAACCCGTTGCCCGGCAACGACTTGGTCCGCGCGGATCGGGAAACCCGCCAGCTCCGTGGGCTTACAATGCCGTTTTTGCCCGGGCGAAAACTGTGATCCGCCGCGGTGATATTCTGTGCAATCTGCGATCGTGAGCGTCCTTTCGCGGAAGCGAAGCGCAACGAGCGCAGTCGTTTCTGTTCGCCCGGCATCCCGCAAGGAGAGGACATGACCCGACGATCAACGCGCCGCGCTCTCGCGGCAGCGGCCCTGCTCGGCCTCGTCGCGCTGCCGATCGCCGCGCAGCAGGCCGCGGAGAGGCTTGATTACGACGCCATCTACCGGATCAAAGAGGAAGGCTTCCAGCGCTCGCAGGTGATGGAGATCACCAGCTACCTCACCGACGTGCACGGGCCCCGGCTGACCAACTCGCCCAGCTACGATGCCGCCGCCGAGTACTCGATGAAGAAGATGACCGAGTGGGGTCTCGTCAACGTGAAACGGGAGCCCTGGCCGTTCGGTCCGGGCTGGGCGAACGAGTTGACGCTGATTCGCGCGCTATCGCCGCAACCGTTTCCGATCATCGGCTACTCCAAGGCGTGGGCCGTCGGCACCAACGGGCCGGTGTCAGGCGAGGCGGTGCTGGTCAAGGTCGACCCCGCCGACCGCGAGTTGAAGTCGCTCGAGGAATACAAAGGCCGGCTGCGCGGCAAGGTCGTGCTGCTCGGCAACGCGCGCGAGCTGAAGGCGATCTTCGACCCGCCCGCGACCCGCTTCACCGAGAAAGACCTCGAGGAGCTCTCGACCGACAACGGCAATCGCCCGCGCGCGGCCTATCGCCCGCCGAGCCGCCAGTTCATGGACGCGCTGCGCAAGCGAATGCAGTTCCTCAAGGACGAAGGAACGATCGCGGTCCTCGACCCGGGACGCGTCGGTGACGGAGGCACGGTGTTCGTGGGGGGCGTCAGCCCGCGCGACCCGAAGGACCCGACCTACGTGCCGCTCCCGCAACTGACGATCGCCGCCGAGCACTACGGGCGGATCGCGCGGATGCTGGAGAAGAAGATCCCCGTCACCATCGAGCTGAACGTGAAGAACGCCTTCTACGACAAGGACCCGAACTCCTACACCATCGTCGGAGAGATCCCCGGCACGGATCGCGCGGACGAGGTCGTCATGATCGGCGCGCACTTCGACTCCTGGCACGCGGGAACCGGGGCAACCGACAACGCCGCCGGTTCGGCCGTGATGATGGAAGTCATCCGGATCCTGAACGCGTCCGGCCTCAGGCCCCGCCGCACCATTCGCATCGCGCTCTGGTCCGGCGAGGAGCAGGGGCTGCTTGGCTCGCGCGCGTACGTGAAGGAGCACTTCGCCGACCGCGAGACGATGCAGCTGAAGCCGGAACACGCGCGGCTCGCCGCCTACTTCAACGTGGACAACGGCACCGGCGCGATCCGCGGGGTGTACCTCCAGGGGAACGAGGCGGTGACGCCAATCTTCCGGGCGTGGATGGAGCCGTTCCGGAACCTCGGCATGACCACGCTGACGATCCGCAACACGAGCGGCACCGACCACCTCGCGTTCGACGCGGTGGGGCTCCCCGGCTTCCAGTTCATCCAGGACGAGGTGGAGTACGACACGCGTACCCACCACTCCAACATGGATGTGTACGAGCGGATCCAGGCGCCCGACATGATGACGAACGCGGTGATCGTCGCGTCGTTCACGTATCACGCGGCGATGCGGGACGAGAAGCTGCCGCGCAAGCCCCTGCCGAAGCCGCAGCCGCCGCAACGCACGACGACGATGCCGTAAATCAGGCGTCAGGCTTCGGGTTCAGGGTTCAGGGTTCAGGGTTCAGGGTGGCCGGGCGTGTCACGGCGCGCGCCCGGCGCGAACACGGCGAGCTCCGCGACCGACCAGTAATAGACCCGATCGAAGCCGGTCTGCGTCAGTCGGATGTAGCGGGCCGTCACGTTCCCGAGATCGAACACCATCGGCACCTCCCGCGGATCGCGAATGGCGCCCCATAGCGCCTCGCGATCCGTGGGCCCCTCGCTGATCGGCCTCCACGATGTTCCGTCCGTCGACGTGGCGATCGAGAGCTGCCGCGGAAAGTCGAAGAGGTACGGACCGAGCGAGACCTGTACGGCGTAGACCGGCGCCGGCGCGCCGAGATCGATCGTCACCGAGTGCGCCTGGCTCTGCGGCCCGGCCTCCCACCGCGATATCAGATCACCGTCGAGCATGAAGCCCGCGGTCTCGGTGCTGGCGTCGGTTGTCACGGCCGCGATTGGAATGGGCCTGCCCGTGATCGAGGGCTGGGGTGGGGACGGCGACGCTGGCAGCTCGAACAGGCGAATGCGGCTGCCTGCGCACTCGGGTCGCTCGCGCGCGCCAGGCGCGCCGCTGACGTACGCCGCCCACAGTCCGTCTGGATCGTCCGCGCGATCGATCGCGACCTCGAGCGTGCCGAACGACGAGAGCGCGCCGAGCGCGTGCGGGGCCCTGCGGTTCAGCGCGTAGCTCAGAGGCTGGTAGTGCGGCGGGAAGTACCCGCTGTAGCCGTTCACGGAGGGAAGGCCCCGCCCGGCGGACCGGTACATTGCCGCGAGGTCGAGGTCGATGCGTCCCAGCGGTAGCTGCAGGAACGCGTCCGCGGCGAACGGGCGTGGCCACGCGCACGCGATCAGGGGTGGCGCGGGGGCCACCGGCACCCGCGACGGCCAGGCATCCAGCACGATTCCGACCCCCAGGAGCGCGGCGGCCACCGTGGCGCGACGTGACTCGACCGGCGCCAGCCGCGCGAACGCCATCGCGCCCGAGGCGGCGAGGCACAACGTCCCCAGCATCCAGAAGCGCGTGGGCACACGCAAGCCGCTGAAGCCGGGCAACGGCAGCAGCAACGCGTACGGCGGCTTGTAGAAGATCTGCTCTCCCATCAGGCGCGGCTCGGGACCAAGGGCCGCGAGCGCAATCAGGAGCGTTGCCACCACGTAAAACGCGAACGCGGACCGCTCGCGAAACGCGGCGGCAAAACGAGGACCGGACAGGACGAAGGCGAGCCCGAAGACCAGGAAGTTCGAGAACGGCTTGTGAAAGCGCCCGACCGACAGGAGCCGAATGCCGCCGATTTCCACGCGCCACGGGCCGAAGACCAGGAAGCTGACGCTCACCGCGAGGGCGGCAGCGGCGACGACGCCGAGCAACAGCCTGATGCGCGACACGCGGCGATAGGCGATCTTCCGCCGCAGCACGAAAACGACTCCCGCGATGGCCAGGAGCGCGATCACCAGCCCGGGAAACAGCTCTCCCTCGGGACGCCCGAGGCTCCGGAACCAGTTCCCCCAGACGAGCGAGACCGGCGGCGGCACGAGGAAGGAGGTGACGTCTCCGCTGTAGAAGAGGATCTCGTCGAGGCTGCGCGTCAGCCCGTACCGCTGGTGGATCGAGCGGTACCCGAGCAGGACCGGAAGCACCGGCGCCGCACCGGCGGCGAACGCCACGCCCACCGCGGCCAGCGCGCGCCACTCCCGCGGGCGGCCGAGGAACCAGAGCGCCCATAGGCCCACCAGCACCGAGAAATAGAGCAGATAGTAGCCGTTCGAGAGCGCCTGAAGCAGCCAGAAGACGCTGAACACGACAAGCCAGCGCTTCTGCCGCGTGCGGACGTACCGGTGCAGGCCATACAACGCGATCGGCATCCAGAAGGACGCGAGCACCTGCAGGTGCGCGAGCTGCGCCATGCGGTAGGGGGCGAATCCGTACGCCAGCCCGCCCAGGACCGCCGCCGAACGGTGCCCGGTCAGCTCGAGGCACAACAGGTACGCGGCAAGCGCCGCCAGCGGGTACGAAAGCAGGAAGACGACGTTGTACGCGAGCACGGGGTTGTCGGACAGCCAGATGACGGGGCTCGCGAACAGGTTGAGCGAGACAAGGAGCTCGGTCAGCGCGGCGCTCCCCGTGACGGGAAAGAACGAAGGCGCGTTCCACCACGCCTCGCTGAACGGGACGACGCGCGCGTTCCACCAGAGAATCCACGCGTTCAACACCGGGTCGCCAGGATCGTTTGGAAACGCGGTCGTGATCGCCGGCAGCAGCGGGCGCATCCAGACCAGCGTCAGGGCGACATAGAGCGACAGCACCCCGAGCGTCCAGGTTGTGCGGTGTGTAGAGGGCATGCCGATCCCGACGGGACGTGCGCGTCGGCGCGACCGGGAATTATGTCACGAGGATCGGCGCAGCGCCGGACGGCGTCCCGTCCGTTCCACTTCCCTGCGCAGGAACGCGGCCCGCTCGCGGGCCTCGGGCTCGTTCAGCAGGCGGTCCACGGGCCAGGGAAGCCGCCAGCGCCAGTTGTCGTCGCTCACGCTGGCCGGCGTGTTGATGCGATCGGGCCAGCCGAAGACGTCGCCGAGCGGCAGGATCACGAACCGCGACCCGGACGCGATCAGCGCATGGAGGATCGCGTCGCGCAAGGCCGGCGTCAGCCTCGCGTCCGCCGGCAGGCGCAGCGCGGCCAGCGCCGGCACCTTCAGGAACTCGCGCCGCTCCTCCTGCTCCGCGTTCTCCCACCACTCGGCGAGTGGCTCCGTGTCGTGCGTGCCGGAGGTCGCGACCGAACACGCGGGCCACTCGGCCGGATCCCGGAACGGGCGGCCGGGCTCCTCCCACTCGCGCTCCCACCGCATGACGCGGTACCCGGGGAGCCCCAGGCGCCCGAGCGACGCGCGGACGAAGTCCGGCACGACGCCGAGATCCTCCGCGATGATCACCGGGCCGGAGGACTTGAAGATCGTCATGAGCCGCTCGCCGAGGGCGAGCTGCTCCGCCTGCGTCGCGGGCGTGAAGAAAGGTGTGTCGTCGGGCGGGCGGACGTACGTGCGATAGAAACCCACGAGGTGGTCGATGCGATAGCCGTCGTAGAGCGAGGCGCTGCGCTCGGCGCGCTGGCGCAGCCAGGTGAAGTCGTTCCGCGCCATCTCGTCCCAGCGATAGACGGGGAGGCCCCAGTCCTGGCCCGTCTCGCTGAACGCGTCGGGAGGCGTGCCGACGCTGCCATCGTGCAGGAAATCGTCCTGTCGCGCCCAGACGTCGGCGCTGTCGCGGCTCACCATGAACGGGTAGTCGCCGAACAGGCCGATGCCGGCGCTCGCGCGCACGTCGTGCCACTGGCTGTCGGCCATCCATTGCAGGTACTGCTGCCGCAGCACGTCGCGCGCGTGCGCCTGGCGTGCCGCGGCGAGCGCGTCCGGGTCGCGGCGCCTGAGGCCTTCGTCCCACTCCCACCACGCCTGGCAGCGGTTCTGCTTCCGCAGCGCCCTGAACAGCGCGTAATCGTCGAGCCACCAGCGCTCGCGCGCGATGAAGCTCCGCAGCTCGGACGCGCGCTGCGTATCGCGCTCCCAGTGGTGCGCGACGAAGCGCTCGAACGCCGCGTCGAGCGCCTGGTGTTTCAGGTCGCGGACCTCCGAGTACTCCACGCACCGCGACGCGCGCAGTCGCGCGAGCCGGTCCCGCAGATCGGGACGCAGCCCGCGCTCGCCGCCCGTGTCGCAGAAGTCCTGCACTTCTTCGAGCCCGATGTAGACGTGATCGATCGCCATCGCGCTCAGCGCCGAATAAGGGGACGTCTCCCCCTCGGCAATGGCGGTCACGGGCAGGAGCTGCACGAAGTCCTGCCCGGCCTCGTGCAGCCAGCGCGCGAAGCGCATCAGGTCCGGGATCTCTCCGATCCCCCAGCTCACCGACGACGGAATCGAGAAAAGCGGCACGAGAATGCCGCCATGCCGGCCGGACGCGAACGGTTCAGACATCAGAGCGCGACGGTGGCGCGCGCGACCAGCCGGCGTACGCCGAGTGAAAAGTCGTCCGGTCGCGAGAGCAGGCTGAGGACGACGAACGCCTCGTGAGGGAAGTCGAAAAAGTAACCTGGATGGACCAGCACGTGATCCGTGCGCAGCAATTCCAGGGCCAGCTGTTCCTCCGGAACCGTGGCCGGCACTCTGACCACGGCATACCAGCCGCCGTCCGCTTCGAGCACCTCGATGTCGGACGCCATCGCGACCAGTTGCGCGAGCGCCGCGCGGTTCCCGATCGTGCGCCGCTGGATCCGCTCGCGGATGCGCGGCGCTCGCTGGAGCAGCGCCGGAGCGGCACGCTGCACCGGTGTTGAGACTGACAGGTAGGTGTCGCAGATGAGTTCGAGGCGGGCGATCGCTTCGGTTACCAGCGCCGAGGGGCCGGCAACCGCCATCCAGCCGAGCTTGACCTGCGGTAACCCTGCTGCTTTCGACAGGCCGCCGAGTGAAAACGCCAGCGCCGCGTCCTGTTGGACGACACTCGGCCCGCGGTCGCGGCCGTCGAACACATAGTCCGCGAACACTTCGTCGCCGATGAGCGCGACCTGCCGTCGGGCGCAGAGTGCGCTCACCGCATCCAGCTCGGGCCCCGTCAGAAACGACCCAGTGGGGTTGTTCGGGCTGACGACCAGCACGGCGCGGGTCCGCGGGGTAACAGCGCGCTCGAGCGCGTCGAGATTGAGCGACCATCTGCCGTGGTATTCGATCGGATAGCTGACCGGGCGGACGGCGTCGAGCGCGGTCAGGTGTTCGAACAGCGGATAGCTCGGCACCGGCACGAGCACCTCGTCGCCCGGATCACACAGCAGCTTGAAGAGGAGCGAGTACGCCTCGCTGGTGCTCGCCGTGAGCGCGATGCGATCGGCGGGAACCGTGACACCGCGCCTCGCGTATTCCGACGCAGCCGCCTCGCGGGCCGCGGGCATCCCGAGCGGCGCGGGCTCGTACCGCAGCGCGGCGGGATCGGCGAGTGGGACGAGCAGGTCGGGCGCGTACTCCAGTCCCGCGTCGGTCGGGTTGGACAGCGTGAGATCGGTGATGGCCACGCCCTGCGCGCGCAGTTCGGCGAGCAGCAGGGCGTGGCGATTGGGAGTCAGGTCTCCGGGAGCGCGCGTCGAGAACATGCCGCGTCAGATAGACTAAGGCTGACCGCTGGTGCCACGTCATGGAAAAAATGCTGAAGCAGGACCTGACCCCCGCTCTCGCCCTTTGCGGCCTCCTCCTCGCCGCGCCGGCCGCGGCGCAGGACGCGCCGGCCGCCCCGCCACGGCTCGAAGTGCCGTACGCGCAGTTCACGCTCCCCAACGGCCTCACGGTCATCGTGCACGAGGACCACAGCGTGCCGCTGGTCTCGGTCAACGCCTGGTACCACGTCGGCTCGGGCCGCGAGAAGACGGGGCGGACCGGCTTCGCACACCTGTTCGAGCACCTGATGTTCGAGGGGTCGGCGCACGTCAAGGAAGGGGAGTTCGACACGCTCCTCGAAGGCGCGGGGGGAAACAACAACGGCTCGACGAACTCGGACCGCACGAACTACTGGATCGACGTCCCGTCGAACGCCGTGGACCTTGCGCTGTTCCTGGAGTCGGACCGCATGGGATGGCTGCTCGAGGTGATGTCGCCCGAGCGCGTGGACGGCCAGCGCGACGTCGTCAAGAACGAGCGGCGGCAGGGGGTTGAAAACGCGCCGTACGGGACGGCGGGCATCGTCCTCGACGAGATGCTCTACCCCGAAGGACACCCGTATCACTGGCCGACCATCGGCTACATGGAGGATCTCACGGCGGCGAGCTACGAGGACGTCGTCGATTTCTTCCGGCGGTACTATCCCCCGAACAACGCGAGCCTGGTGCTGGCGGGAGACATCGACGTCGCGCGCGCGAAGGCGTTCGTCGAGAAGTGGTTCGGCGAGATCAAGCCGCGCGACACGGTGCCCCCGCTCGAGTTCCCGCAGGCGATCCTCACCGGGGTGCAGAAGCGCACGCTGACCGATCGCGTGCAGCTGCCGCGGCTCTACCTCGCGTGGCTCACGCCGGCGCACTTCCGGCCGGGCGACGCCGCCCTCGACATGGTCAGCCAGGTGCTCGCCGGGGGGAAGAACTCGCGCCTCTACAAGCGGCTGGTCTACGACCTGCAGATCGCGCAGGACGTCGCCGCGTTCCAGGCCTCGGCCGCGCTCTCTTCGTCGTACCAAATCATCGTCACGCCGCGTCTGGATCGCCGCGACGGAAAGTCAGTGACGCCGCAGGCGGCGATTGAGGACGTGCAGCGCATCGTGGACGAGGAGCTGGAAAAGCTCCGCAACGAGCCGCCCTCGGCGCGGGAGATGGAGCGCGCGCTCAACCAAGTCGAAGCCTCGTTCTACGACTCGATGGAAGCGGTGGGAGGCTTCGGCGGCAAGGCGGATCGGCTGAACGCCTACTTCTTCGCGACCGGCGATCCGGACTACTTCAACGAGGATCTCGCGCGGTACCGCGCGCTGTCGGCGAACGACATTCAGGCGGCCGTGCGGCGGTTCCTGCCGCAGGACCGGCGCGTGGAGCTGACCGTGCTGCCGCAGTGACCGGCGTCCGCCGGGGTTACATCATGCGAAAAGCGATGCTGCAAGGCCTGACGTCCGTTCTGCTGCTGTTCGCGCTCGCCGCGCCGGCCGCCGCGCAGACCGACCGATCTGCCGCGCCGAAGCCGGGCCCCGCGCCCACCGTGAGGCTGCCGGACATCCTGAAACGCGCGCTCCCCAACGGGCTGCCCGTCTGGATCGTGGAGCACCACGAAGTGCCCGTCGTACAGGTGGACCTGATCGTGCGGGCCGGCAGCGCGGCGGATCCCGCCGGCAAGTACGGTCTGGCGAGCTTCACCGCGGCGCTCCTCGACGAGGGGGCGGGAACGCGGGACGCGCTGCAGATCGCGGACGCGATCGACTATCTCGGCGCGCAGCTCTCGACCGGGAGCAGCATCGACGCGTCGAGCGTGAGGCTGCACGTCTCTGTGGCGCGCCTGGCCGAGGCGCTGCCGATCATGGCGGACGTGGCGCTGCGGCCGACGTTCCCGCCGGCCGAGGTCGATCGCATTCGCGACGAGCGCCTGACCGACCTCCAGCAGGCGCGCGCCGATCCCGCCGAGATCATCCGCTGGGCGTTCCCGCTCGCCGTGTTCGGGCCCCAGCACCGGTACGGCGCGGCCGCCGTCGGCACTACCGGGACGCTCAAGACCTTCACGGCCGAGGATCTCCGCGCGTTCCACGCGGCCCGCTTCACGCCCTCGCAGTCCGTCCTCCTCGTCGTGGGGGACGTCAAGGCGGACGCCATCTGGCCGCTGCTCGAGCGCGCCTTCGGCGGGTGGAAGGGCGCGGCGTCCTCCGCGTCTCCGCCGGTTCCGGAGCCGGCGCAGCTGCGGGCGCGGCGCGTCGTGATCGTGGACAAGCCTGACGCCGCGCAGTCGCAGATTCGTATCGGGTGGGTCGGCGTGCCGCGCGCCACGCCGGACTACTACGCGCTCCAGGTGCTGAACACGATTCTGGGCGGCTCGTTCACGTCGCGGCTGAACCAGAACTTGCGCGAGCAGCACGGCTACGCGTACGGCGCCGGGTCGGCGTTCGACATGCGTCGGGTGTCCGGCGCGTTCTTCGCGGCCGCGGGCGTGCAAACGGACAAGACCGCCGAATCGGTGAAGGAGTTCTTCAACGAGCTGACCGGAATCCTGCGGCCGATCCCGGCCGACGAGATCGCCAAGGCGAAGAACTACCTCGCGCTCAGCTACCCTCGTGACTTCGAGACGACGCGAGATATCGCCGCACAGCTCGCGACGGCGTTCGTGTACGACCTGCCCGAAGACTTCTTCAGCACCTACGTGCAGAAGATCCAGGCGGTGACGCCGGAGGAGGTCCAGGCCGCGGCGAAGAAGTCCCTCAACCCCGACCGCTTCGCGGTGGTGATAGTGGGCGATCGCAAGACGATCGAAGCGCCCGTCCGCGCGCTGAACCTGGGGCCGATCAGTTACATGAAGATCGAGGAAGCGGTGCGATAGGGGACAGAGGAACCGATCGCCGCCCTCACCTCGGCTTGCGCGCGAGCAGCACGAGCACGTCACGTGGCTCGAACTGGTGCTCGAAGCGCGGGCCCGCGCCGACGCGCCCCTCGAGCGGCATCGCCTGGGCGGTCTCGAGGTCCTGCCACTCCCCCGCCGGCGCGTCCTTCGGCAACTGGATCGTGACGCGCTGCCGTGCGCCGTCGTGGTTGATCGCAATCAGCAGCATCGCGCGATCCGACTCCATCAGGCGGGCCTCGACGACGCCTCGCCAGGAGGCATCGGCCTGCTCGCGCGGCGGGCGCTGGCGCGCGGCGGTCTGCTCGAGGGTGACCCGCGGTGCCACGCCCGCACCGCGGACCAGCGCCGCGATCAGCAGCCCGGCCGCCGCGTGCTTCTGCGGATCCTGCTCGAAGGCGGCCGCGACGAAGGAGCCGAGCAGCACCGCCGTTCCCTTGCCGAACGTGTTGAGAACCGCCGCCGGTTCTCCGGACGCCGCGGTGGCGATCACGCGCGCGCCCGGCGCGGTCGTGAGCGTCTCGAGGTAAGTGGACCCCGGAATCTGCCGCCCCGCGAGAAAGCCGAGGCTCGGCGGAAGGTCCTTCGTCATCCGGAACGCGAGCGGCTCGCCGCTGTGCAGCACCGCCTCGCGCGCGCCAAACACCTCATCGAGCCCGCCACCCGGGATGCGCGGGTTGGCGAACCCGCGCTCGTCGTTCCAGGCGGGGCGCGCCTCGGCGACGAGCGTCCCGCCGTCGCGCACGTAGGTTTTCAGCCCCTCGGCGACGGGGCGCGAGAGCATGATTGGGTACGGAAAGTAGATCGCGCGGTACTCGGATGCGCGCCCGGCGGCGATCTCGTCGGCGTGAATGAAGTCCACCTGCAGGTTCTCGTTGTAGAGGGCGCGATAGACGCCGACGATCGAGTTGCGCGCGGTCTGCCCGGGGCCCACCGTGTTTCCACCGGCCATATGCGACAGCCGGTTGTAGACGACGGCCACGCGAGCGCGTTCGGGCTGCAGCGCGGTGAACAGGTTGGCGTTGCGTCCGATCAAGTCCGCGAGCGCGCCCGCCGTCTTCGCGCGCTCGGTCAGGGTCCCGTCCAGCTCGATCATCCCGTAGCCGTTCGACTCGTACCCGGAACTCATCGGGTAGTACGCGTAGTAGCTGATCGATCGCGCGCCGCGCGACAGCACGGCCCACGCCCAGAGCCGGAGGTCCTCGGCGGTCACCGGATTGGCCACCCTGACGCCGGTCGCCCCTTGCCCGGCCTGCAGCTCGCCGATCCACCAGCCGCGGTCGCGCGCCGCAGAGCGGATGCCGTCGAGGCCGGACATCAGCCGGATCGGCGACCAGGGGGCGGTGGACGAGGCGTGCTTCGGGTAGATCGACGTGCCGTAATGATCCACGGCGCGCGTCATCCACCAGTCATCCGGGCTGCCGAACCCGGACAGTGGGCTCAGGAGCACCGCGGGCACGTCCGAGTGGCTGCTGACCCGAAACGCGCGGGGCTTCACATCGTCGGCGGCGGCCCGCGCCTTCATCAGCAGGTCCTCCTCCAGCTTGTGCGGGATGAAGGTCTTCCAGTCGATGAAGTCGCTATAAGAAAGGATGGTGCCGTAGCGCGGCGGCTGGACCTGGTCCCAGCTCTCGAACGTGCGGTACCACGCGCGGTTCAGCGCCTCGAGGGTCCCGTACTTCGCGCGCAGCCAGTCGCGGAACTTCGCCAGCGTGTGGGGGCAGTAGCAGAACTCGATCGGCTCGTTGAACCAGACCCAGTTGACGATGTGCGGCTCGCTCCAGACGTCGAAGCCGTAGAACGACGGATGCTGCCGCGCCGCGCGCGACACCGCCTGGATGAAGCGCGCGACGCTCTCCCTCACCTTCTCGTGATCGAGGCAATAGCCCGGCGCCGCCTGCGACGGGATCCGCACGCCCTTGTCCGAGACGAACGCCGCGTCTGGAAACGCGCGGCCCACCCACTCAGGCGCGGAGTCCGAGTAAATCTGGATGATGACCTTCAAGCCGACGCCGTCCGCCAGCGCGAGGAGCTGCTCGAGCGCATCGAGCCGCACCTGGCCGCGCTGCGGCTCGGCGCTCGCCCAGTCCACCCACGCCTTGACGTGGTTGAAACCGAGCGACTTGATCGTGCGGAGATCGCGCAGCCACGCGTCGCGCTCGCGCTCCGGGTCGCGCACGAGCATCGGCGCGCGCGCCGTACCGCCGCCGTACCACACGCCGACCGGGAAAAAGGGGGCGGTGACCCCCGGAGACTGTGACTGACCCGCGACTGGGTCCGCAGTGAAGACAGGGCTGGCGATGAGAAGCGCCGCACCCGCAGAGGCAAGGGCGACCAGCCGCCCACGCAAGCGCATTGGCGGATTTTACAGCGGCGGCGACGTCGGCGAACGGAGTACAATCCGCCCTCACACCGAGGTGCCGCCCATGCGCAAGCCACTCCTTCTGATCCTGCTTCTTGCCGGATGTGTGTCCGCCGGGCTCGCGGCGCAACAGCCGTCCGCGGCCGTGCGATACCTGACGCCGCCGAAAGAGATCGTGGACATCCTGGACGCCGAGCCGTTTCCGACCGTGTTCGCCAGCCCGGACCGGCAGACGCTCGCGTTGTTGAAGCGCCAGAGCATGCCGCCGATCGCCGAACTCGCGCAGCCGATGTATCGCCTGGCCGGACGCCGCGTGAACCCGCGCACGAACGGCCCGCACCGCACGCCCGGGTTCGTCGGGCTCTCGCTGCTGACGATCGGCGGCGCGGAGAAGACCATCACGCTTCCCGCCGGATCGAGCATCACGGCTATCCGCTTCTCGCCCGATGGGGGCAAGCTCGCCTTCGGGAACATCCGCGAGCGCGGCATCGAGCTGTGGGTGGCGGACGTCAAGACCGCCCAGGCAAGGGCGCTGACCGCCCCCTCTCTCAACGGTGCCGCCGGATCGCCGTGCGAGTGGCTGGACAACAGCACCGAGCTGATTTGCGCGTTCGTGCCGGCGGCCCGCGGCGCCGAGCCGAAGCCGCCTGCGATACCTGTCGGGCCAAACGTCCAGGAGAACTTCGGCAAGGCGGCGCCGGCTCCGACGTTCCAGGACCTCCTCGAGACGGCGCACGACGACGCGCTCTTCGAGCACTACTTCACCAGCCAGCTCGAATACGTGGACGCGCAGACGGGCCGGCGAACGCCGGTGGGACGTCCAGCGATCGCCGACGAGTTCAGCCCGTCGCCGGACGGCAAGTACCTGATGGTGGCGCGCCTGAAGCGGCCGTTCTCCCGGCTCGTGCCGCTCAACGGATTCCCCAAGGAGGTCGAGATCTTCGATCGCTCGGGCAAGGCCGTGAGGAAGATCGCCGACGTCCCGAGCACCGAGGGGGTGCCGATCCTCGGCGTGCTGGAGGGGCCGCGCGCGTATCGCTGGAACGGGGCCGAGCCCGCCACCGCCGTCTGGGTGGAGGCGCTCGACGAAGGGAACCCGAAGAACGAGGTGCCGTATCGCGACCGGATCGTTTCGCTGAAGGCGCCGTTCGCGGGCGAGCCCGCGGAAATCATGAAGACCGGGTACCGGTTCCGGCGCATCGCGTGGACCCAGAACGACGTGGCGATCGTGAATGAGTACGACCGGCCGAAGCGGTGGACGCGCACGTGGATCGTCGACGGTCCCGGCGCGCAGCCGCGAACGCTCTGGGATCGCAGCGACGAAGATCGGTACGCGGACCCCGGGCAACCGCTCACGCTCTCGGCTGGCCCTGCGGGCCCGTTCGGCGGCGCCGGCGATGGCGAACTGATCCTCCAGCGCGGTGACGCGATCTTCCTGCGCGGCGACGGAGCCTCGAAGGCGGGCGACCGGCCGTTCATCGACCGTCTCGACCTGAAGACGCTCGCGACGACGCGCCTGTTCCAGAGCGACGAGAAGAGCTACGAGGCCGTCGTGACGGTGCTCAGCGACGATGGCCGACGGCTCCTCACGAAGCACGAGACGAGAACCGAGGCGCCGAACTATTTCGTGCGCGATCTGTCCGCCGGCACGCGCCAGGCACTGACGACGTTCAAGGATCCGCACCCGCAGATCACGGCCGCGCTTGCCACGCGCGAGTTCGTGACCTACGAGCGGAAGGACGCCGTCAGGCTCTCCGGCACCCTCTACCTGCCGACGAACTACCGCAAGGGCGAGCGCGTCCCGATGTACGTCTGGGCGTACCCGCGCGAGTTCGCCGATCCGGACGCCGCCAGCCAGGTCGTCGGCTCGCCGAACCGGTTCACCACGATCGGCGGCGCGTCACATCTGCTGATGCTGACGCAGGGCTACGCCATCTTCGACGGACCGACGATGCCGATCGTCGGCAAGGGCGAGACCGCCAACGACGCGTACATCGAGCAGCTGGTCGCGAGCGCGCAGGCGGCAGTGGACAAGGCGGTCGAGATGGGGATCGCCGACCGCGACCGCGTCGGCGTCGGCGGCCACAGCTACGGCGCCTTCATGACGGCGAACCTGTTGGCGCACTCGGACATCTTCCGCGCGGGCACGGCGCGGAGCGGCGCCTACAACCGGACGCTCACGCCCTTCGGGTTCCAGAACGAACGGCGGACGTTCTGGGAGGTGCCGCAGGTGTACGCGCGGATGTCGCCGTTCTTCTACGCCGACAAGATCAACGAGCCGATCCTCCTGACTCACGGCGAGATGGACGACAACTCCGGGACGTACCCGATCCAGTCCGAGCGGCTGTTCATGGCGTTGAAGGGGCACGGCGCGACGGTGCGGTACGTCACGCTGCCGTACGAGGCGCACGGGTACGCCGCGCGCGAGTCGGTGCTGCACACCGTCGCCGAGATGCTCAACTGGCTGGATACCTACGTGAAGAACGCGAAGCCGAGGACCTCGCCAACCGACGAGGCGAGAAGGTAGAGGGCGACGTCAGGACCTTCCCTGGTTTTGCGCGGGTGATCTCGCCGTCGCGCACGACCAGCTCCCCATTCACCAGCACGAACGGAACGCCGGCCGCGTACGCGTGCGGGCGGTCGAATGTCGCGCGATCCTCAATCGTATTCGGATCGAAGACGACGAGATCGGCAGCGTAGCCTTCGCGCACGAGTCCGCGGCGCTCGAACCGGAAATGCTGCGCGGGAAGCGAGGTCATCTTTCTAATCGCCTCTTCCAGCGCGATGACGTGGCGCCGCCGGACGTATTCCCCGAGCACCCGGGCGTTGTTGCCGTAGCCGCGCGGGTGCGGCACCCCCTCGCCTGGCGCGAGCACGCCGCTGTCGGACGCGAACGCCACCTGCGGATGCGCCATGATCCGCGCCACGTCCTCGTCGCTCATGAAGTGGTAGACCATCGATGCTCCCCCGCGCAGCAGCATCTCGCGGGCGGCCTCGAACTGCGCGTCGGCGGCGTCGGACCCTTTCAGCTTCGAGGCGACCTCCTTCATCGTCAGGCCGTTGAGTGACGGGTCCGCGGCGTACGACGCGACCGTCGCGAACGACAGGTCGCTGAGGCCCCGCTCCGCGAGCAGCGCCCGCATGTCCGTCCTGATGCGCTCCCAGGTCGCGGGATCCTGCAGCCGTTGTCTCGTGTGCTCCGGTCCGCCTTCGAGCGCCCACGGTGGAAAACGGATCGCCAGGCCGGAGCTCGCGGCGGTGTAGGCATACTGATCCGCCCGAACGTCAACGCCGCGCGTCCGGGCCGCGTCGACGAGCGCGAGCGCCCTGGCGCTCGCGCCCCAGCGGTTCGGGCTGTCCACCTTGAGGTGCGAGATCTGGACGCGCGCGCCCGACGCTTCACCGACGCGGATGGTCTCCGCAATCGCCTGCTCCAGCTCGGTGCCCTCGTTTCGCATGTGCGACGTGTAGATGCCGCCGGACGCCGCCGCGACGCGTGCGAGTTCGATGATCTCCGCCGACTCGGCGTACGTCCCGGGCACGTACTGCAGTCCGGTCGAGAGGCCGACTGCGCCGTCTGCCATCGCCTTCCAGACGTACGACCGCATCTTCGCGAGCTCCTGTGGCGTGGGCTGCCGGCGTTCCGCGCCCATCACCGCGCGGCGAACCGTGTTGTGGCCGACGAGCGTCGCGAAATTGGGCGAAGTCCCGACCTGACGAATGCGCTCGAGCGCCTCGCCGATGTCGAGCGCCGAGCCGCCGCAGTTGCCGGCCACGATGGTGGTCACGCCCATGCGGATGAAGTTCTCCGCGAACGGACGTTCCGCCACGTCGTCGGCATGGGTGTGCACGTCGATGAAGCCGGGCGCAACGACCAGCCGGCTCGCGTCAATGACCGTGTCGGCGGCCGATCGCGGGATCCTCCCCACCCTCGCGATCTGGCCGTCGCGAATCCCCACGTCGGCGCGCCGGCGCGGAGCGCCGCTGCCGTCGATCACCTGCCCGTCGGCGATCACGAGGTCGTACCGCGTCGTTTGCCGCGCGGCCGCGGTCAGCACGACGGCCGCGCCGGTCGCGAGAACGCCGAGGATGCGCGCGCGCGTCATTGCGCCCTCCGCGGCGCCAGGAGGCTGATCGTCATGCCGACCGTGACGACGACGACCACGCCAACAACGTTGTGCCACAGGAACGAGATGCTCCTGGTGGCGGGATGCGCGGCCACGGTGATGACGGCGGCGAGGCCGGCGAGAAGTCCCCAGAACGCCCCCGCCGAGACGGCCCGCCTGGCTCCGATCGCGAGGATGAAAACACCCAGCAGCGACCCGTAGAAGAGCGAGCCGAACCGGTTGACCACCTCGATGAGGGAACCGAGGCTCGTGGCGTACGTCGCGACCACGCACGCGAACAGTCCCCAGAACGCCGTGGCGGAGCGTGACACGACGAGGTAGTGCGCGTCCGGCGCGACGGGCTTGAAATGCCGCCTGTACACGTCGATCACCGTCGCAGTGGCGAGCGAGTTCAGCTCCGCGGCAATGGTGGACATCGCCGCCGCGAGAATGGCGGCAATGATGAGCCCGACAAGCCCGATCGGCAGGTATCTCGTGACGAACATCGGAAAGATGTAATTGACGTCCGACGCAGGCATGTCCCCGGTAAACCGTCCATACCCCTCGTCGTCGGTCACGTCCCTCACGATGACGGCGGCCCGGCGGCGCAGCGCCGTCAGCTCGTCCCCGCTCCTGGCAAAGCGCGCCCGCGCCTCCTCTTCACGGACCGGGTCGTCCCCACGGCGCGCGGCGACGAGCTCCCGCGCCGCCGCCGAGCGCGCCGCGACCGCCGTGGCGAACTGCCGTTCGAAGCCCGCGAACTCGGACGCGCGATCGCTTTTGCGGACCGCCTCCTCCTTCTGCGGATTGAAAATGAGAGGCGGCGGCTCGAACACGAAAAAGGCGAACACGAGCGCGCCCGTGCCGAGAATGACGGTCTGCAGCGGGATCTTGACGAAGGCGCTCATGAGCAGCGAATGCCTGCCCTCGTCGACCGACTTGGCGGTCAGGTAGCGCTGCACCTGGCTCTGGTCGCAGCCGAAGTACGACAGCATCAGGAAGAGGCCGCCGATCATGCCGGACCAGAACGTGTACGTTTCGCGCAGGTCGAACGAGAGGTCGATCGTCTCCATGCGTCCGGCGGTCCCGGCAACCCGGAGCGCGTCGAGCGTGCCGATGTCGGACGGGAGCGCCGCGATGAGGACGCCCACGGCCGCAAACACGCCCGCGACGATGACGCCCATCTGCTTGACGTCCGTCCAGGTGACGGCCTGGACTCCGCCGGCCATCGTGTAGACGGCGGTCGGCAACCCGATCAGCAAGACCGTCAAGGTCAGGTTCCAGCCGAGCACGATCGAGAGGATGACCGCGGGGGCCGCGATCACCGCCCCGCAGGAAAGCCCGCGCGACGCGAGGAACAGCAGGGCCGCGAGCGTGCGCGTTTTCACATCGAACCGCTGCTCGAGGTACTCGTACGCGGTGTACACTCGCGCGCGATAGAAGAACGGCACAACGGTGAGCGACAGGATGATCATCGCGATCGGCAGCCCGAAGTAGAACTGCACGAAGCGCATCCCGTCGGCGGCCCCCTGCCCCGTCGTGCCTACCAGCGTGATCGCCGAAAGCTGCGTGGCCATCACGGACAGCCCGACGGCCCACCAGGGGAGGCTGCGGTTCGCGAGGAAATATCCCTCGACCTCGTTCGTCCGTTTCGAGCGCGCCAGCCCGTCCCAGACAATCCAGACGAGATACGCGACGACGACGACCCAGTCGAGCCAGCGCATCCGCTATCGGAGGTAGGCGCTCAGCGCCCAGAGCGCCGCGATGACCACGGCTTCAGTCAAGACGACGGCGGCGTAGAGGCGGGGCATTCGGGAGGGAGAGTATACCTGTAGAGCAATGCCGAAGGCCGAATGCCGAAGGCCGAATGCGTCAAGGCCGAATTGAATTGACGAATGCCGAATGCGAAGGGAGGCCGACTACCGAATGCGAAGGAGGCCGACTGCGAACGAGAACGTTACGCGATCGGCGATCCGAGGCCCTCGGCGCCCCGGGTGCTGTCGGTGGGGCGGGCGCGGGGCGGGGCGGCGGCAACTTCGACGACGATGCTGCTATCCAGATCGCTGGCGTTGATGTCGATCGTCTCAGGCCCCTTCACGATGGCCTCGCCGGGGCGCAACTCGATCTGGAGGCGGTACTTCCCCGGGGGCACCTTGACGGTGAAGCCGCCGGTGCTGCTCGTGCTCACCGAGCGCCGGTCGCCATTCCCGACGTTGATCACCTCGACGCGGCGGCCGACGAGACGCGCGCCTCCGCCCGTGGTGGTCACGAGGCCGCTGATCGTGCCATCCATGGTCGGCGGCTTCTCTCCCGCGTCCACCACGGGAACGCCGCGCCGGCACGCGAGCCCTGCAAGCGCGCTGAGGGCCACGAGAAGCGCGGCAATGGAGACGGCGCGGCGCATCCGTTCCTTCGTCAGCTCCACGCCGGCTCCTCGTGCAAGATGAACGCCGCCAGCCTTATCTCAAGTTCAGGCATTCCAGCTGGCGTGCCTCTTCTGCGGATTACGGAAGAGATGGGGGGCTTCCCGGTCTGACCCCACCGAGGTTCAACCGGCAGTAGTCGAGTGTGAACGGCGGGTCGTCAGCGGCGGCCCGATTGACGAGCGCGTCTGCGAACAGGACCTTGAGAGGCTCCGGGAGGCGACCCAGGTACGGATGAAGGCAGACGGCCTCCGCAAACATCCTGAACTCTTCCGCTCCGGGGAACGTCACCGGCGCGGGTTCGAGCCAAGCCGTCACGGCCGTAAAGCCGGCTTCGCGGAGCTGTCGTTTCGTGGCATCGGGCTCGGCGTAATGCCAAGGCTCGCGCCACCCCGACGCGAAGTGCGGCGCGAACACCGGGGTCCGGATGAGGTCCGCGGCGCGACCGCGAAGGCGCGCCAGGTTCGGACCGCCACCGCACTGCGCGTGCAGCCTCCCTCCCGGCCGGAGCGCCGCGAAGAGGCTGCGAAACAACGCTTCGTGATCCAGCACCCAGTGGAAGGTCGCGGTGCTGAACACGACGTCGAACTGCCCTGCGAACGGCAGCGAGTCGGCGCTCGCGCGGACCAGCGCCACGCTCGCCCCCGCCAGGTGCTCGCCGGCGCGCCGCAGCATTGACGCCGAGCGATCCACGGCGACCACGCGCCCCTGCGGCACCCGCGCGGCGACCTCCCGGGTCAGGCGGCCGGTCCCGCAGCCGATGTCAATGACATGCTCGTGCCCCTCGAGCGCGAGCCGATCCAGCACGCGCCGGCCCCACTCGACCTGCGGCGCCGAGACCCGATGGTAGGCGCCGGCATCCCAGTCGGCCGTCATCGGAACACACGCGTGCCGGAAACCCGGTAACGGAGGCCCGCCGGATCGGGACCGGGGAACGGCCGAATTGCGCGGAAACACGCAAAAACGGCTTGATTTCGCGCGAGTTCCACGCGAACCCGCCCTCCGGCGACAAATGGTGGCGGGCACCCGAATTGCGATCTTGTCATGCGCGAGTCCACTCTCTTCGTCTCTTCGACGCTGAGCGCCAAGGAGGCCCATATGGCGATTGCGTCGGCCATTCGTGAGTACCTGAACTCCGAAGACGTTTCGTACGTCGCCTTCACACATCCGCTCGCCTTCACCGCGCAGCACGAGGCGGCTGTGGCCCACGTGCCCGGCTGGGCGTGGGCCAAGGCCGTGGTCTGCTTCGCGGACGATGAGCCGATCCAGGCGGTCATTCCTGCGCCCATGCACGTCGATCTGGGGCGGCTGCGGGCACTTGCCCACGCCTCGGTCCTCCGCCTGGCGCGGGAGGACGAGATGAAGGACCTGTACCCCGGCTGCGAGCCCGGCGCGGAGCCCCCCTTCGGGCCCTTGTACCACCAGCGGGTGTATGTCGACGAATCGCTCGCCGAGCACGACGAGATCGTGTTCAACGGCGGCACCCATCGCGACGCGATCCGCATGGGGTACCGCGACTTCGTCGAGATCACCAACGCCATCGTCGGACGGTTCGGCCGCCCGGCAGTGTAGCCGCGGCGCTCGGCGCAAGGAGCCGGCCATGGTGACAATCAATCGGATTCTCTGCCCGGTGGATTTCTCCGGACACTCACGCGTGGCGCTCGACTATGCGACGGCGCTCGCGCGGTGGTACGAAGCGGAGCTCGTCGTGCTGCATGCGTACGCGGTCGCGATGGTCCCCGCCACGATCGGCGCCTTTCCCGCGGCGACGGCCGTGGGCATGCCGCTCACGCGAGCGGAACTCGAGCAGGACCTCAATCGGTTCGCCCACCCGGTGATCGCGGCCGGCGTGAAGACGACGACCCTGGTCACGATGGGGAGCGCGGCGCGGAGCATTCTCGAGACCGCCGAGCACGTGCCCGCGAACCTGATCGTGATGGGCACGCACGGCGCGTCCGGGTTCGAGCGTCTCATGCTGGGCTCGGTTACCGAGAAAGTGCTGCGCAAGGCGCGCTGCCCCGTCCTCGTCGTGACGCGGCATGCCGACGCGCCGAGCGGCGCGCCGACGTTGTTCCGCCGCATTCTCTGCGCCGTGGACTTCTCGTCCTGCTCGACGAAGGCGATCTGGTACGCCCTTTCACTGGCGGAAGAGGCGGGCGGCTCGCTCACGTTCCTGCACGTGGTCGAGGGGTTCGACGACGAGCCGCTGGAGTCGGCGCACTTCAACGTCCCCGAGTACCGCCGCCACCTGGTCGCCGCCGCCGAGCAGCGGCTCGCCACGGTGGTCCCGAGCGAGAAGCGGACGTGGTGCGAGTGCAAGGGGGTGGTGCGGACGGGCAAGGCGTACCGCGAGATCCTCGAGACGGCGCGCACCGAGGACGCCGACCTGATCGTGCTCGGCGTGCGCGGCCGCAACGCGGTCGACGTCGCGCTCTTCGGGTCCACCACCAACCACGTCGTGCGCACGGCGGGCTGCCCGGTACTCACCGTACGCTCCTGACCTCGCTATAATCCGGCGAATCATGCGACGATTCGCCGGATCTCTCCTCGCCCTCGCGCTCTCCGCCACGCTCCTCGTCTGGGGCCAGCCACGGACGTTCGACGTCGTGATCCGCGGCGGCACCGTCTACGACGGCTCGGGCGATGCCGGCCGCCGCGCCGACATCGGCATCCTGCAGGATCTCATCATGGAGGTCGGCGACCTCACCGGCGCGCGCGCGACCACCGAGGTGGACGCGAGCGGCCTGGCGGTCGCGCCCGGGTTCATCAACATGCTGTCGTGGTCCACCGAGTCGCTGCTGGCCGACGGGCGCTCGCTCGGCGAGATCAAGCAGGGTGTCACGACGCAAATCATGGGCGAGGGAGATTCGATGGGGCCGCTGACGCCGGACATGAAACGGCGGCGGCTCGAGGCGCAGGGGGACATCAAGTACGACATCACCTGGACGTCGCTGGCGGAGTACCTCCACACGCTGCAGCGCCGCGGCGTCTCGCCGAACGTGGCCTCGTTCGTCGGCGCGACGACGGTGCGCGAGCACGTGATCGGGCTCGACGACCGCAAACCGACACCGGAGGAGCTCCTCCGCATGCAGCAGCTCGTGCGCCAGGCCATGTCGGAGGGGGCGCTCGGGGTCGGGTCGTCGCTGATCTACGCGCCGGCGTTCTACGCGGGCACGTCAGAGCTCATCGCGCTCTGTCGGGCCGCGGCCGAGTACGACGGCAAATACATCTCGCACATGCGGTCCGAAGGCAACCGGCTGATCGAAGGGGTCGAGGAGCTGATCCGTATCGCGCGCGAGGCGAAGATTCCCGCTGAGATCTACCACCTCAAGGCGGCCGGGGAGAAGAACTGGCCGAAGATAGACCGCGTGATCGCCATGGTTGAAAAGGCGCGCGCCGAGGGGCTGAAGATCACCGCGGACATGTACACCTACACGGCGGGCGCAACCGGGCTCGACGCCGCAATGCCCCCCTGGGCGCTCGACGGCGGCTACCCCGCCCTGTTCAAGCGCCTGCGCGACCCGCGCGAGCGCGCGCGCATCGCGACGGCGGTCCGGACGCCCACCGACGACTGGGAGAACCTGTATCTTGCGGCCGGCTCACCCGAGCGCGTCCTGCTGGTCGAGTTCAAACAAGAGGCGCTGAAGAAGTACACGGGGCGCACGCTCGCGGCCGTGGCGAAGGAACGCGGGGAGGATCCGGTCGACACGATCATGAACCTGGTGCTCGAAGACGAGTCCCGCGTGGGCACGGTGTACTTCATGATGTCCGAGGACAACGTCCGGAAACAGATGCGGCTGCCCTGGGTCTCGTTCGGGTCGGACGCCGCGTCGATGGCGCCGGAGGAGCCCTTCACGCGCTCGTCGGCCCACCCGAGGGCCTACGGCAATTTCGCGCGCGTGCTCGGCAAGTACACCCGCGAGGAGCGCGTGCTGACGCTCGGCGAGGCGGTGCGCAGACTCTCGGCGCTCCCCGCGACAAACCTGGAGCTGCGAGGGCGCGGGTTCCTCAAGCCGCGCATGTACGCGGACGTCGTCGTCTTCGACCCCGCGACCGTCGCCGACCGCGCTACGTTCGAGAAACCGCACCAGCTCGCCGAGGGCATGCGGCACGTCTTCGTCAACGGCCGGCAGGTCCTCAGGAACGGAGAGCACACCGGCGCGAAGCCTGGAATCGTGCTCAACGGGGTCGGCGTCGGGAGGATATACCGCACACCGGTGCCGTTGGCGCGCGCCGGCGCCTCCCATCCGTAGACCGCGGAAGCACCATGCGTGCTCACCCGCATCTGTACGAGATCAGCACCTGGCCATACCTGGAGCGGCTCTCGGCCAGGGCCGGCCGGCCGATCACTATCGGAAGCGTGCCCGACGGCGAGTGGGATCGCCTTCATTCGCTCGGGTTCGACCTCGTGTACCTGATGGGTGTCTGGCAGCGGAGCACGATCGGCAGGCAGATCGCCCGCTCGGAACCAGCTCTTTTCAGCGGCTACGACAGCGCGCTCCCGGGCTGGACGCTCGCCGACATCGTCGGGTCTCCGTACAGCATCGCGGCGTACTCGCCCGATCCGCGGATCGGTACGTTCGGGGAACTGGACGCGGTCCGGCGCAAGCTGCACCGCCGAGGCATGGGACTGGTCCTCGACTTCGTGCCGAACCACACCGCGTTCGATCACCCCTGGGTCACGGAGCACCCGCAACGCTACGTCATCGGCTCGCTCGAGCGCTTCCGCGCGCAACCGCGCGATTTCCGGCTGGCCGAGACGAGCGCCGGCCCGCTGTTCGTCGCCTGCGCGCGGGACCCGTACTTCCCGCCCTGGACGGACGCCGCGCAGCTGAACTACTTCTCCACGGAAACGCAGGACGAGATGATCGCGCAGCTGAAGCGGATCGCCCGGCACTGCGACGGCGTGCGCTGCGACATGGCGATGCTCGTCCTCGGCGACGTGTTCGCCGGGACGTGGGGGCAGATCGCGGCGCGCGATCCCGCGGAGGCCGCGGCCCCGAGAACGGAGTTCTGGGAACGGCTCCGGCAGCAGCTGCCCGGCTTCCTTCTGATCGCGGAAGCTTACTGGGACCGCGAATGGGCGCTGCAGCAACTCGGATTCTCCTTCACGTACGACAAACGTCTGTACGATCGTCTGCTGCACGAGACCCCCGCGTCGGTGCGGGATTACCTGCGGGCCAATCTCGATTTCCAGACCCGGTCCGTCCGCTTTCTCGAGAACCACGACGAGCCGCGCAGCCTCGCCGCCTTCGGGCCTCGCCTCGAGGCGGCTGCGGTCGTCTCCGGCGCCGTGCCGGGACTGCGCTTCTACTTCGACGGCCAGCTCGAAGGGCGCACGCGGTTCTCACCGATTCAGCTCGGCCATTGGGCCGAGGAGGAGCCGCGAACCGAAGTGGCCGCGCTGTACGCGCGCCTGCTCGAGGCCACCAACCACCCTGTGTTCCACGACGGTGACTGGAAGCTCCTCCATCCCTCCCCGGCCGGCGACGACACTCACACCGACATCGTGAGCTGCCGTTGGAAGCTCGGCACCGAGCTGCGCATCGTCGCGGCGAACCTCGGACACGCAGGGGCGCAGGCCTTCGTACCCGTCGCCGACGATCTGCCGGCGCGCCCGCCGGCGCCGGTGCTCCTCGAGGACGCGCTGACGGGCCAGCGTCACCGGCCGGACGCGTCGTCGCTTCAGGACCGCGGGCTGTTCGTGAGCCTCGAGGGGGGACGCGCGCAACTGTTTCGCGTGACCCCCGGAGGGAAATGACGGGAAACAGACGACGCCGGGCCCGCGCGCGCCGTGCTACTCTTCTCTGTAGCCCCCGTGAAAAAAGCAGCCGTCGGACTCCTCATCGGGTTCGCAGGAGCAGCGCTCGTGCTGGCGCTCGACCCGCTGTTCGCCGCGCTCGCCGGCAGCGGCGCGCTCGCGCCGCTCGAGGCGGTCGAGCTGAAGACGTACGACTGGCGGCTGCGGCGGACGGCGCGGCCCGAAACGGCCCGCCCGGACATCGCGCTCATCGAGATCGACGAATCGTCGCTGCGCAGCCTCGAGCCGAACCTGGGGCGCTGGCCCTGGCCGCGGCTGGCACACGCCGCGCTCATCGACTATCTCGCGCGCGGCCGACCCAGCGTGATTGCCTACGATGTCAACTTCGCCGGGCGGGACGCGACGCGGTTCGAGTACGCCGGGGAGGAGTGGACCGGCGCGCAGTCCGACCGGGCGCTGGTGGAGTCGGTGCGCGCCGCCGGCAACGTAATCCTGCTAACCGACGCGACGTTCGAGGGACGCACCGGCGACGCGCCGCCGCCGCCGGATCCCGGGTACCGGCTTGCCGCGGGCATCTACGATCGTCCGGTGATCTTCACGCCGTTCGGCGAGCTCGCCGGCGCGAGCGCCGGGCTCGGGCACAACCTGTTCGTCCTCGATCCGGACGGGCCGATCCGCCACACGGTGCCGTTCGTGCATTCGCAGGGACGCTATCTCCCGTCGCTCGGGGTCGCCGCCGCGCTGCGCGCCGCGGGCGTGGCGCACTCGGAGGTGCGGCTGGAGGCTGGCGCGCTCCGGATTCGCGATCGTGCCATGCCGCTCGTTGCCCGGCGCGTGAGCTCCAGCGATGGCACGCAGGAGTACCTGTGGGGGCTCATCAACTTCCGCGGGCAGTGGCTCGAGGACCTGAAGCGGCGCCCGTACCCGCACTACTCCTACTTTGACGTCTTCTACTCCGAGCAGCAGATCCTGGCTGGCGAGAAACCGAACCTCGATCCGGCGCTGTTCCGCGACAAGATCGTGTTCGTCGGTGTCACCGCGGTTGGCCTGTTCGACGCGTTCGAGACGCCGTTCGCGCGCGGGCGGATGCCGGGCATACAGGTGCACGCGGCGGTCGCCGACGACATCCTCTCGAACCGCTTCCTGCGGCCGGCGGGCACGGGCACGCGGCTCGCGGCCGCGCTGGCGTGCGCGCTCGCCGCGGGCGTCATCGCCACGATGGTCCCGGCCTGGTACGCGAGCGGCGCGACGGTGGTGCTGGCGATCGCCTTCACCTGGATCACGACGATCGCCTTCGGGCGCGGGCTCTGGATCAACCTCTCCCAGCCGGTCTTCGCGATGGCGCTCGCGCTCTTCGGCGGCGTCAGCTACCAGTACTTCGTCGAGGGACGCGAGAAGCGGCAGGTCAAGCGGCTCTTCGGCCGGTACGTCTCCAAGGACATCTACGACCAGCTCGTGGCGAACCCGTCGCTCGCCCGGCTCGGCGGGCAGCGGCGCGAGATGTCCGTGCTCTTCTCCGACATCCGGGGCTTCACCACCGTGACGGAAGCGGGCCAGCCGGAGGAGATCGTCACGATGCTGAACGTGTACTTCACGCGCATGGTCGACATCGTGTTCCGCCACGAGGGCACGCTCGACAAGTTCGTCGGCGACATGGTCATGGCGCTGTTCGGCGCGCCGCTCGACGACCCCGATCATGCCGACCACGCGGTGGCGGCGGCGCTCGAGATGAGCACGGAACTGCAGCGGCTGAACGTCGAGTGGGAGAAGCAGGGGCGCCCGGCGCTGGACATCGGCATCGGCATCAACAGCGGGCCGATGATCGCGGGCAACATCGGCTCGGAGGCGATCATGAGCTACACCGTGATCGGCGACGCCGTGAACCTGGGCGCGCGGCTCGAGTCGCTCAACAAGCAGTACGGCACCCGGATTATCATCAGCGAGTCCACCAGGGGCCGGTTGAAAGGGCAGTACTCCGTCCGTCCCCTTGGCGAGGTCGTGGTCAAGGGGAAGACGAAGGCGGTCCCCATCTACGAGGTGACAACCGACAGCCGGGAGCCAGCGGCGGACCGTCGTGAGGCGGCGGTGACGGATCGACAGGCGGCCATCGAGGGAGAACAGGTCAGGAGCGAGGCAAGGGTATGAAGCACATAGTGGCGGTCGTGGCATTCGTGGCGCTGGCGGCTCCCGCCTCCGCGCAGTTCGGCGCGCTCACCAAAGGCGTCAAGCGGGCGCAGCAGCTCCAGGACCTGCAGATCACCGACAAGGAAGAACAGCAGATCGGCGCCGAGGTCAGCGGGAAGATCCGCGAGCGCTTCGGCGTCGTGCAGGACGCGGCGATTCACAAGTACGTCGGCAGCGTGGGCCTGCTCCTCGCGCAGGAGAGCACCCGCCCGAAGCTCGAGTGGCGGTTCATCGTCCTCGACACGGACGGCGTCAACGCCTTCGCGGCGCCGGGCGGGTTCGTCCACATCACGCGGGGCGCGCTCGCGCTCATCCAGAACGAGGCGGAGCTGGCCGGCGTGCTGGGGCACGAGATGACCCACGTCACCGAGAAGCACACGATCAACGCGATCAAGAAGAGCAAGGGGGTGAACATCGCTGCCGACGAGGCGGGCGGCGGCGCCAAGGGGGCGGTCCTGTCGGCGGTCGCCGGACGCGCCTACGAGATGGTGATCGAGAACAGCTTCGATCGGGGCGACGAGCGGGAGTCCGACGAGAAGGGACAGGCGCTGGCCGCAAAGGTCGGCTACGCCCCCGGCGCGCTGGCAGACTTCCTTGCACGGCTCGCCGAACGCAACCAGAACCAGAAAGAATCCAACGGCCTGTTCGCGTCGCATCCGGCGATCAAGGAGCGCATCGAGGAGATCGGAAAGGACGCGAAGGTTTTCAAGTCCTCGGCGCTCGTCGAGGCGCGCTACCGCGCCAGGGTCAAGTACGAGGCAAAGGCGATCACCGACGTGCCGCAGGCGATGGAAGGATCGGCGGGTCTCGCAGGCGGTTCGCCGGCGAAGGCGCCGGAGAAGAAAGAGGAGGCCAAGACCGAGGAAGCCCCCAAGAAGCGCGGGTTCGGCCTGGGCTCGCTCAAGAGGGCGGTTGCGCCTGAAAGCCAGACGGCGCAGGTCTCCGCCTCAGGGGGCGCGCGAGGAGTCGGTCCGGACCGCAACGCGAAGGGCGGGCCGAACCCGGCCCTCGTGACGGCCTCGATCTCGGCGGCGGAACTGTCGGACTTCAAGAAGGGCATCGCGTAGCTCGCGCGCGCCGGACCTGGGCCCGTCGGGCAGGGGCAAGAGCATGAAGCAGGTGGTGGCGGCGGCCGCGTTCGTCGCGCTGGCGGCGCCGCCCGCCGCCGCGCAGCTCGGACCGCTGCCGGAACTGCGCGTCACCGACGCGGAGGAGCAGCAGATCGGCTCGAGCGTCAGCTCGAAGATCCGCATTCGCTTCGGCGTCGTGCAAGACAGGGCGATCCACATCTACGTCAGCAGCGTCGGCCTGCTGCTCGCGCGCGAGAGCAGCCGGCCGAGGCTGCCGTGGCGGTTCATCGTCCTCGATACCGACGGCGTCAACGCGTTCGCCGCGCCGGGGGGCTACGTCCACATCACGCGCGGGGCGCTCGCCTTGATCCGCAACGAGGCGGAACTCGCCGCCGTCCTCGCGCACGAGATCACCCACGTCACCGAGAAGCACACGATCGCCGCGATCACCAGGGGCAGGAGCCTCGGTCTCGCCGCCCAGCGGGCGACCGGAGACCGGAAGACAATCCTGTCCGCGTTGTCGTCGCGGGCGTTCGAGATGGTGATCGACAACAGCTACGACCCCGAAGACGAGCGGGCCTCGGACGAGGACGGCATCGCGCTGGCGGCGCAGGTGGGCTACGCGCCGGGGGCCCTCGCCGACTTCCTCGGAAGGCTGGCGGAGCGCAACCGGAACCAGAACGAACGCAACGGCCTCTTCGCATCGCACGCGGAGACGAAGGAGCGCATCCGCGCCGCGCGGGACAGCGCCTCGCGCCACGGCGCGGGAGCGCTCGTCCAGGGCCGCTACACGGCGGCGGTGAAGTACGAAGCGAAGGGGATCAGCGAGATCGCGCAGGCGCCCGAAGACGGAACCCCGACCGCGGCCTCCTCCGCGTCGGCCGCCTGGCCGAAGCAGAAGTCCGAAGGCAAGACCGAGGAGGCGCCCGCCAAAAAAGGATTCAGCCTCGAGGCGCTGAAGCAGCGGGTCGGGGCAGAGCGCCAGACCGCGCAGGTGGCCGCGTCCGGAGGCGCGCGCGGGGTCGGACCCGACCGCAACGCCTACGGCGGCCCGACACCGGACATCGTGGCCGTGACGATCTCGGCGGCGGAACTGGAAGAGTTCAGGAGGGGGATCGGCCAGGGTTGACAACTGGCGCCAATGGCTTTACATTGCAAAGCCATTTGGGCTTGGCCCTTGTCGGCCACCGCCTGGCGGAAGTTCGGATGAAGTTGCTGACCCGGCCGAGTGCCCTGATTCCGGTGGCGATGTCGGCTGCCGCCCTCGTCACCATCATCGTCTACGTCGCGATGTTCGGCACGGCCCGTCAGTCCGACGAGGGAACGGCCGCTCACATCTGGCAACTCCTCATGGCCGCGCAGGTGCCGATCGTGGCGTTCTTCGCCATCCGGTGGGTCCCCACTCAGCCCGGGCCGGGGCTGGCGATTCTTGCCGTGCAGATTGGCGCGGCGCTCGCCGCGCTGTTCCCCGTCTGGTGGTTCCAGTGGTGAGGGGACCTAAGGCTTCTCCCCCGCCGCGACCTTTCCGCCGCGCTTCACCCATTCGTCGTAACCGCCGACGAGCGCGCGCACGTTCTTCAGCCCCGCTCTCCGCATCGTGAGCGCCGCACCGGCGCTCGTGTGTTCGTTCGGTCAACTGCAGTAGGTGACGATCGGGCGGGTTTCTTCTTTCAGGCCGGGGATCCCGGCCGCGATGCGGTCCAGCGGGAGCGAGAGCGCGTCCGGGATGTGACCGCGCAGGTAGCTGTCGCGCCCACGCGTGTCCACCACGAGCACCTTTCCCGCGTCGTGGAGCTTCTTGAACTCGTCGAACGGCAGGCGCAGTTCCGGCGAGCTGATTGTGAGCGGCTGGGCCTGCAGCAGCACCGACAACAGCAGCGGCAGCAGCATCTCAGTCCTTACCGACGTATCGCTGGGGATCCGCCTCGAACTTCTTTCTGCAGGCGGGCATGCAGAAGTAGTACGTCCGTCCCTCGTAGTCGCTCTGGGCCGGCGCGGTTTTCTCGTCCACCATCATTCCGCACACAGGATCCTTGCTCATGTAGGTATGATACCCCGCCATGCTCGATCTGCTGATGCGCTGGCCCGTGCTGCGTCAGCTCATCACCGGCGGAGATGGCTCAGGCGCCGAGGCGATGACCACCGCCACGCGCGCGCTCCAGCCGAAACACGCCGGCGCGTCGATCACGCGGTCGATCTGTCCCTACTGCGGCGTCGGCTGCGGACAGCTGATCTTCCATCGCAACGATCGCGTGGTGTCGGTCGAAGGTGACCCGGAATCGCCGATCTCTGAGGGGCATCTCTGCCCCAAGGGGGCAGCCAGCTTCGAGTTGCTGACACACGCCGCGCGCGAGACGCGAGTGAAGTACCGGGCTCCCCATGCCACGGAGTGGACCTCGCTCGATCTGGACACGGCGATGGACATGGTCGCCGAACGCGTGTGGGCGTCGCGGGAAGCGCACTTCATCGAGGAGCGGGACGGCACGCCGCTGATGCAGTGCCCCTCGATCGCGCACCTCGGAGGGGCGACGCTCGACAACGAAGAGAACTACCTGATCAAGAAGCTGTTCACCGGCGGCCTGGGCATGGTGTGCCTGAGCAACCAGGCGCGGATATGACACAGCTCGACGGTGCCCGGGCTGGGCACCACGTTCGGGCGCGGCGGCGCGACGACGGCGCAGCAGGATCTCGCGAACGCTGACGCGATCCTCATCATCGGCTCGTCGATGGCGGAGGCGCACCCGGTCGGCTTCCGCTGGGTCGTGAAGGCGCGCGAGCGCGGGGCCACCGTCATCCACGTCGATCCGCGCTTCTCCCGCACGTCGGCGCTCTCCGACATCTGGGTGCCGCTGCGCGCGGGCAGCGACATCGTGTTCCTCGGCGCCCTCATCAACTTCGTCATCGAGCGCGACCGGATCTTCCGCGAGTACGTCGTCGCGTATACAAACGCGCCGACGATCATCACGGGAACGTTCGAGGATACCGAGGAGCTCGACGGCCTCTTCTCCGGCTGGAGCGCCGAGCGCGTCGCCTACGATCCCGCGTCGTGGGCGTACGAGGGGGCGCCAGACTACGGGCGGATCTCGGGACACACTCGGCAGGATGGCGGGCACGCGCAGGAGAGCGCCGGCGCTCATGCCGCGAGCAGGCCGTCTCGGCTCCGCCGGGACGAGACGCTGCAGCACCCGCGCTGCGTGTACCAGCTCCTGAGGCACCACTTCGCCCGCTACACGCCGGAGATGGTCGAGCGTGTGTGCGGCGTGCCGCGAGACGCGTTCCTCGAGGTCGCCGAGGCGTTCACGGCCGCCTCGGGGCCGGACCGCACCGGCGCCATCTGCTACGCAGTGGGGTTGACGCAACACTCGGTGGGCGTGCAGATCATCCGCTGCGCGGCGATCCTGCAGCTCCTGCTCGGCAACGTCGGGCGTCCCGGCGGCGGCGTCATGGCGCTGCGCGGGCACGCGTCGATCCAGGGATCGACCGACATCCCCACGCTGTTCGACATCCTCCCGGGCTATCTTCCGATGCCGCGGCACGAGCCGGGCTATCGCTCGCTCGCCGAGTACGTGGCGACCAGCCAGCCGCGTCGGAGCTGGTGGAACGGGATCGACGCGTTCCTCGTGTCGCTGCTGAAAGCCTGGTACGGCGACCGCGCGACGGAGGCGAACGATTTCGGGTACGACTGGCTGCCGAAGCTGACCGGCGATCACTCGCATTTCGGATACTGGCTGCAGATGGCGGACGGGGGGCTCGAAGGGCTGTTCGTCATGGGACAGAACCCGGCGGTGGGCGCCCCGAACGCGCGGTTGGAGCGCCGCGCCCTCGCCAACCTGAAATGGCTCGTCGTCCGCGACATGGTGGAAACGGAGACGGCGAGCTTCTGGCGCGATGCGCCGGAGATCGCGCGCGGGGAGCTGCGGACGGCCGACATCGCCACCGAGGTCTTCTTCTTCCCCGCCAGCGCGTACGCGGAGAAAGACGGCTGCTTCACGAACACGCAGCGGCTGCTCCAATGGCACGAGAAGGCGGTGACCGCCCCCGGCGCCTGCCGCAGCGAAGCCTGGTTCGTGCACCATCTCGCGCTGCGGCTGAAGGCGCGCGCGGCTGCCGATCCGCGGCCGCGCCACGCGCCGCTCGAGGCGCTCGAGTGGAACTACCGCACCGAGGGACCTCACGCCGAAGTGGACATCGAGCAGGTGCTGCAGGAAATCAATGGCCGCAGCGTCTCCTCCGGCGTGCTCGTCGAGGGTTTCGGCGCGCTGCGGAACGACGGCTCCACAGCGTGCGGGTGCTGGATCTATTCGGGGGTGTTTCCGGCGCCCGGCCGGAACCGCGCGCGCGAGCGCCGTGCCTCGGGTCCGTACGGGCACGGGTGGGGCTTCGCGTGGCCGTCAGACCGGCGCATCCTCTACAACCGCGCCTCCGCCCGGCCGGACGGCGCGCCGTGGAGCGATCGGAAGCGCCTCGTCTGGTGGGATGCGGCGCGCGGCGAGTGGACCGGCCTCGACGAACCGGACTTCGCGCGGACGAAGGCGCCCGCCTATCGTCCGCCGCGCGGCGCGCGCGGCGACGCGGCACTCCCGGGCACGGCCCCGTTCGTGATGCACCCGGACGGCATGGGCTGGATCTGGGTGTCGAGCGGCCTGAAGGACGGGCCGCTCCCCGCGCACTACGAGCCGCTGGAGTCACCGATTCGAAACCCGCTCTACTCGCGACAGGCGAACCCCGCGGCGGACCCCAAGGCGAGGCCGGACAACCCCTACGCCGCCTCACCGGACGCGGCCTACCCGCACGTGCTGACAACCTACCGGCTCACTGAGCACCACACCGCCGGCGGCATGACGCGCACGCTTTCGCGCCTCGCGGAACTGCAGCCGGAGCTGTTCTGCGAGATGTCGCCGGAACTGGCCGGCGAGATCGGCGCGCGGCACGGGGAACCGGTGCGCATCGAGACGCCGCGCGGCGCGATCGAGGCGCGCGCGCTCGTCACCGCGCGGATGCGGCCGCTGGTCGTGGAAGGACGCGCGCTGCACCAGGTCGCGCTGCCGTACCACTTCGGCCATCGCGGCCTCGTGCGGGGAGACGTGGTGAACGACCTGGTCGCGATCTCGGAGGAGCCGAACGTGCGGATCATGGAGTCCAAGGCCCTGCTCTGCAGGGTTTCCGTTCCACAGCGCTGATGGCGACCACCGCGTTTCTCACCGACTCGTCGCTCTGCATCGGCTGCAAGGCCTGCGAGGTCGCCTGCAAGGAGTGGAACGACGTGCCCGGCGACGGCTTCGCATGGACCGGGTTCTCGTACGATCACACCGGCACGCTGGGGCACTCGACGTGGCGGCATGTGAAGTTCGTCGAGAACGATCGGCACTCCTGGGAGTTCCTGTCGGACGTGTGCAAGCACTGCGAACGGGCGGGCTGCCTGGACGCGTGCCCGACCGGATCGATCGTGCGCACCGAGTTCGGAGGCGTGTTCATCCAGCCCGACGTCTGCAACGGCTGCGGCTACTGCATCGTGGCCTGCCCCTTCGGCGTGGTCGACCGCCGCCCGGACGATGGCCGCGCGTTCAAGTGCACGTTCTGCTACGACCGCCAGAAGGCGGGTCTCGTGCCGGCCTGCGCAAAGGCCTGCCCCACCGAATCGATCCTGTTCGGAGAGATCGACGAGCTGCGCGCGCGGGGAGAGCGGCGCGTGCGCGAGCTGCGCGAGCGGGGGGTGGAAGGCGCCGAGCTGTACGACGCGCGCGACACCTCCGTGGGTGGCACGCACGCCATGTTCATTGTCCAGCAGGACCCGCGGGCGATGAACCTGCCGCCGCGCCCCGAGGCGCCGGCGGCGCACCTGCGGACCGGATGGTCGTCGGCAGCGGTCGCCGCCGCGTTCGTGCTCGTCACGACCGCAGTTTCGTTTCTGAGAGACAACCGCAGAGGACGGAGGGGACGCGGAGAGACTCAGGCCTGACCGCCGCCGCAGCGTGGCAGCTCTCTGCGTCCCCACCGATCTCCGCGGTTGAATCGTCAGCGTCGATTCGGCCGAGAGGTTCCACCAGCATGTCGAACGACGACGTGAAGACGCGGCGTGCGTCGGAAGAGCGGCTCGACGCGATCCGCGAAGAGGCGGCGCTGCGCGCGACGACGACCGCTGAAGGCGTGCGGCCGGCCGGTGCGCCGTTCCCCATCGCGGACGCGGAGCGTGGGTACTACGGGCAGCCGCTGTTGAAGCCGCCGGTCTGGACGTGGGAGGTGCCGGCGTACTTTTTCGTGGGCGGCGCGGCCGGCGCGGCCGCGGTGATCGCGGCGTTCGCGTCCGCACGCGGCCGCGAAGAGCTGGCGCGCGACGCGCGTTGGATCGCCGCAGCGGGCGCCGCCCTGTCGCCGCCCCTGCTCATCTCCGACCTCGGACGCCACGCACGTTTCCTCGGGATGCTCCGCGTGTTCAAGCTGCAGAGCCCGATGTCGGTCGGCGCGTGGACGCTCCTCGCGTTTTCGCACGCCACAGCCGCGGCCGCGTTTGCCGACGTCGCGAAACGCCGGCTGGGCGGCGGCGTTCCCGTGCAACTCCTCAGCGACGCCTCCGACGCGCTCGCGGCCGCCACCGGGGTCGTCATGGCGAGCTATACCGGCGTGCTCATCGGCGCGACGGCCATTCCGGTGTGGTCGCACAACGTGGCCATCCTGCCCGTGCACTTTGCGGCGTCCTCGGTCGGCGCCGCCGCCTCGGCGCTCGAGCTGGCGGGGCATCGCGACCGCGCGCTGCATTGGATCGCCGCCGCCTCGGCGCTCGTCGAAACCGCCGTGGGCGCCAGCATCGAAGGGCGCGGGGACCCCGCGCTCGAGCCGCTGAAACACGGCCGCACCGGCACGCTCGTGCGAGCGGGCGGTCTGCTCTCGGGGCCCGTGCCGCTGCTGCTGCGGTTGCTGGGAGGCCGGTCCGTGACGGCGCGGCGCTTCGCGGCGGTGTCGGCCATCGCTGGCTCGGCAATCACCCGGTGGGGATGGCTGCAGGCCGGCCGGGAGTCATCGCGCGTATAATCCACGCCCCAGGGCTATGGGTCCGAGGTCACTGATCGCGGCGTCGCTGGTCCTCGCTGCGGCCATCGCGCTCTCCGCGCGCCCCCTCGGGCAGGACACGCCCACGCCCGCCGTCAGCGCCGAGCGCGCGGCCGCGGCCCACAGCGCGTACCTGGGTTCTTCCGCCTGCCGGCGCTGCCACGAGGAGGAGTACGCGTCCTGGCGGCGCGCGCTCCATCTCAAGATGACGCGTGGCGCGAGCGAATCGGAGGTCCTCGGCGACTTCAGCGGGCGCGCGAGGCTCGAGAAGTACGGCCGCTCGTACGCGATGTCTTCGCGCGGGGATCGGCGCTTCATCACCGTGACGCGCCGCAACGCCGAGCCCGAGACCTTCGAGGTCCACTACACGCTCGGCGCACGCCGCTTCCAGGGCTATCTCTCGCGGCTGCCCGACGGTCGCATCTACGTGCTGCCCGCCTTCTGGCATGTCGAGACCGCGCAGTGGGTGGACTTCAAGGAAATCACCCCGCTTCCGGACGACGACCACGACTACCGTCAGATCTGGAACGTCAACTGCTTCAACTGCCACGCCACGAACCTCGCGCAGAACTTCAACCAGGAGACGCTGCGCTACGAGACGACGTGGACCGAGATGGGGGTCAGCTGCGAAGCGTGCCACGGGCCCGGGCGCGATCACGTGGCGCTCGCCGAGCACTGGGAGAAGGAACCTGCGTCGAAGCCGGCGTACGACAACAGTCGCGACAACAGCGCGCTCGGTCCGCTGCTGAAGATCTTCTCCCCCCGCACCGCCCCGCGGCGGCAGATCTTCGACGCCTGCGGCTACTGCCACGGCAACAAGACGAACTTCTTCGCGGGCTTCAAGCCTGGCGACCGCTACGAGGACTACGCCCTCCCCTTCCTGATCAGCGAGCCCATTCCGCCGGCGGACCCGCAGGGGGACTTCTGGCCCGACGGGAGGCCGACGCGGTTCAACCGGCCCCAGGCGCTGATGACGAACGGCTGTTTCATGAAGGGGCAGGCGGTCTGCACGGATTGCCACCTCGCGCACGGCGCGCGCAACGACCACGCGCTCAAGCTGCCGTTCGAACGGAGCAACGGGCTGTGCACCCAGTGCCACGCGCCGCTCGCCGGGAACGCGGCACTCACCGCACACACCCGGCACCCCGCCAACTCCGCCGGCAGCCGCTGCGTCGAGTGCCACATGAGCGACGTCAACTGGCGGCTGCTCAATCGCAGGCGCGACCACACCTTCGCGCCGCCAGTGCCCGAGTTGACTGCGCGCTACGGCGTGCCGAATGCCTGCACGACGTGCCACGATGCGCGCACACCCGAATGGGCGGCACGGACGATGGACGAGTGGTACGGCAGCGCGAATCGCGCGCGCCGCACCGCCACCATCGATCTGTCTGACGCGATGTACCGTGCCGGCAGCGGCGACCGCGGCGCGATCGCGCCGCTGACCGGGATCGTCACCACCCGATCGCTCGGCGCGCCGATTCGCGCCAGCGCGGCGGAATTCCTGGGAAGGCTCGCCGCGCCAGCCGCGGGAACGCCAGCGCCCGCCGGCGGTGTGGGGCTCGCCGCACTCAACGCGCTCGCGCAGGCGACCACCGACCCCGAGCCCATCGTCCGCGCGCAGGCCGTGCGCGCGCTGACGCAGATCGGCGACAGGCGCGCGGCGCCGGTCTTCTCCGCACGCTTGCGCGACCAGGCGCGCGTCGTCCGCGTGCTCGCCGCGTCGGGGTTGCTCGATCTTGGCGTGACGGCGCTCGATGGCCCGGCGCAGACCGCGTTCCAGGAGGCGCAGCAGGAGTACGAACGAAGCCTGCGGACCTTCCGGGACAGCGCGCCCAACCAGGTGTTGCTCGGCATCCTGTTGGCGCGGCAGGGGCGCTACGACGCCGCGATCGAGGAATGGGAACAGGGACGACGTCTCGATCCCTCGGACCCGCGGTTCGGGAAGCTCATCGCCGCGGCGAAGCAGCGACGCTGATCGAGATGTTCCCGGTCACTGAGTCGATCGAGATGACAGGGTCTCCGTTGCCGAACGTGGCCTCGGCGAACTTCGGTCCGAACGACTCGCGGCGGGTCAGCGGCAGATCCGAAGCGATCGTGCCGTTGAAGGTGAGGGCAAGCACGCGCGCGTTCCGCGGCTGAGACGCAAGCGTCAGCCGCGCGTCGCCGTTGAACGCGCGCAGGCGAAGCAACCCGCCCGCCGTCGCGTGGGCCCCTTCGACGACCACGTCGCCGAAGCCGGTCTCCAGCCGCAGCACGCCCCCGACGTCCTCGGCGCGAATCGTCCCCTGCCGCACGTCCGCCGCGACCTGCCCGCGAAGTCCTCGCAGCGTCAGCCGGCCGTCAATGATGTGAATGGAGGCAATCGTGACACCGGCCGGCACCCGGAGATCGACGCGCGCGGGGGACTGCCTGTCCGGAGGACCGGCGGCATCCGCCGAGCGGACGACGAGGCGATCCCCCTCCGCGGCCGCAACCGCGCCGCGCGCTCGAATTTCCACGACGGTCGTATCGGTTCCGACGATCTCGACCTCTCCCGCGCCGATCTCGATCGCGATCGAGGTCGCCGTCGTCGCCGGAAACGTCAGCGGCTTCGCCTCCTGCGCCGCGGCCCCCGCGCACGCGCACGCGAGCAGCAGCAGGGTCATTGCAGGTCTTCTTTGACGAGCGCCTGGTTGATCGAGAAGGCCGCCTCGGCCCCCTCCGCCGCGGCGACGACCACCCACTGGATGGCCCGCGACGCGTCCCCCGCCACGTAGAGGCCCGGCAGGTGCGTGGACTCGTGCTTGCCCGTGCTGACAGTCCCCTTCTCGTTCAGCTCGCAGCCGAGCTTCATCGCCAGGTTCGACTGCTGCAGCTGTCCCGTCGTGAAGAACATCGCACGCCGCTGCACCGAGTCGCCGTTCTCGAAGACGATGAGGTCGAGCACGCCGTGGCGCCCTTCGAGCCGGGCAACCCTCTCCTCGCGCACGACGATGCCGTTGCGCTGCAGGCGGTCGGCATCGATGGCGTCGAGGCCAGAGGGGCCGTCGGTGAGCAACACCAGATCGCGGCTCCACGCGGTCAACTCGAGGGCGAGCCCCGCCCCTTTCTCTCCGGGGCCGTAGATCGCGATGGGCGTGTCCGACACCTCCCACCCGTCGCAGTACGGGCAGTGAAACACGCTGCGCCCGTAGAGTTCCCGCAGCCCGGGAATGTCGGGGATGCAATCGTTCACGCCCGTGGCGATGAGCAGCTTGCGCGACTGCACCCGCTCGCCGGTTTCGAGCACCGTGTGAAACCGCGAGGCTTCGCACCACGCGTCCACCACGCGCACGTCACGCACTTCGACGGTGCCGTACTGCCGCAGGTCCTCGCGGCCGATCCGCCGAAACTCCCAGGGATCGACGCCGTCGCGAGTCAGATAGCCGTGCAGGTGCCTCGAGGCGCCGTTCCGCGGCTCTCCCGCGTCGCACACCAGCACCCGGCGCCGGCAGCGGCCGAGCATCAGCGCGGCGCTCAGACCGGCGGGGCCGCCGCCGACGATCACCACGTCGTAAGTGCTCATGCGAGCAGGCTGATGAACCGCGGCTCGGATCGAAGCCCGTCCAGGTCCGGATCGACGCGGACCCGGACGGCGTTGATCGGGGCGAGCGAAGCGAACGACTGCTCGAGGTGCTTCAGCGCGCCCCCGCGATCGCCCCGCAGGGCCTCGAGCGCCGCCATGTAGTAGCGCGTGTGCGGGTCGTCGGCCCCTTTCGCCACGCGCCGCTCGAACGCTTTCGTGGCGAGCGTGAAGTACCGCTCCGCCGACTCGGTGTCCCCTTTCCTGAGCCAGGCGGCGCCGAGCTTCTGATTGACCTCGATCGTCGAGCGCTCGCGCAGCAGGTGGTCGCCGGCGCCGATGAAGGCCAGCTCGCGGCCGTACTCGGCGATCGCCTCGTCGTAGCGGCCCTGCAGGTAGTAAACGTATCCGAGGCGCGCGTGCGCGCCGATCACCTGCATCCCTTCGTTGCCCGAGATGTAGCGTTCCTGCAGATCGACGGCGCTCCGCGCGGCACGCTCCGCCTCGTCGTGGCGCCCGCGCAGCAGCAACAGCAGTGCGAGTTGGAGGTACGCGTAGCCCGCTTCCGGGTTGGCGGCGACAACCTGCTGGAACTCCGCGATCGCTTCGTCGATCTGCCCTTTGCCCAGCCAGAGCGCGCGCGCGAGCGACGACCGCGCCGACGGGTTGTCGGGCTCGAGGCTCAGCGCCTGCCGGATGGACGCGACCGCCTCGTCGATCCGCCCCTGGATGAGGTACGCGCTGCCGAGCCACGCGTGCGCGCGCGCGTTCTCAGGGTCGAGCGCCAGCGCCCGGCGCTCGAATTCGATGGCGCGGTCGATGAGCTCGGGGAGCGTCATGAACTCCCCTTTCGACCCGTACGCGCCGCCGAGCGCGGCCCACGCCTGCGCGTAACCGGGGTCCAGCGTCGTCGCGCGCTCGAACAGCGCGATCGCGCGGTCCACCGACTCCCGCGATGCGAGCCGCAGGTTCATCAGCCCGCGCGAGTACGCCTCGTAGGCCTCGACCGACTGCGTCTCGGCCTGCTCGATCCCCTCGATCTCGCCGGACGCGGGCTGCAGGTTGATCCCCTTCAGCAACTCGAAGACGATGCGATCCTGCAGCTCGAAGATCTGATCGACCGCGCCATCGAGCTTGATCGTCCGCTCGAGCGCGCCGGTGCTCGCGTTCACGAACTGCGCCGTGATCCGCAACGCCGGACCGAACCGCTGGTAGGCGCCGGTGATGATCCAGGTCGCGCCCAGGCGCCGGCCGACGTCCACGGCCACGTTGTCGTCGATCCGGCCGTTCTCCGCGCCGCTGAGGTGCTTGATTGCGTCGTAGATGCGCGCGCGGGAGATCACGTTGATCCCGTGGACGTTCTTCAGGTCCGCCGTGACGGTCTCGGCGATGCCGGAGCCGATCCAGTCGTCGGACGGCTCGCGCGTGATGTTCGCGAAGGTCATGACCGCGATCGAGCAGCACTCGTCGACCGTCAGGCGCCCCGCGCGCGAACGGGCGGCGCGTCGCGCCGTCAGCGCGGCCGCGGGATCCGCCAGCGCCGCGCCGATCGCGTCGCGGAGGTCCGTGGCGCTCTGGAAGCGCCGCGACGCGTCTTTCTCGAGCGCCCGCAGGACGAGCGCGTCGATGACCGGCGACACCTCCGCGCGCCGCGCGGACGGACGGTCGGGCGCCGCGTGCAGCACCTGGTCCATGATCTCGCCGGGCGTGACGCCGGCGAACGGCAGCCCGCCGGTCAGCAGCTCGTACATCACCACACCGAGCGAGAACAGATCGGCGCGGCTGTCCACGAGCTGCCCCGCCGCCTGCTCCGGCGCCATGTAGCTCACGGTGCCGAGCACGATACCGGGCATCGTCAGGCGGGCAAACGTCCGGTCCGCGGCGCGCTCGGCGACGCGCGCGAGACCGAAATCCAGAACCTTCACGAGCCCACGCGAGGTGAGTATCAGGTTCGAGGGCTTGATATCGCGGTGCACGATGCCGTGCGCGTGCGCCTCGTCCAGCGCTTCGGCCACCTGCATGCCGATGCGCATCGCCTGGTCCACCGGCAGCGGCCCGCTGCGCACGATGTCCGCCAGCACCTCCCCCTCGACGTACTCCATCGCGATGAAGGTGCGCCCCTCGTGCTCGCCGATGTCGTACGTCACCGCGATGTACGGTGACCGCAGGGCGGAGACCGCGCGCGCCTCGTTCAACAGCCGTTGGCGGCTCTCAGGATCCCCCTGCAGCGCCGGCGACAGGAACTTCAGCGCCACCTTGCGGCCGAGGCGGACGTCCTCCGCGAGGTACACCTCGCCCATGCCGCCTCCCCCGAGACGCGATGTCACACGGTAGTGCTGGACCATGGTTCCGAACATGCGTGGCTGCGGAACCTCCAATTATAGATTGTGGGGCGCCCTACCGCTGTGTTTGCCGCTCAGGGCAAACGCCCGGCACGAGCGCGAGGGGAGCTTCGATCCGCTCTCGGTATGACGCCCGGCAGACCGCCGATGATGCACCCATGACAGCATTCGCGGCCTTCGCGCTCAGCCACGACGAGCGGACCCGCTCCTGTGCGGCGCTCAGCCGCGCGCCCGTCGATTCCATCGTCACGAGCTCCAGCGAGGGGTCCTCGGCGAGCCGCACGTCGGCGGTGACTGTCGCGCCTCGCCTGAGGAACTGAACCGCGACCGTGTCGCCGGGCTTCCGCACTCGAAGCTCCGCCTCCAGGTCCGCCGGCGCCGCGACGTGACGGCGACCCACCGAGGTGATCACGTCATCCCGTTCGATGCCGGCGGCGTATGCGGGCGCGCCGGGATCGACCAGCTGCGAGACCCGCGCCCCATCGGCGTGCCACTCGAGCGCGAGCTCTCCGAGCCACGCGCGGCCGGGATGCCTGGGGCGCAGCACCAGGCCCGCCCGCTCCAGCAGGCGCGCGTAGTCGGGTACCTCGTGCCCGTAGACGTAGCGCGCGAAGAAGGCGTCCGCGAATGCTCGATCTCCGCTGATTTCGGCCAGGCGATCGCGCGCGTCGTCGAGGGAGTACGGTCGGGCAACGAGGCCGGGCGACGGGCCGCCCGGCCTGCCGTGCTCCCGCCACATCGCGCGCATGAAGTCGTCGAGCGTCACGCGGCCGCCGCTCAGATCCCGCAGTGACAGATCGAGCCCGAGCGCGAGCGCCGCGCCCCACGTGTAGTACGAGACGAACGTGATGTGGAAGTTGTTCTCATCAACGAAGGAGGCCGCGTCGACGAAGGGCGCCATCCGGCTCATCTCGACGACGCTCTGCGTGTGCCGGCCGGCGGCGTTGACGACCAGATCGATCGCGCCGCCGAGCGCGGCCAGCGTCTGGTCGAGCGAGGCGAGCCCGGCGCGCTGCATCACGAGCGCTTCGTAGTAGCTGGTGAACCCTTCGCCGATCCACAGCTCGCTCGACATGTTCGCGCGCTCGAAATCGAACGGCTCCAGGGACGCCGGCCGGATCCGCTCGACGTTCCACGCGTGGAACAGCTCGTGCGCGACGGTCGCGAGGGCCCCGATGCGACCGCTTTCCTGCGACAGATCGGATCGTCCTGTCAGCACGGTGCTGTTGCGGTGCTCCATTCCATCACCGCGCGCGTGCGCGAGATAGTCCGCGAGAAACGTGTAGTGGCCGGGCTCGAACGCGGGGAACTCCCCGAACACGGCCGCGTGCTCGGCGGCGATCCGCTCGACGCCGGCCGCGAACATCCTCGCGCCGGCATCTCCCGCCTCGTGGTGCAGCGCGATGCGGAAGGAGGCGCTCCCCGGGGCCGCAGGCTGCGGCACCGTGAAGGTGTGCTCCCAAAACGCAGCCATCTCGGTCGGGCTGTCCATGAAGTACTGGAGGTTCGGCGCCGTGAACGTCCAGGGATCTGAGGTCGGGAACAGTTGCGTGGCCACTCTCCACGAGGAGGCCGGCGGCGGCACGAACGTCACGTGGACGGGCCGGCCAGTCGCGCCTCGCGCCCACATGAACACCGCGGGCATGTTCATGTGGGCGTGCGTGCCGTCCACGGCCAGGTAGGTTCCATCGACGTGGTTTCCGAACACCTTGTATGTCACGCGGAGCGGCCCATCGAATGCCATCGCGGTCCAGCCGTACGGGTCGGGACGCGCGAGCGGAATCTCCGCGCCAGATCGATCGACCGCGCGCACGTCGTAGACGTTCTTTGCGAACTCGTGAAGGGCGTAGCGTCCGGGCGACGCGCGGCTCATCCTCAGTTCCAGCGGCGGCCGCACTCCCGTGAACGTTGCCTCCACCTGCAGCCACCGGTGCTCGGGTTGCGGGAAGCTCACCCTGTAGCTGACCTCCTGCGCCAAGGCGGAGACCGGCGCGAACGCCAGGAGGAGCGCGAACCGGACGGCCCGGGCCGCTCTCATATGCGCCGCGTCTTCCATAGCCACAGGTAGACGCCGGTCAGCACGGCGAGATTGGGAAAGAAGATGCGCGGATCGCCCCACGCGAGACCCTGCATGCGCCACGACCACAGCGGCCAGAATGGCTGCGTCTGGAAGCGCTCGTGCGTCGGCACATCGAGCGCGATGTGCAGCGCGTACGGCACCGCGAGCCAGAGCCACCGCCGCCGCCCTGAAGCCCAGAGGATCGCGCACGCGCACGCCAGCAGGACGAGGCTGTGCGACTTGACGTAGTAGCGGTCGTACGCCTCGAGCAGGTATTGCGGCATCGGCGGTCCGTCGGCGCGCCAGATGTCGGGTCCCGGCGAAACAGCGGGAGGAGGGGTGCCCAGACCGAGCATCCGCTGGACGGCGAGCGGGATCGCAAACAGGAGATCCGGCGCGGCGCCGGCGAGCGCGGCCCCCCACCATCGGATGCGCCGCTGGCTGTCGCCGGCCCGAGTCCCCTTGCGGGCGCCGCGCAGGACCGCGTAGCCCCACGCGGCATGCGAGAACGTGTCCACGTCAGGCGTTCCGCTTCCGGGCGATCGCGCACAGCATCTCGAAGATCAGGTTCGCCGCGAGCAGCGACGTGATGTGCCCCGGGCCGTCGAAGCTGGGCGCCACCTCGACGATGTCGCAGCCGATGATGTCGAGCCCCGCGAGGCCGCGAATGAGCCGCTGCGCTTCGTGGCTCGAGAGGCCGCCGACCTCGGGCGTGCCCGTGCCGGGCGCGAACGCCGGATCGATGCTGTCGATGTCGAAGGTGATGTAGGTGGGGCCGGTGAGCACCCGGCGCATCTCGCCGATCGTCCGGTCGATCCCGCTCGAGGACTTCACCTGCTCGATGTCGACGATCGTGATGCCGTGCTCACGGTGGAACTCGAAGTCCTCCTCGCCGTACATGGGCCCGCGGATGCCCACCTGCAAGAAGCGGCCGGGCTCGATGAGCCGCTCTTCAATCGCGCGCCTGAACGGGCTGCCATGGAAGTATCGCCCGCCGAAGTAATCGCCCCACGTGTCGATGTGCGCATCGAACTGCACGACGTTGACGGGCCCGTGCTTCCGCGCGGACGCGCGCAGCAGCGGCAGCGAGATTGAATGGTCGCCGCCCACCGCGATCGGGATTGCGCCTGCGTCCACCAGCTGGCCGACGTCACGCTCGATGGCTTCGTACGCCTTCTCGATCCCCACGGGGGGCGCGTCCACGTCTCCGACGTCGGCGACGTTCAGGACGTCGAACGGCGACACCTTCTGGAAGTAGCTGTAGGTGCGGATGAGCGAGGACTGGCTGCGGATTTCTCGTGGCCCGAGCCGCGTGCCGGAGCGGTATGACGTGCCGCCGTCAAACGGCACGCCGACGATGGCGACGTCGAGCCCCTCCGGCGACGTCACGTGCGGCAGCCGCATGAACGTCGCGGGCTGCGCGAAGCGCGGCGACGTAAAGGACGCGCGTGGCTGATTCCGCGGCATCCCGCGATTTTATCCCCGACGGCAGTCGGGGCCGTCGGGCAGCCAGGCGGTCGGGCAGTCGAGGAGTCGGACAGCCGGGCAGTCGGGCCGTCGGGCAGTCAGGCAATCAAGCAGCCGGGCAGTCAGGCGGGCGGGCAGGCGGGTGCAGATCGGTTTCGAAGTCTGGTGTCCCAACGTGGCACACGATTGCACGCGGAGCGTTGGGGCTGGTGACGGGTTGGGCCTGGTCGCAAAGCCAGCCGTGCCAGCGGGTTGCGGGCTCGGCGCGGGGACCACGCGTGTGGCGGAACGTCTCTTGCCGTTGAGCAGGCGCCGTGAAACCCCCCACTTTTGGCCGTCTCGAGGAAGTGAACAAGGAACTCTGGGTCGTCCTCTCCTTGTTCGCGATAGGTCTCCTCCTCAACTACACCGTCTCGTCCCAGCGCATGATCCTCGGCTTCTATGCGCTGCCGACTGTAATCTCCGCCTACGTGTACGGCCGGCGCCACGCCACGCTGACGGCGCTGGCGAGCGTGCTCCTGGTCGTGCTGCTGGGGATGTTCTCCTCGGCTTCGCTGTCGCTCGTGTACGAGGACCCGCTCCAGCGCTGGGTGGAACTGACCGCCTGGGGAGGCACGCTCATCGTGACGGCGTACCTGATGGGGACGTTGTACGAACACAAGTCCGCGCAGGTGCGGGAACTGCGCGATACCTATCATGGGGTGCTGATGATCCTGCGTCACTTCATCTCGAAGGACGCCTACACCGAGAACCACTGCCATCGCGTGTCGGTGTACGCGGTGCGCATCGCCGGCGCGATGAACCTGGACACGGAGCGGATCGAAGACGTGCGCGCGGCGGCGCTCCTGCACGACATCGGAAAGCTGGACATCAGCCGTGAGCTCCTCTACAAGGCTGCGCGGCTCACGAGCGACGAGTACCAACAAATCCAGCAGCACGTGTCCAAGGGGGTGCAGCTGCTCGAAACGGTCGGCGGATCCCTCCGGCGCGTCATCCCAATCATCCTCGCCCATCACGACCGGTTCGACGGCAGCGGCTATCACCCCACGCGCGGCGACGAGATCCCGCTCGAGTCGCGGATCATCGCCGTGGCCGACGTCTACGACTCCCTCACGAGCGACCGGCCGTATCGGAAGGCGATGTCTCCCTTCGACGCGCGCGACGTCATCGTGCGCGGCGCGGAGACGGAGTTCGATCCCCGCGTGGTCGCCGCGTTCCAGCACGCATTCCGTCACGGCGAGTTGGAGATCTGGTCGGCGCCGCTGACGGCGGCATGACCGCGGCCGGCCGCTTGATCAGAGTCCTGGCCCGTTCCCGGGCTGCCTCTGCGGTGCGCGTTCCTCGTAACCACTTACACTCCGCGTAAGCCCTCCTCGAAGACCTGGCCCCCGATTGCGCCTGTTTCGGGCGGTATTCCTTTTGCTGACGGAAGGCCCGCCGGTGAAAGGACGGTTGGAGATGCGTTATCTGTTGTTGAAGGTCTCGGTCGTCGTTGCAGCCCTTGCAGGGTTCGCGTGCGGCGGGGGAGGTTCCACGCCGACGAACCCGTCCCCATCACCTGGTTCGAACGCGATCACGATCAGCATCGTGCGCGACAACGGCGCCCAGTCGTTCAACCCTAATCCAGCATCGGTTGGCGGCCAGAGGGTGGTCTTCAGGAACAACGATTCGATCGTGCACCGCGTGATCCTGAACGACGGCAGCATCGACACGGGCGACATCGCACCCGGCGCGGCCAGCCGCGAGATCGAGATGCCGGGCCGCGGCACGAACTATCACTGCACGATTCACCCCTCGATGATCGGAAGCGTGAGCCCGTCCACGGGAGGGGAGCCGCCGGCGTGCGAGGGACCGTATTGCTGATGCCTGTCAGGTTGCGTTGATCGTCATCGCGGCGCCGGCAGCCGTCCGTGCTTCCGCAGCGCGGCGAGCAGCCGATCGTGCGGCAGAGCGGGCACGCGCAGACCGTTCGCCCCGGTCATCGTGTCAGCGGCGAGCATGGCGTTGAGGATGGCCTCCTCGGTCGCCTGGACGGCGGCGTAGAAGAGAGGATCGATCCGGGCGTTCGGGAGCATCTCGACGCGAGGCACCCCCTCGGCGACGCTCGCCTTCGGGTTCGCGGTCGAGAAGGCCAGGAAGATGTCGCCTGAGCTGTTGGCGCCGAAGCCTCCGGCGCGGCCGACGCCGAGCGCCACGCGCGTGGCAAGGCGCTTCAACTGGTGCGGCAGCAGGGGCGCGTCGGTGGCGACGATGGCGATGATCGACCCGGAGTCAGTCGTCGCGGCGTCGCCCCCGGGCCGCGGTTGGCGGCACCGCGGGAGCCGGGGCAGCACATCCGGATCGTCCAGCGCGACGCACGCGCTTACGTCTCCGATCTCCTCCCCGACCGGCACGCCCGCCACGCGCAGGTTCTGCCGGAGCCCGAAGTTGCATTGCACCAGCACCCCCACGGTGTAAGCGCCGGCCTCCGAGCCGACGACGCGCGAGGCGGTGCCGATGCCCCCCTTGAAACCCAGGCAGCGCATGCCGGTGCCGCCGCCCACGTTCCCCTCCGGCACACGCCCGGCGGCGGCGCCGTCGAGCGCCGCCAGCACGTGCTCGGGCTTCACGTGGAAGCCGTTGATGTCGTTGAGCGAGCCGTCGTATGTCTCGCCTACGAGGGGGAGCCCCCACGGCTGGAGCCCTGGGCGCGAGACCTGCCACTGCAGGATCGCGTCACGCACCACGCCGACGCTGTGGGTGTTGGTGATCGCGACGGGGCCCTCGAGGACGCCGCTTTCTTCGAGCCACGTGGTGCCGGTCATCTCGCCGTTGCCGTTGAGCGTGAACCACGCGCCGAAGACGGGGTCCGGGTTCGATTTCCCGCGCGGATGCAGGACGGTCACGCCGGTCCGGACAGGACCTTTGCCGACAACGAGCGGTCCGTCTCCCTCGACGAGTGTCGTGTGTCCCACCTCGACGCCGCGAACGTCCGTAATCGCGTCGAGAGGACCCGCTGCCCCGCCGATCAGCGCCGATATGCCGAGGTCCCGGGCGCGCGGCTTCGCGGGCGCGCCCTGGCCGGCGCCGGCGGCTGGCGCGGCCATCCAGGCGCTCGCGAACACGAGGCATGCAATCGCCGTTCGACGGGTGATCTGTCCCACGCGCACCTCCACCCCACGCACACCTTCAACGCCGGGCGCCGGTCTCAGCGCCCAGCCCCCTGGCGCCCAGCCCCCCAGCGCCCCTAGCTCGCGCGCACCCACCGGAGCATCTCGCGCACGCTCGCCGACTTGCCGTGCATGAGAATCCCGGTGCGAAAGATCTTGCCGGCCGCCCAGACCGCCGCGAGCACCGTCAGGAGCACGAGCGTGATCGAGAGCAGGACCTGCCAGAGCGGCGGCTCGGGGCGGAGGGCCATCCGCAGGATCATGAGAAACGGCGTTGACGGCGGAAACAGCGACAGGCCGATCGCGAGCGGGCTGTCCGGCGCGCGCAGGACCGCGGTCCACGTGAACACCGGCAGCATGACCAGCAGCATGGACGGCGTCATCATGCTCTGCGCGTCCTTGATGTCGCTGCACGCCGCGCCGATCGACACGAACAACGACCCGAACAGCAGCACCGCGCACACGACGTAGATCAGGAACCAGGCGATCATGCCCGGCGTCACCGCGTCGGCGTAGCCGTAGTAGGCCGCCACACGGTACGCGCCGAGCAGGTACACGCCCGCGAGCAGCATCGACACCGCGGCGCTGCCGAGCAGCTTCCCCATCATCAGTTGGAACGGCGTGATCGACGAGATGATCACCTCGCTGATCCGCGACATCTTCTCTTCCATGACGCTGTTCACCAGCTGGGGGGAGCTGGACATCACGACGAGGAACATCAGCGCCATGAACATCCCGGGCACTGCGATCGCGCGGAGTCGATCGATCTGCACGGCTTCCTTCAGACGCCCCGCCTCGTCTCGCTCGAAGAGCCCGAGGTTGTCGAGCCTCGGGGCGCGCGTCAACCGGTCGATCGCTTTCGGATCGAGCGCGGCAGCGCGAAAACGGATCGCGAGCACGGCGCGGCCGATCGCGGCGTCGAGGAAGCGCGGGAGCGTCTCGTAGGAGGGATGATCGCTGTGATACTGGACGCGGGGAGGCGGGACGCGGTCGGGATCGAGCACCTCGCGGGGAATCTCCACGAACGCGAACAGCTCCCCTTTTCGCACGCGCTCCGAGAGGCGCAGGCGCACGGCGTCGATCGGCTGCCCTGCGGGGTCGATCCGCTCGGCCACGAACTTCGGCGCGCGCTGCACGCCGTCTTCCCCCGCGGCCTGGGCGTTCCACTGTTCGGTGGCCGCCACAAGGACCGGAAGGACACCAGAAGTGTGATCGACGACCGCGAAGGTGCGCGTCGTCGTATCGAGCCGCCGCTCCGTCGCCCGCTGGAAGATGATCGCGCCCAGCATGAACACAGGCATCAGGAGCACGCCGAACAGGAACGCCTTCGTCCGGACGAGGGCAAGGAACTCCGTGGAGGCGACGAGCAGGATCCTAGACATGCGCGGCCTCCGGGGCTCTGCCGGGACCGGCGTCGGCGGCGGGGGCCGCATCCTGCTCCGCGGGACGCGCGATGCGCACGAAGATGTCGTGCAGGGACGGCCGCGCCACCTCGAAGTGATGCACCCGCACGTGCGCCGCGAGCGCCTGCAGGAACATCTGCGCGTCCCCGCGGAGGCGCACCTCCTGCATCTGGCCGTAGTCGTTGAGCGATTCGATCTCGCGGCCCGAGAAGGGCGCCAGCGCCGCCGCCCCGCCATCCACCCGCAACCGCACCGTGTCGGCCCCGTACTCCGCCTGGATGTCGTGCAGCGTGCCGTCGAGCACCTTCCGGCCCTTGAAGATCATGAAGATCCGGTCGCACATCTTCTCGGCCGTGGCCATGTCGTGCGTGCTGAAGACGACCGTCGCGCCGCGGCGCTTCATCTCCAGCACCGCGTCCTTCAGCACTTCGGCGTTGATCGGGTCGAGCCCGGAGAATGGCTCGTCGAGGATCAGCAGCTCCGGCGTCGCCACGACCGCCGCGATGAACTGGACCTTCTGCGCCATGCCCTTCGAGAGCGTCTCGATCTTCCTGTCGGCGCAGTGCGCCAGGTCGAGGCGCTTGAGCCAGTCTCTCGCCGTCGCGTCCACGCGCGCCTTCGGCGCCCCCTTCAGCCCGCCGAAGTACCGCAGGAGCCGGACGACGGTCATCTTCTTGTAAAGACCGCGCTCTTCCGGCAGGTAGCCGACCCTGTCGCGTGCCATCCGCGCGTCGCGGCTCCCCAGCACCGTGATCTCGCCGCGGTCCGGCAGCAGGATGCTGAGGATCATTCGCAGCGTCGTCGTCTTGCCGGACCCGTTCGGGCCGATGAAGCCGTAAATGGATCCGCGCGGGACGTCGAGCGACACGTCGTCGACGGCGGTGACGCCGTTGAACCGCTTCGTCACGCCGCGGATTTCGATGGCTTGCATGAATTCAGCCGCCGATTCTACATGGTTCTGTTGCTGGGCTTGGGCGGTAAGTCCTTTTCAAATAAAGTACTCGGGCTCCTCGCGGGGCGCGTCCGGTTGACGTCTTGTGAAATTTTTCACATTATTGACCGGATCGGCTGGGGAAGCCGCGTTCCCCTGATCGACACCACGATGAGTCAGACCTTCCCTCGCAGCGCCAACTGGCTCTCCCGCTTCAGTCTGATCGCTCTCTTCCTCCTGATCGCGCTCGGTCTCACGCTTGTCATGGCGGTGGCGCGCACCGGTTACGTCACCGGACAGGGGGAAATGCTCAAACAGCCAATCCAGTTCTCCCACGCGCACCACGTCGGCGGCATGGGCATCGACTGCCGCTACTGCCATACCTCGGTGGAGGACGCCGCGTTCGCCGGCATCCCGCCAACCAAGACGTGCATGAACTGCCACTCGCAGATCTGGAGCCAGGCGCCGATCCTCGAGCCGGTTCGCGCCAGCTTTCGCGACGGCCAGCCGCTTACGTGGACCCGCGTCAACGACCTCCCGGACTTCGTGTACTTCAACCACTCCATCCACGTGAACAAGGGTGTGGGGTGCGCGACGTGCCACGGGCCGGTGGACCGAATGCCGCTCATGTACCAGGACTCCCCCCTGACGATGCAGTGGTGCCTGGACTGCCACACCGCTCCGGAGCGGTTCCTGCGTCCCCGCGACCAGGTCTTTAACATGAACTATCAGCCCCCCGCTAACCAGCTCGAGCTCGGGGCGCGTCTCCGCAAGGAGCACAAGATCGCTCCCGTCGAGCAGCTCATCTCGTGCTCGACGTGCCACCGCTGACGTCTATGGATTTCGCGCCCACCCGTAAGCACTGGCGGAGCCTCGACGAGCTGGCGGACACGCGGGAGTTCCAGGAACTGCTGCACCGTGAGTTCCCGGAGAACGCCTCGACGTTCACCGATCCGGTCGGCCGGCGGCAGTTCCTGAAGCTGATGAGCGCGTCGCTGGCCCTCGCCGGCGTTGGCGCGTGCACCAAGCAGCCCGTCGAGACGATCGTCCCCTACGTGCGGCAGCCCGAGGAGCTGGTGCCGGGCAAACCGCTGTTCTACGCGACGGCAATGCCCTTCGGCGGATACGCCGTCCCGGTCCTTGCGGAAAACCACGAGGGACGGCCGACGAAGATCGAGGGAAACCCGGATCACCCGGCGAGCCTCGGCGCGACGAGCCTGTGGGCGCAGGCCTCGGTGCTGTCGCTCTACGACCCCGACCGCATGAAGACCGTCACGTACCGAGGCGAGGTGGAGACGTGGGGCGCCTTCATCACCGCGCTGCGCAGGACGTTGACGCTGCAGCGGGCTCAGGCAGGCTCGGGGGTGCGGATCCTCACCGAGACGGTCACGTCGCCGAGCATGGCGGATCTCCTCGACGGGATCCTGAAGGCGCTGCCGCAGGCGAAGTGGCATCAATGGGAGCCTGCCGCCCGCACCGGGGCGCGCGCGGGCCTGCGGCAGGCATTCGGCCGCGACCTCGACGCGATCTATCACTTCGACAAGGCGGACGTCATCGTCGTGCTCGACGCCGATTTCCTCGGCTGCGAACCGGCCAGCGTGCGCTACGCGCACGACTTCTCGAGCCGCCGCCGCGTGGAGTCGGGACCGCTCAACCGGCTGTACTCGATCGAGAGCGGCCTGACGCCCACCGGCTCGAAGGCGGACCATCGCCTCGCGCTCAAGCCGTCCGAGGTCGAAACGTTCGCGCGCGCGCTCGGCTCGGCGCTGGGCGTCGGCGGCGGCAGCGTGGACCTCGCCGGACTGCCTCGCGATGCGGGCAAGTGGGTGCAGGCGATTGCCAAGGACCTGCGCGCTCACCAGGGACGCGCGCTCGTGGTCCCGGGCGACGAGCAAACGCCGGCGGTGCACGTGCTCGCGCACGCGATGAACGCGGCGGTCGGCGCGGGCGGCACCACCGTGACCTACACCGAACCGGTGGAGCCGCGGCCGGTCAACCACCTGGACTCGCTGCGCGAGCTGGTCGCCGATCTGGAAGGTGGCGCTGCCCAGCTGGTGCTGATCCTCGGCGGCAATCCGGTATTCACCGCGCCGGCGGACTTGAAGTTCGCCGAGAAGCTCGCGCGGGCGCCGCTCGCGGTCTACCTGGGGCCGGACACCAACGAGACGGCGCAGCTCTGTCACTGGAACATCCCGGAAGCGCACTACCTCGAGTCCTGGGGAGACGTGCGTGCGTTCGATGGCACCGTGTCGATCGTTCAGCCGCTGATCGCTCCGCTCTACGGCGGGAAGACCGCGTCGGAGGTGCTGGCGACGCTGACCGATCGCCCGGATCGCAACGCGCACGCGATCGTGCGCGACTACTGGACCGCGGCGCACGGCGGGCAGTCCACGACAGCGTGGACGATCCAGACGGCCGACGGCGGCAGCTTCGACACGGCGGAGCGCTTCTGGCGGACCGCCCTGCACGACGGGTTCATTCGCGGGACGCAGGCCGCCCCGGTCGTCGCGCCCGTCACCGGCGCGCCGGGCGGCGCGAAGCCGGCGCCGCGGCAAGGGATCGAGATCCGGTTTCGTCCGGACCCGACGGTGTGGGACGGGCGCTTCGCGAACAACGGCTGGCTCCAGGAGATGCCCAAGCCAATTACGAAGCTGACCTGGGACACCGCCGCGTACATCAGCCCGGCGACCGCGGGACGCATCGGCGTGAGCGACGGCGACCTGATTGAGATCCGCCACAGCGGCCGCAGCATCCGGATGCCTGTCCTGACGCAGCCCGGCCACGCCGCCGACGCGGTCACCGTGCATTTCGGGTACGGACGCCGCGTCGCGGGTCGCGTCGGCTCGAATGTGGGGTTCGACGCCTACCCGCTGCGCGGCAGCGACGCCCTGTGGATCGCGACCGCCGCAGAACTCGTCACGACCGGTGAGCGGTATCCGCTGGCCAGCACCCAGAAGCATTTCCTGATGGAGGATCGCGACCTCGTGCGCGTCGCGACCGAGGAGGAGTACCGGCACGAGCCGGAGATCGTCCGGCACATGCGGCACACGCCCCCGAAGACGCTGACCCTGTACCCGGAGTACGAGTACAAGGGGCACAAGTGGGGGATGGCGATCGATCTGTCCGCCTGCACCGGCTGCAACGCGTGCGTGGTGGCCTGCCAGGCGGAGAACAACATCCCGATCGTCGGCAAGGAACAGGTGCAGGTGAGCCGCGAGATGCACTGGCTCCGCGTGGACACGTACTACGACGGTCCAGCGGACGCGCCGACCGGTGTCTACCACCAGCCGCTGCCGTGCATGCAGTGCGAGGCCGCGCCGTGCGAGGTGGTCTGCCCCGTCGCCGCGACGACGCACAGCGCGGAAGGCCTCAACGACATGGTCTACAACCGCTGTGTCGGCACGAGGTACTGCTCGAACAACTGCCCGTACAAAGTCCGCCGCTTCAACTTCACCCTCTACTCCGACTGGACGACGCCCTCGCTGCAGGGGGCGCGCAACCCCGACGTGACCGTGCGCAGCCGCGGCGTGATGGAGAAGTGCACCTACTGCGTGCAGCGCATCAACCAGGCGCGCATCGAGGCGAAGAAGGAAGACCGCGGAATCCAGGACGGGGACGTGATGACGGCCTGCCAGGCGACCTGCCCGTCACAGGCGATCGTCTTCGGCGACATCAACGATCCGAAGAGCCGCGTCACCGCGCTCAAGCTGCAGCAGCGCAACTACGGCCTGCTCGAGGAGCTGAACACGCGTCCGCGGACGACGTACCTGGCGGCGATCCGCAATCCGAACCCGGAGCTGGAGCCGTCGGGGGAGCCGCCGGCGCAGGAAACGCACGGATAGCGAGGGGTCTCATTGGCGGAAGCTGATCACATCCACGGGGACGCGGCAGACGGCTCAACGTACCGCGTTCACCCGGTCATCCAGCCCGGGCACAGCTTCGGGTCGATCACCGACAAGATCTCCGCGATCGTCCTGACGAAGCACACGCCGGTCGTGTGGTTCGTCGGCGCCGGGATCGGGTTCCTGCTGACGCTGACGCTCTTCGGCGCGATCACGAAGCTGCTGTTTACCGGCATCGCCATCTGGGGGAACAACCAGCCGATCGGGTGGGCGTTCGACATCATCAACTTCGTCTGGTGGATCGGCATCGGCCACGCGGGCACGCTCATCTCGGCGATCCTGCTGCTCTTCCGCCAGAGCTGGCGCACGTCGATCAACCGCTTCGCGGAGGCGATGACGCTGTTCGCCGTCGCGTGCGCCGCGATGTATCCGCTGATCCACACCGGCCGCCCATGGCTCGCGGCCTACTGGCTGTTCCCGTACCCGAACACCATGAACGTGTGGCCGCAGTTCCGGAGCCCGCTCATCTGGGACGTGTTCGCGGTCTCGACCTACGGCACGGTGTCGCTGCTGTTCTGGTACGTCGGCCTCATCCCTGACCTGGCAACGCTGCGCGATCGCGCGAAGCACACGTTCGCGAGGAGGGCCTACGGCTTCCTGTCGATGGGCTGGCGCGGATCCGCGCAGCACTGGTACCGGTACGAGACGGCCTATCTGCTGCTCGCGGGGCTGTCGACGCCGCTGGTCCTGTCGGTCCACTCGGTCGTGAGCTTCGACTTCGCCGTCGGGATTGTGCCGGGCTGGCACGCGACGATTTTTCCGCCGTACTTCGTGGCCGGCGCGATCTACGCCGGGTTCGCGATGGTCCTCACGCTGGCGATCCCGCTGCGGTCGATGTTCTCGCTGCACGACTTCATCACCGACCGGCACCTCGACAACATGGCGAAGGTCATGCTGGTCACCGGCCTGATCGTCGTCTACGGCTACGTGATGGAGGCGTTCTTCGCCTGGTACAGCGCGAACCAGTTCGAGACGTACATGATCCGCAACCGCATGACGGGACCGTACGCCTGGTCGTACTGGATGCTGATCCTGTGCAACGGCCTCGTCCCGCAGCTCATGTGGTTCAAACGGCTGCGGACCAACGCGGCCGTCCTGTTCATCGTGTCGCTCGTCGTCGGCGTGGGCATGTGGCTCGAGCGTTTCGTGATCATCGTCACGAGCCTGCACCGCGACTTCCTGCCCTCGTCGTGGGACATGTACTACCCGACGCGGTGGGACTTCGCGACGTTCTTCGGAACGATCGGGCTGTTCGTCACGCTGATGTTCCTGTTCGTCCGCGTGCTGCCGATGATCTCCATCTTCGAGATGCGCACGCTGCTGCCGGAGGCGAAGGTGAAGGAGGAGGCCCATGGCTGATGTCGTGGCGCTCCCGCCGATCTACGGCCTGCTCGCCGAGTTCGAGTCGCCGCAGGCGCTCGTGACCGCCGCCGCGAAGACGCGCGACGCGGGGTTCCGGCGCATCGACGCGTTCTCGCCGTTTCCGATCGAGGAACTCTCCGAGGCGATCGGCTTCCGCGACCGCCGGCTGCCACTCTTCGTCCTGATCGGCGGACTGTGCGGAATGGTGGGCGGGCTCGGGCTCGAGTACTGGGTCTCGGCCATGGCGTACCCGATGAACGTCGGCGGACGCCCGTACGCGTCATGGCCGTCGTTCGTCCCGGTTGCCTTCGAGACGACCATCCTGCTGGCCGCGTTCAGCGCGGTCATCGGGATGCTCGTGCTGAACGGGCTGCCGATGCCGTACCACCCGGTCTTCAACGCGCCGCGGTTCAGCGCCGCGAGCCGTGACCGGTTCTTCCTGCTGGTCGAGGCGGCCGACCCGAAGTTCGACCGCGTGCAGACGAAGGAGTTTCTCGGCGGGCTGCACGCGCGTGAGGTGACAGAGCTTGCGCACTGACCTGCGAATGCGCTGCCGGAGGGAGCGCCTGCGGCCCGCGCGAGGCCCCATTTTTCAGGGCGCGTGGGGCCCCACCCCCACGCGCTCGCGCTCGGCGGCGCCGCTTCGCGGCGCTTCCCTCCGGCGCCTCGCGCGGGCCGCGGGCGCTTGCCTGCTCTTCGTCTCAGCCGCCGCCTGCCGGCAGGACATGCACGACCAGCCGAAGTACGAGCCGCTCGAGGCGGCCGCGATGTTCCGCGACGGGCAGTCCGCCCGTCCGCTGGTCGAGGGCACGGTCGCCCGCGGCCATCTCGACGACGACGAGCTGTTCACGACAGGCAAGATCGGGGGCGCGCTGTCGGCCGAGTTCCCGTACGCCGTCACGCGCGAGATGGTGGACCGCGGGCAGGAGCGGTACGACGTGTTCTGCGCGCCGTGCCACGACCGCGCGGGGACCGGCGTCGGCATGGTGGTCCGGCGCGGCTACCGCCAGCCTCCGTCGCTCCACGACCAGCGGCTGAAGGACGCGTCGGTGGGCTACTTGTTCGACGTCATGACCAATGGCTTCGGCGCGATGCCGGATTACCGCGCGCAGGTCCCCGTCGTGGACCGCTGGGCGATCGCCGCCTACGTGCGCGCGCTGCAGCAGCTCGGCCCGGCGCCCGCGGGGGCGCAGGCGCCGTCAGCGCCGCAGCCGGCGCAGGAGCGTCACTGATGGCGGAACACCCGCACGCCGCGGCGCCCCTCTTGCCGCTGCCCTCCGACGCGCTGGGCGGAGCGCAGCGCGCGGGGCTGCTCGTCGGGGGAGCCGGCCTGGTCATCGGCGTCGCCGGCGTGCTGCTCGGCGCGACACCCGACCAGTTCTTCCGGTCGTATCTCATCGGGTTCATGTTCTGCCTGGGGATCGCGCTCGGGTCGCTCGCGATCGCGATGCTGCACCACCTCACGGGTGGCGGTTGGGGGATGGTCTCGCGCCGCACGCTGGAGGCCGCCGCGCGCACGCTCCCGCTCCTCGCGCTCTACTTCCTGCCGATCGCGATCTTCGGCATGCGGCCGCTGTATCTCTGGGCCCGTCCCGACGCGGTCGCCGCCGACGCCATCCTCCAGGCGAAGACACCGTACCTCAACCTCGCGTTCTTCTTCGCCCGCGCGGCGTTCTATTTCATCGTCTGGATCCTGCTCGCGCTGACCCTCACCCGCTGGTCCCGCGAGCAGGACGAAGCGGGCCTGCGGCCGATCGGCACCGAGCGCAAGTTCCGCTTCGTCAGCGCGGCCGGCCTGCTGCTCTACGCGATGACGATCACGTTCGCCTCGATCGACTGGGTCATGTCGCTCGATCCGCACTGGTTCTCGACGATCTTCGGCATCCTCTTCATGGGCGGGCAGGGGCTGTCGGCGCTGGCGTTCGTGATCATCGTGCTCGCCACGGTCCACGACCTGCCGCCGCTCGCCGGGGTGATCCGGCCGCTGCACTTCCACGACCTCGGCAAGCTGATGTTCGCCTTCGTGATGCTGTGGGCGTACTTCTCGTTCTCGCAATTCCTGATCATCTGGTCGGGCAACCTGCCGGAGGAGATCCCGTGGTACCTCGAGCGGATGCGCGGCGTCTGGGGCTACCTCGCCGTGGCGCTCGTCCTGCTGCAGTTTGCCGCGCCGTTCCTGCTGCTCCTGTCGCGCGACATCAAGCGCAACCCACGGCTGCTGCGCAACGTGGCCGTCGTGGTGCTCGCGATGCGGTTCTTCGACCTCTTGTGGCTGATCAAGCCGGGCGCCGAGGGGCTGTCCCTGCACTGGATGGATCTCGTGGTACCCGCCGGCCTGTTCGGGTTGTGGCTGTTCGTGTTCGTCGGTCAGGTGCGGCGGCGCCCGGCGCTGCCCGTGTACGACCCGTATTTCGCGGAGGCGATGGCGGTCCATGGCGGACACTGATCGCGACCACCCGTTGCAGCCGAAACGGCCGAACGTGCCGCCGGAGGCGCAGCCCCGCTCGGCCGAGAGCCATCCCGCGCACGTGACGGAGCCGGAAGATCACGCCGTCGCGCACGAAGAGAGCGACGTCAACGTGCGCGCCATCGTGATCTTCACCCTGGCGCTGTTCGTCGTCGGCGCGATTGTCCACCTGGTGCTGTGGGGGCTGATGGGGATGTACGCGCGGCAGGCGGCGGCGGCGGACCCGGCGGTCACGCCGCTGGCCGCGCCAGCCGGCACGCCGCCTCCCGGGCCGCAGCTCCTCAGGGACGAACCGGCAGCGCTGCGGCAGCTTCGGAACGAGGAAGCGCCGCTCCTGAAGGACATCGAGCGTGCGAAACAGGCGGTGGTCGGCACGCTGCCGGCCCGCGCCGGGGGGCAGGCGCCGCCAACGCCTTCGCGCTCCGCGTCGCGCATGGACAGCAGCTCCGGCAGGAGACAGTGACGTCAATCGGCGATCTTCAATGCAGATGATGCAGTCAAGCTCTCTCGTTTGGGCGTTCCTCCTCCTCGCGTCGGTTCCGGCGTCCGCGCAGTGGGTGCGCCAGCAGCAGGACCCGCCGCCGCCGCAGATCATCCGGCAGGTGGGCATCGACCAGCGCCTGAACGCGCAGGTACCGCTCGATCTCACGTTCATGGACGAGCACGGTCGCGGGGTGGCGCTCCGGCAGTTCTTCGGCAAGCGCCCGGTCATCCTCGCGCTGGTCTATTACGAGTGCCCGATGCTCTGCAACCAGGTGCTGAACGGCCTGACGCAATCGCTGCGCGTCATGAGCCTGAACGCCGGGCGCGACTACGACGTGGTGGCGGTCAGTTTCGATCCGGCCGAAGGTCCGAAGCTCTCGTCGGCGAAGAAGCTCGCCTACGTCTCGAAGTACGGCCGGGAAGGGTCGGCCGGCGGCTGGCACTTCCTCACCGGGCGCCAGGAGTCGATCGCGGCGCTGACGCGCGCGGTCGGGTTCCGCTACCGGTGGGACGATCGCAGCGACCAGTGGGCGCACGGCGCCGGGGTCGTCGTGCTGACGCCGACCGGCGTGGTCTCGCGCTATTTCTACGGAATCGAGTACGGCGTCCGCGACCTGCGGCTCGGGCTGGTCGAAGCGTCTGCGAACCGCATCGGCGGCCTCGCCGACCAGCTCATGCTGCTCTGCTACCAGTACGACCCGCTATCGGGGCACTACGGTGTGATCGCGCTGAACTCGATCCGCGCCGCGGGGATCGTGACGATCGTCGCGCTCGGGACGTTCATCGGGGTCATGCTGCGCCGGGAGCGCAGGAGCGCACTACGGCATGTTTAACAACTTCTTTCCGGCGGCCGCCTCGACGCACGCCGGCGACGTCGATACGCTCTATTTCTTCCTCGTCGCGGTCAGCGCCTTCTTCACGATCCTGATTGCGTCGCTCGTGGCGTTCTTCGCGATCCGGTACCGGCGCCGCCACGCCGGGGAGGTCGGCGCGGGAATCACAGGATCCCATTCGCTCGAGCTGCTGTGGACGATCATCCCCCTCGGCATCACGATGGTGATGTTCTTCTGGGGCGCGGGGGTCTACTTCAACATGTTCCGCGCGCCCCGCGGCGCGATGGAAATCCAGATCGTCGGCAAGCAGTGGATGTGGAAGGTGCAGCACCCCGACGGCCGTCGCGAGATCAACGAGCTGCACATTCCCGTCGGGCGCCCGGTCAAGCTGGTCATGGGCTCCGAGGACGTGATCCACAGCTTCTTCATCCCCGCGTTCCGCACCAAGATGGACGTGGTGCCCGGAAAGACCACCAACGTCTGGTTCCAGGCGACGAAGGCTGGACGCTTCCACCTGTTCTGCACCGAGTACTGCGGCCTCAATCACTCGGGGATGATCGGTTCGATCGTCGCGATGGAGCCGGAGGATTTCCAGGCCTGGCTCGCCGGCGGCACGGGCGCGGACGCCTCGCCGGCGCAGGCGGGCGAGAAACTCTTCGCGGACCTCGCCTGCAACACGTGCCACACCGGCGACGCCCAGGCGCGCGGGCCGGTGTTGAACGGCCTGTTCGGCCGCACCGTGCAACTCCAGGACGGCTCGACGGTCGTCGCCGACGAGACCTACATCCGCGAATCGATCCTGAACCCGCAGGCGAAGATCGCCGCCGGCTTCCAGCCCCTGATGCCAACCTTCCAGGGCATGGTCACCGAAGAGCAGATCCTGCAGCTCATCGCCTACATCCGCTCGCTGGCCGGCGCGCCCGGTGCCCCGGCCGGCCAGGCGGCTGGGACGCCGCCGTCCGTTACCAGATAGGAACACGTGAATATGGAACCGGTCGCCGTCGCGCCCCCTCGGAACTACATCAACGCGGAGGAAGGCATCCTCTCGTGGCTCCTGACGAGGGACCACAAGCGGATCGCGCTGCTCTACCTGTTCTCGGTCACCTTCTTCTTCCTGATGGGCGGGCTGCTGGCGCTCGGCGTGCGGCTCGAGCTGTTGACCCCCGCGGGGGACGTGGTCCAGGCGGACACCTACAACCGGCTGTTCACCACCCACGGCGTGATCATGGTGTTCTTCTTCCTGATCCCGTCGATTCCGGCCGTCCTGGGCAAATTCCTCGTGCCGATCATGATTGGCGCGAAGGACCTCGCGTTTCCGAGAATCAACCTGCTCAGCTGGTACATCTATATCATCGGCGCCGCGTTCACGCTGACGGCGGTGGTCACGGGCGGCGTCGACACGGGGTGGACGTTCTATCCGCCGTACAGCACCGTGTCCTCGCACAGCAACGTGCTGACGGCCGCGCTCGGCGTGTTCATCACGGGGTTCTCGTCGATCCTGACCGGCTTCAACTTCATCGTGACGGTCCACCGTATGCGCGCGCCCGGCATGACGTGGTTCAGGCTGCCGCTCTTCATCTGGTCGCACTACGCCACGTCGCTCATCATGGTCCTCGGCACGCCCGTCGTGGCAATCACGCTGGTGATGGCCTTCGTGGATCGCGCGTTCGGATTCGGTTTCTTCGATCCGCGGCGCGGGGGAGACCCGGTGCTCTTCCAGCACCTGTTCTGGTTCTACTCACACCCTGCTGTGTACATCATGGTCCTCCCGGGCATGGCCGTGATGTCGGAGCTCATCGCCGCCGGCGCGCGCAAGAACATCTTCGGCTATTCGTTCGTCGCCTTCTCTTCGCTCGCGATCGCGATCCT